>JAJPYN010000007.1:0-28363 GCA_021204905.1 Prevotella sp.
ACGTTCCCAAGAACGCCGACCAATAACTCGCAATGGAGTTGGGGTGCAGTTTGCGTTTCGTGTGAATTACTTGCGTCGTCGTATGCAAATATTCAAGGAACTTATTGCACAGTTCGATATTAAGCTCCCCAAAGGTGCATTTGCCGCCGGTAAAGCGGTTGAAGTGTATAAAGGTCTGTACGTAACGGGCGTTCTTCTTTCGGGCGTGTTCCTTGAAATAATCAATGAAACTGCCGCTAAGCTTCCGGCTGTCGAAGAAGTCGTACCGCTCGTTGACAATCTCTTCATACCGCCGGCAACGCATCGCCTCCGCCTTCTCCGTCAGTCGGGCATTATAATCCTTTTCCCGTTGGTTCTTCGGGTGCGCATAGATGTAAATGCCCAAGGACTCGTGCCGGAGAACCTTATTAGTCGTCGCGTCGCGATAACCGGGGTAATAGTCGAGGAAGAAAGACAGCATCGTCCCTTTCTTAATCCTGCGCGTGTACAAATTAACCGTCTTGCAAATATTAGCCATTGCTCTTTGATTATTAGTTATTTCGTTGCAAAAGAAATGAATGATATGCCGATGATTGCAATTATAGGCGATAATCGGCAAATCAATTTGAAATCATTGGAAATCAGGTTTGGTTTATAGCAGTCTTTGCTGCATGTGCCTTATAATCCCCTTGCCGCACGCTCCTGCATAACGCGCTCGATATCAGCCTTTAACAGAAGATTACGCACCCCGACTTTGCGCTTTGTTACGTTGTTGACCTTTACGATATGCTGTGCGTTCGCCTTTGTCAATCCGTATCTTGCAGCAACATCTTCAATTGTGCAGTAACGCTCGTCGGTTAATAAATCCGTTCGGCGCAGCTCGGCGATATGTGATTGTGAATAATACGTTACGCCAAATTCCCTTTTGGTGGGGATGCTGTGGCGGTAAGCATACGCGCGGATTGCCGTAGGCGCCATACCGAACACGTCAAACACTTCCTTTGTCGAAAGCCAATCGGTTATATGCGCAACCTCTTCACTCAAGCCGAGGCAATCCTCTATATGTTGTTTGCTGTAATAATTCTTGCCCGCAATCCGGCACATTGGAATTTGGTAGCGTTTGGCGGAAGCGTACAACCACGATTGTTTGACCTTATAAACGGACATCACCTCTGCGCCGGAGATATATGTTAGCGGCTCCTCCGTCTCCTTGTCCTTGTTGGCGGTCTTAATCACTTTACGGGGACGACTGCCGAACAACACCTTATTATACGGATTGTCTTCCAACATCTTCTCGATGTCGGCGCGGCGAATAAGAGCCATGCGGTTGCTCAATCGCGAGGCCCTTAACTTCCCTTGCGCAACGAGCTTGTAAATGTATTGGCGCGAACAGCCCATCAGGACAGCTGCCTTTGAAAACGTGAGATATTCTTGCCGCTGAATATCTATAACGGGCCATACGGCATTAAAAAACTCCCGCTGCCGTTTCTTCCTTTCGCTCTTCGCCTTGTCGGCACACTGCACCGAGCAATACTTCTGCAAACCGTTGTACGACACAAACTCCTTGCCGCAACAAGCACACTTCTTGGTTACCTTGACTTTCGTCGAGCTACGGATGCACTCGGCATCAAGCGAGCTTGTGCTCTCGTTGTCACGTACCTTCATATTCCCTTATTTTGATGGTTAATACTCCTCTTCGTTGTACTCCGCCCGAAGTGTAAACCCGTGTTGCTTGTTGTCGCCTCCCGTCAACCGGCTTCACAAACGCGGCAATCAATCAGCCACGATATACACCGCGGTAGAAATACATCGCAAAATTATGCGCGGAATATCGAACCACCAAATATGCCCCGCAAAGTGTTAAATCCCCGCAAAGTATTGATTATCAGTGTGTTATTTCTTAGTATTGATTATCCCTCGCGGTTAATTACATGCTACTATATACATCCGTAGAAAGTATAGTCGCTTATAGTTGTAACGCTGCCCGGGATAGTGATTGTAGTAAGACCGGTACAATTATAGAAAGCACGATCGCCTATAGTTGTCAAATTCGAGTTCTCAGCATATGTTACCGTCTCAAGTGATGATATGCCGTAGAGGAAATAGGCGGGTATGTTTGTGACATTTGCCCCGACATTCAGCGTTTTCAAGCCCGTACATTTGTAAAAAGGCTGTTTACTGTTAGTGGAAGTGAAATCCCCGCACTCTTTGGCATTATAGTTGAGTGTTGCCAGCGAGGTGCAACTCTGAAACGCATAATCGCCTATGCTCGTAACGTTCTCGGGAATGGTAATCGATGTGAGGGCGGTGCAACTGTAAAAAGCGTAGGTGTCGATGGTGGTAACGGTGGAGGGTATCTCAAATGAGGTGAAACCGCTACATCCGTAGAAAGCGTGGCCACCTATGCTTGTTAATCCGTTAGGAAGGGTGAGGGATGTCAAAGCAGTGCAATTGTAGAAAGCATAGTCGCTGATGCTTATCACTCCGTCGGGAATGTTGACCGACGTAAGAGATGTGCATTTGTAGAAAGCGTAGGTGCCGATGCTTGTCACGCTGGACGGTATCACAACTGAGGTGAGATCCGTGCAGTTGTTGAATGCATAAGAACCGATGGAGGTTACGGCATAAGTCGTTTCCTCTCCGCCATCCGGAGTGTACTTAATACTTTCGGGAATCGAAATCTCACCCGTATAGGCACTTTTGTTCGACGTTGAATTGGAGTAAAGGCACGATACCTCCACGGTATTCACGTCGCTTCCTTCTGTTGAGGTGATGTTGTAATAAAAACCATCTACCTCAATTTCGTAAGCCGTAGTCGCCGCCCAAGAGGGTGCGGAGCAGAATAGCAATAGGACAAATAACAGTCCTCTAAACGTAATTTTTGTCATAACATGTTTATTTTAGATTAGTTGTCGATACCTTTTCGAAAGGGGCAAAAGAAAAACGTGGACCAACTTCGTCTACGTCATCTCGGTATCACCAAACACCATGTACACATATAAATAAGTAAAAGCCCACGCCGTCCGCGTGAGCATTAACTTTCACTCTTGTGTACTTCTAAATTGGTGATTTGAGATGACAAGAATGAAGCTAACGCCTCATCAATCCAATATGTCCCGCACACGGCGCAAATGCCGAATGCGAGGGCAAAAGTAATGGAACGTTAAGGATTATGCAAACAAATTCGCGCGAAAAATGCATGCGCGCCTTTGCAATGCTAATCGGGACGGCTCAGTCGACGGGCTCCGTCTCGAGGCTTTCCACGAGGCCGTTGACGGGGTTGAGCTGCACGTGGGACGTAACTTTCTTGCTGAACAGATTGCTCGAGAGCGATGTCAGGCTGCCGTACTGCGCGGCGTATGCCTCAAACTGCGCCAGCGTGCGGTCGCTTTCGAGGATACAGACGCGTATCTTGCCCGGCTGGTTCACCGTGATGCCCGCGTCGTCCTTCGAGCGTTTCTCGCCGTCGGCAACGGTTTTCAGTTCGGGGATAATCTTCAAGTCCTCCACCTTTATATAATAAGGCACGCCGCCCATGTCGTCGTTGTCGACAAGTCCGAGATATTTCGACAGTCGGAACAGCACCTCCTTGCCGGTGTCGCCCTCGGGGATGAAGGTCAGTTCATACTGTGTGGTGTCGCGGCGCGTAACGCCTTGGAATGTCTGCGTCAGGATGGTCTCCTGCTTGTCGAGGTTGGAGAGCATTATCTGCATCTGCCCCGCATCGGAGGGCATATAGTCCGCCTCGCCGCGGTTAAGGTCGTTGCGTGCCGAGCGGATGTCGTAAATCTCGCGTGCCGTCAGCTCCGCCATCTTCGACAATGAACCGGCGGAAAGGATCTCCTCGCTCATATAGTCGTGGGGATTAATTGTCGGCGCGGGTTTTGCGGGAACAAAATCCTCCGGGATAGTCGCCTCTTTCCGCTTGGCGTTAATCGCCATCAGGATGCCGTTAGAAGCGCAGTCGACGGTGAAGATCGTGTGCTTCTTGTCGAGCGGCACGGTAAACTGCTTCGACGAGTCGGGGATTGCCGTGGTGAACATATTGATTCCCACAAGCCGATAGGTGGTCGAAGGCTTGTCGTCGGCAGCCTTGCGCAGGAACCGCTCGGAGTATTTTGCGAACTCGCCCGGCGTGTATTCCGACTTCTCGACGAGTATCCGGAAGCGCAGCTCGGTCTTGGGCAGGAAATATGTCAGCTCCTCTTGGGCCGAAAGTGCGGCGAACGGGAGCATTAGGATGAGGGATATGATGAGCTTTTTCATAATGGTTTGAGATATGCTTTAACGCTTTGATTTAAGATATGCTTTAACGCTTTAATTCGGTTGAAAAAACTTGCGCGAAGGCTTGCGGCAAACAGGCGGTGATGTCGCTCGCGATGAGGCTCTCCTGACCTTTCTCTCCGGCCGCGATGTCGCCCGCGAGACCGTGCAGATAAACGGCGGCGAGGCATGCTTCGCGTTGGTTGTAACCGCGCGCGAGGAGTGCCGCGAGGATGCCCGTGAGCACGTCGCCCGAGCCTGCCGTGGCCATCCCGGCGTTACCTGTCGGATTGAGCACGATGTCGCCGTCGGGGCAGCAGATAGCCGTGAAATGCCCTTTGAGAATGATGTGCGCGGCGAGGCGCACGGCGAGGTCGGAGGCTTTGGCGAGGCGGTCGAAACTGCCGTTCGCGGGCGTGCCGATGAAGCGGTCGAACTCGGCGGGGTGGGGCGTGAGAATGAGCCCTTTCGGCAACTGCGCTATCCACGGCCGGTGGGTGGAAATGATGTTTATCGCGTCGGCGTCGAGCACTGTCGGGCATGTTATTCGTTGCAACTGCGACATCAGTGCGATGGCAGTCGTCTCGTCGCGCCCGAGCCCCGGTCCGGCGGCTACGGCGTCGAAGTCGTCCAAACGAATGACATCGCTGTAAATCCTGTCGTCGCTGTCGAGGCTGAGCACCGCTTCGGGCACGGCTGTCTGCAGCGCGAGACTGTTGCAACGCGGCGTGTGGACAGTGGCTTTGCCGACACCGCTGCGGAGGGCGGCGCGCGTGGCGAGGATTGCCGCTCCGGCCATACCGTACGAACCCGCGATAATTAGCGCGTGGCCCATCATACCTTTGTGCGCGAACGGCGGGCGCGGGCGAATTATGCGGCGTATGTCAGCTTCTTCGGCGAGGGAATAAGGCGATTTGAAACGCTGTTGAAACTCTTTCGAAAGGCCGATGTCAAGCACTTCAATCTCGCCCGTAAACTCCTCATTCCCAGCGAGATACATCGCCAGTTTCTTTTGTCCGAGCGTCAATGTCAGGCTTGCGCGGACGATGCATTGCCGGTTGTTGTACGTGTTGTCCTCGGTCATCAGCCCCGACGGCATATCGATGCTCACAACGGTTGCGGGTGCGGCATTGACGAACTTGACGAGCGAGGCGAACCCTCCTGCGAGCGGTTTGTTGATGCCCGAGCCGAAGAGGCCGTCGATGACGATGGTGCTTGCGTCAAGCTGCGGGGGCGTGAAACTGTCGTTCACCTCAACGAAATTCTTTATTTTCTTCGTGCCGCGCAGCCTTTGCCTGTTGGCCTCGCAGTCGTCGGAGAGCTTGTCGTTGACGTTGAACAGGAACGCCTCCACCCCGTAGCCGCGCTCGGCCAGCAGTCGCGCCACGGCCAATGCGTCGCCGCCGTTGTTACCCGGTCCGGCCAGCACCACCACCGGCCGCGTCTTGTCCCACCGCGCGGTCAGGGCTTCGACTATCGCGTTCGCAGCGCGTTCCATCAGGTCGATGGAGCGGATCGGCTCGTGCTCAATGGTGTAAACGTCCCAATTCTTGATTTGTGCGCCCGTATAAATCTGCATATCGCGGAAAGAGTTTTATGTTTTGCAAAAGTATAAAAATTAATCTTTAAGGCAAAACATAGGGCGCCTTGACGCTGTTTTGGAAAGCGCTTATCCGTGCATGTTGGCGTCGACGAAGCAGAGGGGCAGCAGGTCGGCGGCGGAATGCAGGCGCAGGATTTTGTCCGTGCCGTAGAGCAGCACTTCCATGCGGTTCTTATACCGGTCTTCCATCTCCGTCATCACCTGCCGGCACGAGCCGCACGGCGGTACGGGCTCGCGTGTCAGTCCGTCGGCGTTCCGCGCACATATCGCAATGGCGACGATGGGCTGTTCGGGGAAGTTGGCTTGTGCGGCAAATATCGCGGTGCGTTCGGCGCAGAGGGACAGCGGGAACGACGCATTTTCCTGATTAGCGCCGATTATTATCCGTCCGTCGGCAAGGCGCACGGCTGCCCCGACCCGGAAATTGCTGTATTTCGCATTGGCGGAGAGCGTGGCGGCGACGGCTCTTTCTATCAGTTCCCGCTCACCGGCACTCAGGTCAGCGGGCTGCAATTCGTCAACGTGCAGCGTGATGTCGAACTCTTTCATTATCTATTCGTTTTCTTTAATAAACTCGTATGCTCCGATGTCCGGTTTGTCGTCGCGCGTGTTCCCGTCGCGGTCTGTCGGCAAGGCGGTGAGCGGGTTGGCAGCATCCACACAGGGCGAGTCTTCCACGAGCCGGAAGTCGTATTGCAGGTTGTCAGTATCGAATTTCACAAAGTGGTCCTTGCCGTTAGGTATCGTGTCGTCGGAGGTCTCGAAATGCGTACCGGTAAAGAACTGCGGGTCGACGGAGGCGTCTTCTATAACGCGAATGAGGCAATCGTCAAAGCGGAAATGCGTCGTGTAGAGCGTGTCGCCAAGCTGCAACTCGTCGTCGGCATAGCCCGTGATGAGCGAGTTGTTGCATGTCAGGGTCAGCGGAGCGGTCGTTGCGGCAAAGCGGAATGCCACACCGCGCTCGGCATCGAAGGGATAGAACTGTGCCAGAGTGCAACCCTCGACAGTGATTGTGCCGCCGTCAACGTTGAGACAGTCGTCGAGAGCGTTGCTGATTTGGCAGTTGTTGATTGTCATCGACGCGCTTTTTGACGTGAGACAATACCCTTGACAGTTGTGCACGGTGCAACTGTTGAGCGTCAGTTTGCTGCGGCTGATGTCGGCAGAGTCAACTTCGATGCCGGTGAAAGCGCTGTGCAAGTCGGTATATTCCAATACGTTGTCATACGAGTTCCCGTAGAAATGAATTCCTCTCCACTGTCCGCTCACGCCGTCGTAAGGCAGATAATCGAACATGCGGTCTATTCTGTATCCCCGCAAAACCACCTCGTTGCCCGGGCAGCCGCGTGCCACGAGCGTCCCATAGATGTCCATCCCCGTGTCGTCGCGCATATAGAGCGTCGTGCCGGGAGAGAGCGTCAGCACCGCGCCCTCCTCCACTGTCAGCGTGCCGAACACCACTATCGGTTGCTCCGCCGTGTAGGTCGTGTTCTCCGAGATGACGGGGTCGGTGAGCATCAGCGCGTCCCACGCCGTCGCCCGCAGGTTGACTCTCTGCACGTTGCCGCTCTCCAATGTGAAGACGATATTGTCCTCCGCGAGTTCTATATCACCCTTGCCGGACGAGGTGGCTGTGAGCTCCACAAACACGCGAATGCTGTCGCCGCCGCGTATCTCCACATCTGTCGTCTGCCATCCCGCCGCGTCGCCGAGGTATATCCCGTCGACATTGACGCGGTAGCCCGACTGGTTGCCCCGTTCAAGACGCACGCTCGACAGACGCAGGTCGGAGCCTGACTTGTTGTAAACCCAAAAGTCCTGCATCGCCGTCGGTACTCCGACAAACACCGTGTCAAACGCTATGGTGTCGGCGGAGAACGTCAGCCACACCGAGGAAGATGTCGTGAAATCGTCGTCGGAACACGCGCCGAACAAGCACGCCATGCCCGCCAGCAGCACCAAAGTACGGAATATTCGTCGCATAACTGTAATTAAGAACGCGCGCGACGGCGGTTTATTGCTCTCCAAGACCTAAATAAAAAACATCCCCTGTTGCGTATAAGGGAGGTTATTCGTACCTTTGCCGGCACTGAAAAAGGACAATTTAAAAATCATCTTATTATGAATTCAAGAACTTTATTGACGTATTTATTCCTGCCGGCATTGCTGTTCGGCCTTGCTTCTTGCAGCGATGACGACGAGGACAACACCGTAGCATGGGCTAATATAGCAGGTTCTTACAGCGGCTATATCAGTGCCGACATAAAGTATTCTGACGTTCCTCTGGTCTATGATGGTGAGACGCTAACTATCAAAGTGAATGACAATGGCACGGTAGATATGCATCTCGACTCGCCGGAATTCAACACTACGGTAACGGGCGCTACGGTAAAGGACAACAGCAGTTGGGTAATCAGCGGCGATGCATCGTGCGTTATCACCTCCCCCGTACACGAAACGACTTCCGATCCCTACGCGGGAGTGGTGTCGGCAACTATCAGCAAGGACAAGACGGACGTGGAATTCGTGCTCACATTGCCCGGCGTGATGGGCGGCACAACGGTAACCTTCCGCAACGGCACGATACCGGAATAATACTCTCCGATAGGCGATGAGGGAGTTTAGAGAGAGGGCGGGGATTGTCTTTATCGCGATAGGGACATTCCTTTTTTATTCTTGCGACGGCATATATGATGATATTTCCAACATGCCGACGGACAATATCACCGACAACTCCTTTTCTTACATCGACGCAACGGACTACACCACGTGGGTCTACATCGACCTCGCCGACGGCACGCTCACCACTCTTGCCTACGACGACAGCATAAATATCCCCGACTCTTGGACGTTTGCGCTCCACCGCTACGACTGTAAGACCAACGGCGGCAAGGTCTTGGAGACGGCGTTTACTTCGATAGACGAGTTCTGCAGTGCGGTGGAGAGCGGACTATTCACCCTGCCTGACGAGACGGAATTCACCGCCGACAGCGAGGAAGAGATAATTATCGACGTGTCGCACATGGTGGAGGGCACCCTCATTTACGCCCCCGCGCAAGTCAATGTCGTGATGACGCGCTGGCTCGATGTCAACCTCATCACTATGCCGCCTATCTACACGCAGTCCGGCAAGGTATACCTCATCCGCTTTGCCGACTTTACCTGCGCCGCCGTACGTTTCACCGGCTTCACCAATCCATATTATTACGACGCGAAGGGATACATCTCGTTCGAATATATTTATCCGGTAGAATGGCAATAAAAACGCTGCTCTTATCCGCTTTGTCGGTGCTGCCAGCACTGCTGTTTGCCGACACGTCGTCGCTGACCGGCACCGTGCTGACCGGCACCGGCACACCCCTGCCTTACGCTTACGTGAGCGTGGAGGGCAAGGCATATACGACGCAGGCGGATAAAAACGGATGTTATACCCTTCGTCTGCCCGACGGGAAATATACAATTACGGCGGAGATGCTCGGCTATCTGTCGGACACGAAAGAGGTGGAGATAAGCGGTGCGGCGACGGCGGACTTCGTGTTGAAGGAGGATCTGATAAATCTCGGCATAGTAACGGTAACCGGCACGCGCACGCCGAGGGTGCTCAGCTCCGCACCCGTAGTAACGCAAGTAATCACGGAGGACGACATACACAAGCTCGACGCCACCAACCTGAAAGACGTGCTGACGGCAGAGATGCCGGGATTGGAGTTCACTTACTCGATGAACCAGCAGATATCGCTGTCCATGCAGGGACTTGGCGGTATGGCAATACTCGTGCTCGTCGACGGCGAGAGGTTGGCGGGCGAGACACTCGACAACCCCGATTTCTTCCGCCTCAATACCGACAACATCGAGCGGATAGAGATAATCAAAGGTGCGGCGTCGGCACTCTACGGCTCCAACTCCGTAGGCGCGGTCATCAATATCATCACCAAGACGGCGGAGGAAGGTTGGCACGCGAATGTTAATACACACTTCGGAGCACACGGCGAGCAGAGGCATGGCGGCGCTTTAGGCATAAAATCGGGTCGGTGGAGCAGCCTGACCGACGTGCAGACAAACAGCATCGACACCTACGACATTCACGACACGGAGGGCGACGGCGCAACTACCGTCTACGGCAACCGCCAGTGGAACTTCAAGGAAAAACTGCTCTTCCAAGCCGATAAGGACAATCTGCTGACAGCACGGGCAGGATATTACTTCCATGAACGTTACTACGCCGACTACAAGAACGACCGTGCACGCGACTTCTCAGGCAGTCTGCGCTGGCAGAGCACTATCTCGGCGAAGAGCAAACTCGACATCTCGTACACCTTCGACCGGTACGACAAGAGCAACTATTATACCCAGCTCGAGATGGATTTCCTCTCTTACAAGAACGTGCAAAACTCCCTTCGCGCCCTCTACACCGTAAATCCGCGCGCCGGTATCACATGGATTGCGGGCGGAGACGCTATGAGTGATTACCTCATGTCGTATCAGTTTGAGGATAACGGCAGCCATCGCCAACTCTCCGCCGACATCTTCACACAAGCGGAATGGATTATATCGAAACACTGGAACATCGTTGCGGGGCTGCGTGCCGACTGGCTCTCGAAGAGCGGATGGGACTTCAGCCCCAAGCTCGCGGCGATGTACACGCTCGGCGACCTGAATATTCGCGCCGCATTCTCACACGGCTTCCGCGCCCCGACACTGAAAGAGAAATTCATGAACTTCGATATGAGCGGCATATTCATGATCTACGGCAATCAGGACCTCAAACCCGAGCAAAGCCACAACCTCTCGCTCTCCGCCGAATATGCCCGAAGCAGATACAGCATAACCGCCACGGCGTATTATAATATACTGCACAACGAGATATCCACGCTGTGGGATACGAGCCTCTATTCGAATCTTTCGCCCGGTGCAATGGCGTATCACAACATCGAGGGACGCAACCTCCTCGGTGCCGACATAACGCTGATGGCACGCTATCCCTGCGGCATCGGCGCGAAAGTATCATACGCCTATTTCCACGAGTTCCCGCGTAAGGGCGGGTATAACCTCAGCGATTCCCGACCGCATTCCCTGACGGTGAAAGTCGATTACCGGCGTACACTGCGCAATTACGAGTATGATGTCATCTTCTCCGGGCGCGTCCTCTCGAGCGTGAATTATTATACTTACTCCGACGACTACACCTCTCAGGACGTGCGGACTCATTCGCCGGCATATTCAATATGGAAGATTGCCCTGTCGCAACGCATCTGCCGCGCATACACACTGCTGCTCGCCGTAGACAATCTCTTTAATTACCGCTCGAAAAAATTCGAGTATAACTCGCCCGTAACCACCGGCACGACGTTCTCTGCCACACTGTCCGTCGACATCGAGCAGATTTTCAAGAAACAATAATCTTATCTCCGGGACTTATACTATCCGCGTCAGCCGCCCCGTGACGGAGTCTATTATGAAGCCGCAGACCCTGACATCGGCGGGTATCAGCGGGTGATTGACTATCGTCGCGACGGTTTTTCTGACGGACTCTTCCGTGTCGTGGAAGCCCTCCAACCAGAAATCGAGGTCGATCCCGCTATTGCGCAGCACCTCGAGAGTATCCTTCTTGATGCCCCGTGCCTCCATTGCGGCGCGTATCTCCTCGCCGTTCATGTGGCACGCACCGCAGGAAGAATGCGCCACGACCATCACTTCCTCCACGCCCAACTCGTAGATTGCCACGACAAGACTGCGCACGGCACCGTCGAAAGGCTGCAAAATGGTGGCGCCCGCGTTCTTGATTATCTTCGCGTCGCCGTTCTTCAAGCCCAGCGCGGCGGGCAACAGCTCGGTCAGCCGGGTATCCATACACGAGAGGATAGCCAACTTCTTGTCGGGGTATTTGCTCGTAACAAACCGCTCATAACCCTTGTTCTCCACAAAGGAAGCGTTGAATCTCAAGATCTCGTCAATCATATTTACAGGGGGTTTAATTTACTTGCAAAAGTAATGTTATTTTTGTGCAAATAAAAGTTTATCTTAGTTGACCAAGGTCATCATCGGCTGCACTCGGCAAAACAAGTAAACTTGATTGCTCTCGTTTGCACGATAATTGCTACTATGATGACCTGTGGGGAAAGAAAAACGCAGGAATTATATGCATTATGAGACAACACGATACTAACAAATAAGCTTAACTCTTTTCCGGCTTCTTTTCTAAATTTGGTATATCTGCGACTGTTATATTGCGCAAATCATCTTCCGTTATATCAGTTTGTGAAGAGAGGCGTGTAGCTTGATTCTCAAGAATCTTTTCAACGATGTTCCTGGCAAAACGCCCGTTACCAAAATTCTTGTCCTTATGTGCTACGGCATCAAGAAAGAGATTGCTTAATAATGTATTTGCTTCTTTATCAAGCTTATAATCAAGTTTCTTGATATCCAACTTTGCTATATCCATAAGGTCTTTTGCAGAATAATCAGGGAAATGGATATACCTGTTGAAACGAGATTGTAATCCCGGATTTGAATCGATAAAGGTTTTCATCTCGTTACCGTATCCTGCTAAAACCACGACTAATTTGTCCCTATCGTCCTCCATCCTCTTGAGTAATGTCGAAATGGCTTCCATACCGAAGTCATTGTTACCCCCTTGAACCAACGAATAAGCCTCGTCAATAAACAGAACACCGCCTATTGCCGAATCAATGATTTTATTTGTCTTGACAGCAGTCTGCCCGACATATTCCGCGACAAGTCCGGAACGGTCTGTCTCTATGAGATGCCCTTTTGAAAGCAGTCCAAGGTCTCTGTATATCTCTGCAAGTATTCGGGCGACAGTAGTCTTGCCCGTGCCGGGATTCCCGGTAAACACGCAATGGTATGAGATAGGAGAAGTCGCCATACCTTTTTCTTTGCGCATTTGTTGAACTTTAACGAAATTCGTCAATCTTGCGACTTCCTCTTTTACCGACTCCAAACCAATTAGTTTATTCAGTTCCCTTTCGGCTTTCATCGCTTTGGGCTTTGCCTGAGATTGTTCAATATCTTTCTTTTCTTGCCTATTATTGAGTTTGGGAACAGGACTATTGGTATCTTCAGTGAGCTCACTAATATCCTGCAATACTTTGCTCATAAAAGTGGATTCTTCAACGGAGATTTTCCCGTCTACTTTTGCCAACGTTGAGGATAATTCATACATCAATGTCAGATATCTATTGATAATACTTTTATCAACAGCACCTTGCTTGAGTATTTCTGGTAAAATAAGTTTATCTTCGGGAAGAGTATTCGTGGATTTCGTTTCTAATGATTTCAAAAAATTATTGGCAATGTCCTTACACTGCCCGGTCAAAAAATCCTGTGTTATTAGATTAGTAGAACTATCCACTAACAGTTTGACGACGAACAATGTAATTGCCATGTTCTCCACTCTTTCTCCATTAACATCGTATCCAAGATTCTTATAGCAGATGAGCAAATCATCAATTACGATTACAGCAAGTCTGAAATCTATTGTAAGAATATTCTTTTCTCCATCACTATCATTTATGGCCATAACATTTAAAGACTGTAAGACCTTTTCAATTTTACTTGTTGCTCTCAGATATTCATATAGCTTGTTTACATCAGAAACCATTTCCTGAAATAATGAATCCGGCATTCTATTGACAGATGAATTAGTCAAGCTCTTGAGCCCTTGGTCATCTGCTTTCTTCATAATATCATCAATATTCTGTGGCTTATTCGAAACGGCATTCTTAGTTGATTTCTCTGAAAGTGCTATATTATGCTCTAGCATATAATCCATCTGCTCCAAGCTCTTGCATAATACGGGACGGCTTCCATCTTCGTCCTCTTTGCCGACAAATCCGCCAATTTCCATTTGTTCTAACAAGCGGTTTGCTCTGTCTTGTTCAATTGAAAATACACGTTGGATGTTTTTCGTGGATGCCCCTTGTGCCATCACAACATGTAAAACAACGTCCTTAAAAAGCGGATCTATATTGGGAATGACAATCTTGCTTTTCTCTGAATTCGATTTTCCCGAAGGAGTCTTCTTCTGTCCCCCATCGAGATTTTGGACTTTACTTTGTTGCAGAATTTGGGCAAGGTGTTCCTCGTCTTTGCATACAACCTCCTTGGGATTCCATGGATCACCCGAAACAACGATACCTGCTTGCTCCAGTTGGCCTACCAGCCGTTTAGCGCGATTAAAACCTATGCCAAACTTCGCCCCTAACATGGTCTCAGAACATTGCTGCCTCATCACAATGAAGTGTGCCGCTTTTTCGAAAAGAGGGTCTACGTCGGATCCATCAATCACATCATGTTTAGAGTATGATTCGACAGGTTTATCAATCGCCGTTCCCTGAACTTCTTGGCTTACATCTTCATCTACATACGTGGTTGGCTCTTCGACATCCGGCATCGACAATGTTTCTTCTTGCGCCGCATTCGTTTTATTATTACTTTTTATAATGTAAAATCTTACGAGCGGCATGGCAGACATGATACCGGCAAAGACAAAAAGCAAACCCGCTTTTGTTTCATCTTGTAGAAATAATGGTATTGAAAACAAAACGCATAAGATGCCGAAAATGAGCATAAGGATTAGGAAGCATCCCGGATTGCCGGTATCGGCTTTTTGATTTGCCACCGGGTTAGACTGCACCTTGTTTGTTTGGATGTTGCCTGCCTTTCGGCGATTGCTCGATGGCCCGGATATTTTCTGTCTATTATACATCCCTGTTCCGGGAATACCTGTATTAAGATATGTGCCTTTCTTGCCGAAAGTTACACTCGCGCCTTTCTTCCCGACTGTTGTACTTACTCCTCCCTTGCTAACATTGATAGTAACACCAGGGGCGATTTTAATTCTCTTTCTATAGTTCCAAGCCATAATTCGTATGAAGTATAATTAACAATAGTACAATGTTTTTGCAAAGATACAACTTTTTCCAAACTAACAAAATGCAAAGAATCTCCTATGAGTTGCACTTCGAAGTCAAGGGCAAAAAATATTCTTCGCTATCGACCGCCGAGCACATCTTTTTATTAATTTCGCGGCATGCTGGTAACGACGCGGGCGATAGTGCTTAACAAGACGAAATACGGGGACAAGCGGCTGATAGTCTCCATGTTCACGCGCGACTACGGGATGATGAGTTTCTCGTCGACCCTCTCGCGGCGTAAAGGCTTGAAAATCAATTATTTCCAACCGCTGACCATCCTCGAAACATCGTTCGACCTCCGCGCCACCGTCCGCATCCACGCCCTGCGCACCATCCGCCTCGCCGAGCCGCAAAAAAGCATCCCGTTCGACGCGCGCAAGCTCGCCGCCACGCTCTTCCTCGCCGACTGCCTGCGCTTTGCCCTGCGCGAGGAACTTTCCGACGAGGCCCTCTTCGACTACGTCGCCCGAAGCATCGAATGGCTCGACAGCGCAACCGGCAACTTCGCCAATTTCCACATCATTTTCCTCATAAAACTCACGGCTTACCTCGGTTTCTTTCCAAATGCTCGTGCCAACGAGAGTCCGAAGCACCTTCGAGACCGAGTGCAGCCGAGGATCGACAAAGTCAATGTTAACAAAAAGGAAAAAGCATGGTTCGACCTCGATGAGGGTTGCTTTACGCAAATGCCGCCCGCGCCCGACGCCGCCATCGCGCCCGAACAAGCCGCACTCATCCCCTTGCTCACGCGCCTGAACTTCCGCACGATGCGCCTGCTCCGCCTGAGCCGCGACGAGCGAAACGCCATAACGGAAAAGCTCCTCGACTATCTCGCGCGCCACATCCCGGGCTTCCCGCACCTGCGCTCGTTCGACATCCTTAAAGAGCTTTTCGACTGACTTTTTAACAAAACAATAAACAAGCCTTAAATCAGATTAAAACAAAACCCGAATTTAAAACAATAAACTTATGAAACGCCTAATCGTAATTGCCTTAACCGCAGCTTTAACATTTGTAACAAGCTCGGCCTTTGCAAGTGCTGCAAATTTAAACGTACCCGACACTGATTACTCGCTCGCCTCGCCCGACGGCAGCGTCGTTTGCATCGTTCAAACCAGCCCCGCGCTAACCTATTCCGTACTCGCTCGCGGCAACACCATGCTCGCCCCCTCGCGCCTTGCCCTGACGAAAACCGACGGCACCGTCTGGGGCGAGAATGCGCGCGTGAAGAAAGTCCGGACGCGCAGTATCGACGAGCAGATAGCCACACCTTTCACGCACCGGGCAACGATGGACAACCGCTGCAACGAACTGCTGCTCGACTTCGGCGCGTGGGCCGTCATCTTCCGCGCGTACGACAGCGGCGTGGCTTACCGTTTCGTGTCGAAAGAACGGAGGCCGTTTGAGGTGAAAAGCGAGACCGTCGAATATTGCTTTGACGCTGATTATGAAGTGATTACGCCCTACGTGCAGACCTACGAGGAAGGCGTCTCGACGTTTCAGGACCAGTTCTCCAACTCCTTCGAAAACCAATACACCGCCGCGCCTATTTCAAAACTTAACCCGCGCCGCCTGTCGTTCCTGCCGCTGATGATCAACCTCGGCTCTCGCGGACGAATGGCCGTCACCGAAACGGCTTTGGAGAATTACCCCGGCCTCTACCTCGTCGCCGACACCAATAGCCACAGGCTCAGAGGCATCAACCCGCCGTATCCTAAAACCCTTCGCCAAGGCGGACGCGACAACATCGAGATGCTTGTGGAAACAACTGAGGACTTCATCGCGAAAGTGCCATCCGCAAGGGCGTTCCCTTGGCGTATCCTCATGCTCGGCAAAGAGGACATCGACATCGCGAACAACAATCTCTCGTACATCCTCGCCGAGCCCTGCCGCGTGCCCGACACCTCGTGGATCAAGCCCGGCAAAGTGGCGTGGGACTGGTGGAACGACTGGAACATCCGCGGCGTCGACTTCCGCAGCGGCATCAACAACGACACGTATAAATATTACATCGATTTCGCCGCGGAATACGGCATCGAATACGTCATCCTCGACGAGGGATGGTCGGTGAACGGCGCGGCCGACCTGTCGCAAGTAGTGCCCGAAATCAACCTCGAAGAAATCATCGCTTACGCAGAAAATAAAGGCGTCGGCATCATCCTCTGGGCGGGATATTACGCCTTCGAACGCGACATGGAAGCCAACGCCCGACGCGCCGCAGAGTTGGGGGCGAAAGGCTTTAAAATCGACTTCATGAACCGCGACGACCAGCCCATGACCGACTTCTATTACCGCGCCGCCGAAACCTGCGCACGCTATCATCTCCTCTGCGACATGCACGGCGGTTTCAAGCCCGCGGGACTGAACATCACCTACCCCAACGCGCTCAATTTCGAAGGGGTCTACGGCCTCGAAAACATGAAATGGGCGCCCGACACCACCGATCAGATGACCTACGACTGCCAACTGCCGTTCATACGCCAGACCGCCGGCCCGATGGACTACACGCAAGGGGCGATGCGCAACTCCACCAAAGGCAACTACTTTCCCGACTACTCCAACCCGATGAGCCAAGGCACGCGCTGCCACCAGCTCGCACTGTACATCACGCTCTCCTCGCCGCTCAACATGCTCTGCGACGCGCCCTCAGCCTACCGCGCCGAAGCCGAATGCACCGCGTTCATCGCAGCCGTCCCCACCGTCTGGGACGACACCCGCGTGCTCGTCGGCGAGGCCGGAAAATACATCGTTACCGCGCGGCGTAAGGGCAGTGTTTGGTACATCGGCGGCATCACCAACTGGGACGAGCGCGACATCACCTTCACCCTGCCCGAAGACATCGCCGAAGGCAGCCAAGCCGTCCTTTTCCGCGACGGAATAAACGCCGACCGCAACGCCGCCGATTATAAGAAAACCGCCCTCACCGTCTCGCGCGAAATGACCGTCCACCTTGCCCCCGGCGGAGGCTTTGTCTTGAAAATCAATTAAGGAAAAAGGTTAATCGAAAAAGGGTTAATCTGAAAAATAGTTATTCGAAAAATAGTTCGTGCGTTGAAACGACGTGCAAATGAGAGCAAATAAGTTTACTTAATTTGCCGAGTGCAGCCGGAGTTCGACAAAGTCAAACGAAGGCGACGGTGAAGGCTGCGGCTGAGAACCGCCCGGTTCAGTCGTTTCATAGTAGCAACTAAGATAATCCTTCGCGAAAGCTAAACTCGTTCGCAAGGGATGGTGTTTGCAAAAAAGTAATGCTTTATTGGAAGTAGTAGAGGAACGTGGCGACGCCGGTCAGCGCGGGCTTCTTCTGGTTTTCAACCTCAATCTCGAAGGCAATCTCCGCCTTGCAGATGCCGCGCAGGTTGGCGATAGTGTCGAGCCTCGCCGTAAGCCGCACCTTTGAACCTGTCGGCACAGGCACGCCGAAGCGCATCTTGTCCATGCCGTAGTTCACCAGCATCCGGATATTGCGCACCTCAACAATCTGGTCCCACAGGTGCGGCAGCAGGGAGAGCGTGAGATAGCCGTGCGCGATGGTGCCTTTATACGGGCTCTCCCGCTTGGCACGCTCCGTGTCGACGTGTATCCATTGATGGTCTTCCGTCGCGTCGGCGAAAAGATTGATGCGCTCCTGAGTGATCTCGAACCAGTCCGACTGCCCGATTTGCTTGCCCTCGTATGCGGCAAACTCGTCGTATGAATTGATAATCAGCTTCTCCATAGTTCCTGCCCTTTAATTTTTCTTTATCAGGCAAAGTTAATTAATTTTTTCTTTTCACGCGGAAAAACCGGCCGCTCTTTTTATTAATTAAACCAAGAAACGGGTTATCTTTGCAGGAGATATGTACGATGTGGATGTTGTTCGGGGCGATTTCCCCATTCTGAGCCGCGAGGTGCACGGCAGGCGGCTTGTCTATCTTGACAATGCGGCGACTGCGCAGAAGCCTTTGTGCGTGCTGGATGCCATGCGCGAGGAGTATGTCAGCGTCAACGCGAATGTCCATCGCGGCGTGCACTACCTGTCGCAGCAGGCAACGGAGCTGCACGAAGCGGCGCGCGCGGCGGTACGGAGGTTCGTTAATGCCGGGCGGGACAGCGAGATTGTCTTCACGCGCGGGGCGACGGAGGGCATCAACCTTGTGGCGAGCAGCTTTGCGGAACGTTATATGCAGGCGGGCGACGAGGTGATTCTGTCGGTCGCGGAGCACCACTCGAATATCGTGCCGTGGCAACTGCAAGCTTTAAGGCGGGGCATTATTATAAAGGTAATCCCTTTTGCAGACGGCCGGCTCGATATGGAGGCTTACGAGGGGCTGTTCTCAGAAAAGACGAAGATTGTGAGCGTCGCCCACGTCGGCAACGCGCTCGGCACGGTCAATCCCATAGAAGAAATAATACGCATCGCCCGTTCCCGCGACGTGCCGGTGCTGGTCGACGCGGCGCAGAGCATACCGCATTTCCGCGTGGACGTAAGGAAATTGGACTGCGATTTCCTCGTTTTCTCGGGGCACAAGATCTACGGACCGACGGGCATCGGCGTGCTCTACGGCAAAGAAAAATGGTTGGAAGAGTTGCCGCCGTATATGGGCGGAGGGGAGATGATAGCGCGTGTCAGTTTTGAAAAGACCACCTTCGAGCGTCCGCCGCTGAAATTTGAGGCGGGCACACCCGACTATATCGCCTCGCACGGATTGGCTGTCGCACTTGATTATGTCAACAAATTAGGCATCGACAACATCCTTTCTCACGAGCGGGAGCTGACCTCTTACGCCGTGCGCCGTTTGCAGGAGACCGACGGCGTGCACATTTTCGGCATCCCCTCCGACGGCTTCGACCCCGCCCGCCACGGCTCCGTGATCTCTTTCCTCCTCGCTTCGCCGGCGGACAAGCGGCGCTTCATCCACCATTTAGACGTCGGCACGCTGCTCGACCAAACGGGTATCGCCGTGCGCACGGGGCACCACTGCGCCCAACCGCTTATGGACACGCTCGGCGTGAGCGGTACGGTGCGCGTCTCGTTCGGACTGTATAACACCATGAGCGAGGTGGATCGGCTCGTCGAATCGTTGGAGCGCGTCAGGCGGATGTTTTGATTTTTTATGGCGTTAATACCACATTACTACACCGGCAAGACGGAAGCGGGCTGCGACGAGGCGGGCAGAGGCTGTCTCGCGGGTAGTGTTTATGCGGCGGCGGTGATACTTCCCGACGGCTACGACAACCCTTTTTTGGACGACTCGAAGAAGCTGTCGCCGAAGAAGAGGGCTGTGTTGAGCGGGCAAATCAGACATGATGCCGTGGCGTGGGCGGTGGGCGTGGTGAGCCCGAAAGAGATAGACAAAATCAATATCCTCTCCGCGAGCATACTTGCCATGCACCGTGCGCTGGATGCCCTCAAAGTTCGTCCCGAGGCAATCATCGTCGACGGCAACCGCTTTTCGCCGTACCGGGACATCCCCCACACAACTATAATTAAGGGCGACGGCAAATATCAGGCTATCGCGGCGGCGAGCATACTTGCCAAGACGTTCCGCGACGAATATATGGAACGCCTTGACGCGGAATATCCCTGCTACGACTGGGCTCACAACAAGGGCTATCCCACTGCGGCACACCGGCGTGCGCTGCGGAGGTACGGTCCCTCGCCATACCACAGGATGAGCTATAATCTCTTTGGCGAGGGCGATTTGTTCGAACAAGGTTCGGATTGAAAAAAGATTATCTTAATTGCGGCTAAAACAACGGCTAAGCCAAGCAGTTTAAGAAACCAGCCTTAATTGTTTGGTTAGTTTAAACGTACCCGACAATTAAGGCTGATATTTCCGGCCGCTTTGTTGGCTTAATATTTTAGTAGCAACTAAGATAAAGTTTTTTTTAAGCAAACCTCGCTCGCAAAGCATTAATTTTTATTGCTTATTCTTCGGGGGATAGATGATTTTGTTCGCGCCCGACGTGATTTTCAGGGCTTCGGGATGTTCGCGCAGGTAGGAGTCGATGTGGCGTATGCGTTTCTCCTCGAATATCTCGTCCATAGCGATAAGTATGCCTGTCTCCTCCACGTCGCCGAAGCCGTAGTTGATTGCCGTGCCGAAGAGGCGCATCGACGGCGAGAGGTTCATATACGCGTTGATAAGCGGCGGGATGTCGAAGCCTAACTTGCGTATCTCGCGATTGAGGATTTTATAGTCCGCGCGGAAATCGTCTTCGCAGAAGAGGCTCTCGAATTCCTTCGGGTCGCCTTCGATATGTAGCGGTTTGAGCGGCGTGATGAGGTTGTCCTTGTCGTGGAAATGTTTTTCGAGGAACCATAATATCATATCCCTGCCCTTGCGGATATACGACGGGTACATCGTCATCTTGCCGAAGAAATAATGTATGTCGGGCGATATGACGGTGAGTGCGCCGAGCCCGTCCCACAGGTTGTCGAGGGCGAAAATGCTCTTCGTGTTGATGCGGACGTTCTGATACGGTACGGCAACAAACGACCGTCCGAGCTCCACCGTGTAGGGCATATACTCCCGGATGAACTTTTCGGAGAAGCGGAACATGTGGCTTGTGGCGAGTACGGGTTGCCCCGCACTGTCGTATTTCACGTCTTTGCCGAGGATATATCGGTATCCGCCGATAATCTCTTCCTCCTCCGGGTTCCACACGATGAGCTGTTTATAGCAGCCCTCGCAGGTGTCGAACTCGTCGATATCCGTCTCCTTGCCCGTTCCGCCGCCGGCAGCACGAAAGGCTTCTTCGCGCAGACGACCAATCTCGAGCATGGTGTTGGGTGCGTCGTGAGCTGTGATGACATAGATGCAGTTCCGGCTTTTGTTGGTGATACGCAACTGCTTGTCGGCGGTGAGCTCCGCTTTGAGCAGCTCTTTGTCTATCGGAGGGATGATAGCTTGTTCCATATCGTTACGGGATAATTATGTCTTTCCGCTTGGTTATTCTTGTTTCTTATTCCTCTCGGCGAGGGCATAGACCTGTCGGCACACCTCGTCCGCCCACTCGGAGGGCGTGCGCGAGGAGTCGAAAGCGGCGATAGGGATGGGGTCGCCGATGGTTACGCGGTAGGTCTTGTTGCAGTTCTTATACAGCTCGTCGGCAAGGAACAGCATGGCAATATTAAACTTTATGCCGAGCCGGCGGCTCCACGTGGCGAGGTTGTAGAAGAAATCGGAGTTGCGCCCCTCAAAGTATATGGGCACAATATCGCGCCCCGTGGAGCGGCTCTTCGTGATAAAGGTCTTCTTCCAAGGCAGGTCGTGAATGACGCCGTTTATCTTCCTCGAGCACAATCCCGCGGGAAACATCAGGATATGATCGGGCGAAGCGAAGGTGCGCTCCACGAGTTGGGGGAAGCTCCGGCCGTTGCTGCCGGTCTTGTTGATAGGCACGCAGAGAGGTGCCAGTCCCGGCAGGTTCATCAGCAGGTCGTTGACGAGGTACTTGAAGTTATCCCCGTAGCGCCGACCGATGATAGTTCCGAGCGCCACGCCGTCCACGCCGCCGAGAGGATGATTGGAGACGAAAGTGTACCGCCGCGCGGTGTCGGCGGGGGGCAAGCGGTCGAGACCGTCAATCTCCAGCGTGATGCCGAGGTAGTCGAGACAATCGACAAGCCACGCCGTACCCTGTTTGTCAGCCGCACGAATGAGAAAGGCGTTAGCCCAGTCCTGATGAACGATATGCCGCAGATATGCCGTAACGAACGCCGGCACATAGCGCGCCTTACGCCCCATTTTGTCCTTTAAAATCTTGTCGATATCAATCGTTGCCGCCATTCTCTTATAACACTCGAAATTGCAGGAATAGTACGCAAAAATAAACATATTTTCGTTTTCGTCAATACTTTCGCCGCTTTTTTTATGCATTAGCCGGAAGAGCCCCTGCGACGTAAGAAAAATTTTAAGTTAGTTTTGAGAGGTATGAACAAAAATGTGTACTTTCGCAGGGAGCTAATTTTATCCTTCGCCGATGGCGCAAACAACAACCTGCAACCCCCCGAAACCCCTGCCGGCAATGGCCTATCACACGCCCGTGCTGCTGGCCGAGAGCGTCGACGCGCTCCATATCCGCCGCGGCGGTGTTTACATCGATGCCACGTTCGGCGGAGGAGGCCACGCGCGCGAGATATTAAAGCGGCTCGAGGCTTCCGGCGGCGGACATCTCTACGCCTTCGACCACGACAGCGACGCCGCGGCGAACATCCCGCAAAGCAGCCTCTTCACCTTTGTACAAAGCAACTTCCGGTGGTTGGCAAACTGGATGCGCTACTATAAAATCAACCGCATCGACGGGCTGATAGCCGACCTCGGCGTCTCCGCACACCATTTCGACGACCCCGCGCGCGGCTTCTCGTTGCGCTTCGATTCGTCCCTCGACATGCGCATGAACCGCGCCGCCACACGCACCGCCGCCGACATCATCCGCGAGGATTCGGAAGAAGAATTGGCAAACATTTTTTATCACTACGGCGAACTGAGGAACGCGCGGCAGCTCGCAGCAAAGATTGTCCTTGCGCGAGGCCTGAAACCCATAGCAACCACAGGCGCTCTGCTCGATGTCGTCAACCCCCTCCTGCCGCCGGCGCGAAGGAAAAAGGAACAGGCAAAAATCTTCCAAGCCCTGCGCATCGAAGTGAACGGCGAGCTCACGGCGTTAAAACAAATGCTCGAAGCCGCAATAAGCCTGCTCTGCCCCGGCGGGCGAATGGCAATTATCACTTATCATTCGCTCGAAGACCGCATAGTGAAAAACGTTTTCAGAAATGCAGTCAGTTCAAATTCAAGTTCAAATTCAACTTCAACTTCAAATGCAGCGAACGGAAGTTTAAACGAAGGCGACACCAATTACGACGTGATCTTCGGCACGCGACGCGCAAGCCTCATAGTAGCAACTAAGATAATCACGCCCTCGCCCGAAGAACAGTCGCGCAACCCCCGTTCGCGCAGCGCCAAGCTCCGTGTGGCGGAGAAAATTTAATTTCAGATTTAACGCAAACCGGACAATGAAGAAAGCGGACAACACAGACGACCTCGAACGCAAAGAGCCGAGCCCCGGGCCCTCCGACGCGCCGTCGCTCATGCAGATGATCAAGGAGCAGGTGTCCGAGGACGACACCCCCGCGGGCAGCAACTTCTCCCTGCGCAAAATCATCGGCGGCGAATTCCTCACGGCCGAGATTGTCCGCCGCCAGATATGGGTTGTCCTGCTCGTGGCGCTCTTCCTCGTCATCTACATCGCCGAAGACTATAGTTACAAAAAATATATCATCGAGATCGACCGCCTCAACACGCAGCTTAAAGCCGCAAAATACCGCGCGCTGTCAGTAGAGAGCGACCTCACCGAGCACACGCGCGAGAGCCGCATCATCGAACTGCTGCATGTCAACGGCGACTCGCTCCTCGAACGCTCCGCCCTGCCGCCGTTCATCATCGATGTGCCCGAATAAACACGCAAAAAACCGCACGCAATGAGCAAGTTAAATTCGCAGAAAACGATGTTCCGTTATAAGTTCTTCTTCATACTTATGACGGCCATTGCCATCGCCGTCATCGTCCGCGCGGCGTACATCATGACCGTCGAGCACGACTACTGGCAGGAGGTGGGCGACCGTGTCAAGCGCGACAGCGTGCCCGTGCAACCCACGCGCGGCAATATCCTCTCTTGCAACGGCCAGCTTTTAGCCAGTTCCTTGCCCGAATACCGCCTGTTCGTCGACTTTAACGCGATGGCCAACTCGGGCGTCGACACGCTCTGGGCCGAGAAGGAAGACAGCATCTGCGAAGGGCTCCACCGCATCTTCCCCGCGCGCTCGAAGGAGGAGTTCCGGCAACTGCTGCGCGAGGGGCGCGACAAACAAACCACGCGCTGCGTCATCTGGCCGCGAAGGGTGAACTATATGGTTTATTCCGACGTGAAAGAGCTGCCCATTTTCTCGATGTCGTCGAACCGCGGCGGCTTCTACACCGAGGAATACAACGCGCGGCGGCGACCCTACGGCTCGATAGCTGCACGCACCATCGGCGACATGTTCGGCGCGAAAGATACGGCGCGCTGCGGCCTCGAGCTGTCGTACGACTCGCTCCTGCGCGGCGAGAAAGGGCTGATGCGGCGGCGTAAGGTGCTCAACCGCTACCTGTCGATCGTCGATGTGCCGGCGGTGAACGGCGTCGACCTTGTAACAACCATCGACGTCGAGATGCAGGACATCGCCGAGCGCGCCCTCATCGACGAGCTCAAACTGCCGCAGGTGAACGGCGAGATGGGCGTGGCGATCTTGATGGAGGTGGCCACGGGCGACGTGAAAGCCATCGTCAACATGGCCAAGTGCGAGGACGGCGAATACCGCGAAGTGATAAATTCCGCCATCAACTACCGCTGCGAACCGGGTTCGGTGTTTAAAACGGCGTCGATAATGGTGGCCCTCGACGACGGCGTGTGCGACACCAGTCAGATTATCCACACCGGCGGCGGCGTGATGGAGATGCACTCTCGCAAGATGAAGGACCATAACTGGGCGACGACGGGCGGCTTCGGCGACATCAACCTTGCGCGCGCGTTGGAGGTCAGCTCGAACGTCGGCGTGAGCTGGGTCATCGACCATTATTATTCGCAGAACCCCAAGAAATTCATCGACGGCCTCTACCGCGTCGGCATCCACGAGGACCTGCGCCTGCCGCTCGTGGGTTACAACCCGCCGATCATCAACTACCCGAAGCTCAACGCCAAGAAGCAGGCTGAGGACAAGACCTACCTGCCGTGGATGAGCATCGGTTACAACACGCAGATTGCGCCGATCAACACCCTCACCTTCTACAACGCCATCGCGAACAACGGCCGGATGGTGCGCCCGCGCTTCGTCAAATCGGCTGTGAAGGACGGCGTAACCATCGCCGATTACCCTGTCGAGGTGGTGAAAGAGCATATCGCGAAGCCTTCCACGATAAAGACGCTGCAAACGGTCTTGCGGCATGTCGTCAGTCAAGGGCTCGGCAAGCAGGCCGGCAGCAAGCTGTTCAGCGTCTCGGGCAAGACGGGCACGGCGCAGGTGTCGCAGGGCAGTAAGGGTTACAAGAGCGGCACGACGGGCTACTGGCTCAGTTTCGCGGGTTATTTCCCGTCGGAGGCGCCGCGCTATTCGTGCATCGTCTGCATAAAAAAATGGGGCTTGCCGGCCAGCGGCGGCGGGATGAGCGGCGTCGTCTTCCGCCATATCGCCGAGGGTGTGATGGCGCGCGACCTTGTGCGTGACGCCTCGGACATCGAACCGTCGGAGGGCGGCGAATGGCCTGAGGTGAAGCGCGGCAACATCCTTTCGGCGGATTATATTTTGTCGAACATCGGCCTTAAAACGCGCGCCGACTGGAACGGCTCGTACGCCTCGGGCAACCCTGTCTGGGGCAGTGCCGCGCCCGACGGCAAGGCGATGGTGCTGCGGAAAGAGACCTTGCGCGAAGAGGGCGTGCCGGACGTGCGGGGCATGGGCGCGAAAGATGCCGTTTTCTTGCTCGAAAGCCGGGGGCTGAAAGTGCAGCTCAGGGGCAAGGGCAGCGTCCGCCAACAGAGCATCGCGCCCGGCGCAAAGTTAACGAAAGGTGCAACGTGCATCTTAACCCTCGCGGTGTGAAGTAGCAACAAAGATTTGAAGTAGTAACAACGATGGTTCGAAGTAAAGTAAATAGTTTAAAGTAACGGTAATTGGTTTAAAGCAAGTTCAATTATTTGCAACGAGGACAATAGTTCAAAGTAGTACTAACTGATTGAATTTCAATATATTAAGCGAAATGAAACTGTCAGATTTGATTAAAGATATTCCCGCGGTCCGCATCACCGGCAACAGCGACGTGGAAATTACGGGCGTGAACATCGACTCGCGCCGTATCGGCAAGGGACATCTGTTCGTTGCGGTGAAAGGCACGCAGACCGACGGACACCGGTTCATATCCGCCGCGATAGAGAAAGGCGCCGTTGCCGTTTTGTGCGAGCAGTTGCCGGAGGATGTGCGCGACGATATTACTTACATAGAAACGTCGTCTACCGAGGCGGCGACGGGCTTTGTGGCGACCGCGTTCTACGGTTATCCCTCGCAGAAGCTGCATTTGGTCGGCGTAACGGGCACCAACGGCAAGACCACCATCGCCACTCTGCTCTATCAGATGTTCCGCAAGATGGGGCACAAATGCGGACTGCTGTCCACCGTCTGCAACTATATCGACGGCGAGGCGCTGCCGGCGGACCACACCACCCCCGACCCGATAGAGCTCAACAAGTTGCTGCACGACATGGTTGCGGCGGGCTGCGAGTACGCCTTTATGGAGTGTTCGTCGCACGCCATCGACCAGCAGCGCATCGGCGGACTGACCTTTGAGGGCGGCATATTCACCAACCTGACCCGCGACCACATAGACTACCACAAGACATTCGAGAACTATCGCGACGCGAAAAAGAAGTTTTTCGACTGTCTGAGCCGGAAAGCGTTCGCCATAACTAATGCCGACGACCGGAACGGAGCCGTGATGGTGCAGAACTGCAAGGCACATATCCGCACCTACGGCATACGCTCTATGGCTGACTTCAAGGCGCGCATACTCGAGTGCCACTTCGAAGGGATGTACCTCGAGATTGACGGGCGCGAGGTGGGAGTGCAGTTTATCGGCAAATATAACGTAAGTAACCTGCTCGCGGTATACGGTGCAGCCGTCATGTTAGGCAAGCAGCCGGAAGACATCCTCTTGGCGCTCAGCACGCTGAAGAGTGTCAGCGGCAGGATGGAATATATCCGCAGCAAGGACGGGAAGACGGCTGTGGTGGACTACGCCCATACGCCCGACGCCATCGTCAACGTCGTCCAGGCGTTGCGTGAGGTGATGAACGGCAAGGGCGAACTTATCACCGTGTGCGGCTGCGGCGGCAATCGCGACAAGGGAAAACGCCCTATCATGGCGCGTGAAGCAGTGAAGGCGAGCGACAAGGTGATACTTACGAGCGACAACCCGCGCCTTGAGGACCCCGACGCGATATTAGACGATATGGAGGCGGGACTGACAAATGAGCAGAAGAAAGCCGTGCTCCGCATCACCGACCGCCGGCAAGCGATACGCACCGCAACGGCTCTTGCCCGACCCGGAGACGTCATCCTCGTTGCCGGCAAGGGACACGAGGACTATCAAATCCTCGGCACGGAGAAGCGCCACTTTGACGACCGGGAGGAGGTACGCTCCGCTTTCGGGCAGTAAAAAATGCGGCTCACGAATAAATAAACACGGATGTTATATTATCATTTATCAGATGTCGGAGACATCGTCATAAGGTTAGCCCCATACGAAGTGTGGGGTAGAGGTTGCAACTACCAATTAGAACGTCGGAGACGTTCAATAAGGATAGCCCCTTGTCCTTATGCAACGTCTCCGACGTTGTTTGCTTCTCAAACGCCTTACCCCACACTTCGTATGGGGCTAACCTTATGTAACGTCTTCGACGTTCGTAATGTAAACCGGGCACTGCTCGCTTTATAAATAAACTATATACAAGATGTTATACTATCTTTTCAGATTTCTTGAGCAGTTCGGAATATCCGGCTCGC
>JAJPYN010000007.1:28463-75022 GCA_021204905.1 Prevotella sp.
AATAAACCATACATAAGATGTTATACTATCTTTTCAGATTTCTTGAGCAGTTCGGAATATCCGGCTCGCGAATAAATGTTCGGGGCTGCATCTCGTTTAAATAAACCATACATAAGATGTTATACTATCTTTTCAGATTTCTTGAGCAGTTCGGCATTTCGGGTTCGCGGATGTGGGGCTACATATCGTTCCGCTCGTTGCTGGCTCTCATCCTGTCGCTGTGCATCTCCGCATGGTTCGGCGAGTGGTTTATAAAATATATGAAGCGCCATCAGATCACCGAGACGGCACGCTCGGAGAAGATTGATCCTTTCGGCACGCAGAAGACGGGCGTGCCTACGATGGGCGGCATCATCATCATTCTCGCCATCCTCGTGCCCGTCGTGCTGCTCGGACGCTTGCGCAACATCTACCTGATACTAATGATTGTTACTACCGTTTGGCTGGGCTTGCTGGGCGGGATGGACGATTTCATCAAGATATTCCGCAAAAACAAGGAGGGCTTACGCGGGAAATACAAGATCTTCGGGCAGATAAGCATCGGCTTTATTGTGGGGTTGACGCTGTGGCTTTCCCCCGACGTGTGCCAGCGGGACTTGGTTCTCGTGCCGGAGACGGTGAGTACGGCGACCGTTACGGAGTCGCCTCCGAGCGGCAAGACCACATATATATATAAGGAGAAAGAGGAGAAATCGCTGCGCACGACCATTCCTTTTGTCAAAGGACACCACCTCGACTACTCCGCCGTAATGAGCTTCTTGGGCAAGTACCGCACGGCGGGCGGCTGGTTCCTGTTTGTCGTGATGACCATCTTAGTTGTTACGGCGGTGAGCAACAGCGCAAATCTCAACGACGGAATGGACGGTATGTGCGCCGGCAACTCCGCCGTCATAGGGGTCGCGCTGGGCATTCTCGCCTACGTCAGCTCACACTTTCAACTGGCGGAATACCTGAATATAATGTTCATCCCCGGCACTGAGGAGCTGGTGGTATTTATGTGCGCTTTCGTCGGAGCCCTCATCGGCTTCCTCTGGTACAACTCTTATCCGGCGCAAGTCTTTATGGGGGACACCGGCTCGCTCACCATCGGGGGCATCATCGGCGTAGGCGCAATCATCATCCACAAGGAGCTTTTGCTGCCCATCCTCTGCGGTGTGTTCTTCGTGGAGAGCCTCAGCGTCATTGTGCAAGTTGCGTTTTACAAAGCCGGGAAACGACACGGACGCAAGCAAAGACTGTTCCGCCGCACACCCATCCACGACGCTTTCCGCACGCAAGACAGCCAGCTTGACCCCGACTGCCGTTACGTCTTCCGCGGCTCGGGCAGGGTGTTCCACGAGGCGAAGATTACGATGCGTTTCCTCATAGTTACCGTCCTGCTGGCGGCACTGGCAATTATAACACTTAAAATCAGATGAAAAAGCTCGTCATTCTGGGTGCCGGCGAGAGCGGCGCAGGGGTCGCGTTGCTGGCGAAAAAGAACGGCTGCGACGTGTTCGTCTCGGATTCAGGGCGGATTAAGGACAATTATAAGGCTCTCCTTAACGAAAAAAATATCGCCTGGGAGGAGGGTTCGCACGACACGGAGCGTATCCTTTCAGCCGACGAAATTATGAAGAGCCCCGGCGTGCCGGACACTGCCGACATCATAAAGCGCATTGTAGACAAAGGCATTCCCGTCGTCTCGGAGATTGAGTTCTGCGCCCGCTACCTGCACGGACGGACCATTTGCGTTACGGGCAGCAACGGCAAGACGACCACCACCACGCTTATCTACGAGATAATGCGGCGCGCGGGCAAGGCGGTAGCTTTAGGCGGGAACATCGGGAAGTCGCTCGCCATGCAGCTCGTGGCGGGAAATCACGACTGGTACGTGCTGGAATTGAGCTCCTTCCAGTTAGATAACTGCTATGATTTCCGTGCCGATGTGGCGGTATTGATGAACATCACGCCCGACCATCTCGACCGTTACGACTTCCAGATGCAGCACTATGTCGACTCGAAAATGCGCATCATGCAGAACCAGACCCCTGCGGACACCTTCATCTACTGGGCTGACGACGAGCATATACCAAGGGAATTGGAGCGTCGGCGCAGAGGAGAGACGATAGCAAAACCCGTGCTCTCATCGCGTGCGGCGAAAGCGGGCAACCCCTCTCTCCGACCCTTTGTCGACGCCGACTTCGAGCGCTTGGGACTCGAGATGCACCTCTTCGGCAACCACAACAAGCGCAACGCTCTCGCCGCATACTACGCCACACTCGCCGCGGGTGTGGACGAGAGCACGGTCCGGCAGACGATCCGCGAGTTCAAAGGCGTGGAGCACCGCCTCGAATACGTCGCTACGAAAGGCGGCGCGGACTATATCAACGACTCGAAAGCCACCAACGTTGATGCCTGCCGCGTAGCTTTAGAGGCGATGACACGCCCCACAGTGCTCATCATAGGCGGCACGGACAAGGGCAACGACTACAACGTGATTATACCGTTAGTAAAAAAGAACTGCCGCGCGGTGGTGTTCCTCGGCGCCGACAACACGAAGCTGCACGCCTGTTTCGACCGTCTTGGCTTGCCTACGGCGGACACCCGCTCGATGAAAGACTGCGTCGCGGCATGCAAGACCTTTGCCCGCGAGGGCGACGCGGTATTGTTGAGCCCGTGCTGCGCCAGCTTCGACCTGTTCAAAAATATGGAGGACCGCGGCGAACAGTTTGTAAATTGCGTCAAAGAACTGTAACTCTCGCGGCGCACACACGATATTCTGACGATGAACAAGACATTAGGCAACATATTCAAAGGGGACAAGGTGATATGGATGGTCTTCTTTTTCCTCTGCATAATAAGTGTGGTTGAGGTGTTCTCCGCCTCGTCTTCGCTCACCTATAAGGGCGGTAACTACTGGTCGCCGGTGCTCAAACACGCGGGCATTCTCCTGCTCGGGCTGTTCGTGATGATAGTTACGCTCAACATAAAGTGCAAATATTTCAAGGTTACAACGCCGTTTCTCATCCTCCTGTCCTACATTCTGCTCGTCAGCACCCTTATCGGCGGCGTGGCACTCAACGACGGCCACCGCTGGGTCTCATTACTCGGCATGCAGTTTCAGCCGTCCGAGATAGCGAAAGGAACGATGGTCTTGGCTACCGCGCAGATACTTAGCGCCACGCAGACGGACAGCGGCGCCGACCGCCGAGCGTTCTGGTGGGTGCTCCTCGTATGCCTGCCGATGATCATGCTCATCGCGCCGGAAAACCTGTCGACAGCCATGCTCATCGCCGCAACGATTTTCATGATGCTCGTCATCGGCCGCGTGCCGAAGCTGCAACTGTTTTCAATCTTCGCCGTCGCCGCGGGGCTGGTTGTCGCCGCAATGATTTTCATCTTCGTTTTCAGTAAAATGGATAAGACCCAAGACGTGCCGCAAAGCAACGAAACGGAAATGGCGGCGAAGGCTCCCGGCGCGCTGCAAAGCGATGAAACGGAGGTCGCGGCGAAGGCTCCGGGCAACAAGATCTTCCACCGCGCGACGCTATGGCGCAGCCGCATAGAATCGTTCTTCGACCACGAGAAGAAGCCCGCCGACGAGGTGGACATTGAGGGCAAGGACGCGCAACGCTCGTTCTCGAATATCGCCATCGCCTCGGCGCATATCACCGGCGTCGGACCGGGCAACTCCGAAGAGCGCGACTTCCTCTCGCAGGCCTTCTCCGACTTCATTTACGCCATCATCATCGAAGAGCTGGGGCTCGCCGGAGCGTTCCTCGTGGCGTTTCTTTACATCATCCTGCTCTACCGCACAGGCCGCATCGCCGCACGCTGCGAGAACAATTTCCCGGCATTCCTCGCCATGGGTCTGGCCTTAATGCTCACCACGCAGGCCCTGTTTAACATGTGCGTCGCCGTAGGGCTGCTGCCCATCACAGGCCAGCCGTTGCCGCTGATAAGCAAGGGCGGCACGTCGACCGTCATCAACTGCATTTACATCGGCACCATCCTCAGCATCAGCCGCACGGCCAAACGTCGCGGCGCACCCGACATCCGCAGCCGCTCGTCCATCCCCGACGAGTGAGGTTTCGCCGTTGTTCGCAGCCCCGCGCGGCGCACCCTCGTTTTTCGTTAAAAAAGCAGCGATAAATTGTGCAACTCGCGGTTTTTTCATATTTTTGCGCTTGGTCGCAGCCCATAGGCTGCCCTTTCCGAAAATAAGAAAATTCCGATGGCTAAAAAGCTGAGTGTATTGATTAGCGGCGGCGGCACGGGAGGCCATATCTTTCCGGCTGTTGCCATTGCCGACGCTATCCGCCGCCGCGTGCCCGAAGCGAAAATCCTCTTCGTCGGTGCCGAGGAGCGGATGGAGATGCAGCGCGTGCCCGCCGCGGGGTACGAGATAATAGGCTTGCCTGTCCGCGGATTAATCCGACCGCTTTATTCGCCGCGGAACATCGGCGTGATGATCGATTTCCTGCGCAGCCGCCGCAAGGTGAAAGGCATCATCCGCACGTTGCGACCGGACATCGCCATCGGCGTCGGAGGCTACGCTTCGGCCCCCACGCTCAACGCCGCCGCCGCGCTGGGCATCCCCTGCCTCATCCAAGAGCAAAACTCCTTCGCCGGCGTCACCAACCGCTCGCTCGCGAAAAAGGCCGCGGCTATCTGCGTGGCTTACGACGGCATGGAGCGCTTCTTCCCCGAAGAGAAGCTAATTATAACAGGCAATCCCGTAAGGCAAGGACTGAAATCGAACCTTACGAAAGCGGCGGCGGCAAAGGCGTTCGGCTTCACCGGCAACCGCCCGACACTGCTCATCGTCGGCGGCAGTCTCGGCGCAAGAACTGTCAACGACAGCGTGCTCGGCGCAATAGGGCAAATCGCCGCAGCCGACGCGGACATAATTTGGCAAACAGGCAGTATTTACAAGGAAGGCGTGGCAAGGGTGCTCGAAGAAAAAGGCCGTCCCAAGAACCTCTTCGTAACCGAATTCATCTCCGACATGGCGGCGGCATACGCAGCGGCCGACCTTGTCATCTCGCGCGCCGGAGCAAGCAGCATCAGCGAGCTGTGCCTGTTGGCCAAACCGTCGATCCTCGTCCCGTCGCCGAACGTTGCCGAAGACCACCAGACGCACAACGCGATGGCGCTCGTCAACAAAGGTGCGGCGCTCATGGTGCCCGACGCCGAAGCCGCGAGAACGCTCATCACCCTCGCCCTGCAAACCGTCGCGAACAAAGGTCAGTTGCAGCGGCTCGGCGCAAACGCGGGACTGATGGCGCGGCCAGATGCGGCGGACATCATCGCCGAGAAAGCCCTGTCGCTCGTGAAGGATTAAAGCAAAGGGTGCATAAAAAATTGAATTAAGGTTCGCGTTAGGAAGTTGCGTTAAGGTTCGCAATAAGATTAAATCGAAGTTCGCATTAAAAATAAATTCAAGCCTGTCAGAGACTAATTCGAAATGGAACTGAACGACATTCAAGCTGCTTATTTCATCGGCGCCGGCGGCATCGGCATGAGTGCTGTCGCAAGGTACTTCCTCGGGCGCGGCGCCGTGGTTGCCGGGTACGACCGCACGCCGTCGCTTCTCACCGCCCAGCTTGAAAAAGAAGGCATGCTCATCCATTTCGATGACAACCCCGACGAGATACCTTTCGCGTGCAAAGACCCGGACCATTGCGTGGTGGTGTACACGCCCGCCGTGCCCGAGAGCCATAAGGAGCTCAGTTGGTTCCGCGACAACGGGTTCTGCGTTGAAAAACGTGCGCAGACGCTCGGCCGACTGACGCAGCACCATAAAGCACTCTGCGTGGCCGGCACGCACGGCAAGACCACCACCTCTACCATCTGCGCGAACATCATGCACGAGAGCCGCTACGGGTGCAACGCTTTTCTCGGCGGCATAGCGAAGAATTTCGACAGCAATTTCCTGTTCTCGAAAGAAAGCCCTTACGTCGTCATCGAAGCCGACGAATACGACCGCTCGTTCCATTGGCTCAGGCCGTTCATCAGCGTCATCACCAGCACCGACGCCGACCATCTTGACATCTACGGCACGAAGGCGGCCTACCTCGACAGCTTCCGCCATTACACGACGCTCATCCGGCCCGGCGGCGCGCTCATCATCCGCCGCGGCATCGACCTCCGTCCGGCAGTGCAAGGCGGCGTGCGCATCTTCGATTACGGTCGCGAGGCCGGCGATTTTCACGCGGAAAACATTGAGATTAGCGAGAACGGCATACGCTTCGACTTCATCTCGCCGCTGGAAAACGTGCCGCACATCGAGCTCGAACAACCAATAGCCATTAATATCGACAACAGTGTCGCGGCGATGGCGATGGCGCAACTGAGCGGGTGCTCGGCCGAGGAACTGCGCTATGGCGTAAGGTCGTATCGCGGCGTGGCAAGGCGCTTCGACATCAAGGTGAAAAACGACCGGCACGTGCTCATCTCCGACTACGCGCACCACCCGAAGGAGATTGTCCAGAGCGCGAAAAGCATCCGGCAAATGTTCCCCGGGCGAAAGATATCGGTGGCGTTCCAGCCCCATCTGTACAGCCGCACGCGCGATTTCAGCCGCGAGTTTGCCGCCGCGCTGAGCCTCTTCGACGAGGTGCTGCTCTGCGAGATTTACCCCGCGCGCGAGGAGCCGATCAAGGGCGTAACAAGCGGTTTAATCTTCGACAAAATTGCGCCGGAAGTTGAAAAGACAATGGTGCAATCCGCTGATATTCAGGCCATTGCGGAAGGGCGCGACTTTGATGTTTTAGTCGTGCTCGGTGCGGGCGATTTAGACAAATATGTGCCGCGGCTGGCGCAGATAATCGAGAAAAAAGGGTAGGGCGATGAAGGGCGCGGCGAAGAAAATATTCATCATTTTTGTCGATGTGATGCTCGCGGCGTACATCGTTGTCGCCCTCTGCGCTTTCCACGACGGCAACAGCGGCAAGAAGGCCCGTTGCAACGGCGTTACGGTGGTCATCGCCGACGGCACGACGCACGGTTTCATCGACCGCAACGAGATTGTCGCGCGCGTGAAGAAGGCCGGCCTTTACCCCACGGGTCTGCCGCTCGACAGCGTGAACTGCCGCACCATCGAGGAGGCCCTGCTCGCCACGCCGTTCATCCGCACCGCGCAGTGTTACGCCACCATCGACGGCATGGTGAACATCGAGATCACGCAGCGCATGCCCGTGGTGCGCATTAAGGCGAGCAACAACGACGATTTTTACATCGACGACAAGAACTGCATCATGCCGATAACGAACTACACGTCGGACATCATCATCGCCACGGGAGCCATCGACCGCACCTACGCCACGACACGCCTCGGCCCGCTCGCCCGCGCCCTTAGCGACGACGATTTCGCGCGCAACCTGTTCCAGCAAATCAACATCACGCCGTCGGGCCGCGTAGAGCTCATCCCGCAGGTGGGCGGCAGCGTCATCTCGCTCGGCATCCTGCCCTCCGAACGCGAGGAGAACGTCGAGGATTTCGTCCGCAGGAAGATGGCCACGCTGCGCACGTTCCTGCAATACGGCCTGTCGAAAGCGGGGTGGAACAAGTACTCGGTGATCAACCTCGAGTTCGACAACCAGATAGTGTGCCGGCGCCGGCAGGGTAAAGAATTTTTTTAGAAAAGAAACAACAAAAATAAATCAGCTATGGCAAAGGAGTTTATAGTAGCAATTGAATTGGGCTCATCGAAAATCACGGGCATCGCCGGCAAGAAAAACCTCGACGGCAGCATCTCGGTGCTCGCCATCGCGCAGGACAACTCGGAAGCGTACATCCGCCGCGGCGCCATCTACAACCTGAACAAAACAATGACCGCGCTGATAAACATCAAGCAGCGCCTCGAGTCGCAGTTGCAGACGAAAATCCGCAAGGTCTACGTCGGCATCGGCGGACAAAGCATCCTCGGGGTGAGAAACGTCATCGTGCGCGAGCTGGAAAAGGACACCGTCGTTACGCAGAAAATGGTGAACGAACTGATGGACGCCAACCGCGGCATGAGCTATGCCGACAAGACAATCCTCGAAGCCGTAACGCTCGAATACAAGGTTGATACGCAGCTGCAAACCGACCCTGTGGGCATCCCCTGCTCGCGGCTTGAAGGCAATTTCCTGAACATCCTCTGGCGCGAGTCGTTTTACAAAAACCTCATCACCTGCTTCGCCGACGCGAAAATAAGCATCGCCGACATGCTCATCTCGCCGCTGACATTAGCCGACAGCGTGCTGCTCGAAGCCGCCCGCCGCGCAGGGTGCTTGCTCGTTGACCTCGGCGCAGAAACCACCACAGTGTCAGTGTATTACAAGAATATCCTGCGCAACCTCGCCGTGCTGCCTCTCGGCGGAGCGAACATCACCTCCGACATCGCCACGCTGCAAATCGAACGCGACGAGGCCGAGCGCATGAAACTCGAATACGGCAGCGCCTACACCGACAACGCCGACATCGATAAGGACAAGAAATACCCCACCGCCGACGGCCGCGAAATCGACTCGCGCAAGTTCATCGAATATGTCGAAGGGCGCGTACTCGAGATTGTTGAAAACGTGTGGGCGCAGGTGCCGGCGGAATACACCGACAAACTCATCGGAGGCATAATAATCACTGGCGGTTGCGCGAACATGAAGAACATCGACAAGGTGTTCCGCACCACCACACACATCGACAAAATTCGCTTCGCCAAAATGGTGAACCAGACCGTCGACGCCACGCAACCCGAAGTGAACAGTCAGGACGGACGGCTCTGCACAGCCCTGAGCCTCATAGCAAAAGGCGACATGAACTGCGCCGGCGAACCGCTCCTGCCGCCCGGAGAACTCTTCGACCCCGACGGCAAAACGCCCGAACCCGAGCCCGAGCCCGAGCCTGAAATCGAACAGGATGACACGCCCGAACCCGAGCTGCCCAAGAAGCCGAGCGTGCTGAAAAAAATCGGCAAGGCCCTGCGAGAATTCATCAACACAGCCATCTCCGAAGAGGAATAAACTTTCAAATTCATCCAAAGAATATTTAAACCCGCGAACAATATGAACACATCATTCGGCACACCCCTCAACTTCGGCGACAGCCCCAGAACACGCCCGAGCATCATCAAAGTGGTGGGCGTCGGCGGCGGCGGCGGCAACGCAGTAAACCACATGTACCGCAACGGCATCCACGACGTGTCGTTCCTCCTTTGCAACACCGACAGTCAAGCTCTCGAGAACTCGCCCGTGCCGCTACGCCTGCAGCTCGGCAAGGAAGGGCTCGGCGCCGGCGATGACCCCGAGAAAGGGCGCAAGGCGGCGGAAGAAAGCGTCGACGAAATAAAGCGCAAACTCGACGACGGCACGCGCATGGTCTTCATCACGGCAGGCATGGGCGGCGGCACAGGCACCGGCGCGGCACCCGTCATCGCGCGCATCAGCAAAGAGCTCGACATCCTCACCATCGGCATCGTCACCATCCCCTTCCGCTTCGAAGGCACACTCAAAATCGATAAAGCGCTCGACGGCGTCGAAGAGATGTCGAAACACGTGGACGCACTGCTCGTGATCAACAACGAACGCCTCTACGAGGTCTACCCCAACCTGCCCGTCATCGAGGCCTTCGACCGCGCCAACGACACCCTCAACGTCGCGGCGAAAAGCATCGCCGAAATCATCACCGAGCACAAGCTCATCAACCTCGACTTCAACGACGTGCGCACCGTGCTCAAAGACGGCGGCGTGGCAATCATGTCGACAGGCTACGGCGAAGGCGAAGGGCGCGTGGCAATGGCCATAAAAGAAGCGCTCAACTCGCCCCTGCTCAACGATAACGACATCTACAACTCGAAGAAAATCCTGCTTAACATCGGTTTCAGCGACGCGGGTAACCCCCAAGGCGGACTGATGATCGACGAGATGAACGATGTCAACGAATTCATGGGCAAATTCAAGTCGAAATACAACATCAAATGGGGGCTCGGCGTGGATAATTCGCTCGGCGAAAAGGTGAAGGTAACCATCCTCGCAACAGGCTTCGGCATCACCGACGTCGACCTCATGGAAGAACATCTCCGCGGCAAAATCACGCAAGACGAAGCCAACAAACGCGCCGAAGCTGATGCACGCGAAGCCGAACGCGAAGAAAGAATGAAAGACTACTACGGCAGCGACTCCGGCAACGCCCTCCGCAAGCGCCGCCCGCAGATATTCATCTTCCGCCAAGACGACCTCGACAACGACGACATCATCTCCGCCGTCGAATCCGTGCCGACAGCCAAACGCACGCAGTCGATGCTCAAAGGTATACGCACGCAAACGGAAGACAAACCCGACGACGAGGCGCTCGCAACAGGCGGACAACAGGTCATCTCGTTCAACACGCCGAAGCAATAACCTTCGTTCTTAATGTAAAGCTTTGTAAATCAAATAGTTGTAAGCAGTCCTTAATCTAATTCAACCCTTATGAAACGCAACCTCCTCCTCTGCCTCTGCATTGCCTTAGCAACAACCGCCATAGCGCAAGGCAAACAGGAAATCAGCCTCCGACAATGGCAGTTCTCGCGCGACGGCCAATCGTGGCAAACGGTAACCATCCCGCACGACTGGGCCATCAGCGGACCGTTCGACAAGAAATGGGACCTGCAAACCGTCGCCATCGCGCAAAACGGCGAGGAAGAGGCCACGGAGAAGTCCGGACGAAGCGGCGCCCTGCCGTGGATAGGCGAGGGGTTCTACAAAACAACCGTCGCGATCGACTCCGTACCCGACTATGCCGAACTGCGCTTCGACGGCGCCATGAGCGACGCGCACATCGTTGTCAATGGCCGCGAGGCGGGCTTCTGGCCGTATGGCTACAACGCGTTCCGCATTAACATCACGCCGTACCTCCGCAAGGGCGAAAATGAAATTTCGGTCAGCCTGAACAACCGCGAAGAGAGCAGCCGCTGGTACCCCGGCGCGGGCCTCTACCGGCCGGTAACGCTGGTCCTGTCCGCCGCCGAGCGCATCAACGACCAAGCCACATTCGTCTACACGAAGAGCGTCGAGTACGACCAAGCGCAACTGTCCCTCTCGACTGCCGTCATCAACCCTTCGCCCACAGCCGTGCTTAATGTTTCGCTCAGCGACGCCGCCGGGCAAACGGTGTATTCCGCCGAACTGAAAAGCACCCTCGCCATGGTCGACCTCGAACCCATAATCCTCTGGCCGCAGCTATGGTCGCCCGAGACGCCGAACCTCTACACGCTGCGTTTGACCCTCTCCGACAACGGCCGGGTGCTCGACGAGCAAACATTGAAAACAGGCATCCGCACCATTTCTTTCAGTAAAGAAAACGGCTTTCAGCTCAACGGCATATCGCGCAAAATCAAAGGCGTTTGTTTGCACCACGACCTCGGTCCGCTCGGTGCGGCGGTAAATCGTGCGGCATTAATCAGGCAGGTGAAGATCCTGAAAGACATGGGCTGCGACGCCATCCGCACTTCGCACAACATGCCCTCGACGATGCAGATGGAGGTGTACGATTCGCTCGGCATGATGGTGATGGCCGAGAGCTTCGACATGTGGCGCTACCCGAAGTGCAAGAACGGTTACGCGCGCTACTTCGACGACTGGTGGCGCAAGGACATCACGAACCTTGTCTTAACCCACCGCAACCACCCCTCCTGCATTTTATGGTCCATAGGCAACGAGATACCCGAGCAATGGAGCGCCGAGGGCGTCGAACTGGCGAAAGAGCTGCAAGGGCTGTGCCACACCCTCGACCCCACGCGGTCCGTTACGCAGGGCATGGATCAGGTGGCAAACGCGCTGGCGAGCGGCTTCGCGCAGGTGATGGACGTGCCGGGGTTGAACTATCGCGACCACGAATATCTTAACGCCTACAACACGCTCGCGCACGGCTTCATCCTCGGCAGCGAAACGGCGTCGACGGTCAGCTCGCGCGGCGTGTACAAATTCCCCGTTGAGCGCAAGACAGGCGCTGTCTACGACGACGGCCAGTGCAGCGGCTACGATGTGGAGCATTGCTGGTGGAGCAACGTGCCCGAGGTCGATTTCGCGTTGCAGGAAGACTATCCGTGGACCGTCGGGCAGTTCGTCTGGACAGGCTTCGACTACCTCGGCGAGCCCACGCCTTACGACGAATATTGGCCGTCGCGCAGCAGTTACTTCGGCATCTGCGACCTCGCCGGTTTGCCCAAGGACCGCTACTGGCTCTACCGCTCGGTGTGGAATAAAGACGCGCACACCGTTCACCTGTTGCCGCACTGGGATTGGCCGGGTCGCGAGGGCGAGACCACGCCTGTCTATTGCTACACCGACGGCGTGGAGGGCGAGCTGTTTGTCAACGGCGTCTCGCAAGGGCGGATAAAGAAAGATTTCTCGCGCCATATTCAGGACATCGACCCCGACAGCGTGAACGTGCAACCGCTGCTCGACCGCTACCGCCTGCGCTGGAACGATGTGAAATATGCGCCGGGCGAGATACGCGTCGTGGCGTATGATGCCGCGGGAAATATCATTGGCGAGGATGTGCGGCGCACGCCGTCGGAGGCAACGGCCATTCGTTTCGACTGCGACCGCGACTGCCTTTCCTCCGATGGCGACGACCTTTGTTACATCACCGTTTCGCTTGTCGACAAGGACGGCAACGAGCTGCCTTGCGCCGACGACGAGCTGACATTCTCGGTCGAAGGGCAAGGGTCGTTCCGCGCTGTTTGCAACGGCGATGCGACGAGCCTCGAGGTGTTCACCGAACCGAAGATGCGTTTGTTTAGCGGCAAACTGGTTGTTACGCTGCAAGCCTCGCAAGAAAAGGGCACCGTTCGCCTTACTGCCAACGACGACGCGCGCGGGTTGTCCGGCACGTTCGAGATAAAAGTTATTTAAGCCTTTCGCTTCCGCAGAATGGAAACTGTCAAACACGAGTGCGGCATAGCGATGATACGCCTGCTTAAGCCGCTCGATTTCTACGCCCGCAAATACGGCACGCGCAACTATGCTTTGGGCAAGCTCTACCTGATGATGGAGAAGCAGCGCAACCGCGGGCAGGAGGGCGCCGGCATCGCGTGCGTGAACATGCACCAGGAGCCCGGCCGCGAATATATGTACCGCGAGAAGGCCGACGGGCGCGACGCCATAGCGCAGATTTTCGACGCCGTCTACTGCAAGCAAGCCGCCGCCAATGACGAGCCCTTGCCCTTCGCCGGCGAGCTGTACATGGGGCATCTGCGCTATTCGACCACCGACCGCAAAGGCCTCGTCTTCGTGCATCCTTTCCTTCGCCGCGACAACTGGAAAGCGAAGAACCTCTGCCTCTGCGGGAACTTCAACATGACCAATGTGCGCGAGGTGTTCGACAGCCTCATCGAGCAAGGCCAATGCCCGCGCATCTTCGGCGACGGCTATATCCTGCTCGACCTGATGGGCCACCGCCTCGATCGCGAGTCCGAGCGCAACTACCTCATCGCGCGCAGTATGGGTTTAACGGGTCGCGACATCACGCAATACATTGATTCTCACATAGATATGGCTAATGTGCTGTCGACATCGATGTGCCGGTTCGACGGCGGCTATGTCGTGTGCGGTCTGACGGGCAGCGGCGAGATGTTCTCCATGCGCGACCCGAACGGCATCCGCCCCGCGTTCTATTACGCCGACGACGAGATTGTCGCCATCGCCAGCGAGCGGCCTGTGTTACAAACAACATTCAACCTTGCCACAAGCGACATCGCCGAAATCCGGCCCGGCGAGGCAATACTCGTTAATGCTGCGGGCAAACTGTCGAGAAAGCAGATCCTTCCCGCCGGCGAAGAGAAAGCCTGTTCGTTCGAGCGCATCTATTTCTCGCGCGGCAACGACATCGACATCCACCGCGAGCGCAAACAGCTCGGGCGCCAACTGCGCGACAGCATCGTCAAGGCCGTCGGCGGCGACTTGCAACACACCGTTCTGTCGTACATCCCGAACACGGCGGAGGTGGCTTACTACGGCATGCAGGAGGCCATCCGCGAAATCTACCCCGACATACGCACCGAGAAAGTGCTGTGGAAAGACCTCAAACTGCGCACGTTCATCACCGAAGACGCCTCGCGCAACGACCTTGCCGCACACGTCTACGACATCACCGCGGGCTCCATCGAACCCGGCACGGACAACCTTGTGGTCATCGACGACAGCATCGTGCGCGGCACCACCCTTCGCGAGAGCATCATACGCATCCTCGCGCGCCTGAACCCGAAGAAAATCGTGGTGGTAAGCTCAGCGCCGCAGATTCGTTACCCCGACTTCTACGGCATCGACATGCCCCGCATCGGCGACCTCATCGCGTTCCAAGCGTGCATCGCCCTTCTCAAGGAGCGCGGCATGCAAAACATCATCGCCGAAGCTTACGAGAAAGGCAAGGCCGCCCTCGACGGCAAGATACAGCCCGACGACGAGATAGTGCGCGCCCTTTACGCGCCGTTCACCGCCGAGGAGCTTAATTTGAAGATGGTTCAGTTGCTCGAAACCGACAGCGTGGCCATCCCCGTCGAGCTCGTTTTCCAAAGCATCGAGGGCCTGCGCAGCGCCATCCCGAACCACCGCGGCGATTGGTATTTCACCGGCCACTACCCCACGCCCGGCGGCACGCGCCTGCTCATCGAGAGCTTCCTCGCTTACGTCGACGAGCACAAGGGCGATGTGCTGAACTTCTTTTAAACAAAGGCAAAGCGGATGATTTTCATTACAAAATAAGTCAATCTTTTCATCATGGACACCAGATATATTTTCGTTACCGGAGGCGTGGTCTCCTCGCTCGGCAAAGGCATCATCTCCTCGTCGATAGGCAAGTTGCTGCAAGCGCGCGGCTACGACATCACCATCCAGAAATTCGACCCGTACATCAATATCGATCCCGGCACGCTCAACCCTTACGAGCACGGCGAATGCTACGTTACGCACGACGGCATGGAGACCGACCTTGACCTCGGGCATTACGAGCGGTTCACCGGCATCCACACCACGCGCGACAACTCGATCACCACCGGCCGCATCTACAAAACGGTCATCGACAACGAGCGCCGCGGCGATTATCTTGGAAAAACAATTCAGGTCGTGCCGCACATCACTGACGAGATAAAACGCCGCATGATGCGCTCTTCCGACAGCCATCACTACGACTTTGTCATCACCGAGGTGGGCGGCACCATCGGCGACATCGAGAGCGCGCCGTTCATGGAAGCCATCCGCCAGTTGCGCTGGGAGCTCGGTAACGCCGCCGTGTGCGTGCACCTCACCTACGTGCCTTACCTCCGCGCCGCCGACGAGCTGAAAACCAAGCCCACGCAGCACTCCGTCAAAGAGATGCAAGGCATGGGCATCCAGCCCGACATCCTTGTCCTTCGCACCGAGAAGCATCTCTCCGACAGCATCCGCAAGAAAGTGGCTTCGTTCTGCAATGTCGACCTCGAATGCGTCGTGCAGTCCGAGGATGTGGCGAGCATCTACTCCGTGCCGGTCAACATGCAGCGGCAAGGGCTCGACGCGGCCATCCTCCGCAAATTCGGCATACCCGTCGGCGAGACGCCCGCCATGACGCCCTGGCATAATTTCCTCGACAAGCAGCGCAAGGCCACGCAGACGGTGAACATCGCGCTCGTGGGCAAGTACGACCTGCAAGACGCATACAAAAGCATTCGCGAGAGCCTCGTCATCGCCGGCATCTACAACGACCGCCGCACTGTCATCACCTTCGTCAACAGCGAGCATATCACACAGGAGAATGTCTCGCAAAAGCTTGAAAATCAGGACGGTATACTCATCTGCCCGGGCTTCGGACAAAGGGGTATCGAGGGCAAGATCACCGCTGCGAGGTACGCGCGCGAGAACGATATTCCGGCCTTTGGCATCTGCCTCGGCATGCAGATGATGGTCATCGAATTCGCGCGCAACGTGCTGGGCTTGGCCGACGCCGACAGCCGCGAGATGAGCCCCGACACGCCGCACAACGTCATCGACCTGATGGAGAGCCAGAAGAACCTGACGCTCATGGGCGGCACGATGCGGCTCGGGGCGTACAGTTGCGAGCTAAGGCCGGGCTCGCGCGCGATGCAGGCTTACGGTCAGGCCACCGTCGAGGAGCGCCACCGCCATCGCTACGAGTTCAACAACGATTACGCCGAAGCCTTCGAGAAGCACGGCATGCAATGCGCCGGCATCAACCCCGAGAGCCGCCTTGTGGAGATTGTCGAACTGCCCGAAAAGAAATGGTTCGTCGGCACGCAGTTCCACCCCGAATACTCCTCGACGGTCATCAAGCCCCACCCCCTCTTCCTCGCCTTCATCCGCGCCGCCGCGGGCAAGTAAACCTTTGCGTTTTTACGGCGGTTTTTCGTACATTTGCCGCCGCAATCAGGCATAGGATTAAACCGAATATCAAGCATAGATTTAAACCGAATATCAAGCATAGATTTAAACCGAATATCAATTTTCAAACCGATTATTTAGCATAAAATTAAACAGATTATCAAGATGAAAGCATTCGTATTTCCGGGTCAAGGCTCGCAGTTCGTCGGAATGGGCAAGGAGCTCTACGACACCAACCCTCTTGCAAAACAATTGTTCGACTCTGCCGACGAGATACTCGGCTTCAAAATCACCGACATTATGTTCTCCGGCACCGACGAGGAGCTGAAAGAGACAAAGGTTACGCAGCCGGCGGTGTTCCTCCACAGCGTGATCACCGCTCTGTGCAAGGTGCCGCAGGAGGAAATCGGTATGGTGGCGGGGCACTCGCTGGGTGAGTTCTCTGCATTGGTGGTAGGCGGCGCACTCTCTTTCGAGGACGGTCTGCGGCTCGTCAGCGCCCGTGCAAAAGCCATGCAACGCGCCTGTGAGCTGGCTCCTTCGACGATGGCGGCAATCATCGCGTTGCCCGACGAGACGGTAGAAGAGGTATGCCGCAAGGTGTCGACGGACGGCAATATCGTCGTTCCCGCTAATTATAACTGCCCCGGACAGTTAGTTATCTCCGGCAATATAGAAGCGATTAATTCCGCGTGCGAGGAGTTGAAGGCTTTGGGAGCAAAACGCGCGCTGCCTTTGAAAGTGGGCGGAGCATTCCACTCGCCGCTGATGCAACCCGCAAAAAACGAGCTGCAAGCCGCCATAGAAGCGACGGAAATAAGCACGCCGAAGTGTCCCGTATATCAGAACGTCGACGCGCTGCCCCACACCGACGCTGCGGAGATCAAGCAGAACCTTATCGCGCAACTCACCGCACCCGTGCGTTGGACGCAGGAAGTGCAGAATATGATTGCCGGCGGAGCAACTTTCTTCACCGAGTGCGGACCGGGCAAGGCGCTGCAAGGCATGATTGCGAAGATTGCAAAGGGCAACGAGAGCATAACTATTTGCGGTCTTTCTTAAACCTGTTTATAACGTTGTCCGCGTTCACAAAAGGGGAGATAAATCCTTGAACAAGATAGTTATATATCAGGTCTTTACCCGACTGTTCGGCAACAGAAATACCGCTCGCATACCCGACGGCACATTATCCGACAACGGCACGGGTAAGTTTCAAGACTTTGACAATAAAGTGTTGCGTCGCATCCGGGACAAGGGTGTGACGCACATTTGGTATACGGGGGTCATCCGCCACGCCTCCGTCACCGACTATTCCGCATACGGACTGCCCGTGCAGGAGGCGTCGGTGGTGAAAGGGAAAGCGGGTTCGCCCTACGCAATCTGCGACTACTACGACGTTGACCCCGACCTTGCCGTCGACGTAACCCGCCGAATGAGCGAATGGGAGGCGTTGATAAGCAGGACGCACGCCGCGGGGATGAAGGTCATTACGGACTTTGTGTCCAACCACGTGGCGCGCCAGTACCGGTCGATATGCAAGCCGGCGGACGTGGCGGACATTGGCGAGCGCGACGTTGACGGCAAGCATTTCTCCCCGACAAACGACTTCTATTATTGCGTCGGCACGCCGTTTATCTCGCCCGTGCCCGGCAATTACGAGGAGAACCCCGCCAAGGCGACGGGCAACGACTGCTTCTCGGCTCATCCGTCGGCGAACGATTGGTACGAGACGGTCAAGCTCAACTACGGCATCGACTACTGCGACTGGTCGGGCACGCCGTCGTTTCATTTCACGCCCGTGCCGCCGCTGTGGGACAAGATGACCGCTATCCTGCTCTTCTGGGCGGGCAAGGGCATCGACGCTTTCCGCTGCGACATGGCGGAGATGGTGCCTGCCGAGTTCTGGGACTATGCCTCGACGCGGCTCAAAGCGAAGTTCCCGAACGTCAAATTAATAGGCGAGGTGTACAACCCCGCGCTATATCGGCGTTATATCGCTGCGGGCTTCGATTACCTCTACGACAAAGTGGGGATGTACGACACGCTCCGCGCAATCATAACAAGCGGTTGCCCGACGGCGGAAATCACACGTCGCTGGCAGGAGACGGACGACATTCGCGGCAATATGCTGTATTTCCTCGAGAACCACGACGAGCAGCGCATCGCCTCCGACTTCTTCGCACACGACGGCAGAAAGGCTGTCCCGGCATTCATCGTCGCCGCACTCCTAATGTCAAACCCCGTGATGCTCTACGCCGGACAGGAATACGGCGAGCGCGGCATGGACGCGGAGGGCTTCTCGGGACGCGACGGACGCACGACGATTTTCGATTATTGGTCGGTGGAGAGCATACGCCGCGGCTACTTCGACCGCAGACGGCTTACGGCAGACGAGCGGCAGTTGGAGAGTCTGTACACTAAAATCCTCAACGTCGCCACGAAAGAAAAGACCGTTGCCGACGGCGCTTCGTTCGACCTGATGTACGTCAATCCGCAGCTCAATCCCCGGCAGTATGCCTTCCTCAGGGGCAACGACATGCTCGTCGTAACAAACTTTGACGATAAAGATGTTGCCGTTCCGGTGGTCATCCCGCAGCACGCGTTCGACTTCCTGCATATAAAAGAGCAATCCGGCACGGCTGTTGATTTGCTCTCCGGCAAAACGTTCACGCTTGATTTGCAGGCAGACAGGGCGGTAAACGTCGGCGTTCCGGCAAACGGCGGAGTGGTATTAAAGTGGTAAGCGGTTTTCTTATGTGGCGGCTTCTGTTCCTTATTATTCCCCTTTCGGCACTCGCCTACACGCTGTGGCACGTGTGGACGCTCCTCCCCTTGCCCTCTGCGTGGCGCACGGCGGCGGTCGTTCTGTGCGCAGGAGCGTTCTGCATGCTCTTCCTCAGCATAGGCAAGGTGCTGGACGCTATGCCGATGACCGTCGCGACAACCGTCTACCGCGTCGGCACGACAAGCATGATTATCTTGCTGTACGCCTTCATCTTCTTCCTCATCCTCGATCTGTTGCGCCTCGTCCGTGTCATTCCCGCGCAGGTGTTGCACGGCAATTGGCTGACGTTGGCGGCGCTCGTGGCGGTACTTTTGGTATTGACAGTCTGCGGCAACATCCATTATCATCACAAGAAACGGCAGGAAATAACGCTCACGACGGATAAGGCGGTGCGACCGGGGACGAAACTCCTGCTTGCGAGCGACCTGCATCTGGGCTATCACATCCGCCGCAACGAGCTTCGGCAATGGGTGGATATGATCAACGCCGAGCGCCCCGACATCGTGCTTTTGGGCGGCGACCTGGTCGACAGAGGTATCCGTCCGCTCATCGAGGAGGACATGGCGGCGGAGCTGCGGCGGATAAATGCGCCCGTCTTTGCGTGCTTCGGCAACCACGAATACTACTGCGGTGCGGACCGGGCGGAGGCGTTTTACCGGTCGGCGGGCATCACCCTCCTGCGCGACAGTACGGCTTCGTTCGGCGGGATATGCATCGCGGGCAGGGACGACCGGACAAACAGCCGGCGCAAAAGCGTTAAGTCGCTGCTTAAAACCGTGCCGCGCGACAAATTTATCATACTCCTCGACCATCAGCCTTACAACCTCCGCCGTGCCGCCGAGGCGGGTGTCGATTTCCAATTCAGCGGACACACCCACCACGGACAAGTCTTTCCCGCCTCCCTAATAACCGATGCTGTCTACACTGTGGCGCACGGGGAGTACACCGACGGCAAGACGCAATATTACGTCAGTTCCGGTCTCGGCATCTGGGGCGCGAAATTCCGTATCGGCACGTGTTCCGAATACGTTGTCGCGACGATTGTAAACAATTGATTTTGAAGTAGTTAGAAACGCCGTCTGCGCTTCTCGGCGGTGAGCAGCCCGAACGAATAACCGTTTGCTACGAGCCAGTCGAGCGAGCGGGGCAGGGCGGTGTGCAGTTTGCCGATGCTGCGGAGCGAGTCGTGGAAGGTGATGATGCTGCCGTTGCGCGTGTATTTTACAACGTTTTTATACACGTCGTCGGCGTTCAACCGTTTGCTGTAATCGCGCGTAACGAGATCCCACATCACCACGCGGTAGTTCCTCACCAGCCACAGGTATTGCCGCGTGCGCATCCACCCGTGCGGCGGCCGGAACAGCTTGGTTTGCAGCACGTTCTCTGCGCGCAAAACATTGGCGGCATATTCGCGCGTGGAGTGGCGTATGCCCGCGTAATGGTTGTAGGTGTGGTTGCCGATGGAATGGCCGTCAGCCTTCACCGCAGCAACAATTTCGGGGTATTTCTCCGCGTTCTCGCCCACCATGAAGAACGTCGCTTTAATGCCGCGCTGGCGAAGGCAATCGAGCACGAACGGCGTGGCTTCGGGGATAGGCCCGTCGTCGAACGTGAGGTAGACCGTGCGCTGCGTTACATCGCGCCGCCATAATGCCCGCGGGAAGATCCAGCGCAGCCACGGTGAGGGCTGTTCGATAATCATCTACTCGTAGAGCTTGCCGCCTTTGGCTTGGTAGGCGTCTATCAACAGTTTCATTTGCGCCTCCTGCTCCTTCGACAGCTTCTCGTCGATGAGGTCGCTCACGGACAGGACGGCCTGCATGATGTAGAACTGCGTGAGGATGTCGCGCTGTGCAAGGGTGAAATCATTGCCGCCGAGCATGATGTACCACGACGCATAATCCACCGCCGACTGCCATACGGCCGAGTCAATTTCGGTGGCGCGCTTCTTCTCGCCGATGAGCGCATAGGCCTTGGCGAGGTCGTTAGCGCCGCTGATATAATCGAGCGGGATGTTGCATTCGGGCAGCTCCTTATCGCACCGCCGCAGCGCCTTCAACGCCTTGTCTTTCTTACCCTCGGCGATAAGCTCGAGCGCGAGTTTGCCGAAGAGCCGCCGGTGGGTGTAGCACATGCGCATCACCGTCTCGTCGATGTAAATGCCGGGCGTGCTCATCCCGCCGTAACGGAAGCGGTTCATCATGTTGTTGTAGGTCTTCTCCGTGTCGAAGCTCTTCACGCCCTCCTTGGCGGTGGTGAACGGCGAGATGCGGTTGGCGAGGCCTTCTTGGATGAAGTTGTCGCCGAGGTTCATGTAGTTCTCTTCGCCGACGGTGGTGGCCACGTAAACCGGGCGCGTCCAGTTGGCGTTGCGGATTATCTCGAGCATCATCAGGTCGTTCTTATACAGCGCGCGCTTGCCCGAGAGGGAGATGACCATCTTGTCGGGTATCGAGTCGGACGCCATGAGCATGCCGCTCTTGCGGACAGCTTCTTTGTCGATGGTGATGTAAACCGTGTCAGTCGGGATTACGTTGAAATCGGGGTCTTTGCTGCGAACCCAATATTTCATAATGTTCTCTAACTCAAAGGGGTCGTCGCCGAAATTCTCCCGCGCCTCTTGCGGATGCTCCTTGTAGAAATCAAGCACTTCCTGCTTGTACGACGTGTCAATCTCAATCATCTCGTTCGTGCCGGAACAATAATCAATCCTCGGCCAGTCGATGGGCAGCGCGGGCGAGTCGTAAGCCGGGCGCAGCATCTGGTCGATGTACCAATCCGTTTGCAAATAGGACAAGTTGCACACGCGCGCGTCGGTGCGGAAGCCCTCGACATCTTGGTTGTACCACAGCGGGAAGGTGTCGTTGTCGCCGTTGGTGAAAATAATCGGGTTGCCTTCGTCTTGCAGCGTCATCAAGTAGTTTTGCCCGAAGTCGCGGCAGGAGTAGCGTCCGCTGCGGTCGTGGTCGTCCCAGTTTTGCGAAGCCATCTGAATCGGTACGAACAGGCATATCACCGAACAAACCGCCGCCGTGATGACAGCGTTGGGTTTGCAGTGAAGGTATTTGTCGATTGCCCGTTTAATCAGGTCGATGATGCCCGCCACGCCCAGACCGCACCAGATGGCGAAGGCGTAGAACGAACCGGCGTAGGCATAGTCGCGCTCACGCGGTTGCGACGGCGTCTGGTTAAGGTAAAGCACGATGGCGAGGCCGGTCATGAAGAACAGGAAGAAGACCACCCAGAACTGCCGGATGCCGTCTTGCCCGCGGAACGCTTGCCAGAACAAGCCGATGAGCCCGAGTAGCAGCGGCAGGCAGTAATAAACATTGTGCCCTTTGTTTTCTTGCAGGTCTTGCGGCAATTTGCTTTGGTCGCCCAGCCGCAGGTTGTCGATGAATTTTATGCCCGTGAGCCAGTTGCCGTGTTCGAGCTCGCCGTTGCCTTGTTTGTCGTTTTGCCGGCCGGCGAAGTTCCACATGAAATAGCGCCAATACATGAAGTTGCACTGGTAGGACAGGAAGAAGCGGATGTTCTCCAGTTGCGACGGCATCTTCACCATTATCGTCTCGCCGCAGCGGTCGTAAGGCACCTCCGTCCCTTCGACGCCGCCCATCCAGTCCTCATACTGCTTGGTGTGCGCCGAGGAGTGCATGCGCGGGAAGAACATGTTTTGCGCGTAGTTGTATTTAATCTTGCGGCCGACGATGAAATACGAGTCCTTCTCGCCCGCCGACGCCTTCTCCTTACGTTGCCAGATGGGCGCGGTCGTCTTCTTGTCCGGCACGCAGACATTACCCTCGACGTTGAGCTTCACCTGCGACGTGTAGGCCGGACCGTAGAGCAGCGGCGTGTCGCCATATTGCTCGCGACTGAGGTAGGTGCCCAGCGTGAAGATGTCCTCGGGCGAGTTCTGGTCCATCGGCGGGTTCGCGGACGAACGGATGACGATGACGGCGTAACTCGAATAGCCAATCATCAGCATCAGCATGCACATCAGCGCCGTATTTTTCACCCGCGCGCTAATCAGCGGCACGCGCTTGCCGTCAGCCTTCTTTTGCAAACGCAGCACAAACCACAGGATGGCGAGGATGATGACGCCCGTGATGAACGCGCCCCAGCCGTAGCCGTAGAACGGGATGCCGAGCATGGCGAACGCCAGCAGGAACGCGATGTTTTGCAGCCGCTCGCTCTTGCCGGTGTAAGTAACGTAGATCGCCCAACAGACGCTCGCCACAAGCAGGATGATGTAAATGATTTCGCCGGTGTTAAACGGGCAACCGAGCGTGTTTACAAAGAATAGTTCAAACCAGCCGCCCACGGTGATGATGCCCGGCACGACGCCGTAGAGTACCGCCGCCACTATCACAAACGAGATGAGCAGCGCGAAGACCGAGCCTTTCACTTCAATCTTCGGGAAGCGGCGGTAGCAATAAACCAGCACGATGGCGGGAATGCACAGCAAATTCAGCAGGTGCACGCCGATCGACAGGCCCGTCATGTACATAATCAGCACAAGCCAGCGGTCGGAGTTCTCCTCGTCGGCGCGCTCTTCCCACTTCAAAATCAGCCAGAACACCGCCGCCGTGAACGCGCTCGAATAGGCATAAACCTCGCCCTCGACAGCCGAGAACCAGAACGTGTCGCTAAACGTGTAGATCAGCGCACCGACCATTCCGGCACCCATCACGGCGATGATGTTGCCCGCCGACAGCTCGTCCTTGCCGCGCATCACCAGCCGCCGCGCAAGGTGCGTGATGCTCCAGAAAAGAAACAGGATCGTCGTGGCCGACAGCAGCGCACTCATCGTGTTCACCATCCGCGCCACCTGCGAGGGGTCCGACGTCAGCTGACTGAACAGATTTGCCGTGAGCATAAAGAACGGTGCGCCCGGCGGATGACCCACCTCCAAACGATAGCCCGTGGTGATAAACTCGGGGCAGTCCCAGAACGACGCCGTCGGCTCAATGGTAGAGCAATAAACAATGGCGGCAACGAGGAATATCACCCACCCCAGCACATTGTTCACCAACTTGTATGTCTTCATCTCGAAAAGGATTGTTTGTTTCTTCCTTGCAAAAGTACAAAGAATTGCCCGATTAACGCCCTATGCCGGAAAATATTCGCCGCGGCTAAGGACAAAACAAAAGGGGCGCACTTCGCAGCGAACCCCTCTTCTATTTTTATAAAATCTAAAACTTAAGCAATCATAAAAAGCTTTTATGATATCGATAAACCGGTCCGTCAGGACCTACTTACTCATTCACCAAAGACCGTCGTCCTCGTCCTCATCATCGAATTCCCACCCGTCGTTCTGCTTGGTGAAAATATCCTTGGTTACGCCTGTCGTGGAGTTAAAGGCTCCTATATCTTGAGCGAATAGGCCGTGCGCTTCAACGTCCACGACGTCTGTATCGGGCTTTAAATATGTCTTCATAATCTGTTCGTAGTTTAATGTTTGTTACTTCTTAATCACTTTCTTGCCGTCAACAATGTACACGCCGGGCTTGTTCATGTTGTTCACGCGAACGCCTTGGATGGTGTAGATGGCGCCGTCGGAAACGGTCTCAACCGCAGCTGTCGGAACGGTGGTGATGCCGGTGGTCTGCTCTTCGGAATCGTCCTCGACATATTCGATTATCTTCAGACCTGCACCGCCGCCATTTTCAAAGTTGCTCTTGAGTAACGGCAACCATGCCCGGTTGGATGTCATTTCGAAGGCACTTCCGTCGTTGTTCATCCAGTAGAAACCGAGTTTGCTGTAAGTATTGGATTTATTTCCATATTCATCGTAAGACGTGGTTACCTTGCCGTAATCAAGATAGTAATAGTAGAAATCTTCAGCCGAATAGGTGGTTTCATCCGTGTCAAGATTATTATACGCCGTTGTCGTAGCAGTCTGCATTTCTTGAGCGGTCGAAGAAGAAGCAACGCCTTGGTGACTGCTTGCGTCGCCATCCCAGCCGAACAGCAGGTTGTCCTTTGCCGTGGTCGGAGAGTATGTTATATCCGTATCGGGCCAGTCCTCGTCATTGTCATTAGTCACATACGCGGTGAAAGTAATGGGGGAGTCATAGGAATCGCCGCAACCTTTGACAAGAATGCCTATTCCCGCGGGAACGATGTTGGGGTATTCGTATTTCTGTTGTATGGTGATGGCATAACCCTCATTGTGTTCTTCCTCTTCCTCTTCGTCGGGGTCATCTTCGTCGCCATTATTGCCTTCGCCGTTGTCGACCTCGTCCGCAAGCTTCTTTACTCTTGCTTTGGATGACCCTGTGCCGGGTTCTTCATCGTCGCCACCGTTCGTTTCCTCTTCATCGCCGTATATGTTTGTCTTTTCCTTGGCGACATTTGTGATGATGTATCCCGTCAAGCCGCTGGGTATCTGGAAATTCTTGTCGCAGCAATATGTGCCGTAACCCTCGGTTGTCGATGTGGTGATACGCCTTATCTGGGTGTTTACACCCGGGTCATCCGGACTTAACAGCTCTGCGCTGCTGAGAGTGATGGTACATGTCTCGCCGTCAACCAGCATCAACTGGATTGCCACGACATCCGTGTCGTAATTTTTGCCCTCCGAGTTCTGACTCTTGTAGAACGGCAGGAACAGCACTTGTTCTGACCCCGTTGTTACGACGGTGTAATTCTCGTATTGATCCTCGCCGTAGTGAATGGAAAGTCTCAGTTTGCACCCTGCGGTTGCGGAGGAGAGAGTCACCTTCACTCCGAAGAAGGAATCTTCGTTGGCATCGTCGAAATTCCAATAGCCGCCGGCCCAAAGATAATTCAGTTGCAACGTGTACGTTTCTCCATCGTCGTTTACGGTGTACGAGTTGCCGGAAGTGTCCCAAAGCGTGAACTGGCTCAACAGCAACCACTGGTCAAGCACGCCACCGGAAGTTTCCCTAATCAACTCGGCGGAAACGATTACGACTTCGCAAGGGGTGCTTGCCTGAATCACCATCTCTTTGATATTCGCGAAATCTATTTCTTCGTCTTCGTAACTACTGAAAACGCAGGTGATGGTACCCGTTGCCTCCGCGCCGTGCACGGCAAGAGGATCCGAATTGGTGTTGTCATAAAGAGAGAGCAGGATCTTCGGCGTCTCGTTCTCATTCTTCGGCGTCACCTTGTACGTTACCACAAGTTGGTAAAGGCTGGTTGTGTTGATTGTGGATATGTCAACGAGGTTGTCGTACTTCCAAGCGACTCCGCACCAGTAGCCTTTGAAGTTGATTTTGGCGCCAATGATGTTGTCTCCTTCGGTGATGTCATCGTCGGTTACGGGGAAGACGGCGGCGGCGGCGCTGTTGTCGAGTGAACCGCTGGTTTCAGTTTCCGAGCCCGACCAGATTTCAATTCCTACGCCGAGGTTCAGGTAGTAGTTGGTAGTGGTTGAGCCATCTTCGGTCGTTGTCTTCGTGATGATGTAATTCGTACTTTCAATTGACGTGTCGCCCAGCCAAAGGACAAGCTCGATGGAGGCGTTGAGCGTGCAGGCGCCATCGGCCTTAATCTCGATTTGCGTTACTTTGGAGAAATCGACGCTGCTGTAATCTTCATCGGAGAAGTTGAAAGAAAGGGAGCCGTAGCTTCCGGTAATCTCCGCAGTATTGTTGTCGCTGTCGGTGATAACCAAAGTAATGGATGCCGCATCTTCCGCACCTTCCGTTTCGCCATCCGGTTCGTCTGCCGTTCCGCTCGGTTCATCCGTTTGGTCATCGTCGTCCGTACCTTCTCCCGTACCGTCTTCCGTCTGCTCATCATCCTCGTTGCTGTCGAAAGAGTAGGTAACCGTGATGCCGGTGTAGTCGGCGGCAAGGTCCAACTGGTTGTCGCCCTCGTACTTCCACGCGATCGAGCCGCCGTTCTCATCCGTAATCTCGATTGTTGCGGATTGTCCGTTCGAGCCTGTGGTCATCGTGGTTGTGCTGTCGTCATCCAAATTGGTTTCGCTCCATTCGGTGTTCAGGTAGTCGTGTCCCGTGGCAACGATGATGGGGCTTACCGCGGTTGTGCCCGTTCCGTCATCACCTTCGCCTTCGCTTGATGTGTACTTGATGAAGCTCATCGACGTGATGGTAACGGAAGCGCTCTCGGTAACATCCCCGCACTCAATGAGAATATTCACGATGCTTGTATAATCTAATGATGTGTGGTCCGAGAAAAGGAATGTTATTGTCCCGCTCTCGTCGGAAGCTGATGCAGAAGTTTCGCCTGTCCAACTACCGGTCCCCTCCTGCACATAAATGCTAATGGCTGTGCCGGAGAGGTTCTCGTAGGTTACTTCTATTGCATCATAATCACTCAAATCCCAGAGCCAATAGGTCCAACCAAGAGCGCCCCATGATTTTGTGAAAGTCAGTTCTGCGTTATTCTCGCTATCGAACGTAATTGAACCGGAATGTATTGTTTCACCATCATCGTCAGTACTCGTCCACTCGGACGTTTGTAAAGTACTCAAGTCGACCTCAGTGGATACGCTTTCCGGTGTCTCCGGGGCGTTAACGAGTACTGTCGCGCTGACGAGTTCGATTGAAGTCTCGCCTGTGGCATCCTCCCACTCACCGGTCTCGCTGTTTTCCGCATAATAGCCTCCGCACATCAGATAAATTTGGATGACGTTGCCGTAGTTGCTGTTGAACGCCACGTAGATTTCCTGCTCCTCGCTCTCGTCCCCGCTTCCTGTTATGGTCGCAGAGCTGTAATTACTGTTCTGATAGTTGACATCGAGGGTGATTTCGTATGTCTCTTTGGTCTTGAACACTACCTTCACCCCCGCATAGTCGGAATAATCCGCGCCGGTTGTCTCCTCATCATACAGATTGACCCCGCAGTAGGAACCGGGGAACGTCGCAACATGTGTCTCGGAATCATAGGAGAAATTATCTCCCCAACCCGTCAAACTCGCATCGAGGGAGAGAGTGATGTCCTCTAACTCGTCGCCCCACGCAAACATCGGCAAGCACAGCAACATTGTTGCCATGAGCCACTTGAAATTGAATAGGTTATTCATCTTAAATACGATTAAAACGTTAAATTTGGTTACGGGACAAAGATAATACTAAAAAACGGAATTGGCAGACTACCCCCCCCGTTAAGAAATCTTAAAAAGGAACATTTTCCTACTTTTTCACCCTAAACGCGAGGAATAATGCGATTTTTCGCGCGGATTATGGGGAATTTCCAAAAAGGGCTATGCGAGGGGTCAACGGAAGAGGGGCGCGAGGATGTGGGAGATGCCGAAGATGAGCAGCCAATAGCGCAGAAACTTGCCGGCGGCCACGGCGAGCACTGTCAGCGGCAGGTTCGCCCTCACCAAGCCCAGCGCCACGGCTATCGCGCTGCCGAGCACGGGCAGGAAACAGAAGAAGCCGACGGTTGCGCCCTGGCCCTCTGCCCACCGCTTCATCTGCGCCAGATGCTCATTGCTCACGTGCAGTCTCGCGAGCCAGTCGAGCCGCCCGAACGAGCCGATGGTATAGTTCAGCATCGACCCGAGCGTGTTGCCTATCGTGCCGTAGAGCACCAGCTGGTACGGGTCCTCGCCCGCCGCCCACAGCGCCACCATCACCGTCTCGCTGCTGAACGGCACGACGCTGCCCGCCAGAAACGCCGCGAAGAGCATGCCCCAGTTGCCGCCGCCGGCCAGCAGTGCCGTCAGTGCTTCCATATCGCGAGGACGATGCCGGCCAATGCAGCTATTATTAAGAGAATGAAGAGTACCGTCGCCGCCTTACCGCGCGCAAAAGCGAAGAAATGTGCCGTTGAAAACGAGGTGCACAAAACGGCTATCGGCAGCGCGCAAGCGGCATGTGCGGGTTGCACTATGGCAAAGGCTAAGGCGAGCAGGCTTGTGGCGTGGATAATGTTAAAAAACATCGTGTTCTGAATGCTTTGCCCGCGGTTGTAAAAACGAAAATGCGCGATGGCAACGATGTCGAAAAAGGCGATGACGGCGGTCGGAATTAGCAAGCGATATTCGAACAGACCATCGCACGGCGGCGTGAAAATTCCGAGTTCGGCGAAATGCTGCCACAACTGTTCAGTTTGCCCGAAATAAAAGGCCGCGGCGAGCAAAATCCAATAGGGCAGCAGCAGTCCGAAGACCGTCGCCAGCGTGTTCCTCAGCGACGGCGCTTGCAGCCACGTCATCGCCATCAGCCACCAGAGGGGCGCAAAGAACAGTATTTGCACAAAGCGCAGGCTGACGATGCCGATGAGCAGGAACGCGAGGAAAAACGTGCCCGGGGCCGCCTGCTCGCGGTAGGCGCGGAAGAGCACGATGAGCGCAAGGGTGACGAGCAGTACGGTGAGCGCGCCGTCGATCGTTGCCAGCGGCATTTCGGCCATGCACAGCAGCAGGAAGCAGCACGAGGGCAGCCGCGCGAAACCCTTCACGAGCGAGTAGCGCACGCCCGTCAGTTCCACGAAGTACGCCGTAACCAGCATGCCCGCGGCGAACACCGCCAGCCTCACCTGTAACGCCTCCGCGCATACCGCCGCCGCCACAAACACGATGATTATCAGCGGTAGTGTCGCCTTACTTGCCGATGCCTTCCTGTGAAATTCCATTCGCTATGCTTTAACGGGCTAATTGCTATGTGTTAACAACCTGCTTTCGCGCTAAGGTGAAAGGTTAGAGGTCACGACCGATGTCGCGGCGTAAGTATTTGTCTTTGAAGCAGATAGCATCTGCCGCGCGATAACTTTTTTCAGCTGCTTCTTCGCGTGTTGCGCCATACGACGAAACGGCAATCACTCGTCCTCCGGAGGTACAAACTGCCCCATCTTTGATATTTGTGCCGGCGTGGAAAACGATGCTGTCTTTCACCGCGTCCAAGCCGCTGACAGCGTAGCCTTTCTTATACGACCGGGGATATCCGCCGCTGACAAGCATCACGCATACCGCCGCGCGAGGGTCGGTTTCAATCTCTTTCTCCGCAAGTGTCCCGCCGGCGACACCCTCGAACAGGTCAACGATATCGCTTTTCAGACGCAGCATGACCGTCTCTGTCTCCGGGTCGCCCATACGGCAGTTGTACTCGATAACCATGGGATTGCCGCCGATAGAGATTAGTCCGAAGAAGATAAACCCTTTGTAAAGGATGTTCTCCTCGCGCAAGCCGTCGATGGTGGGCTTGATTATCCGCTCTTCCACCTTGTGCATCCACGCCTCGTCGGCGAAGGGTACGGGACTGACGCTCCCCATTCCGCCGGTGTTGGGCCCCGTGTCGCCCTCGCCGATACGTTTGTAGTCCTTCGCCACGGGCAGAATTTTATAGCTCTTCCCGTCGGTAAGGACGAACACCGAACATTCGATGCCGCTGAGGAACTCCTCGATGATGACCTTCTCCGATGCCTGTCCGAACATGCCGCCGAGCATATTTCCCAGCTCCCTCTGCGCCTCGTCGAGCGCGGGCAAAATCAGCACGCCCTTGCCTGCAGCCAAGCCGTCGGCCTTCAACACATACGGGGCTTTCAGCGAGGAGAGGAACTTCAAGCCCTCGTCGATATTGCTGCGGGTGAATGTCTCGTAACGCGCCGTGGGGATATTGTGCCGCTTCATGAACGCCTTGGCGAAGTCTTTGGAGCCTTCGAGCATAGCTCCCGCTTTCGTCGGACCGATGACGGCGATGTGCTGGGTGCGGCTGTCGGCAAGGAAAACGTCGTAGATGCCGTTCACCAACGGGTCCTCAGGGCCTGCGACGACCATATCGATGCCCTTGTCCGTGCAAAACTTCTTCTGCGCCTCGAAGTCGTTCACGCCGATAGCGACGTTCTCCCCGACATCCCGCGTGCCGGCGTTTCCCGGCGCGATATACAGTTTCTCACATTTCCGGCTCTGCGCAATCTTCCACGCCAAGGCATGCTCGCGCCCGCCGCCGCCTAACAACAATATCTTCATAATCTTCGTTTTAATGTGTCGTATTGACAGGTTTGAGATAGTCTTCAAAATACTGCGTGATGCGCTCGTGCAGATGTACGCTCGTGTGTCCGCGCATGTTGTGCGGCTCGCCGGGGTAGACGAAGAAGTCGGGCTGCGTGCCTTCGCGTATGCAAGCGGCGAGGAACGACAGCGCGTGTTGCGGCACGACGGTAGCGTCATTCCCGCCGATGATGATCTGCAACCTGCCTTTCAGATCCTTCGCACGCGGCAGGAGCGACGTCTCGGCGTAGCCCTCGGGGTTAGACTGCGGCGTTCCCATATACCGCTCGCCGTACATCACCTCGTACCACCGCCAGTCGATGACGGGTCCGCCCGCCACTCCCGCCTTGAACACGTCGGGGTAATGCGTCATCAGACTTATCGTCATATAGCCCCCGAAGCTCCATCCGTGCACGCCGAGCCTCGTAAAGTCGACGTAAGGCAGGCTCTTCAGGAACGCCACGCCGCACATCTGGTCTTTCATCTCCTCCTGTCCGAGCCGGTGGAACGTCGCCTGCTCGAATGCCTTGCCGCGGTTCTCGCCGCCGCGGTTGTCGAGGATGAAAAGGATATACCCTTTCTGCGCCATATATGTCTCCCACGAACGGGCGCCGTAATGCCAACTTGCGTCGACACAATGAGCGTGCGGACCGCCGTAGACATACACCACCGCGGGGTATCGTCGCGTCTCTTCAAAGTCGGGCGGCAGGACAAGACGGTAGTTGAGAAGCGTGCTGTCGTCGGCGGCAAGGACAGTGCCGGAGGAGAAAGACGGCTGCTTGTGTCCCGCCCACGGGTCGGCGGCGGTGAGGTAGTTAAGGGTTTTGCCGCTACGCGTGTCTATAATGTCAATCTTGCGGGGCACGTCCGGCTCGGAATAGATGTCGGCGATGAACGCGCCCGAGGTGCTGACAAGAGCGTTATGCCAGCCGCCGCCGCTGTCGAGGAGCGTATGTTTGCCGGTGCTGATATTCAGTTTGTACGTGTTGCGCTGCATGGTCGAGGCCTCGTTGCTCATATAAATCACCGCCTTGTTCTTCACGTCGAACCCCGCAATATCCATCACCTCGTAATCCCCTTTCGTCAGTTGCGTAAGTTCGTTTCCCCGCGTGTCGAAGAGGTAGAGGTGGTTGTAGCCGTCCTTGCGGCTCTGTAAAATGAACTTGCTGCTGTCCCAAGGGAGGAACACAACGGGGTGGAGCGGCTCCACATACTTGTCGTCGGTCTCGCGATACAGCTCTCCAAGCTTCTCTCCCGTGGCGCTGTCGTACGCCGTGAGCCGGCAGTCGTTCTGCGCGCGGTTGAGCTCGAACATATAAATCGTGCGCTCGTCGGGGCTCCACGCTATGTTGGTGAAATATCTGTCGGCGGGGTCGCCCGTCTGCAAATACACCGTTTGCCGCGTCGCACAGTCGTAGACGCCCGCCTGCACCTTGTGCGAGACGCCGCCCGCCATAGGATATTTGTCCGGCGCTTCTACGGCGATGGCGCCCTCCTGCGGCGCGATGTCTACCTGCGGATAGTCCGCCACCATCGTCTGATCCATCCTGTAAAACGCCAGACGGTTGCCTTTCGGACTCCAAAACGTGCCCTTCGTGATGCCCCATTCGTCGCGGTGGACCGACTGCCCGTAGATGATGTTGCGCTCGTCGCCGTCGGTGGTGAGCTGCGTGAGCGTGCCGTCAGCATCGGCAACCCACAGCTGGCAGTCCCTGACAAAGGCGGTGCGGCGGCTCTCTTTCTGCCAGTCGACCGCACTTGCGCCGTCGGTCCTGACGCTCCACACAATCTTTTTCGCTTTGAAATCATACAGCGCGCGCGACGTCCCGTCGGATATATAACAAAGCGGTTCGCCCGCATAAGGAAACGTTAAACCATGAAGCGAGGCGGGCTTAGAGGCATTCGCGGCGGCATCCAACGCGGCTGACAAATCCTCCAACGTAAAGAGCAATTGCTCTTCGCCCGTCGTCGTGCCAACTGTGAAGCACTCTTTATCGTCAAGCCGGATAAGTTTGTCGCCCCACCACACGATGTCGCGTCTCTCAGGGAGATACTTCTGATAGTTCGCGCCCCCGAAGTTGAGGTCCTCCAAAGTAAACTCTTCTTGCGCCGAAACCATAGTTGCAATTGACAGAAATGTAAGGAATAATGTGCGTTTACTTATCATCGCCGAATATCTTTTTACGTTTGTTGAAGTTGGCTTTGCGGTCGTGCGCCCTGTTCTTTCCGTGCTTTGTCTCTCTTTTGTCGCGCCGTTTATCGCCTCGCGGCTCCCGTTTCTCCGGCTTGCGACGACGGTCTTTCCCGCGCTCGAGGGAGTGGAAAGTGAACGAGCGTATGTCCGCATCCTCGTTGTTTGCCTGTTCTTCTTGCCGGTGCCGGTATGTATTGAGCTTCTTTTGCTTTACTTTCTCCTTAATATCTTCCTTTTCGCGCTCGGTCTTTATTGCCCCGCCGTCAGCCCGGAACTCCTTTAACTTGCCGTCGAACATCAGGTATTGGTGCAGCTCGCACGGCAGCGCACCGTTGTAAAGCGGGATTTTCACCGACGGTTTCAGTCCTATCCGGCGGAACAAATCGTCCTTGCCCGAGAGTATCCACGCCTCGCCGCCCTTGAACGCGTGCTTCAATCGCTCGCCTATCATCCGGTAGGTGCCGGGCAGATCGGGCGTTGTGATGCGCTCTCCGTAGGGCGGGTTGGTGATGATGACCGACTTCTCGGCGGGCCGGACGAAATCTGCAAAGTCCCGTTGCTCCACAGTGATGTCTTTCGCCAACCCCGCAGCCCTGACGTTAGCCGTGCTCTTGGCAACCGCCGTCGGGTCGATGTCGTAGCCGTAGATGTGGTGGAGAAAGTCGCGCTCACGGCTGTCGTCGTCGTAGATGTGTTGAAAGAGGTCGCGGTCGAAATCGTTCCACCGCTCGAAAGCATAACTCTTGCGGAACACGCCCGGAGCGATGTTGCGGGCAATCAGTGCCGCTTCGATGAGGAAAGTGCCGCTGCCGCACATAGGGTCGATGAGGTCGGTAGCGCCGTCCCACCCCGCAAGGAGGATGATACCTGCCGCCAGCACCTCGTTGATGGGCGCTTCGACGCTCTCACTGCGGTAGCCGCGACGGTGGAGAGACTCGCCGGAGGAGTCCAAGGCAAGGGTGGCGTCAGTGCCGGAGATATGGATATGCAGCCGTATATCGGGGTTCGCGACAGATATGTTCGGACGTGTGCCGGTCTTCTCCCTGAAATAATCCACCACCGCATCCTTCACCCTATAAGCCACGAAATGGGAATTGGCAAACTCTTCGGAGTACGCCACCGCGTCGACAGCGAAGGTCTGACCCTCGCCGATGTAGTCCTCCCACCTTATATTATATACCTCTTTGTAGACATCATCCGCCGTTGCGGCACGGAAAAAACGTATCGGCTTTAGTACGCGGATGGCGGTACGAAGGGAGAAATTCGCGCGATACATCATCTCTTTGTCCCCGCGAAACGACACCATACGTCTGCCCTGACACACGTCGCCGGCACCTAACGCGGCGAGCTCAGCAGCCAACACAGGCTCCAAACCCATAAACGTCTTGGCGATTAATCGGTCTTCCATCTCCTCTCAGCGTCTTTTTTTTGATACCGCAAAGGTAGGAAGAAAAGTCATAAACCCGTTTCCCGAGCCGCGAAAAATGAAAAGCGGTGCCGCCTGCTTCGACAATGGGAAGGGCTACACGAGGCGGTCGAGCTGGGCCTTGATGTCGGTTAGGCCGGAGCGGAGGGCGGTCAGGGTGGCGATAATCTGCGCGGAGCGGTCGGCGCCGGTGCGGTTGGCGGCGAGCATTTTCTTTGCTGCATCGAGGTGGAACCCCCTGATTTTCACCATGTTATGAATGAGGCGGATCTCCTCGATGTCGCGTAGGGTGTATTGCCTCACGCCGCGTCCGGAGGTCTTCGGTTGCACTTGCGGGAACTCCTTTTCCCAATAGCGCAGCGTGCTTTCCGCCACGCCGAACATCGTCGCGACCTCCTTAATAGAATAATACAATTTCGCGTCTTTCTCTTTCGCCATCATAAACAACGATTACGCTGCAACCGGAATAAAAAAATAAAGCTTAAATCTCGCTTACTCGCACATTAATCACGCAATCGTCAGCAGCACCTGCCCCTTGCCGGGCGCAGTTATAAAAGGCCTTTACGAGCACCGGATGATTTGCCCCACGCGGATCTTCGACTTTGCCGAGAGGCGGTTGAGCTTGCACAGTCGCGCCACCGTCGTGCCTTGCTTCTTTGCGATGGTCGACAGCGTCTCGCCGCTCTTCACCTTGTGGTAAACGGGTTGCGGCGCTCTCGGTGCGCTTGCTTCGGTAGTCTCGCCGCCGGACGTGCCGCGAACGTCAGCCTCGGTGTACGCCCCGTTGCCGATCATCCCGCGCAGACGTGTGGCTTGCGCCGATTCCTTGTCGTAGGTGCGGCGGTCGTAAACATAATAATCGCCCGTAACATCCTGCGCGCGGAAGTCGAACATCAGCGCCGGGTTGAGCGCCGTACCGCACAGACGCGTCTCGAAATGCAGGTGCGAGCCCGTGCTGCGGCCGGTGTTACCGCCCAAGCCGATGGCGTCGCCCGCCTTGACGGTCTGGTTCTCTTTGACGAGCTGCTTCGAGAGGTGGCCGTAGATGGTCTCGAGGCCGTTGTTATGGCGTATCACAATGTACTTGCCGTAACCTTTCGCCTCGTATTTCACCACGCGCACCTTACCGCTGAATGCCGCGCGGATGGTGTCGCCGACGTACACTTTGATGTCGAGCCCTTTGTGCTGACGGCGCCAGCGGTAACCGAAGTTGCTCGTGATGGCGCGGCTCGTCGTGGGCATGCAGAACCCGCGCAGGTCGATGGTGTACGTCTCGGGCATCGGCGTGGCTTTGTGCGCGTAGAGGTTGTCCCAGTCGTCGTAAAGGTCGGTCGATAGGTCCTCCTCCATCTCGCGCTCGATAAGCCGCTGCAAGCCCAGCGTGTCAATGCCTCTCGTCATGCGGTCCGTCGGGGTCTGCCGCGCCAGCATGTCCTGCGCCGCAACGGGCAGGGCGAACAGGCACATCGCCGCCAACAGATATTTATATGCTTTGCAAGCCATTGCTTTCATCCGTTTCTTTTTAAGATTGTCCAAAGGGCAGATTTAAGTAAAGCCGTCTGCGAAGATAACGATTTTGTTTCGGAAAAAACATATAACCGCCGCAAAACGAAGCATTTTTTAACATTTTATATTAAATTGTTGCGGAAAAGGCCTTCGCCGGAAAAAGGAATATCGCCGCGAATTGACCTCGTAGCAAACAACAAAAAAGAAGCACCGCCGGCCAATGCTGACAATGCTCCTCGTTGTTAGTACTAATTACTAATTGCAAATTACTTTTTGCCAATCACTTGCAAGGCACCTCCTCGAGCGTTTTAACGAGCAGCGTCCAGAACTTCGGCACGCTGGGGATGTGGCAGCGCTCCTTTGCGGTGTGCGGGCTCTCGAGCGTCGGACCGAAGCTGACGATGTCGAGTTGCGTGTATTTACTGAGGATTACAGAGCATTCGAGGCCGGCGTGCACAACGGTGATGGTCGGTTTTTTACCGAACTCGCTCTCGTAGATTTTCTCCATCACGGCCATTATCTCCGAGTGCGGATCGGGGTCCCATCCTTGGTAGTCGCCGCCGAGCTCCACCTTCATCCCGGCCATATCGAAGCAGCTGGCGAGGGTCGTGGCGAGGTATTCCTTCTGGCTCTCGGAGGCGCTGCGCGCAAGGATTTTTATTGCCGCGCTCGTGGCGTCGATGTCGATGATGGCGAGGTTGCTCGAGGTCTCGACGATGGCGGGGATGGACGGGATGTAGCGCATCACGCCGTTGTGGCAAGCGTGAACGGCATTGATGAGGTTGTCGCTAATGTCCTCAGGCACAACGAGTTCGGGCAGCGGCGTGTCGTCGACTAACACCTTAATATCCTTTTCGATGCCTTCAAATTCGTTGTTGAAAATGTTTTCCCAGTCCTTTGCAGCCTCGCGCACGTCGCCGGTGTTCTCTTTCGGGACGGTGATGACGACGGAGCCCTCGAAAGGTATGGCGTTGCGCATGTTACCGCAGTGCCACGAGGCGAGGCGCGCGTCGTCGTTGGCCGTGATGTCGCGTGCGATGCGTGCGAGGAGCTTGTTGGCGTTGGCGCGGCCGAGCCCTATCTCGAGGCCGGAATGTCCGCCGCGCAAGCCTTTGACGGTGATTTTCAATGCTTTATCTCCGGGTTCGGGCCGCGCTTCTTTGTATTGCATGGTCGCGGTAACGTCGACGCCGCCGGCCGAACCGATGATCATCTCGCCCTCGGTCTCGGTGTCGAGGTTGAGCAGGATGTCGCCGTGCAGCTCGCCTTCGGGCAGCGCGTTCGCCCCGACCATGCTCGTCTCTTCGTCAGCGGTGATTAACGCTTCGACGGGTCCGTGCTTTAAATCCTTTGCCTCCATCACGGCCATTATCGCGGCCACGCCCATGCCGTCGTCGGCGCCGAGCGTGGTGTCGTTGGCGTACACCCAGTCGCCCTCGATGCGCGTGGTGATGGGGTCGGTCTCGAAGTTATGCGGCGAGGCGAGCGCCTTCTGCGGCACCATGTCCATGTGCGCTTGCAGGATGACGCCTTTGCGGTTCTCCATGCCGGGCGTGGCGGCCTTGCGCATCACGACGTTGCCGGCTTGGTCGAGGAACGCCTCCACGCCTGCCTTTGCGGCGAAGTCGAGTAGGAACTGCCGCACCTTTTCGAGATGTCCCGACGGGCGCGGCACCTTTGTGAGTGCATCGAAGTTTTTCCAGATGCATTCCGGTTGCAAATTTTTAATACTCATAGCTTTATCTTTTATTTTATGTTAAATTTGTTGTTGGTTAATTATCGCCCTGTCGCGTGTCGGCGCGAAGCTGATCCATAGGTAGCCGATTAAGCCAAGCGCCACTATCAACAGGGTTTGCACGCCGTGAACGATGAACACGAAGAACAGCGCATCCTCTTCGCCGACGCCATAAAGGATTAACATTGTTTTCACTGCGAAGTGCCACGGTCCGGCACCGTTGGGTGTGGGCACGATGACCGCTATTGAGCCGACGACGAACGTAACGACGGCGCACGACAGGCTCAGGTTGCGCGTGGCGTCGAAGCAGAAAAATGTCAGGTAATAATGCAGGAAATAGCACAGCCAGATGGCGAGGGTGAACGCTGCGAACAGCGGCAGGTTCTTCACCGCGCGCAGCGACAGGATACCTTCTGCGAGGCCTTTCAGCGTGGATTTCACCTTGTCGTAGAAGGTCATTTTTCTTAATAACAAGTGCAGGAAAAACACCATTACGACGAGGCAGACAAGGGTGACGAGCCAGCCTTGCCACGAGAAGCCGCGCAGGGTGTCGGCGAGGTTGAAGCCGGTGCGGTTGAAAAAGCGGTCGAAGAGGGAGAACTGCGCGACGATGACCGAGGCTGTGATGACCAGCAGCAGCAACGAGTCGACGATGCGCTCCGTAACGACCGTGCCGAGCCCTTTGACGAACGACACCTTGTCTTTCTGAGCTAAGATGCCGCAGCGCGTGAACTCGCCTATGCGCGGCACGACGAGGCTCACGGCATAGCTCACGAAGATGGCGCACACGGCGATGGCTGCGCGCGGACGGTAGCCCAACGGCTGCAGGGTCTGCCGCCAGCGCCACCCGCGAAAGGCCTGCGCAAGGATGCCGAAGGGCAGCGACAGGATCATCCAGCCCCAGTCCATATCGCGCACCATCACGCTGCGCAGTGCGGAGAAATCCACCCCGCGGTACATCCAATACAAAATCGCACTGCCGAGGATCAACGACAATGCCACTTTCGCCAATATGCCCGCGTAGCGCCTCATTTTTCGCCTTTAAAACATCGGCAAAGTTAGCTGAATCGGGCGCAACGGGCAAATAAAAGCATTGAATTTAATCGCCGGGCAAGGGCTCTCTTTTTCGTTATAATTTGCCTGATAACGCGGATAATGTTACTTTTGCGGGCGGAAAAAACCTTTATAATTTTATAATTATGATGACAGCAAACGAGATACGCGAATCGTTTAAGCAATATTTTGCGGGGAAAGGACACACGATTGTGGCAAGCGCGCCGATGGTTGTCAAGGACGACCCGACACTGATGTTCACCAATGCGGGTATGAATCAGTGGAAAGACATTATACTCGGGACGCGCAGTCCGGAGCCCCGACGGCGGGCGGACAGTCAGAAATGTCTGCGCGTGAGCGGCAAGCACAACGACTTGGAGGAGGTAGGGCACGACACGTACCACCACACGATGTTCGAGATGTTGGGCAATTGGTCGTTCGGCGACTACTTCAAAGAGGGCGCGATAGATATGGCGTGGGAATACCTTACCGACGTGTTGGGACTCAATCCCGCCGACCTTTATGTTACTGTCTTCGAGGGAAGCGTCGAGGAGAATCTTAGCCGCGACGACGAGGCTGCCGCGTTCTGGCTCAAGCACGTGCCGGCAGACCACATCATAGACGGCAACAAACACGATAACTTCTGGGAGATGGGCGACACCGGTCCGTGCGGTCCGTGCTCGGAGATACACCTCGACAGCCGCACCGAAGAGGAGAAACGGCTTGTCGCGGGCAAGGATTTGGTGAATAAAGACCACCCGCAAGTGATTGAGATTTGGAACATCGTGTTCATGCAGTTCAACCGTAAGGCGGACGGAAACCTCGAGCCGCTGGCAATGAACGTTATCGATACGGGTATGGGCTTCGAACGTCTGGTACGCGCGATACAAGGAAAACACTCCAATTACGATACCGACGTGTTCACCCCAATCATCGAGGAGATTTGCCGTTTGTCGGGAAAAGAATACGGACGGGATGAGGCGACGGACGTGGCGATGCGCGTTGTGGCGGATCATCTGCGTGCCGTAGCGTTCTCCATTGCCGACGGTCAGCTGCCCGGCAACGCCAAAGCGGGGTACGTCATAAGAAGAATTCTCCGCCGTGCCGTGCGCTATGCATACACCTTCCTCGAACAAAAAGAAGCGTTTATGTATCGCTTGTTGCCCGTGCTCGTGGCGCAGATGGGCGATGCCTACCCCGAGCTGGCGGCACAGAAAGAACTGATTGGCAAGGTGATGCGTGAGGAGGAGGAGGCTTTTCTCCGCACTCTCGACAAAGGTATTGCCCTGTTGACCGACGCAATCGGCAAGTGCAAGGCTTCCGGAACAACCGTTCTCAGCGGCGAGGAGGCATTCCGGCTGTTTGACACTTTCGGTTTCCCGCTCGACCTGACCGAGCTTATTTGTCGGGAGAACGGTATCACCGTCGACGAGAAAGCGTTTGGCGGGGAAATGAAGAAGCAGAAAGAGCGTGCGCGTAATGCTGCCGCGACGGAGACGGGCGATTGGATCGAGCTCGGCAGCGGCGAACAAGAGTTTGTCGGATATGATATGACGGAATACGAATGTCATATCCTTCGTTATCGTCAGATTGCGCAGAAAGGGAAGACATTCTTTGAGATTGTGCTCGACCGCACGCCGTTCTATGGCGAGATGGGCGGACAAACGGGCGACACGGGAGTGCTGGTGAGCGAGACGGAGACGATAGATGTCGTTGACACGAAACGCGAGAACGGGCAGACGGTGCATATCGTAGAAAAGCTGCCGAAGTTGCCCGAGGCGGACTTTATGGCGTGCGTGGATGTGGATAAACGGCGCAAGACGGAAGCCAACCACTCCGCTACGCACCTCCTCGACGAGGCATTGCGCGAGGTGTTAGGTACGCACGTGGAACAGAAAGGCTCGCTTGTCTGCCCCGACTATCTGCGGTTTGACTTCTCGCATTATCAGAAGGTGTCGGCAGAGGAGCTGCGCCGGGTGGAGCGCATTGTCAACAGCCGCATTCGCGAGAACCTGCCTTTACAGGAGCACCGCAATATCCCGATTGACGAGGCAAAGAAGCTCGGGGCTATCGCGCTCTTCGGAGAGAAGTACGGCGACCGCGTTCGTGTGGTGCAGTTCGGCAGTTCCATCGAGTTCTGCGGCGGCTGCCACGTGCGCGCCACGGGCGAGATAGGTTTGTTTAAGATTGTCTCCGAGAGCTCCGTTGCTGCGGGCATACGGCGTATCGAGGCGCTCACGGGCGAGGCTGCGGAGAGCGCTATGGAGCAGATGGAGGACACCGTGGCGCGTATCCGCTCGCTGTTCAACACGAAAGACATACAGGCGGCGGTGGAGAAAGTCATCCGCGACAATGCCGCGTTGCGCAAACAGGCGGAGGAACACCTGAAAGAGACGCTCGCCAAAGCAAGGGAAGACATAGTGAAGAAGGCGGTTAAGATTAACGGCATCAACGTCGTCAAGCACGTCTTCATTGCCGACATCGACCCCAATTTAGTAAAGGACCTCGCATTCCAAGTGAGCCGCATCTTGCCCGAAAACACCATCTGCGCCTACGGCAGCAAATACGACGACCGCCCGCTCATCACGGTGATGATTAGCAAAGACCTCATTGAGAGCCGCAAGCTCAACGCCGGGCAACTCGTCCGCGAGGCGGGCAAGCTCATCAAAGGCGGCGGCGGCGGCGCACCTCACTTCGCTACGGCAGGCGGCAAGGACACCACAGGCATCGAGGCCGCAGTGGAGAAAGTCATCGACCTCGCATTAGGCTGACACATAATCCTTAGGCTAATCAAAAATATTGAAACGCAGGCGACAACCAAGGCTGAAGTTTGCAACCGCTTGATTGTGTCGGCGTTTTAGTAGCGACTAAGATAATCTTTTTCGAAAAACATACTCCGCTCAAAGGCGCCTCACAGCGAATACGTGAGCCCGAAGGAGGTGTATTCCTTCAACTGGAAGTAGCCGTAGGAGGGGTCGCGGACAAGGCCGGGCGAGTCGTCGAAGCGCGGGTAGGCGTAGACGGACACGGCGATGATCTTGCTCACTTTCACCGTCAGCGTGTTCTCCCATTGCAGCTCGACGCGGTCGTAAGGGGAGTAGCCGTAGAGACGCGTCTGCCAAGAGATATAGTCGTTGAAATTCCACGTGCCTTCGATGGTGAACGTATAACCGAAATCCGCGCTGCTGTGCCGTCCGGGCGTTATGCCGTTCGCTTCGGCGAGGGTGCGCCGGTCGACATATTTAAACCCCAATGCTGCGGGCGAGACATACACCGACCCGGTCAGCCGCTCCTTTGCTAACGAGAACTTATACGACATACCGACGGACGCGTTCACATCGAGCGGGCTGGCGAAGGCCGAGAGCACCTCGCTGCTGTTCGTGTCGAAGGTGCGCATGAACTGCGTCGCGGCGATGACCTGGAGGGTGTAATACCACCGCTTCGTGGCCTGTATGCCGAGCATACCCGTGTAGCGCAGCAGGTCCTCCGACGTCTTCACCTTATGCGCCTCGTCGCTGCGGTCGGTCTGGAAGCCGAGGTTCATCTCAAGCTTATTGTCCGCGGTGAACTTCTGCTTATTGTCGTAATTGGCCTCGAGCGTGATCTTCGCCAGCCACGCGAAATTGCTCTCGAGCCCTTGATACCAGTTGCCCGAATAGTAGTTCTGCACGGCGCTAAGGTAGAAATCGCCCTTAAAAGTCCAGAAATCCGGCTTCTTCACGTACAGCTCCACAGGCTCGAAGTCCCGCTCCGGCAGCGAAGGGAAGTCGAAGGCCTCGTCGAGCGGAGGGGGCACGGCAGCAGGCAAAGGTTTCTCCAAAGGCACATCGCGCCGCACGCCTCTGACAAGGTCGGGCCGACGGATGCAAACGGCCAGCAGCGCGCGCTCGGCGGCGAGGTCGTCCTTCCCATCGAGAGAGAAGCATTGCCGCGCAAGGTCGGTGTGAAAGGCCGGAGGAAGAAACAGGCGCATGTGGCGCGGCGAGGGCGAAGGTGAATTTAAAGTTATGCTGTCGGCGGTAAGGTAAGGCTCGTTCGAAGCCAAAGCGACCTCTTTTAAAGTCAAACCCGAAGCCCCGGCCGGCAACGTAACCACGCTCACCAACATGGCTGATATGAAAACTATGCGCTTCATCGAGACATTCATTCCGCCTGCAAAGGTACTGCTTTTTTTGCAAACGAGGGCAAAAGCATGCCGAAGGTACGCGACATAATCACACAAGCATTCGCGGGCGAAAAGCGTGGCCGGGATGGCGACACGCGGGGGAGGTAAAATGAAAAGGGGCGGGGGGTATGAATGAAAAAAACGGGGGATATGAATGAAAAAAAAGGCATTTTGTTTGGTTGTTACAAACGTTAATAATACTTTTGCCTTGCCAAAGCGCGGAGACAAGTCATCCTCCCGGGAGACGGCACCCATCCGCTGCAAGGCAAGGCATATTAGGACAAAGCGCATTCAAGCGGCAGAGCCGAGAGCCGATGGCCATAGTCGCGACAAACAAAGGCACGAGGCACAAGGCAACGAAGCAAGAATGCAGGTCCCGCTTCCTCCGAATACGCCTTAAACGATAAATCTTTCTTTACTGACAGCGGCCGGCGGGACCCAAGCCGCAAGAAAAACATTTAACATTTTATGAAAAAAGTTTTACTCTTTGCACTTTTAGCGTGCGCTTCTCTCGCGGCTAAGGCTCAGACGAGCTATTCGCTCTACATTGACACCTACCCGTGGAACTACTCCGCAGCTATCTCCGGCAAGATCATTATTGACTTCGGCAGCCAGTGGGGCGAGTTCAAGCTCACGGAGACGAACACTGTCGATGCGTCTGTTTACACGGGCTACAAGATTGTCGTATCCGACGTTACGGAAGACGGCGTTCAGCTGGTTGCTGTCGGTGCTAATGACGAATCTTATACGGACTTATCGGCGGGCACAATCGAGGGGACATTCAGCGAAGATCTTACGCAATTCGAGCTCCAGGGCAAGGTAGCTGATGCTACTATCACTGTCGAAGAGGCTTACCTGATTAAGACCGACGGCTCGGAAGAGGAGATGGTCTACGGCGGCGCTTCTTGGGGTTGCACGTTTGATGCTTACGAACCGGCAGCCATCACCTACACGGGGCAGTACGGCGGCGTTTACATCTTTAACCCGGAGACTGACGAGCCGTTCACCTACGCCTACGGCAGCGATGAAACCTACAATTTCACCATTACACTGAAAGACGCGCTCCCGGCTGATATTACTCTCGAGCTTGACGACGCTACCGGCGGCTTCGCTTGGATTACCCTTGAAGCAGGCAGCACCCAGTACACATTCACCATTAACGATGCTGCGTGCGTGGATGATGACGGCACCGGCCACGACATTGCTTACATCTATCTCAAGGCAAACGAAGACAGCGGCTATCCGTTCACCGTCAACTATAAGAGCATCATAGAAGGCGCCACCGACGAGGAAAGCACCGATGAGGAAGACACCGATGAGGAAGACACCAGCGACTACTTCGTAAGCCTTGACTTCGAGGGCGACAACTCCTATTGGGTGCTCTACGATAACGCTGCATTCGAGATTAGCAACGACGAAAATGTTACTCCGGGTATGGACGGTAATCACTTCCTTGCTAACTACGGCAACAACTTCTATGCAAGCACCGACCTGATTCACCAGACATCTCAGAGCGAGCTTCCCGCCGGCACCTACACTGTTAGCGCACGTATCAACGTTGGCGGCAACATGGACGACATCGAGTTCTATGCAACCGCAGGCGAAACCGACGAATACCTGTCGATGGCTTACGACAGCGCCGACTGGACTGCCGAGGATCGCGTTTCCGTTGAGATCACCCTCGACGAGGATGCTTACCTCACCATCGGTATCCGCACCGGTGAAAGCTATCCGACCGCAGAGTGGCTCTGGCTCATCGCCGACAACTTCGATGTTGAAGGCACGACAAGCGGCGAAGAGACGGGCATCACCTCCGTTCCGGCCGTAACGGCTGCGGGCAACGGCGCCATCTATAACATCGCCGGCCAGCGCGTGAACGAGAACGCTAAGGGCCTCCTCATTAAGGACGGCAAGAAGGTGCTCGTGAAATAAGACATTTAACTTTTTCTTGTAAATTGTACTTTTGGTGCGCGGGGGTTCGCTCTCACGCACCTTTTTTTGCGCCCGAATTTTTTCTTTTTCCGCCGCAATTATTATAATTTTGCACTTCGCGAGCGAAAGGTACTTTAAAGCGTTATATTATATGAAAAAGTTTTTATTCTTCGCACTATTATCGTGCGCTGCTCTCGCGGGCAAGGCTCAGACGAGCTATTCGCTTTACATCGACGGCTTCCCTTATAAGTACACGGCGGCGTTCTCGGGCAAGATTGCCATCACGTTCACCGACCAATACGGCGAGTTCAAGCTCACGCAGACGAACGCTGTCGACGCGTCTGTTTACACGGGCTACCGCATTGTGGTGTCTGAGGCGAGCAGCTGCCAGTTTAAGCTGACCTACGGCGGCTCGGACCATTATCCTTCGGTGTCGGTGGGCGAGAACACGGGCACTTTCACTTCGAACCTCACCGCGTTCGAGCTGCAAGGCAAGTCGGCCGGCTCGTATGTTACCGTCGAAGAGGCTTACCTCATTAAGGCCGACGGCACGGAAGAGGAGATGTTCTACGGCGGCGACGCGTGGGGCTGCAAGTATGATGTCTACGAGCCGGCGGCCATCACCTACACGGGGCAGTACGGCGGCAATTACATCAACGACCCGGAGACGAACGAGCCGTTCACCTACACCTACGGCAGCGGCAAGAAGCACACGTTCACCGTCACGCTGGCCGAGGCGCTGCCGCAGAACCTCCTTGTGGAGCTCGACGAGAACGGCGAGGGCTACGCGTGGATCAACCTCATGGCGGGGGAGAGCGAATACACCTTTGTGATTGACGATGCCGCTTGCACGAAGTACGACAAGACCACCGGCGAGGTGACAGGCCACGGCGATGAGGTGAGCTACCTGTACATCAAGTGCGACGAGGACGCCGACAGCGGGGTCTATCCGTTCACGGTGAACTTTAAGAGCATTGTCGATGTCGTGAGCGATGCCGATGCCGAAGATGAAAGCGGCAATGACGAGAATGTCGAGCAAGGCGAAGGCAACGGCTCCGATGAAGAGGTCGGCGAAGGCTCGGGCGAAGAAGGCAACGACGAGAATGTCGACGAAGAAAATAACGGCGACGACGAAAATGTTGACGAGAACACCGGCGGAGATAATACTGACGAAGAGGTTTCCGGCGAAGGCAATAGCAACGATGAAGATGTTTCCGGCGAAGGCAACGATGAAGATGTTTCCGGCGAAGGCAATACTTCCGGCGAAGAAGGCAATACTTCGGGCGAAGACGGTTCCGAAGGCGATTCAACGGGCATCGACAGCGTTCCGGCTGCGTCGGGCGAGAGCGTTTACTACAACCTTGCGGGCCAGCGCGTCGACGGCAGCACGGGCGGCTTGCTTGTTAAGGACGGCAAGAAGGTGCTCGTGAAATAAGACACTCATTTTCACATTTTTGTAATCACAGACTTCGATTGCAGGGTGCGCGGGGGTTCGCTCTCTCGCACCTTTTT
>JAJPYN010000007.1:75122-172120 GCA_021204905.1 Prevotella sp.
TAATCACAGACTTCGATTGCAGGGTGCGCGGGGGTTCGCTCTCTCGCACCTTTTTCGTGTTATTCTTTCATATCCGCCGCTTTTCTTCTAATTTTGCAGACTGTACCGAATTAGAAACAACATTAACATCTTATGAACAAGAATAGCGTTCTCGGTTTTGTGCTTATTGCCGCCGTGCTGTTGTTTTACACGTGGTGGTCGCGCCCGAGTGCCGAGCAGATAGCCGAGCGTGCGCGTGCCGACTCTCTTGAGATTGTGCGCCAGCAGCAGCTCATCGCCGCGCAAGAGGCTGAGACGGCGGCTGCGGACACGTTAGCCATCGACAGCACGTCGCTCTTTCATGCTTGTCTCGCGGGCGAGGCGCAGCAGGTAGTGCTCCGCAACGACAAGGTTGAGCTTACTTTGAGCAGCAAAGGGGCGACAGTGGAGCGTGCCGTAGTGAAGCATTACAAGAACATTCGCGGTAACGACGGCGTTATCCTCTTCGACGAGGAGACGCAGAGGCTGGATTACACCATCGCGCTGAAGGAGACGAACATTTCCACCTCCGACCTTTATTTCACGCCGACAGCCGTAACCGACACCACCGTTACCTTCGTTGCGGAAGCCTCGCCGGGCAAGATGATTGCTTTGGAGTACACGCTCGGCAAGAGCTATCTGCTTCATTTGTCGCTGCGGACTTTAGGTCTGGCGCCTCTCGTGCTGCCTAACACGACATCGATGGACATCAATTGGCGCGAGCGATGTGCGCAGCAGGAGAAGGGGCACTCGTTTGAGAACCGCTATTCGAAGCTCACTTACCACAAGGTTTCCGGCGGCACGAAGAAGTTGTCGGAGACATCGGAGGTGAAGGACAAGGAGATCGACGACGCGATAGACTGGGTGGCGTTCAAGAACCAGTTCTTCTCCGCAGCGATGATCAGCCGCGACGGTTTTGCGGAAAAGGCGCTGCTGTCGTCGAAGCCCGAAGAGAAAGGGTCGGGATTCCTGAAAGACTATGAGGCGAAACTCAAGGTGCCGTTCGACGCGACAGGCAAGACAGCGAGCGATTTCGAGTTCTATTACGGTCCGAACGATTTCCGCTTGCTGCAAAAGACGGAGAAAGAGAGTACGTTCGGCAAGAAGCTTCAGATGCAGCGGTTAGTGGAGCTGGGCTGGCCCTTGTTCCGGCTCATCAACCGCTGGTTCACCATCTACGTGTTCGATTTCCTCACTTCGACGGGCATCCCGATGGGTGTCGTCTTGATTTTAATTACTTTATTGCTCAAAGTGATCACCTATCCGATGGTGAAGAAGAGCTATATGAGCAGCGCCAAGATGCGCGTGCTGAAACCGAAACTCGAGGAGGCGACGAAGCAGTACGACGGTCCCGACCAGCAGATGCAGAAGCAGCAGGCGATGATGCAGGAGTACGCCAAGTACGGCGTGTCGCCGATGGCGGGGTGCTTGCCGGCGTTAATTCAGATGCCTATCTGGATTGCGATGTTCAATTTCGTGCCGAATGCCATCAAGCTGCGCGGCGAGAGCTTCCTGTGGATTAGCGACCTGTCCACCTACGACCCCATCATCGAATGGCACAAGAACGTGTGGCTCATCGGCGACCATCTCTCCCTGACCTGCATACTCTTCTGCGTGGGGCAGCTGGCGTACAGTTGGATGACGATGAAACAGCAGAAAGACCAGATGGTGGGGCAGCAAGCCGACCAGATGAAAATGATGCAATGGATGATGATGATAATGCCGCTGATGTTCTTCTTCATTTTCAACGACTACTCCGCCGGACTGAACTTCTATTATTTCATCTCGCTCTTCCTCTCGGCAGTGATAATGTGGGCTTTGCGCCATTTCACCGACGAGGAGAAGCTCCTTGCAAAGCTCGAAGAGAAATATAGGGCGAACAAGGCTTCGGGAAAGAAGCTCTCCGGGCTCGCGGGGCGCCTTCAGGCTATGCAGGAGGAGCAGGCGAGGATGGAAGAGAAGCGCAAGGAGCTGGAGCGCAGGCGCAAGGGGCGCTGAGCGTGGCGGCATGCTACTGACAAAGATAATGCAGAGATGAAACAAATGACAATCGTTGCCGCATTGTTGGCGACATTTTTTACAGGCGTGAAAGCGGAGGATTTGCCCGTTATAGGAAAGAATAACATCACGGTTGAGGGCGGCAGACTGACAGCCGAGGCTCTCTGGGCAATGGGCAGGATAGGCGGTTATGATGTCTCGCCCGACGGTCGGCGCGTAGTATATCAAGTGGGTTATTACAGCGTGGAGCAAAACAAAAGTCATCAGGTGCTTTACATAATGGACATCGACGGCAACAATCAGCAGCTCCTCACTGCCTCCGAAGAGAGCGAGACGGATGGCGTGTTCATTGCCGGCGGACAGAAGATTGCCTTTCTTTCGGGCGACCAACTGTGGACGATGAACATTGACGGCAGCGATAAAACGCAGCTCACGCACGATGCGACGGAGATTGAGGGTTTCCTTTTCTCGCCCGACGAGACGAAGGTTATCTTGCTCAAATCAATCCCTTATTACGGTGCGATAGCCCGCAAACCCGCCGACCTGCCCCTTGCTTCCGGGCGCGTGATCAACGACCTCAACTACCGCCATTGGGACCATTATGTGGAATCAATCGTTCATCCTTTCGTTGCTGACGTTTCGGAGGAGGGCGTAAACGAGGGTAAAGATATTCTCGAGGGCGAGCCTTACGAATGTCCTATGGCTCCGTTCGGCGGCATCGAGCAGCTTGCTTGGCACCCCGACTCGCGGCAAATAGCCTATTCGTGCAAGAAATGCGAGGGCGTGATGTATGCCGTTTCCACTGATTCCGACATCTATCTTTATGATTTGCAAAGCGGGAAGACCACTAATCTGTGCAAGCCCGACGGTTTTGTCGCGCCGCCGATAGACCCGACCAAGTCGATTGCCGCGCAGGAGATAAACCGGCTCGACGGCGATTACAATGTGGGTTACGACACCAACCCGCAGTTCTCGCCCGACGGCAAGCAGCTCGCGTGGCTCAGTATGGCGCGCTGCGGATATGAGAGCGACCGCAACAGGCTGTGCATTTACGACCTTGCGACGGGTGCGAAGCGATACGCCACGGAGAGCTTTGACTCCAATGTCGACGACTTTGTCTGGGCTGACACGAAAGATGATGAGCTGTATTTCATCGGTGTGTGGCACGCCGTGGAGAATATTTACGCCGTTACGAAGCGCGGCGATGTAAGGCAAATCACTGACTATAAGGCTGACTTCGGTTCGCTGAAGATGATTGGCAACCATCGTCAGATCCTTGCCGAGCGGCACGACTATTTCCACCCCGCCGACCTTTATATTATTACGCCGGGCAAAGACGCGAACCAAACCGTTGCCACACGCATCACGAAAGAGAACGACCATATCCTCGCGCAGATAGCGGAAGGCACGTCGGAGGAGCATTGGACGACCGCCACCAACGGCGAGCGGATGATGTATTGGGCGATCCTGCCGCCCGATTTCGACCCGGCAAAGAAGTACCCGACGTTGCTTTATTGCGAGGGCGGACCGCAAAGCCCCGTGTCGCAATTCTGGAGCTATCGCTGGAACTTCGCGATAATGGCGGCGCACGACTACGTTATCATCGCGCCCAACCGCCACGGCTTGCCCGGCTTCGGCACGAAATGGAACGAGCAGGTGAGCGGCGACTGGACAGGGCAGTGTATGGACGACTACCTGACGGCCATCGACGACGCGTGCAAGAACCTGCCATACGTTGACAAAGACCGGCTCGGCTGTGTCGGCGCGAGCTTCGGCGGGTTCTCTGTTTATTACCTTGCCGGGCATCACGACGGGCGCTTCAAGGCATTCATCGCCCACGACGGCGCGTTCAACCTCGAGGCGATGTACACCGACACGGAGGAAGTTTGGTTCTCCAATTGGGAGTACGACGACGCCTATTGGAACAAGGACAGGACGCTTAATGCGCAGCGCACCTACGATAATTCGCCGCACAGGTTTGTCGACAAATGGGACACGCCCATCCTTTGCATACACGGCGAGAAAGATTATCGCATAAATTCCAACCAGGGCTTCGGCGCGTTCAATGCCGCAAAACTGAAAGGTGTCCCCGCGCAGCTTCTGCTCTTCCCCGACGAGAACCACTGGGTGCTCAAACCGCAGAACGGCATCCTCTGGCAGCGCACCTTCTTCGACTGGCTCGACAAGTGGGTTAAGCAAAGCGGAAACAACGAATAACGACAAATCAAAACGAATAAACTTTGTATTATAAAAAATGAACAATCAACCTGTTAAGACGTTGCGCGACTCTGCCGCACTGCGTTGGTTAGCACTGCTGTTATTGGCGTTGGCGATGTTCTGCGCCTACATTTTTATGGACATCCTGTCCCCGATAAAAGACCTGATGCTCACACAGCGCGGCTGGGACTCCACCGCCTTCGGTACGATGCAAGGCTCGGAGACGTTCCTCAACGTGTTCGTGTTCTTCCTCATCTTCGCCGGCATCATCCTCGACAAGGCGGGCGTGCGCTTCACGGCGTTGCTCTCCGGGGCGGTGATGCTCATCGGCGCGATAATCAAATATTATGCCGTAAGCCGGAGTTTCATCGGCAGCGGCGCGGAGGTATGGTTCACCAACAACCTTAATCATATCCCCGTCTTCGAGCAGCTCGGCGTGTCGCCTTTCTATGAAGGGATGCCCGCTTCGGCGAAAGTTGCCGCGTGCGGGTTTATGATTTTCGGTTGCGGCGCGGAGATGGGCGGTATAACCGTCTCGCGCGGTATCGTCAAATGGTTCAAAGGGCGCGAGATGGCGCTGGCAATGGGCTCGGAGATGGCGCTCGCCCGTCTTGGCGTGGCGACGTGCATGATATTCTCGCCGTTCTTCGCAAAGTTCGGAGGGCATGTTGATGTGTCGCGCAGCGTGGCGTTCGGCGTGGTATTGCTCTGCATAGCGCTGATGATGCTGGTGGTCTATTATTTTATGGACCGCAAGCTCGACCTTCAGACGGGCGAGGCGGAAGAGAAGGACGACCCGTTCCGCGTGCGCGACATCGGCAAGATCCTGTCCAGCATGGGCTTCTGGCTCGTGGCGCTCCTCTGCGTGCTCTACTACTCGGCAATCTTCCCGTTCCAAAAGTATGCGGTTAATATGCTGCAATGCAACCTGACATTCACCGACGTGCCGGAGGGCTCGTTCTGGGCTTCGTCGGAGGTAACAATCGTGCAATACATCATAATGTTGATTGTTGCAATCACAGCGTTCACCTTTAATTTTATCAAGCGTAATATATTGAAATACAGTATGTTATGCCTGTCGGTAATCGCACTTGTGGCCTATTGCTACATGGGCTTTATGCGCCAGTCGGCAGAGTCGATATTCGCCGTGTTCCCGCTCCTCGCCGTGGGCATCACGCCGATTTTGGGCAACTATGTCGACCGCAAGGGCAAGGCCGCGTCAATGCTCGTCTTGGGCTCGCTGCTGCTCATCGCCTGCCACCTCACGTTCGCGTTCATCCTGCCGCAATTCAAAGGCAATGACGTGGGCGGAGTGGTCGTCGCATACATCACCATCCTCGTCCTCGGCGCATCGTTCTCCCTCGTGCCGGCATCCCTCTGGCCCAGCGTGCCGAAGCTCGTCGACGCTAAAATCATCGGCTCGGCATACGCGCTAATCTTCTGGATACAGAACATCGGGCTCTGGCTCTTCCCTCTCGTAATCGGAAAAGTGCTCGACACGACCAATCCCGGCGTTACCGACCCCACGCAGTTCAACTATACCGCGCCGCTGGTCATGCTCGCCTGCCTCGGCATTGCCGCACTCATCATCGGCTTAATATTAAAAGTGGTCGACCGGAAGCGCGGCCTTGGCCTCGAACTCCCTAATATTCAATAATTTAGCTCCCTGTAAAACTAAAGAATCTTCTTCGTGCCGCCCGCGGGGAGGTTGACTTCGTAGGCGACGCCGTTGGCGGTGATGGTGGCGCACAGCTGCGTCGGAGAACTAATAGCAAGTAAGATAATCCGGCCGTTCTCCCAACTGAAGTCGACCGTCGCGCCGCAACGTGTCAGCAGACCCTTCACGCTGCCCGACGGCCATTCCGCGGGGCACGCGGGAAGCAAGTAGATATTGCTCTCGTCGCTCTGAATGAGCATCTCCGCCATGCCCGCGCAACCGCCGAAATTGCCGTCAATCTGGAACGGCGCATGCGCATCGAACAGGTTCGGGTACGTCCCGCCACCGTATGTCTTGCCCTTGCCGTGGTAGTCGTCGGGCGAGATGTAGCGCAGCAGCGTGCGCACCATGCCGTAAGCCTCGTCCGCCATCCGCAGCCGCGCGTAGAGGTTAATGCGCCAGCCTGTGCTCCAGCCTGTCGTATGGTTACCCTTGATTTTCAACGACTTAGCTGCCGCTGCCGACAGCTCAGGCTCGCTCGCGGGCGTGATCTGATGACCGGGGTAAACGCCGATGAGGTGCGACTGATGACGGTGCTGCCAATCGGCATCCTTCCAATCGTGATACCACTCAAGCAACTGCCCGCGCTGCCCGATATGATAAGGGCGGAGCTTCTTTAAAGCCCCCTCCGCACGCGCCGCAAAAGCGCTGTCGGTATTCAGCACGCGCGCAGCATTCACGGCATCGGTGAGGCATTCGCGGATGATGGCGAGGTCGGCCGTGCCGCCATAAAACGTGTTGCCCTCGTAGCCTTGATCCGTAACGAACATGTTTTCGGGCGAGGTGGAGAAAGAGGTGATGAGCTCGCCGTTTTTCTCAATGAGCCAACCGAGGCAGAACTCCGCTGCGCCGCGCAACGCAGGGTAAAATTCAGTTAAATCGCCGACATTGCGCGAGAAGAGATAATGCTCCCAGATATGCGTCGACAGCCACGCGCCGCCCATCGGCCAGTTTGCCCATTGCGGGTTCGCGATGCCTTCGCCTATTGGGTTTGTCATCGCCCAGATGTCGCTGTTATGCCCCGCGCACCAACCCTCGTGAACGTCATAGTAGCTCGCCGCGGACTGCCGGCCTGTGCGTTGCAGTTCGTCAATGAAAGTTAACAAAGGCAAATGCAGTTCCGACAAATTAACCTCTTCCGCCGCCCAATAATTCTCTTCGAGGTTGATGTTCGTGGTGTAATTGCTGCGCCACGCGGGCGACAGTTTTTCGTTCCAGAGCCCTTGCAGATTGGCGGGCACGGCCCTCGTGCGGCTCGACGAGATGAGCAGGTAGCGGCCGAATTGGAAATACAGCGCTTCGAGCTCGGGGTTGCGCTGCTTTTTTTGCGTGTAGAGCCGCAGTTGCTTGTCGGTGGGCAAGGCTTTTATCGCCTCGTCGGTTTCGCCGAGATAAAGACTGACGCGGTTGTAAAGTGCCTGATAATCAGCAAGTTGCGAGGCTTTTATAGCGTCGTAACCTTTCGTTAAAGCGTGCTCGATGTTGCGGCAGGCTTCGGCGATATAATCGTTGCCGCTCGTTGCCGGGTCGTTTTCCGCACCATTGAAACTCGTGGAATTGGCAATGTAGAGTGTCAGTTCGCGGCAACCCTCAGCCACGAGCGCATTGCCTTCTGCCGTGATCTCGCCGCCGGTGTTTTCAGCGGAGATGATGGTCATAAAATGTATGCCGCGATTGCCGTCGTAAAGCGATTGCTCGCCGTGCTGCCCGTTTAAATAAAAGGGGTTTGCCGTGAACGCCGCGTGCCCTTCGTTCGTTAGCCGCTGCCCGTCGCTACTGATGAGGTGGGGCAGGGCGCACAGCAGTCTAATCCGCGCGTCGAAGGGCCCGGACGAGGCGATGCGCACCACGATGACGCTGTCGGGCGACGAGGCGAAGCACTCCGTGGAGAACGTGCGGCCGTCCGCGGTGGTGTAGGTCGATGTGGCGCGGGCCGTCGCGAGCGATAGTTTTCGGCAGTAGCCGCTCACGTCCGCGACCTTGCTTGCGCTACTTGCAACTAAGGGCTTGCCTGCGCCGGTTTCGAGAGAAAGCTTATTTGTTTCGACGTCGTTCGAGGTTGTGCTTATGTTTTTTTCAACCGAAGTATTGCCTGCGTAAGTATTTGTGTTACAGTCGTTTAAGGGCGTGCTTATATCGCTTTCATCCGAAATTATGCCTGAAAAACCGCTTGTGTTTTCTCGCGAAAGGAAATCGATCACGAGCGTGCCGAGCGGCTGGTATTTCTCGCTTTCGTGGCCCTGCATGCGCATCACGAGCGTGTCGGCGGCAGCGTAGTCCTCGCGCTCCAACGCCTCGCGCACGGCGGGCAGTTGCTTGTATGCCTCCGCGTTCACGGGCTGAGAGTCGGGCTCGCCTGTCCACAGCGTGATGTCGTTCAGCGATACCCGATAACTGTTTATTCCCCCGTAGACCATTGCCCCGAGCCGTCCGTTCCCTATCGGCAGCGCCTCCTCGAAGTACTCCGCCGGACGGTCGTAACGCAGCTCCTGCGCGGCGCAAACGGCTGATATACAGGATGTTACGACAATGGAGACAATGGTAAATAAATTCGTTGATTTCATCGACCTTTTAGCTGCTCTCGGCATAACTTAAATAAATTTTATTCTGCTCTCGTTTGCAAAAACGTTGACTCTTTGTCGAGCTACGGCTGCACTCGGAATCAAGCAAGCTTGTTCTCTCGTTGGCACGTACCTTGATTTTCATCGACCTTTTACTTGAGGTTCTGATGGAGCTTCAACCCGAAGTCCGCATAATTGGGAAATTGCTTGTCGGTGCTCACCAATGTCGCTTTGTCGGCTATTGCCTGCGCGATGATTTGTCTGTCGGTGGGGTCGCACTTGTCGCTGAGCAGGGGCAGCTGTTCGAGTTGGCGCAGATGAAGCTCTTTGAACGGGGTGATTTCCACGCCGAGATTTATCACTCTGTCGACGAGGGAAACTTCTTTCTTTTCGCCTTTGTAACGTCTTTTTTCGGGGAACACTTTGCCTTTTTGTTTAAGGTAAATCAGTTCCTGCATGCAGACTGTGCTTGTGTAAAGCAGGTTCTCCGGGTCGGTGAGCAGCATCCAAGTATCGCCGTCGATGTTGTCGTTTTCGCCCGCGAGCATATATATCAAGATGTTCGTATCGAGATATATTTTCATTTCAAGATTGCACGCCTGTCTTTGATGATGAGGTAAGGCCTTCCTCCCTCGTCGGAGAAAAACCATTGGCCGAAAGCGTTGAGTTTCTCGGGGAGTTTCTTCCTCAGTTCCGCCTTCGATTCGGGTGTCCAGAGTTGATGTTTCTTCTTCGCCATTGCTTGCTCGAGGTTAAAGTTTTGAACAAATAACAACCGGCGGAAAGCCTTATAACTAATTGATTTCTAACGGTTTTGTTGTTTGTCGGGATGACCGGACTCGAACCGGCGACCACACGCCCCCCAGACGCGTACGCTAACCAACTGCGCCACATCCCGAACGCGGCTTCACGTGAGCCTAACGCGGTTGCAAAGGTAATGCAAATGAGCAAAATGTCGATGAAAATCAACGTTTTTTACGTTTAATTCGCACTCTCTTATAATAAACATATCCCGATTCAAAACATTTTATTTGAGATAGCTCTTGCGAGTGCTTCACTAATATTCGCCACGCCTAATTTACCGAATGCGCCGCGTTTATAGAACTTGACGGAATCTACCGAGCGGCACATCATGTCGGAGATTTCGGTCATAGTATGCCCCTCGATGGATAGTCTTAGCGCATCGAGTTCTTCTTCTTTGAGCGATATTTCCTTATACTCTTTCCACTCGTGTCTTACGAAAGAGTATTTCCAAAAGTTATCGGAACCGTTTACACGAAACCGGACGTGTCCGGCGGTCTTATAAGAAGGAAGGGATACAACGCACATTGCAATCCAGATTGTACCCTCATCGGTTAGCAGGAGAGGTGTCAGTTGGTGGTTTACCAATACGCTCTTTGTTCCGTTTTTCAGATGAAGATGACACGATACGGAGCATTGGTATTTATCGCTGTCGTTGACCCTTTTAAAAAGCTTATAGGCCCAAAGCGTCCAATTCTGGCAAACATCTTATATTCCCTCTCGGGTATATGTCTTAAATAAAATTCATATCCTAATTCTTTTACTTCCTTTGCCGTATGTCCGCAAAGAAATAAAGGATTGTCCGAGATGTAAAGGAACTCGTGCTTATAATAATCTATCAAGTAGACACTTTGATAGGTAACACGCGCAAATGCTTCTACTGTATGGAGCAATGCCCCCAACACGACCGTGTCATAATCAGGAGCATTACGGGGTGCATTCGCCGTTACATAGAGGTCTTCTATACCCATATTCCGTATTCTAATCTTATTCTTTTTCTGTCAGCAAAGGTACATTATTTTAATCAATAGTCCTTTGCGTTATTATACATTTTTAGCATACGGCTAAGAACATTACACAAATGTGTAAAATATAATGTCGGTAAGCAAGAATTACACAAAAGTGCCAAGTCTTAATTTTGCAAGTCCGTTACCTTTGCCGCGTAATTATGACACATAAAGTATTATGAGGGAAACAAGGACATTACAATATTTGCTGTTATTTCCGGCGGTGTTGATATTTATATCCGTAAGGGTTATGGGTCAGGAATCGGCGCATTGTGTTACGGGCATCATCGTTTCCGATACGGAGAACAAGCCTTTGGAATATGTTGAGGTGCTTGTTTCGGATATGTCCGGCAACGCGCGGGCAAACGTGTTGACCGACGAGGGCGGAGCGTTCTTGACGGAGGCGGAGGGCGGAACATACATATTCAGCTACCGCTTATTGGGCGAGACGTTAAGGGCGGATACCGTTAATATTAACGGCGATATTGATTTGGGCATCATATCGCTTCCGATGATTAATAAAGACATCGGCGAGGTTACGGTTACGGGGAAGAGGGCGGTAATCACATTCGACAAAGACCGACTTGTATACAACGTCAAGAACAGCCCTTATGCAAACGGGTTCAGCGCATTCGACGTGATTAAATACGTCCCGGGAACGGATCCGACCAAGCCGGAGGAGATATCATTGATTGGCAAGGACGGCGTGATTGTTCTTATAAACGGGCGCAAATCAAACCTTACGGGCAGGGATCTGACAAACTATCTGTCTAATATTCCTTCGGATTATTTAGACCGTATCGAGGTTGTAACCAATCCGTCTTCGGAGTTCAGCGCGGCGGGGAACACGGGCGTGTTGAATATCGTATTAAAGAACAGAATGAACTTGGGGTTCGACGGCAACGTGCACGTCGCGTATAAGCAACGGCATAAAGCAAGCAACGAGGACGGAGCCGACCTGACATTCTCGAATAGTTGGTTAATGATTGATTACGGTGTCGGTTATTGGAAAGGACAGCGTATGCACGACGTAACGAACAGCTATGAATACGCCGATTATACGAAGCGGATCGTTAACGAGTCGTGGCAGAAATCGGATTACGTGAGCCAGAATTTGGAGGCGAATATCTTTATCAACGACAAGATGAACGTTTTTGCAAACGAGAGTACAAGTTTACTTGATACCGAGTGCAGCTAAAAGGTCGATGATAATCAATGCCGGCTTTATGGCTTCGTTCGATTACATGGACGAAGACCTTACGTCGGATGTACGTCAGACGTTATCGGGCGTTAAGGAGGGTATGTCGTCGGAGAACACTCGCTCGGACGTCGGATATAAAAACTTCTACATAACGCCTTATTACGAATGGACAATCGACAGCTTGGGCAAGAAACTGACGGTCAACTATTGCTACAACCGGGAGAGGAACAAGTCCGTCAGCGATTATCTTTCGGATGATTATTTGGAAGTGGCTAACAGCCTGTCGGACAATCATTATTACGTGAACACGCTTAATCTATACCTCACGCTGCCGTTCACGTTCCTCAATTTCGAGGCGGGCGGGGAGTATAAGCATTACCGTGCCGACAATAATGCCCGTTATAACACGGCGGAGAACTTCCGGTATAAAGAGACCGTCGCCGCATTTTATGCCGACATTAATAAGGATTGGAAACGAATATACTTTAAGTTGGGGATAAGATACGAGCATACCAAATCGGAGGGTCTGCCTGATGAAGAGAGCGCCCGTTTCAGGAAGAGTTACGGCGATTGGTTCCCCTTCGCGGAGATGACTTATAAGCCCGGCGGCAACAACGTGTTATACCTTGGTTACAGCAAAAGGATTAACCGCCCGGATATGTTGCAATTAAATCCGACCCGCGTTTATACCGATGCATACAGCTATTCGGCGGGCAATCCGCTGCTCCGCCCCTCGCTGCCGGATTATTTGGAATTAAGGTATCAACACAAAGCATTAAATGTCAGCCTCTCGTATACGCATACGTCCGACGCCGTCGGATTATTAATCCACGATAATGAACAGACGACGGAGGGGACTTATAGTAATTGCATTACGACGAACTCGCTGGCGGGCAACGTGAATTATAATTATAGTTACAAGAGATTTAACGCACAGGCTCAGATTGGTTTGACGTATAATAATTTCAAATCAACGGACAAGACGATAACGGGCTCTCCGGACGGGTTAAGCTCGTTCATAGCTGTCAATCTGGCTTATGCGGTGGGCAGTAAAGCGTTAATCTATGGGGGATATATGTATTATTTCGCCGGGCAAGAACAATACGTACGTTATAAGCCGATGCAAAACCTGTCGTTAGGCGCGAATTGGATGATTGTGCCGGACAAACTGACGCTGACAGCAAATGTCAACGACCTGCTCGGCAAGCAATATAACCGCAATCGCATTGCGTATGCCGGCTTCGTATTTCATAATAGGAACGATTACGACAACCGCAGCCTGAATATCAAACTCACGTATAAGTTCGGCAACAAACGGGTTAAGCGCAGCTACGTGGATATAAACACATCCGATGGCAGACTGCCCGGAGCGGAGAGGTAATTTCAGTTTTTTTGCCTCTTTATCCGCATCCGAGTAGTATGATTAGCTGTGCTGTGAGTATGCGGAGGAACATGCTCAGGGGATATACTGTGGAGTAGGCCAGTGCGGGGGCTTCGCGTGTGCAGCTGGCGTTGGCGAAGGCGAGTGCTGCGGGGTCGGTGTATGTTCCGGCGACGAGTCCCATGATGGTGAAGTAGTTTGCCTTGTATCTCCACCGTGCGAAGGGTCCTACGATCAGGATGGGTATTATCGTTATCAAGAATCCGAAGAGTACATATTTCAATCCGTCTCCTGCCACGATGGTGTCTACAAAGTTTCCTCCCGCCTTTATTCCCACGCATGCGAGGAAGAGCGAGAGGCCTATCTCGCGGAGCATCAGGTTTGCGGAGTTCGACGTGTAGGTTACGAGTTTCAACAAGTGTCCGTACCGCCCGATGAGTATGGCTACGATGAGCGGTCCTCCCGCCACGCCGAGCTTCATTGCTACGGGCATATTGGGCAGGTTTATGGGGATTTGTCCGACGATGATGCCGAGGAATATGCCGATGAAGATGGTAACGATGTTCGGGTGATCGAGCCGTTTGGCGGCGTTGCCGAGCAGCTCGGTTACGCGCTTCACATTTGCTTCGGGTCCCACGACCGTCACTTTATCTCCGATATGGAAGTGGTGGTTTTTCGACGCAAAGAAGTTCATCCCCTGCCGCGTGATACGTGTGATGTTCACTCCGTAGATGCTTGAGAAGTGCATATTGCCGAGCGTCTTGCCGTTCACCTTGGGGTTGGTTACGACAACTTTCTTCGACACCATCTGCATTTTGTCGGTCTGAGAATCCTCGAAGTTGCGATGTGTCTCGGGCCCGATGAACGCTTTGATTGCTTCGGCGTCGCTCTCTGCGCAGACGACATATAGCTCGTCGCCTTTGGTGATAACCGTTTTGCTGTTCGGCAGGACGAGCTCATCGCCCCGAAACATACGGGAGACGACAAAGTTGCGTTTGAGGAAGTCGGTAAGCTCCAATATCGTGCGCCCGGAGATATATGCGTTGTCTGCGCGGAGAGCCATCGCGTGGGGCGTCTCTTGCGGGTTGGCGGTCTCCAAGCGTTCCAGTTCTTTCTCCTCGTCGCTGACGGATATGCGGCAGAGGAAGCGTATGAAGAGCGTTGAGAAGATGATTCCCAGTACGGCAAGGGGGTATGCGCACGCGTAACCGTTGGCAATTTCGATGTTCGCCAGGCCTTCCACGCGGTCGGAGATGGCCTGTATCGCCTCGTTTGCAGCGCCCAAGCCGGGGGTGTTCGTAACGGCTCCGAACAAAGTACCCGTCATCATTGCGAGGTTGAAATTGTTGTGATCGAAGAACAAGAGGTAGCAAGCGAACATCACAATGATATTCAGTGCTATGACGGCTATTGCGAGCATATTAAGCCTCACGCCGCCCCGCCCGAAGTTGTCGAAGAAGCCGGGCCCCACTTGCAGACCTATGCCGAAGACGAAGAGGACCAGTCCGAAGTCCTGCAAGAATGTCAGCAGGGTGTCGTTAGCGGTGAAGCCGATGTGTCCGGCGAGGATGCCCGCGAAGAGGATCCACGTTACGCCGAGCGAGATGCCGCCGATTTTGACGTTGCCCAGCACCACGCCGACGGAGATGACGGCAGCCAAGAGCAATACGGTGTGCGCCACGCCGTCGGTAGCGGTAAAGAGATTTATTAACCATTCCATAATTCAACCTCGATTTAAATTAGACGAACCTTATTTTAAATACAACTGCTTTGCAAAAACAACGTCGTTTCAAACGCAGCAAAGTTAGCCTTTGGCGGCGAGAATGTCAAGAAAAAGCTTAAAATTCGTTTGACCTTTAAAGCAAGTTATGCTAATTACGCGAACGAGTTTGGGGCAGCTTGGCGAAGGTCTTAGTCGCTACTAAAATGCTTGCGGGGCTTGCTTGCACAATAATTGTTAAAAGTATCGGGTACGTTTCATTGTCTTTGCAGCGGATGTTGTATCTTTACACTCGCGATAGGGCTTAAAGCTTTATGCTAAACAGGTTATCAGGTTATCAGGTTATTTCGATTTAATAAAACTATAACGGCTATGAAATTTTACCTTACAATTCTTTTGTTTATGACGACAATGATTAGTAATGCGCAGGACATCACCCTGCCCGCTCCCGACCTTACGCAGACGTCGCTGCCCACCATCGAGGCACTGGCTACGCGCCATTCCGTGCGCGAGTATGGCGAGGGCGAACTGACTTTGCAGGACATCAGCAACCTCTGCTGGGCAGCCTGCGGACAGACGCGCGACGAGGAGCATATCACCGCTCCGTCGGCAATGAACCGCCAAGAGATCCGCCTGTTCCTTTTCTGCAAGGACGGCGTTTACGAGTATCTGGCTAAGGAAAATGTGCTCCGCAAGGCGGCAGAGGGCGACAACCGCAATCTTATCGCCGGTCCTCAGGACTTCGTGCTGAACGCTGCGCTGGCATTAGTGATGGTGGTCGACTTTGACAAGTTCGGCATCGACGACGACCGCGCGCTGATGATGGGTTGCGTAGATGCGGGCAACATCTCGGAGAACATCAACCTCTATTGCCAGTCGACGGGCCTTGCTACCGTGCCGCGCGCCACGATGGATACCGCGGCTATCAAGCAACTGTTGGGCTTCGGCGACAGGCAAATACCCGTGATGAACAATCCCGTGGGCTTCCCTAAGGAGTGAAATCAGGTTTTAAGGTGGTAAGGTGAAATAACCTCACAACCTAAAACCTCCATAGGTAAGTGGAGCGGATACTGCGCTTGTTCCCGAGCCTCGACGATGTGCAGCGTCGGCAGTTGTCGATGTTGCAAGGCTTGTACGAGGAGTGGAACGCGAAGATAAATGTGGTGTCGCGTAAGGATATTTCAAATCTTTACGTTCATCACGTTTTGCATTCGCTGGCGATTGCGCGGGCGTTCCGTTTCGTGCCGGGTACAACGATACTCGATGTCGGCACGGGCGGAGGTTTCCCCGGCATACCTCTCGCAATAGCGTTTCCCGACTGCCTGTTCACGCTGATTGACTCTACGGGCAAGAAGATACGCGTGGTGGAGGAAGTGGTGCGGGCAACGGGTTTGACGAATGTTTCCGCCGTACAGCGCCGCTGCGAGGAAGAGACGGGCGTGTACGACTTTGCGGTAAGTCGCGCCGTAATGCCGCTGGCAGACCTTTATAAATTAGTGAAGAAGAACATTTCCGCGAAGAACCGCAATGCGCATGCTAACGGCATTATCACTCTCAAAGGCGGCGACATCACAAACGAGATCAAGCCGTTCCGACACATCGCCGAGGTAACGGAGATTAGCAGTCTGTTCCCCGCGGAAGAGTGGTTTAAGGAGAAATACATCATTTATCTGCCATGCTGAATATCAAGACTTTCACGGTGAATCCCCTGCAGGAGAACTGCTACGTGGCGAGCGATGAGACGGGCGAATGTGTCATCATCGACTGCGGCGCTTATTCTCCGGCGGAGCAGCAGACCGTCATTAATTATATAAAGGCGAACCGCCTGATGCCGAAACATCATATCCTGACCCACGCGCATGCCGACCATTGTGCTGGCGGAAATGCAATAAGCAAGACGTTCGGGTTGCAGATGGAAGTGCACCTCGCCGACGAGCCTACCGTGAAAGGTTACTCGGAGATGTACCGGTATGTGTTCGGCGAACCCGCGAAGGAAGCGCCGCCCGTTGTGGCACGTTATTTCACCGAGAGGGACACCATCGCTTTCGGCACGCACACCTTTACTATCATGGCTGCTCCGGGACACTCGCCCGGCAGCGTCGTGTTCTATTGCGCTGCGGAGAAGGCGGCTTTCACGGGCGATACGCTGTTCGCGGGGAGTATCGGGCGCACGGATTTCCCCGGCGGCAGCATGTTTCTCATCATCCAAAGCCTGCGGGCGCTATGCCAATTGCCTGACGACGTGAAGGTCTATCCGGGACACGGCGCGGGCACGACGATAGGCTGTGAATGTGCCTCTAATCCTTTTATCGACAGGTGAGTTGTGGCAACGACGGAGCGGATAATAATGGGCATCGACCCCGGCACTAATGTCATGGGCTACGGCATCATACGCGTCGCGGGCAACAAGGTGAGCATGGAGGCGATGGGCGTGATCGACATGCAGCGGCAGAAAGACCCGTACCTCCGGCTCGGACATATCTTCGAGCGGGTGAGCGGGCTTATCGATTCGTACCTGCCCGACGAGATGGCTATCGAAGCGCCGTTCTTCGGCAAGAACGTGCAGTCGGTGCTGAAGCTCGGCAGGGCGCAGGGCGTGGCAATCGCAGCCTGCATACACCGGCAGATACCCATTCACGAGTACGCGCCGATGAAGATAAAGATGGCACTCACGGGCAACGGCAGCGCGAGCAAGGAGCAAGTGGCGGGAATGTTGCAGCGCATCCTGAAACTCAAAAAGGAAGAGATGCCGAAGTTTATGGACGCCACCGACGCCCTCGCAGCCGCATATTGCCATTTCATGCAGAGCGGCAGACCGGCGGCAGACGGCACGCATTTCAAGTCGTGGAAGGACTTCGCGATGAAAAACAAGGAGCGGATAGCCGCGCCGAAAAAAGAAGCGGACAGTAAGGGATGAGAACTGTTATAGAGATAAGCGAGGGCGTTACGCGGATGCCCGTTTGGAGGCTTAAAGCGCCTGTAAATTTCAGCCTTATGGAGGGCGAGCATATCGCCATCGTCGGCAACAACGGCAGCGGAAAGAGCAAGCTCGTGGATATGATTATCGGCAGGCATCCCGTCTATCCCGACCAAGCACGCTATGACTTCGGCACGAACGCCCGGCGGCTCGTGGCGGACAACATAAAATACATCACGTTCCGCGACTCCTACGGCAGTTTCGATAGTACTTATTACTTGCAACAACGTTGGAACCAGCAGGAGATAGACGCCTCCACGCCCACTGTCGGTAAGTTGCTCGACGAGGCGTACAGCTATTCGGGAGCGGACTCGGAGGAGCATCGCGCACTAAGGAAGCGCCTGTACGAGATGTTCGACATCGCCCCCTTGCTCGACAAATACATCATATTGTTGTCGTCGGGCGAGATGCGGAAGTTCCAGATAACCAAGATGTTGCTGTCCGACCCGCGCATTATCATAATGGACAACCCGTTCATCGGGCTCGACAAAGCCACGCGCGACCAACTGGCGCAGCTCCTCGACACCCTCTCGCGGGACGGCGGACGGCAGATTATACTTGTCTTGACGAAAGAGTCGGACATCCCGCCGTTCATCACTCACGTGTGGGAGATGCGCGACGAGATACTATTGCCGAAGCGTGAAAACAAGTGCGGCTGCGAAGCAAAACCTGCCATGCCTTCGGGCGCGAATGAGGAGACGCTGCGGGCAATACTCGCTCTGCCGTCGTCGGCAACGGACTATAACAGCAGCATCGTCGCCGAGATGCACGACGTAACGATCCGCTACGGCAAGCGTACCATCTTGCAGGGGCTCGACTGGACCGTTCGGAACGGCGAGCATTGGGCGCTCAACGGACGCAACGGTGCGGGGAAATCGACGCTCCTCTCCCTCGTCTGCGCCGACAATCCGCAGAGTTACGCCTGCGACATAACGCTCTTCGACCGCAAGAGAGGCACGGGCGAGACCATCTGGGAGATAAAGCGGCACATCGGCTACGTGTCGCCGGAGATGCACCGCGCCTATCAGAAAGACCTGCCGAGCATAAAGATTGTGGCGAGCGGATTAAACGATTCGGTAGGGTTGTATGTCAAACCGAAAGAGGACGACTATGCCCGCTGCTTGTTCTGGATGAACATCTTCGGCATCGGACACCTCGCGGAGCGGACATTCCTCACGCTGTCGAGCGGCGAGCAGAGGCTGGTGCTGCTGGCACGCGCGTTTGTGAAAGACCCCGAGTTGCTCATCCTCGACGAACCCCTTCACGGGCTCGACGACGCGAACGGCGCAATGGTGAAGGACATCATCAACACGTTCTGTCAAAGGCGAAACAAGACGCTGATTATGGTGAGCCACTACGAAGAGGATTACCCGCCGTGCATCGACCGGCAGATGACGCTCGTAATGCATTGAAAACGAATAAGATAACAAACAATAGCGAATATGAAAAAGATTATTTTTGCATTGCTGCTGAGCTGCACGTTCGCGGCGCAGGCACCGGCGCAAGCCATCTACGAAGAGGTGAAGAACATCATGGACGAATATCAGGCCGTGAAGGACGACACGTCGAAGAGCCTCGATGTGCGCAAGGTGGCCACGTTCAAGTGGGACGCCATCTATTACATGGTGAGCAAAGGGGGCAACATGTCCGAAAGCGAGCTCGGCCAACAGGTGTCGGCGATGATTGATTTCGTCAACCTGTTCATCGACAAGATCGACAAGACGAAGAACGCGAAGAACCGCCAGGTGGTGATGTCGAAGTTCAAGAACGCCACGCTCGAGAACGCGCGCTACAACGACACGGACAAGGAGGTGATCTACGCCTACGTCGACAACCAGAATTTCCTGACGCAGTTCTCGCTCGACACCGACTGGGTGAAGGCCTTGGAAGAGGTCTCGAAGTAGGCGGAGGTCAAGAGCTTCCGAGTTAAGCGGCGGCTTGGGATTATCTTAGTCGCTACTATAATCCGGGCCAACGTTGCGCCGGGCACCGCAGTAATTAGCGTCGCCTGCGTTTCAACAACCTCGAACACATTTAAGCCGCAGGTTAGTTTTAATTTTCGCTAATCCGCGGCTTAATTCAATTTTCGCTTTAATTCAAGCTTTAATTTTGTTTCAAAAGCCTTTGCCTTAACCTTCTTTCTTCTTCAAAACAAAGGCCGAGCGCGCGGGGATGTAGAGCTTGAGCCAACCCTTATGGTCGCCGGCGTAGAGCTCGTCGTACTGCGTGAGATGTTCCACGCTGTCGTCGTTCAGGCCGTTGCCGCCGTAGTCCTTCGCGTCGCTGTCGAGGATGATGTTGTAGCTGCCTTCGGGCACGAGGAAGCCGTAGTCGGTGAACGAGCGGGCGGGGCTGAAGTTGAACACGAATATCAGTTCGCCGCGGCTGAATGCAAGCACGTGGTCGCCGTCGTTGTGCCAGATCTCCTGCACGGGCGTGGCTTGGAAGTCCTTCTTGCCGCCGATGATGTGCATCAGGGCGCGGTCGAAGTCGCCGAGGTAGTGGTAGCACAGCTCTTTGTTGTCGACGAGATTCCACTGCCGGCGCGCGTATTTATAGCTCCAGCCGTTGCCCTCGCGCGGGAAGTCGATCCACTCGGGATGCCCGAACTCGTTGCCCATAAAGTTGAGGTAGCCGCCGTTGATGGTGCTTGCCGTTACCATGCGTATCATCTTGTGGAGCGCGATGCCGCGGTTGGCAGTCTCGTTCTCGTCGCCTTTCTTGAAGTGCCAGTACATATCGGCGTCGATTAGGCGGAAGATGACGGTCTTGTCGCCCACAAGCGCTTGGTCGTGCGACTCGACGTAGGAGATGGTCTTCTCGTCGGCACGCCGGTCGGTGAGTTTCCAGAAGATATCGAACACGCCCCAGTCCTCGTCGCTCTTCTCCTTAATCATCTTAATCCAGTAGTCGGGGATGCCCATCGCAAGGCGGTAGTCGAAGCCGTAGCCCCCGTCGTCGATCTTCGCCGCCAGTCCCGGCATGCCGGACATCTCTTCGGCAATAGTGATGGCGTGCGGGTTCACCTCGTGTATCACCTTGTTCGCAAGAGTTAGGTAGCAAATGGCGTTATCGTCCTGCGACCCGTTGAAATAGTCGGCGTAACTCATGAAGTCCTGTCCCAAGCCGTGGTTGTAATAAAGCATCGATGTAACGCCGTCGAAGCGGAACCCGTCGAAATGAAACTCATCTAACCAATATTTGCAGTTTGAGAGCAGGAAATGGATAACCTCGTTCTTGCCGTAGTCGAAGCAGAGGCTGTCCCACTGGTTATGCTCCCGGCGATCGCCCTGATAGAAGAACTGGCAAGGGTCGCCGCAGAGATTGCCGAGCCCCTCCACCTCGTTCTTCACCGCGTGGGAGTGGACAAGATCCATTATGACGGCGATGCCCATTTTGTGCGCCTCGTCGACGAGATGTTTCAGTTCTTCGGGCGTACCGAAGCGGCTCGACGGAGCGAAGAAGTTGCTCACGTGGTAACCGAAGCTGCCGTAGTAGGGATGCTCCTGGATTGCCATTATTTGCAGGCAATTATATCCGGCCTCCTTCACGCGCGGCAGGATATTGAGGCGGAACTCGTCGTAGGTCCCCACCTTCTCCGCGTCCTGCGCCATACCGATATGGCACTCGTAGATCAGCAGCGGCTTGGTGTTCGGGCGGAACGATTTCACGCGCCATTTATATTCCTTCTCCGGTGCCCACACTTGTGCGCAGAACACTTTCGTTACGTCGTCCTGCACCACGCGCCGTGTCCACGCCGGTATGCGCTCGCCCTGTCCGCCGTTCCAATGCACGCTCATCTTGTAGAGGTCGCCGTGTTTGAGTGAGGCTGCGGGCAGCTTTATCTCCCAGTTGCCGGTGCCCTTGACGCGCTTCAGACGATAGCGGGCACGCTCCTTCCAGCCGTTGAAATCGCCGATGAGGTAAATCTCCGTCGCGTTAGGCGCCCACTCGCGGAACACCCATCCGTCGGAAGTGCGGTGGAGACCGAAATAGAGGTAGCCTGACGCAAAACTGCTCAAAGTCTCTTTCCCGCCTTGCGTAAGCTCGTAAATCTTGTTCAGCGCATTCCAATGCCGCCCGTTAATCGCGTCGGAGTAGGGGCGCAGATACTCGTCATTTCTTAGCAGGGTCAGCATCTCGGTGCCGGCGGCTGCGGATTTCTTTGTTGCCATATTTCGTTTGAGTTTTGTAGTCGTCATTTCTCCTCGTGGCGCACGCCGTGTTGGTAGTAGCCCTTTGCGGTGATCTTCCCGTTGCGGTCTTTCTCGATAAACTCCCCGTCGAGCACATCGTCGACGTAGTTCTCTTCGTAGCGCTTGCCCTCCTTGTCCTCCGTGATGGCGTGTCCGTTCTTCTTGCCGTTCGTAAAAGTGCCTTTGAACTTCGTCCCGTCGGCATAATGAACAATCACTTCGCCGTCGACAACGCCCTCTTTGAACTGTCCGTCGAAGATGTCGCCGTCGTGTTTCTTCAGCTTGCCGCGTCCGTGCTGCAGCCCTTTCTTCCACTGCCCGGTGTAGGTGTCGCCGTTAGCCCAGACGAACGTGCCCTGTCCGGAGAAGTCGCCCGCAAGGAACTGCCCCGTGTATTTGTCGCCGTTGGCATACCGCAGCGTCCCTTCGCCCTCGCGCAAGTCGTTGTGGTAATAGCCCTCGTAGGTGTCGCCGTTAGCGCATTTGTAGATGCCCTTGCCCTGCTTCTTGTCGTCGACCCACTCGCCGCTGTACGTGTCGCCGTCGGCATAGACGAACATCCCCTTGCCCTGCTTCGTGTTGGCTTTCCACTGCCCGGTGTACTTCGAGCCGTCGCCCCAGTCGAACGTCCCCTCGCCGTCTTTCTGGTCAGCCTGCCACTGCCCCGTGTAGTAAGCGCCCTCGGCAAAGGTGTAAGTGCCCTTGCCCTGACGCTTGTCGGAAGCCCACTCGCCGTCGTACACGTCGCCGTTGAAATAGTGCATCACGCCGTGTCCCTGCTGGTAGTCGCGATACCACATGCCCGTGTAGACATTGTTGTTGGCGAAATAATATGTGCCCTGACCGTGCTGCTGGTCTTGAAACCAATTGCCCTCATACCGCTCGCCGTCGGAGAACGTGTAGACGCCGTAGCCCTGGCGCTTGCCCTTGACATATTCGCCTTCGTAGGTGTCGCCGTTGAGAAAAAGGGTGCGGCCCTTGCCGTTGGGCTTGCCGCCGCTCATCTCGCCGGTGTACTTGCCGCCGTCGTGCGTCGTGGCCGAACCTACCGTCAGCTTCTGCGCGCGCGCGGGCGTGAGGATGAAAAGGAGGGTTAAGAAAAAAATATATCGGTGCATGAATTTCGTCGTTTTAATGAAAAGCAAATGCAATTGACAACGTTTATGCAAAGCTACGAAATTCGCGCGAGGTAAGCAAAAAAATCTTTCTTTCAAACATGCCTTGAAAGGTGGCGGAAGCGAATTATTAGCGTAGGCGACACTTGTTCTGCCTGTTCCTTCGCGCAGTGCTGGGCCGCGATTGTAGTAGCAACTAAGACCCTTTTTGACGCAGCCGGAATCCGTTAGCCTGAAAAATTTTTCGTTCACGAGATTTTTATTAAATTTGCACTCCTTTTCAACATCAATGCTTTCGAAAAAGACAAGTGTCAAACAGCAAAAAGGCAAGTCTTAAACAGCAATGATCACCGACAACCAGCTGCTCGAAGCCATCCCCGCGCGCCACAGCGTACGGCATTACCTCAGTCGCGAAATCAGTCGCGCCGTCTTGGATGAGCTGCGCGCCGAAACGGAGCGTTGCAACGCCCGGAGCGGACTCAATATCCAGCTCGTCGCCGGCGAGAAACGCGCGTTTAGCGGACCCCTTGCCTACGGCAAATTCTCCGGCGTGGAGAACTATTTCGCGATGATTGGCGAAAAGGCTTCCGACCTTGATTTCAAAATAGGCTACTTCGGCGAGAGGCTCGTGCTCGCGGCGCAGGCATTGGGTCTGAACACCTGTTGGGCGGGGCTTAGCTACCGCAGCGTGAAGGGCGCGTACATCGTCGGCACAAACGAGAAACTCGCGTGCATGATCGCCCTCGGCTACGGCGCCACGCAAGGGCACGGCCATAAGACAAAGACCGTCGCGCAGATTAGCAACGCCGCCGTCGCGCCGGAATGGTTTCGCCGCGGAGTGGAAGCCGCCCTGCTCGCACCTTCGGCCATCAACCAGCAGAAATACAGCTTCGTCTTCACCCCCGCCAAGCACGGCCTTCTCCCGCAGGTCATCGCGCGCCGCGGCGCCTCGCTCGTGGGGTACACCAAGATGGACATCGCCATCGCAGCCTTGCACTTCGAACTCGCCGCCGGCAAAGAGCATTTCACATGGGCCGGGCACGCAAAATTTCTGGGTAATGAATAAACATCACCAACATAAAACTAACGGATTCAACGTGTTTCAAAAACTGAAAAACGCGTACCGGGTGCGGCGCAACAAGCTGTACCTCGAACGCTGGACCGCCCGGCTCGACGGCGATGCCGAACGGGAATTTTACGTGAAGCGGAGGTTCGAGCCCAACCTTTCTTACTACGATTTGTATTGGAACGTCAAGCGTGCGGCCGACCATAAGCACATGCAAACAGTCTATGTGCGCGCCGAGGAGCTGCGCGTGGCGGAGGTCATCCGCGACGTCGAGGGCAAGGAACTGGCCGACGTGATGAGCGAGCTGAAACGGCAAGGCGGAGAGTAACTTCGGGCGATGATCGACAGGGCGACAGTGGTGCGGATTAAGGAAACGGCGAACATCGTGGAGGTGGTCTCCGAATTCGTTACGCTGCGCAAATCCGGCGCGAACTACAAAGGACTTTGCCCCTTTCACAACGAGAAAACGCCGTCGTTCATCGTCAGTCCCGCGCGAGGCACATGCCATTGTTTCGGCTGCGGCAAAGGCGGCAACGCGGTGAGCTTCATCATGGAGCACGAGCAACTGTCGTACCCCGAAGCCCTGCGCTGGCTCGCGAAGAAATACGGCATCGAGGTTGTCGAGCGCGACCTTACCGACGACGAGCGTCGCCAGCAGAACGAGCGCGAGGCAATGTTCATCGTCAACGAATGGGCCGCAAACTATTTCGAAAACCTTTTGCACAACGACCCCGACGGCATCGCAGCGGGACTAGCTTATTGCCGCAGCCGCGGTTTCCGGGACGACACCATTGCGAAATACCGGCTCGGGTTCAGCCTGCGCGACCGCCACGCCCTTGCCCGCCAAGCCAAGCGCGAGGGTTACAACGAGGAACTCTTCGTAAAGACAGGCCTGTGTTACCGCACCGACCGCGGCGAGCTCATCGACCGTTTTGCCGACCGCCTCATCTTCCCGTGGATTGGCCTCAGCGGCAAAGTTACAGGCTTCTCGGCACGCCTGCTCGACGCGCGAACGAAAGGGGTAAATCAAAAATACGTCAACTCGCCCGACTCCGACATTTATCATAAAGAAAAGGAACTCTACGGCATCTTCCAAGCAAAGAAATCCATCGCGCGCGAGGACCGCGTTTACATCGTCGAAGGCCAAACCGACGTCATCGCACTGTCGCAATGCGGCATCGAGAACGTTGTGGCAAACTCCGGCACAGCGCTCTCCGTCCACCAGATAAACATCCTCCACCGCTTCACCGACAACATCACGCTGCTCTACGACGGCGACGAGGCCGGCATTCGCGCTGCACTCCGCGGCACAGACATGCTTCTCGCCGAAGGCATGCGCGTCAAGGTTTTGCTACTGCCCGACAACGAAGACCCCGACAGCTTCGCAAGGAAAAACACCGCCGGCGATTTTAAGGATTATATCGAGCGTAACCAATTGGATTTCATACAGTTTAAGACAAAATTCATGCTCGCCGCAGCCAAAGACCCGCAGCAGCGCACCGAGGCCGTCGACTCGATAGTGAGAAGCATTTCGATGGTGCCCAACCAAGTGCTGCGCGACACCTATCTGCACGATGCCTCCTCCGCCGTAGACATCAAAGAGGCGACGCTCATCAACCGCATGAACACCTTTGTGCGCGAGCGGAAACAAGGGTCTGCGCCCGTTGCCGAGATGCCCCCGATGCCCGCGGAAACCGTCAGCCACAGCGCGGAGATAGAAAGGATGATTGCGCAATTAGTTGTCCGCAGCGGCGAGCAGATAGTGGTGCGCGACGCCCCCGACGACGACGGCAACAAGAGCGACATCACCCTCGCGCAGTACATCCTCGGCAACCTCGCCGCCGACAACCTCCGCCTCGCCAACCCCCTTTACCAAAGCATTCTCGAAGAGGCCGCCGCGCATTCCGCCGACCCCGGTTTCGCCGCCGAGCAGTTCTTCGTCGACCACGAGAATATCGACATCGCGCGCGCGGCAACAAAGCTCGCCGAGGACCGCTACGCCCACATCCGGCAGGACCTTTCCGCGCAGCCCGAGGCCTCCGATGACGACCTCGCCAACCGTTTCCTCAACCGCGCCAAGCACCTCGTGCTCGACTTCCGCATGGAGCATATCGACACGAAATTAAAGGTGCTCAAAGAGGACCTGCGCGACACGTCGATGAACGAAGAAAAGCGCCGCAAACTCACCCTCGAATTCGCCAAATACCTGAAAATGCGCAACTCGCTCGCACGGCTCATCGGACAAAACGTGATGTAGCCGCTGAAACGCACCTAACCGAAAATACTGAAATGCACGCTGCCGTAACGCCGCAGCTCCTGAAATTGTCGATTGCCTGAGAAATCGTGCTGTTTGCCGTGCTCCAAAACGAACACCCCGCCCTCGGCAAGCAGGCCGCCGCCAAGCACCGCATCCGGCAGCAATGACAGATTCGGCAAGGTGTAAGGCGGGTCGGCGAAGATGAAATCAAACTGCCGCTTGCACGACTTGACGAAGCGGAACACGTCGCCGCAGACAAGCCTGCTGTTCGCCGCGCCGAGCTTGCCGATGCACGCGCGGATGAACGCCATGTGCTCGCGGTCGATCTCAACGCTCGTAACCTCCGCCGCGCCGCGCGAGAGCAGTTCTATCGTGATGCTGCCCGTGCCGGCAAACAGGTCGAGGCACGCCGCACCGTCGAGATCGATGCGCCACGCGAGTACATTGAAAAGATTCTCCTTCGCGAAATCGGTGGTAGGCCGCGCCTTAAACGTGTGCGGGATGTCGAAATGCCGGCCTTTGTATTTGCCTGTTATAACTCGCATCTTCGAAGAAAGCGCCGCGCCGCGTCAGACAAATTGCATCATCATATCCAGCGGCATGCCGCTCCGCAACACACCCTCGTCCGCGAAACCGTCGGCCGGAGAGAAGACGCTCACCTGCCTTACGAACCGCCGCAGCTCTTTCAGCAACGCGCCGCGCTCCGGCATATCGCCGCTGACAATCAGGCTGTCCGTCTCGGCATTAGCGTTAATCTGCCGCCACGCGCCGAGGATGAAATACGCCGCATCGGAAGCCGTGCCTGCCGCAAACGTGTTGGCGAAGACGAAGCGCCGGTGCGAGAACGAACAAATCTCAATCTTGCCGTCGTGGAAATAAACATGCAGCTTCTTGCCCGCAAAAGCCTCCTCGCCCCGCAACAAATAATCCCACGTCCGCGCCATAACAGGCTCAATCTCAGCGTGTTCGAAATGGTCGCCGAGTACCGTGCAGAGGTCTTTGTCCATAGCGAACACCGCCACCGTTTTCGGCGACGGCAGCACCGCGGCGCGCAGCACGAACCCCTCCGCTTCGGGGAACGCCAAACGGTATTGCGCCTCCATCGCACCCTCGCTGTAATCGTCAATAGGCACAAGCAACAACGGTGCATCGAGCATCACAGTAACATTATCCTTCGCCTCGCCAAGCAGACGGCTCGAATGAAACGCCTCGCGCAAGTTCGCCGCCACCGACATGCCCGCCTTCGCCGCGTAAGGCTCGTAGTCCACGTCGCGCGCCCCGTCCCTGCGCAGCGCGAAGGCCAGCGTGCTGTCGGTAATCCTCACTATAAATCGCCCGGCCGGCGACGTCGTTTTGTCCATTTCTTCAAACTTTTCGTTAACTTTGTGCGGGAAATCAGGCCCGGAAAGGAAGCCGTTTGCAAAAATAATATTTTCCCGCAAAAAGGCAATGAATGAGAACGATTTAATCTCGGCCGTGCTCGACGCGTTCGGTATGGCGCCAACAAGCGACCAGCTCAGTGCAGTAAGGGCGTTCGCGCAGTTTATGTTCGCCCCGAAACCCGAGACGGCGATGCTCCTCTGCGGCAGTGCGGGCACGGGCAAGACATCGATTGCCGCGGCGATGGTCAAGACATTGCACAGGCTCGGCCACCGCACCGTTCTGCTCGCTCCCACAGGCCGCGCCGCGAAAGTGTTCTCGCTCACCGCCTCAATGCCCGCGGGCACCATCCACCGCAAGATCTACCAGCAGCGCACCTTTTCCGGGCCGTCGACAGCGTTTGGCTTGGCTTACAACCGCGCGCGCAACACCCTTTTCGTTGTCGACGAAGCCTCGATGATCTCCAACCAATTAGCCTCGTCGGCGGAGATCTTCGGCAGCGGTTGCTTGCTCGACGACCTCATCCAATTCGTCTACTCCGGCGACGGCTGCCGGCTAATGCTCATTGGCGATAAGGCGCAACTGCCGCCCGTGGGGTTAGCCTCCTCGCCCGCGCTCGACGCGAAGATGCTCCAACGCTACGGCCTCGACATCATCGCCGCCAATCTCGACGAGGTGCTGCGCCAAAGCCGGGAGAGCGGCATCCTGTTTAACGCCACGTCGATACGCCGCATTTTCGCTTCGGAGGAGAAAAATATTTTGCCGAAAATACTGCTTGAAGGCTTCGGTGATGTAAGGCGCGTTACGGGCGATGAACTGATAGAAAGTATCAATAGCAGCTACTCGAAAGCGGGCATCGACGGCACGATGATTGTAACGCGCTCGAACAAAACGGCGAACATCTACAACCGCGGCATACGCAACATGATCCTCGGGCGCGAGGCGATGCTCACCGTTGGCGACCGTTTGATGGTGGTGAAGAATAATTATTACTGGACGGAGAAGGCTGCGGCGGCGGTTGAAAACGATGCCCGCGACGACGTTGCAACAAGCCCGACGGACGAACCCGCTTTCCTCGCTAACGGCGACATCGCCATCGTGCGGCGTGCGGGTTGTTTCGAGGAACTCTACGGCCTGCATTTCGCCGACGTAACGCTCGCCTTTCCCGACTACGACGGTTACGAGATTGATGTTAAAATCATCCTCGACAGCCTCGCTTCCGAAGCCCCGGCCCTGACGCGCGAGCAGCAGCAGCAACTGTTCTCCGGCGTGCTCGAGGACTACGCGCATATCCGCGGCAAGCGGCAGCAGATGAAGGCCGTTCGCGACGACAAATATTACAATGCGGTGCAGGTGAAATTCGCCTACGCGGTAACGTGCCACAAAGCGCAGGGCGGCCAGTGGGAGCACGTCTACATCGACCAAGGGTTCATGTCCGAGGCGATGGCCGGCGACGATTATATCCACTGGCTTTACACGGCGTTCACGCGTGCCACCGAGCAGCTTTTCCTTGTCAATTGGCCCTTGCCGCAGATAGCTTCGCCTTCGAGTTCAAACGACTGATTTTCAATCGTTTAGCTTAAAATAATTTTTTTAGAAAGAAAAGGGGTCAGTCGCACAACGCCTCGCAAACGGCATTCTGAAAGGCGTGGGCGCGGGAGCGGTTCATCATCCCTTGGTTGAAAACGGCGAACGCGAGGGTGTGGCCTTCGGGCGACGTGCAATACCCCGCGAGCGTCGACACCCCCGTCAGCGTACCCGTCTTCGCGCGGACATTGCCCTGCGCCTTACCGCCGTTCATGCGCCATCGCAGCGTGCCGTCCTGACCCGCAACAGGCAGCGAGCGGTAGAGCGCGGGGAAAATGAGGAAATCGTTGTAGGCGTAGCGCAGCAGGTAGATCTCGGCCTCGGCGGAGAGGTAGTTGTAGGGCGACAGACCGGACCCGTCGGCGATGCCGTAGTTGTCGGGGTTGAGACCGAGGCGGCGCAGGAAGGCCGTTTCGCTGGCGATGGCTTCGTCGGCCGTGGCGGGCAGGCTTGTCGCAGCGGCTATGTTGTAAAAAACGCTCTCGGCGTAGAGGTTGTCGGATTCTTTGAGCATGTGCATCAGCACGGTCTCGATGGTGGTGTAGCGCGAGGCGATAACCGTTGCGCTGTCGGGCGTCGTGCCGCCTGAATTCCTGCCTTCAACAACGATGCCTTCGCTGACGATTTTCCTTCGGAGGACATCGCTGAGGTTGTCGCCTTTTTTATACACGAGCGGCGTGATGGCGGGGTTATCGTCGTCCCAGCTCCAGCCCCGTCCGAGCGGCGGCGCGTCGATGAACGAGCGGTCGGCGATGATCTTGCCGCGGATGGTGTCGATGTAAAGGCTTCTCACGCCGTCGGCAAAGCGTTCGATGTCGGTCTCGTCGAGCGCCGGGTCCATCGTGCCTTTGATGTAAAGATTGCCGTTGAGCACGTTCGCGGCAATGTCGCCGTCGCAGAGCAGATCGGTGCGGAAACGATAGCGGCTGCCGAGGATGTCGAGCGCGCAAACGGCCGTAAGCAGCTTCATCGTCGACGCGGGGCGCAGCACTTGTTTCTCGCCTGTGGCGTAAAGGATGCGGTTGTCGTCGAGGTCGTAAACCATCAGTCCGAGCTGCGAAGAAGCAAAGAGTTCGGCGGCGCAGAGGTCGTCAAGGCGCAGCTTGAGCCGCTCTTCGTAAGGCAGGCTGTCGAGGGCGAGCGTGTCGGCGGCGAGACTGTCGGGGTATTGCTCCGCGGCGATGGCCTGTCCGCCGGTGTGCGTCGTGCAGAACATTGCCAAAACGACAATGGCAACGGCCGCAAAGAGGGTGATGCGCAGTTTGTGTTTCACGCCGCAAAGATACTAATGCCCGTTGGTTTAAGCAACATAGAACGGTTTATTTCTCCGGCTCATCGACATCGAAGGCGAGGACGGCGGGGCGGTGGTTTTCTTGTTCTTCTTTGGGGATATATCGCCTGAGGTTGGCGTAATGGTGGCGCAGGTAAGGCTCGAGGTCGGAGGGGGCGGAAACGTTGAGCGGACCGAAGCGCACGGTCTGCGGCCGGTCTATGCTGTCGACGGAGATATGGTCTTTCGGCATAAGCACCATGTTGTAATACGTTGTCCGGCAGGCGTTGAACATCGATTGCAAAGCGCTAAGCATCCGGTAGACGGCGCGTTTGGTGAACAGCAGGCACACTATGCGGTTGAGCAGACACGGCAGGAAGCCCCGGTTGGTGGGGTTGTCGATCTCGCATTTGCCGCAGTGCCGCCACATCCAAATCTCCTTACCCATAAAACAGCAGTTGAGGAAGTTGCAGGCCGTGCGGTGGATGCTTTGCAAAACGCGGTTGTCCGGCACCTTGTCGAAAGGGAACACATCGATGTAAATGCCGTGGCAGATGTCGAGATGCCGGAACATTCCCTCGACGAAGAGCGTGCCGCGCCGCCTCACCTTGGCGAAATAGAACGGCGTATGCTTCTCGCTGCCCTCCCACTGCAAGAAATATTCCCGTCCGAGCAGTGTCGGTGCCTCGCGCAGGAAGCGTTTGTAATTGCTGCGGGTCATGCCGATGTCGATGTCGTCGTCCCACGGGATAATGCCTTCCCAGAAAAATGCGCCGATGGCAGTACCGCCAATGACAAAATAAGGTATGCCGAGCTTGTCGCACACACGCACTATCTCCGCCAGAATCTCATAGAGCACGGTGTGGAGCCGCTCCAACTCCCCGGGCGTGTAGCCGTCGAACGAACCTTTTGCCATAGTTTTCTTTTATTGATATAGAGTATCGATATGCAAAGATAACGAAAAACGTTACTCCCCGCGAAAACAAGCGGGAAAGTTTTTTGTATTATAGTGCACACCTCATATAAATATAACTACCTTTGCATTTCCGTAAAGAGTCGAAGCCGCACGGCATCGGCTTTCGATAGAGATTTATGATGCACGGGAAACATAACGGGAATCGGATAACGACAGTGCTGTTGTTGTTTTTAATGCGGGCGGGCGAAATGTCGGTTGCCGCACAGTCTGCAACGGTGTTACCGGCGGATTGCGATACGACAGAAGTCGTTCCCGCTGCGGAGGAGGAAATGTCGTTCTCCGACAAGACAAAAATCGGATACAAGCACTATTGGTATTGCCTCGAACAAGCGGATGTCAACTATCGCAAGCGGGGACTTGACGTCTTCGCCGCACTCGACTACGAGAACTACCGCGAACGCCACAACGCCATCACGCAGACGACGCAATATCTGCCGACCGCCACGACGGAGCAAGACGCGCACGGGATGGATTTCGCCAAATCTCCTGTCTACGGCGGCAAGGCGGGCTTCAATTACAGTAGCGGACGGCGAGACTGCGGTTTGTTCTACGATTTCTCCTTCCGACCCGAAGACGCGTGCTCACTCGGCAGCATGGCAATATCGCGCTATGTCGACGGCGAACTGTCGGAAGAAATGTTGCAAGACTATACGGCGAACGATCGAAATCGACAGCACAAGATTAACGCTTACTACGCCGATTCGCTCGGAGTATTCGCCGTGAGAGCGAACATCGACATCGTGTGGCAGAACAACGACAGAGCCCGCGAGACGGAAGAGAGCTCGACAATAAACGCTTTCAACGATGTCCTCTCGACGGACGACATAAACAATCGGCTGATTGCGGGAAACATCACCGCGTCCGTGCCGATAGCGAAAGGAGAGTTGCGGTTCGGTCCGGAGATAACGAACATCCGCCACACCGACCGCTACATGACGACAGCCGGCTGCCTCTCCGCCGACGACACAAAGATAAAGGAGACCACGGCTGCACTCTTCGCCGAGACCGACCAAACACTCGGCAAAGCAGGGCTGACAGTCGGGCTGCGAGGGGAGTTTACCTCGTCGGGATATTATCTCTTCGGTGTGAAACAATCCGACGCAAGCCGGCACTATATGACCCTGCTGCCGTCAGCCGCTATATCCGTTCCGACGGGAGACGTGCGCACCCGATTGAGCTACACAAGGACATGCACACGCCCGATATTCGAGCAACTGTCGTCGGCTGTCAGGTATGTCGACCGCTACAACTACTCGACGGGCAATCCCTCCCTGCGTCCCGTCTACCGCGACATCGTCTCGTTGGCGGTGGAGTGGAAAGACCTGACCGCAGAGGCGACATATCGCTCCACGAAGAATCTTATCATTCAGCAGACATCGCCCTACGCCGCCTCAGATTATGCCGCCGTCCTCTCCGCCGTGAACCTGCCGAGATACAACTCCTGGACCGTCGCGCTCCACTATTCTCCCCGCTTCGGCTTCTGGCATCCCTCGCTCGATGCCGCCATAGCGTTTCAAGACATGCAGTTCGTGATTGACGGCGCCGCAAAGAAACTGAACAAGCCGATGGGCACGGTACGCTTCGATAACGCCCTGTACCTCCCTCTGGATATTCGGTTTAACGCCACACTGTCAATTCGTTCGTCGGGCAACACGGAGAATTTGTATCTTAAAAACTGCACCACCATCGACCTGGGACTGTTCAAATCGTTCAAGAACGACACGTGGACCGTCGGACTGCAATGCAACGATATATGCGGGAAGTGGCGGCGACCCACTATTGTCTACGACACGATGAGCACGACCGTGATAAAGAAGAAACTCGACACACGCGACCTGTCCCTCACCGTCTGCTATAACCTCAACCGCAAGCCCTCGCGCTACGGAGGTACGGGCGCAGGCAACCGGGACAAAGGGAGGCTCTGAGGGCATAGGGGCACGGCACAAGATAGTTTTTACTCCGGAGAGTTATTGTTTCCGGATAAAAGTTTGTACCTTTGCCCTCGAAATAATTATAAGACAAAGACTAAAAACAAAAGAAACAGATGAGCTTAAAAATTGTTGTTCTTGCCAAGCAGGTGCCCGACACGCGCAATGTCGGTCCGGATGCGATGACGCCGGAGGGTACTGTCAACCGCGCCGCCCTGCCTGCCGTTTTCAACCCCGACGACCTGAACGCTCTCGAGCAGGCGCTTCGTCTGAAAGACCGGTTCGAAGGGAGCACTGTCTCTGTGGTTACGATGGGTTTGCCCAAGTCCGCCGAGATCATACGCGAGTCGCTCTATCGCGGTGCCGACTGCGGGTATGTCATCACCGACCGTCCGCTCGGGGGTGCCGACACGCTTGCCACGAGCTACACCCTTGCGCAAGCGATAAAGAAAATCGGCGGCTTCGACATCGTGCTATGCGGACGCCAGGCCATCGACGGCGACACGGCGCAGGTGGGTCCGCAAGTGGCGGAGAAGCTCGGACTGACGCAGGTAACCTACGCCGAAGAGATCCTCTCCATCGACCCGGAAAAGAAGAAAATCGTCATCAAGCGCCATATCGACGGCGGCGTAGAGACGGTGGAAGCGCCGCTGCCCCTCGTGGTTACGGTCAACGGTAGCGCCGCCCCGTGCCGCCCGCGCAACGCCAAGCGCATGATGAAATACAAGAGAGCCGTCGCCCCCGCAGAATGCAAACCCGAAGAGGCGGAGGCTTTGGCGGAACTGACAACGAAGAAGCCGTATCTGGCAATCACGCAGTGGGGCGCGGCCGACATCGACGCCGACCCGGAGCAGATAGGCAAGGCGGGCTCGCCCACCAATGTGAAGGCCGTGCAAAACATCGTCTTCAAAGCCAAAGAGAGCAAGACCCTCACAAGCTCCGATGCCGATGTGGAGAACGTTATAATCGAATTGTTGAACGAGAAAATTATCGGATAAGCGATGAATAATGTATTTGTATATTGCGAGATAGAAGGCACTACTATAAAAGATGTGTCGTTGGAACTGCTCACCAAAGGCCGCAAGCTCGCCGACAAACTGGGCGTACAGCTCGAATGTATCATCGCGGGCAGCGGGCTCGACGGCGTGGAGAAGCAAGTGAGCAAATACGGCGTGGACAAAGTGCATATCTTCGATGCGCCGGGCCTCTTCCCTTACACCTCCAACCCCCATACCGCACTCGTGGTGAACCTGTTTAAGGAAGAGAAGCCGCAGATATGTCTGATGGGAGCCACGGTCATTGGGCGCGACCTCGGACCGCGTGTCAGCTCCTCGCTCCACAGCGGTTTGACGGCAGACTGCACCGAGCTTGAGATAGGCAGCTTCGACATGAAGAAGAACATCGGCGGAGAGATAAAGGACGTACATTATGACAACCAGCTCTATCAGATCCGCCCCGCATTCGGAGGTAACATCATCGCCACCATCGTCAACCCCGACCACAGACCGCAGATGGCCACCGTCCGCGAGGGCGTGATGAAGCGCGAAGTGAAAGACGAGGCATACAAGAGCGAAGTGATAAAGCACGACGTGGCGAAATACGTGCCCGAAACGGAATACGTTGTGCGCGTTTTAGACCGTCACGTGGAAGCCGCTAAGCACAACCTCAAAGGCGCAGCAATAGTAGTCTCAGGAGGCTACGGCGTGGGCTCGAAAGAGGGCTTCGACGCGCTGTTCGACCTCGCCAAAGAGCTGCACGCCGAGGTGGGTGCGTCCCGCGCGGCAGTCGATGCGGGCTTCGTCGACCACGACCGGCAGATAGGACAGACGGGCGTAACGGTGCGCCCCAAGGTGTATTTCGCCTTCGGCATATCCGGACAGATACAGCATATAGCGGGCATGCAGGAGAGCGGCATCATCGTCTCGGTCAACACCGACCCCGACGCGCCGATTAACCGCATTGCCGACTACGTGATTATCGGCTCCGTAGAAGACGTTGTGCCCAAGATGATAAAATATTACAAGAAGAACAGCAAGTAACAAACGATTATGGCAAATTTCTATACAGACAACCCCGAGATAAAGTTCTACCTCTCCCATCCTTTGATGCGCCGCATCGTGGAACTCAAAGAGCGCGGATACGCCGACAAAGACACTTACGACTACGCTCCCGAGAACTTTGAAGACGCCATCGACAACTACGACCGCGTGCTCGAACTCGCGGGCGACATCAGCGCGAACATCGTGGCGCAAAACGCAGAAGACGTCGACGCCGAAGGACCGCACCACGAAGGCGGACGGGTCCACTACGCGTCAAAGACCTACGAGAACCTCGACGCCACAGTAAAGGCGGGGCTAAACGGCGTAACGATGCCGCGGCGCTACGGAGGACTCAACTTCCCCTCCGTGCCCTATTCCGCCATCAACGAGATCATCGCCACAGCCGACGCGGGATTCGAGAATATCTGGTCGCTGCAAGATTGTATCGAGACTTTATACGAGTTCGGCGACGAGGACCAACGCCAACGCTTCGTGCCGCGTGTATGCAAAGGTGCGACGATGTCGATGGACCTCACAGAGCCCGATGCGGGAAGCGACTTGCAAAGCGTCATGCTCAAAGCCACGTTCGACGAGGCGAACAACTGCTGGCGCCTCAACGGTTGCAAACGGTTCATCACCAACGGCGACTCCGACATCCACCTTGTTCTTGCCCGGTCTGAAGAGGGCACGCGCGATGGACGCGGCCTGTCGATGTTCATCTACGACAAACGCGACGGAGGGGTCGACGTGCGGCGAATAGAGAACAAACTCGGCATCCACGGCTCGCCCACATGCGAATTAGTATATAAGAACGCGCGGGCGGAACTGTGCGGCAGCCGCAAGCTCGGACTGATAAAATACGTCATGGCGCTTATGAACGGCGCACGTCTCGGCATAGCGGCACAGTCGGTAGGCATCTCCCAAGCGGCATACAACGAGGCGCTTACATACGCTAAATCACGCCGGCAGTTCGGCAAAGAGATAATCAATTTCCCCGCAGTCTACGAGATGCTCTCCGTAATGAAAGCGCGCCTCGCAGCAGGACGCTCCATCCTCTACGCCACAAGCCGCTACGTCGACATCTACAAAGCCCTCGAAGACATTGCACGCGAGCGCAAGCTCACGCCCGAGGAGCGGCAAGAATGCAAGGAATACTCGCGCTTGGCAGATGCCTTCACCCCCTTAGCAAAAGGGATGAACTCCGAGTACGCCAACCAAAACGCATACGACGGCATACAGATACACGGCGGCTCGGGATTCATGCTCGAATACCCCTGCCAACGCCTCTATCGCGACGCACGCATCACATCCATCTACGAGGGCACGACGCAGCTGCAGACCGTCGCAGCCATTCGCTATGTCACCAACGGTTTCTACGGGCAGATCATAGCCAAGATGCAGGAAGAGGAAACATCGTCCGAACTCATACCCCTGCGCACCACCGCAAAGGAAATGGCGGAGAAATATAATGAATGTGTGGAAAAGGTAGTAGCCGCGCAAGACGATGAGTACAAAGACCTCTGCGCGCGACACCTCTACGAAATGGCGGCAACAATCATCATGACCAACCTCCTCATCGACGACGCCACACGCAGCCCCGAACTCTTCGCACCCTCCGCACGCGTCTACACACGATATGCCGCAGCGGAAATAATGAAGCACAGTCACTTCATCCTCTCGTCATCGGTTGATGTTTTAGCCGACTACCGCAAGTGAGCCGGGTGCTTGATTAATAAGCCGGGCACTTACTTTTAAACAAATATTCAACCGCCATGGCAATCGTGAAACAATCGGTTGCCGCGGCGGTTTTTAGTTTGTGGTATTTTGACCGTAAAGGCTAATGGCAAAAGGTCTCACCCGACGATCTTGGTTTTATGGTAGTTATTTCGGAACTCGGTGGGCGTGCACCCCTTTTTCTTTCGGAAGATGCGGTTGAAGTAGGAGATGTTGTTAAATCCTGAGGTGTAGCATATCTCGAGGACGGTCATTGAGCTGTCGGCCAGCTTTCGTGCGGCATACCCGAGTCGCGTGTCGATGATGTATTCGGAGATGTTCTTGTGGGTGTGCAGTTTGAAGAAGCGGCTGAACGCGGAGGGTGTCATGCCCGCTTGCGAGGCGATGTCGGCAAGGCGTATGTCGTCCTTGAAATGTTCGGCCACATAGTCGGTGATCTTCTGTATGCGTCGGTTGTCGTTGGAGGTGTCTGCCCCGGCGAAGGCGCTGCTGGCCAGTTGGCGGTAGGAAGTCTTCGACAGCTCATAGAGTATCTCGAATAGTCCCGTCATCCGGTAGAAGCTGTCGGTGAGGGTCAGGAGCGTTTTTATCCGCCCGAAGGAGAGCATGATGGCTTCCATCGAGAAGGCTATGCCCGTTTCGGAGTCTTTGAGCATGTTCCTGATGCTTGCCATGGCTGCTTTCTCGATGAGCGGACCGGCAAAGATGTCGTCGGCAAACTGTATGGTGATCTCGTAGATGTCGGCAGAGCGGCATTGGTATTGCTTCCATTCGTGCTCGATGCCCCCGCCGAGCAGGCAGAGGTCGTAGTCGCCAAGCACCTCGAGCGAGTCGCCCACCGTGCGTCTGACGCCCCGGCAGTTGGCCACGAAATTGAGCTCATACTCGATGTGGCGGTGGAGCGGGTATGTGAAACTCGTCTTGTGGCGCTCGGCAATATAGAAGCAGTCCCCGCGCTGAAGGGGCGCCACCTCGGTTACTATCTTTGACATGATAAAGTTTTGATGTTACCATCGGCAAAGCTACGCGAAAACATTGAATTTACTACAAAGAAATGCAAAAAAAGTATCATATCACCTTGCGCGAAAAGGTTAACTTTGCCGAAAACCATTACTGCTATGAAACGATTATTTTTATTTTTTGCAAGTGTTTTGGCGTGCATGCCGGTTTTTTCTCTGACTATGCCGCAGGTGTTTTCAGACAATATGATGCTCCAGCAGCAGACTAATGCGCGGCTGTGGGGTTGGGCTGAGAAGGGCTCTCAGGTGTCGGTCTCCACAAGTTGGGACGGCAAGGAATATAAGGCGACGGCGGACAAGACGGACGGGCGCTGGGAGGTGCTTGTTGCCACGCCGGAAGCTTCTTACGAGACGTACACCCTGACGATAAAGGGCGACGGCGAAGAGATTGTGATAAATAATGTGCTTGTCGGCGAGGTGTGGTTCTGCTCGGGACAGTCGAACATGGAGATGCCGCTCAGAGGCTTCTGGAACTGCCCCGTCGAGGGCGCTAACGAGGCTATTGCTGGTGCGGGACAATACCGCAAAGCCATCCGTGTGGCCACCATCCCGAAGACGCGTGCCGAAGAGCCGCAGAGCGATGTAACGTGCGCGTGGAAAATATGCGAGCCCGCCAATGCTCCGGAGTTCTCCGCCGCGGGATATTTCTTCGCGCGGACGCTGACCGACCTGCTCGATGTCCCCGTGGGCATCATCAACTGCTCGTGGGGCGGCAGCGCCGTGGAGGGATGGATGCCGAAAGAGATTCTGCTGACCTACCCCGACGGGCTCGTGCCGATGGACGACTACGACTACCACGAGAAGATGGTGATGTACAACGGCATGCTCTATCCGCTGGCCGGATATACCATAAAGGGGTTCCTCTGGAATCAGGGCGAGAGTAATGTCGGGCAACCGGAGGAATATATCGAGCGGTTCTCCGCAATGATACGCCATTGGCGCACGATCTGGCGTCAGGGCGATGACAAGCTGCCCGTTTACAGCGTGGAGATGCCGCCATACGCTTACGGCGACGGCCCGGACGGCTCCACAGGTCCGGAGTTCCGCATCGCCCAGCATAAGATAACGAAAGTTTTGGAGAACAGCGGTTGCGTCGCCACGTCGGATCTCATCTACCCCTACGAGACCAACCAGGTGCACGGTTGCCGCAAGCTTGAGATCGGCAGGCGACTGGCTTATATGGCCGCCACACGCGACTACGGCATCGAGGGTATCGCCGCCGAAGCGCCTGAATTTGAATATATGACCGTCAGCTCGTCCTCCGACGGAGATAACGTTATTGCCGGTACATCCGTGGCCGAGCCGAAGACCGGCGGAGAAGTGTTGCAGCTCTATTTCACGAACGGCGAGGAGGGCTTCGACAAGATAGAGAATATCGAGAACTTCGAGGCGCAAGACTCCGAGGGCAATTGGCACCCCGCCACCGTCTGGGCCTCGTCGGCGTGGGAGAATGTCCCCCGGCAAGGCGGCTTCCTGAAACTCATCTGCCCCGAGGCGGACAAGATCACCGCCGTCCGCTACCTCTACCGCAATTTCCTGCCCGGACGGCTCCACAACCTCCGCGGGCTGCCCGTCGTGCCTTTCGTCGCCGAGGTGCCGGGGGAGTGAGACAATATACTGTCGAGCATTGTTTAATAATAGAGAATTAAATCGGATATGGAACAAAAGACTTACGGACATTTCGACGACGCTGCCCGCGAATATGTCATCACGGACCCGGCCACTCCCTTTCCTTGGATCAACTATCTGGGCAACAAGGATTTCTTCGGACTGATCAGCAACACGGCGGGCGGATATAATTTCTACCGCGACGCCAAATTCCGCCGCATCACGCGCTATCGTTACAACAATGTGCCGATGGACAACGGCGGACGCTATTTTTATATTTACGATGGCGGGACGGTGTGGAACCCCGGTTGGAAGCCCTGCAAGACGCCGCTCGACTTCTACGAGTGCCGCCACGGGATGAACTATACGCGCATCACGGGCTGCAAGAACGGCGTGCGTGCGAGCGTGCTGTTCTTCGTGCCCCTCGACACATGGGCGGAGGTGCAGAAAGTGACGCTGACGAATCTTAGCGGCGCGACGAAGCGCCTGAAACTGTTCTCTTTCGCGGAGTGGTGCATGTGGAACGCGGCCACCGATATGGAGAATTTCCAGCGCAACTTCTCTACGGGGGAGGTGGAGATCGACGGCAGCGTCATCTATCACAAGACGGAATATAAGGAGCGCCGCAACCATTATGCTTACTACTCGGTCAACGTGCCCGTGAGCGGCTACGACACCGACCGCGAGAGCTTCGTAGGGCTGTACAACGGCTTCGACGCGCCGCAGTGCGTTATGGCGGGCAAGCCTTCTAATTCCTTGGCTCACGGCTGGAGTCCTATCGCGTCGCACTGTATCGACGTGGAGCTTCGTGCGGGAGAGAGCAAGGATTTCGTGTTCCTGCTGGGCTATGTGGAGAACTCTCAGGAGGAGAAGTTTTCCAAAGAGGATATCGAACGCAAACGGCGCGGCGAGCTCATCTCTTCGCAGGCAAGCGACGTTACGCTTGTCAACAAGACGAAAGCGCGGCGGGTGATAGAGCGTTTCGCCACGACTGAGGCGGTTGACAAGGCATTCGGTGAGTTGCGGGCAATGTGGGACGACCTGCTGGGCAAGTTCTCTCTGACGAGCGGCGACGACCGTCTGAACCGCATGGTGAATATCTGGAACCAGTATCAGTGCATGATCACGTTCAACTTCTCGCGCTCGGCCAGTTTCTTCGAGAGCGGCATAGGGCGCGGCATGGGCTTCCGCGACTCCAATCAGGACCTTGTCGGCTTCGTCCATCAGGTGCCCGGGCGCGCACGTGAGCGCATCATCGACATCGCAAGCACACAGTTTCCAGACGGCGGGTGCTACCACCAGTACCAGCCCCTGACCAAGCGCGGTAACAACGACATCGGCGGGGGCTTCAACGACGACCCGATGTGGCTCATCTTCGGTACTGTGGCATACGTCAAAGAGACGGGCGACTTCTCTATCCTCGACGAGCAGGTGCCGTGGGACAACGAGGCGGGCACGGAGGTGAGCCTTATGGAGCATCTCAGGATTTCGTTCAACCACGTTACGGACAACCTCGGTCCGCACGGCTTGCCGCTGATAGGGCGTGCCGACTGGAACGACTGTCTCAACCTGAACTGCTTCTCGTGGGATCCCAACGAGAGTTTCCAGACGACGGAGAACAAGACGGAAGGGTCGAAGGCCGAATCGCTGATGATTGCCGGACTGTTCGTCTTCTGCGGCAACGAATATGCCGGGCTGTGCGACAGGACGGGCGATAAGGAAGAGGCGTCGCGCGCACGCGCAAAGGTGAGCGAGATGGTTGACGCGGTGAAGCGTTACGGCTGGGACGGGGAGTGGTTCCTCCGCGCCTACGACTACTACGGCAATAAGATCGGTTCGAAGGAGAACGCCGAGGGCAAGATTTTCATCGAGAGCCAGGGCTGGTGCACGATGGCGGGCATAGGGCTCGGCGACGGCATGGTTGCCAAGGCTCTCGATGCCGTGAAGAAATATATGGACTCGGAGCATGGCATAGTGCTCAACACACCCGCTTTCACCACTTACCACGTCGAGATGGGCGAGATCTCTTCGTACCCCGCGGGCTACAAGGAGAATGCCGGCATCTTCTGCCACAACAACCCGTGGGTGATCATCGGCGAGACGGTGGCGGGAAGGGGCAACGACGCGTGGGACCACTACACAAAGATCTGTCCGGCGTGGATCAAGGACCAGCGGTTGCACAAGGTGGAGCCCTACGTCTATTCGCAGATGGTGGCGGGCAAAGACGCTGCCGTGCCGGGCGAAGGGAAGAACTCGTGGCTCACGGGTACCGCGGCGTGGAACTGGCTGACCATCACGCAATATATCCTCGGCATCAAACCGACTTACGACGGTCTCGAGATTGACCCGTGCCTGCCCGCGACGTTGAAGGAATACTCAATTGTCAGACGCTTCCGCGACGGCATCTTCAACATCAAGGTGTCGAACCCGAAAGGCCTCGAGAAGGGCAAGGTGTCGATGACGATCGACGGCAAGGCCGCCCCGGGTAACATCATCCCTTGCACTAACGGCGAACACAATGTTGAGATTGTGATCGGTTAATGTCAAGATAGTACTATGCATTTGTAAAAATAATGCAAGCGGCGATTATGAAAAAGTATTAATTTCGCAACCGAAGCTATTTATAATTTTATAAAAGAGTGTAAATCAATTAAAAACCTACATTTCAAAAGCCATCAGAATGGAAAGAATCAAAAGCTTTAAGTTCGCAATCTTGTCGTTGCTTTTGTTCGTATCGACGGCTGTCTCGGCGCAGGTTACCGTAACGGGTACTGTCTACGACGACATCGGCGAGGGGGCAATAGGCGCGACGGTGCGCGAGAAGGGCACGCAGAACGCGACGGTTACCGATGTTGACGGTAACTTCAGCCTTAAAGTGGCGAGCGCCCAGGCGACGCTGTCCGTGAGCTATGTCGGCTTCCAGGACGCTGAGGTGAAGCTCAACGGGCGCACATCCGTGACGATTGACCTCAAGCAAGACGCCCAGCTCATGGACGAGCTTGTGGTGGTCGGTTATGGTGTGATGAAACGGAGCGACCTGACGGGGTCGGTATCGTCCATCGACGAGAAAGCCATCAAACAGGGTGTGAACACATCGTTGGAGCAAGCGATGCAAGGGCGTATCGCGGGCGTGCAAGTGACTCAGAACTCCGGTGCGCCGGGCGGCGGTATCTCCGTGCAGATTCGCGGTATCAACTCGCTCAGCGGCAACGAGCCTCTCTACGTCATCGACGGTATTGCCGTGAGCGGTAACACGAGCGACAACAGCAGTGTCTTGGCGAGCATCAACCCGTCGGATATCACGAACATCGAGGTGCTCAAAGACGCTTCGGCCACGGCCATCTACGGCTCGCGCGCATCGAACGGCGTGGTGCTCATCACCACCAAGCGCGGCGAGGACGGTAAGGCGAAGATCCAGTACGAGGGTTATGTCGGCTGGCAGCAACTGCCGAAGCAGCTCGACGTGATGGATCTCTATGAGTATGCCGACTTCTATAACCAGCGTGCGGAGGTGCGCGGCTGGGGTTCGTCGGACACCTATCTCGACCCGACACTGTTGACCAAAGGTACGAACTGGCAGGACGAGCTCTACCGCACGGCGTTCATGCAGAACCATACGGTGAACATTTCGGGCGGCAACAAGGATATGAACTACTCCTTGTCGGGCGGCTACCTCGACCAAGACGGTGTGGGTATCGGCTCGGGCTTCACGCGCGCATCGTTCCGCACGAACATCGACACGAACATCACCTCGTGGTTGCAGGTGGGCTTCAATGCGGCATACGCCAACACGAAGCAAATCACCACGTTCGACGACAGCAATGTCATCTCTACGGCGCTGAACCAGTTGCCCGATATGGCTGTCCGCAACCCCGACGGTTCGTACGCCGTGCCTCAGACGAACGATTTCGCCACATACTACAGCAACCCGATCTTCGAGGCGGAGATGAAGGAGAACCGCAATAACAACTACCAGTTGGACTACAATGTCTTCGCGAACATCACGCCTATCAAGGGTCTGACGATACGCCTCGAGTACGGTGGCGACCGCGCGTGGGGCAACACCTATTACTTCGTGCCGGAATACACCTACGGTTCGATACAGGTGGAGAGCCAGTCGACGCGCACGAAGACGCTGAGCAAATACAACTCGTTCAAGCAGTACGCCACCTACGACTTCGACATCACCAAGGCCCACCACTTCCAGATTATGCTCGGCCACGAGGCACAGTGGGGCAACTGGGAGAGCCTCTCCGGCACGCGCAAGGGCTACATCTCCGACACGCTGCACTCGCTGAATGTCGGCGACTCGTCTACGGCTGTAAACTCCGGGGACGACGGCACGGAATGGGCTATCGAGTCGTACTTCGGACGTCTTAACTACAACCTTCTCGACCGCTACTTGCTTACGGCAACGCTGCGTACCGACGGTTCGTCGAGCTTCGGTGCGGACAACCGCTGGGGCTGGTTCCCCTCGGCTGCCGTAGCATGGAGGATCAACAACGAGAAGTTTATGAAGAACATCGAATGGATAAGCAACCTCAAGCTCCGTCTGGGCTGGGGTCTCGTGGGTAACCAGAGCTCCGGGTCGTACGCTTACGGCGCCGCGATGTCGAACACGACGACGGCATGGGGCACGGGTTATTACCCCGGCAACTTCGCCAACTCCTCGCTCAAATGGGAGAGCACGAAGGCCTGGAACGCCGGTCTGGACATCAGTCTTTTCAACAACCGCATAGAGCTTATCGTCGACTTGTACCTTAAGAATACGGACAACCTGCTCATGCAAGCCGCGCTGCCGTCGTATGTCATCAACAACGATTACATGGGTATGACCGCGCCGTGGGTGAACACCGGTTCGATCCGCAATAAAGGTGTCGAGTTCACCCTTAACACGGTTAATATCGACAAGCACGACTGGCAATGGCGCACGGGCATCACGCTGTCGGTCAACCGCAACGAGCTCACCGGTCTGAACAGCGAGAGCTCCACCATCTCGGGTACGATAGGCAGCGAGACCTATACCCTGTCGGAGATCGGCGGTCCCGTCGGGCGCTTCTACGGGTATAAGGTCATCGGCATGTACACGCAAGAGAGCGATTTCTACCAGAAGAACGCGCAAGGCGAATACCTGCTCGACGCCAATGGCGACAAGGTGGCCGTGGCCCGTCCTGTCGACACGAACGGCGACCTCCAGCCTATCGCGCAGAACGGCATCTGGGTGGGCGACTACATCTACGAGGATATCAATGGCGACGGCGTGATCACCGAGGCCGACCGCACATATATCGGCGACCCGAACCCGAAATTCACGTTCGGTATGAACAACGTCATCACGTGGAAAGACTTCGAGTTCTCGTTCTTCCTCAACGGCAGTGTCGGCGGAGATATCTACAACCTCGTCAAGCAGGAGCACACCAACACCGACAACTACGGCAACATGATGAGCATGGTGTCGAAGTACGCGCAGATTGCCCTCATCGACCCGAACGGCTCGGCAACGGACATCTCGAACGTGTACATCTCGAACCCGACAACGGCACAAGTACAGCGTATCAGCGCCGCCGGCTCGAACCTGAACGACAACAACCGCGTGAGCAACCGCTTCGTGGAGAACGGCTCGTACCTGAGGCTGAAGACCATCTCTCTGGCTTGGAACCTGCCGCAGAAATGGCTTAAACCGATCACCCTCGAGTGGGTGCAGGTCTATGCCAACATCCAGAACTTGTTCACCATTGCGGGTTACGACGGTTACGACCCGGAGGTGGGCGCGTACGGACAGAGCGTGCTCCTTCAGGGCATCGACTACTACCGCTATCCTTCGCAGAGGATTTACACCGTTGGTTTGAAAGTTAAATTCTAAGACGTACCGGACAATATGAAAAGAACATATATAATAATGTCTGCCGTAGTGGTCGTAACGGCGCTTTGCAGTTGCGGCTCCGACTTCTTGGACAAGGTGCCCAGCGGAGAGTACACGGCCGAAACATACTATTCATCCGACGACGCGGTGCTCAAAGGAACCGAACCCCTTTACAACAGGGCGTGGTTCGACTTCAACCGCCGCGCCATTGTCGGCATGGGCTCCTACCGCGCTAATGACGCGTGGAACCCGTACGTGAGCGCCGAGTTCGCCAAGTTCCAAGTTACGGCCCTGACGGAAGATATGGCCCTTGCGTGGTCGTCGCTGTATAACGTCGTAACGCTGAGTAACGCCACGCTGGCGAACCTCGAGGCTTACTGCACCGAGGACGTTACGGAGAGCGTCAAGCAGGCCGCTATCGGCGAGTGCTACCTCATGCGCGGCTGGGCGTATTTCTATCTGCTGCGCGGCTGGGGCGCAAACATCCTTTTCGAGGACAACCAGTCGATGGTGGAGAACCCGATCCGCCCGCTTAACCCCGAGAGCGACGTGCTGAAATTCATCATCCGCGATTTCCGCCGTGCCGCCGAGCTCCTGCCCGAGACGGGTACCGACCATCACCCTTGCAAGTATGCGGCGAAGGCGGCATTGGCAAAGGCATTGCTGGCACAGAGCGGCTGGGATGCCGACTCCAAAGGCGACCACGACAGGAATACGGAGACCCTTGCAGAGGTGATCTCCCTTTGCGACGAGGTGATAAACTCGGGCAAGTATTCGCTCATGGCCGACTATGAAGACCTGTTTAAGGCGCAGAACAACGACAACGAGGAGACCATCCTCGCCATGCGCTGGGCTGACCCGAACTCGGGCGAGTGGGGTGCGATGAACGCGCTTTACTCCGACCTTGCTTTCAGTGAGGTTACCGACGTGAATGTATGGGGCGGCAGTCTGACGGCCTCCGTCGACATGCTCGACCTTTACAACGAAGACCCCGATGAGGCTGCGCACCGTCTGCACGGCACGTTCTTCACCCCGGGCAGCTACTACGACTATATTCTTATGGCCGACGGCGGTTACACCTACAACCACAACTGGGCGCAGAACAAGAAAGGCGTGCTTGGCACTAAGGCCGACGTCTCGCCTTGCAACCTCGCGCAGATGGCATCGCCGCTGAACACCTATATCCAGCGCTTGGCGGATGTCTATTTAATAAAGGCCGAAGCAATACTCGGTAATAACGAGTCGACCTCAGACGGTGAGGCTCTCGCGGCGTTTAATGCCGTAAGGGACCGCGCGGGCGTGCATCCTTACACATCGATCACCCTCGACGACATCATCCGCGAGCGCCGCATAGAGTTCTGCATGGAGTATTTCAACTGGTGGGATATGGTAACATGGTACCGCTGGAAGCCGCAGACGATGCTGCAGTTCTTCAACTATAAGCAGCACCGCGCATGGGAGACCCGCGAAGGCGACGTGCTCCTGAACAGCGACGGCACGCTGTCCTACCGCGCCGTGTTCCCGGGCAACAACGCATGGTATCTCTTCGACGAGAACGGCTACGTGCTGTGGAGCGACTGCCTGCGCGCGGGTGAGAACGACAACACCGTTGTGCAGACCGAGGCGCAGGGTTACGACTACGCGACGTTGCGCGACCAGTTGCTTAACGACAAAGGTTCTGACTACCAGCCTATCGTGCTGAGCGAAGCCAACATCTTCATGGCATACCCCGAGAGCGATGTCATCCAGAACTACTACTTCAACGAAGACCCGCAGCCCTACGACTTCGGGGACGACGAATAACCGCTACGAAGGATGAAACTTTTTAATCATTGCGCGAATAATATGAAAAAGAACATATTCAACACCAAAAACCTGTTGCTCACGATGTTGCTTGCCGCGGTAATCCTGCCGGCAATGACATCCTGCTCGGACGATGAGGAGAAAGCCACCGGAGCGCCTACCATCACCGGCGTGCGCGTTACCGACCCCGAGTATGCGGACAGCTTGTTCACCAAGGCCGGCGCCGGTTCGATGATTGCCATTTTGGGTAACAATCTGGCCGACGCCCTCGCCGTGTACGTGTGCGACCAAGAGGTGTTCCTCAACCCCACGCTTAACACCAACCACAGCATTATCGTAACCATCCCCTCCGAGGAGAACGGTTTCGTCTTGCCGTCGCTCGACAGCAGCCTCAAGAGCGAGATACGCGTCGAGACAGCCCTGGGTACGGCTACCTATGCGTTCACCGTCTACGGTCCGTCGCCGTCTATCACGCGCATCGATGCTGACTACCCGCGCACGGCCGGCAACATCGTTACCGTGAACGGTATGAACCTCGTCGACATCGAGAGCGCGTACATCACCGACATCCCTTACGACGAGTTTGTCGAGATGAACATCACCGGCGAGGTGCCGGGCAACCACACGATGATCACCGGCATAGAGACCGTAATGGCCGACCATCACCTCAGTTCGACGAACTACTATGAGACGACCTCCGTGCTCACTTTCCCCGTGCCGGAGAACATTCCCGAGAGCGGTACGCTTGTCTTCGAGTGCGCCGCGGGCAACGCCTACATCGGTTTCTCGGTTAATCCCGGCGTACCGGTGATCAAGACCGTGTCGAACGATATGCCGCAGATCGGCGAGGACCTTATCATAACGGGTACCGAGCTGTTGCAGGCACAGATCAGTTACGGCGACATCACCCTTTCCGAGGATGAGTTCACCATTTCGGAGACCTACGACACCATCTGCATCCCGTTCCGGCGCAAGCCTTCCGAAGGCAGCGACCCGACGCTGACCATCACCACGCCTGGCGGCACGGCCACGGTGGAGCGGTTCTATGACTGGTCGACCATCCTGACCACCTTCGACAACGATGATGCGACGGACAACGGGTGGGACCCGAACGCTTCGTATGCCGACAGCGGCACGGACGACGGCGTATACGCTTATATCGACCTGCCGAACACCGGTCAGAGCTGGTGGGGCACGATGATTTATTTCCGCAAGGACTGGAACGGCAACTCCTTCCCGCTCTCGGATAATATCCCGGCTGATGCTCCCTCGACCGACGTTTATTTCGCATACAACGTCTACGACAACTCCGACTTCAATAACGGCACGTTCCCCGGCTACCTGCGTTATATGATACAGCTCGGCGACGACAGCCAGTACTACTACGACAACGGCTTCGAGTGGACCGACTACGAGGCGCAGGAGTTCGCGTTCAACCCGCCCGTGCTGGCCGACATCAACGGCGAGTATCATAAGAACATGTGGTACCGCGTCACGGTGAGCCTCGACAACTTCGATTGTTATCAGGGCATGACATGGTCGCAGATCGTCGACACGCAGCTCTGGCAGTTCTACCTGATGTACTACAACCAAGGCACGGCGAAGGGCGATGTGGACGTCAAGATTGACAATATCCGCGTCATCTATATTCCGTCAAACTAATTGATGATAACAACTATGAGCAAGAAAATTATATTTTTGATGTCGGTCCTCGTTACGGCTCTGTTCATTCAGAGTTGTAGCGACGACGACAAGACCGGCACGGCAACGGGGCTCACCGTCAGCTACAACGGCACGGATGTGCAGTCGATCGAGTTCACGATGGGTTCATCGTTCCGCGTGCTGAGCATCAATACCGATGCCGACTGGGCGGTGTCCCTGCCCGATGCGGACGAGGATTGGATCACCGTTACGCCGCACGCCGGTTACGGCTGGGAATATGCCGACACGGCTTCCACCAACCTCCGCTCGTATGTCAAGCTGACGGTGGCTGCCAACAGCGGTGCCTCGCGCTCGACGACGCTGACGGTGACGGCCGGAGGGCTCTCCCTCGCCATACCCGTAACGCAGAGGGGCAGCGAGAGCGATGAGGGCGACCCGTTCGAGACGGCGTTCGCGATGGTAAGCAACCTCACCTTCGGTTACAACCTCGGTAACACGCTCGATGCCAACCCCGATTACACCAATTCGTCGTGGCTCGATTTCAGTCAAGGCACGTCAGTATGGGAGACCTCGTGGGGACAGCCGTTGACGACGCAGGACATCATCGACGACATCGCAGCAGCGGGCTTTAACATCATCCGCGTGCCGGTAACATGGTATCCGCATGTTGACGACGATTGGAACATCGATGCCGACTGGATGGCGCGCGTCAAGGAAGTGGTCGACTACGTGCTTAATGCCGGTTGCTATTGCATCCTCAACGTGCAGCACGACACCGGCGCGGGCGACTCCAGCCGCGGGGATAACGCCGCTTGGCTATATGCCGACGAGGACGATTATCCGACGCAGACCGAGCATTACCAGAAGCTGTGGCAGCAGATCGCGACCGAGTTTAAGGACTATGGCGAGAAGCTGCTGTTCGAGTCGTTCAACGAGATTCTGAACAAGAGTTACAGCTGGACCGCTCCTTCGGCGGGCGACGGCGCTTACACCGCTATCAACAAGTTGCAGCAGGACTTCGTGAACACCGTGCGCGCTACGGGCGGCAACAACGAATACCGCAACCTCGCCATCACGACCTACTCCGCGACAGGCAACACCACCGTGCCGCTCAACGAGCTGACCGTTCCCGAGGATGTTCACCAGAACCATATCTACGGCTCGATTCACACTTACGACCCGTACAACTTCTGTAACAACAACTCGGGCAAGAACGCCGACGGTTCGGAGTACGACTACAACATCCTCATCTTCGACAGCGACTGCGAGGCGACCATCGACGAGGTGGTTACCAACTGCTACAACCGCTTCAACGAGCTGGGCATACCGTTCATCTTCGGTGAGTTCGGCGCCATCGATGAGGAGAAAGACATGGCCGAGCGCGTGAAGTACGCCACATACATCGCCACGAAGATGAAGGCTTACAACACGTCAGGCCTGTGGTGGATGGGTCTCTACAACCGCAGCACGCGCACGTGGTACGAGCAGCAGATTGTCGACGCCCTGTTCGCCGTGCAATAACGCTTTGACAAACGGAGACCGGTCGGGATGCTTTTCCCACAATGACCGGTCTTCGTTTTTTCTTTACACATATTTCTATTTAAAACGATGACAAAGAAAATCATCCTTTTGTCGGCGTTGCTCCTCGTCCCGGCGCTTGTCCCCGCGAAAGGTCCGCTGTCGCCGAAAGAAAGGCTCGTGCAGCGGTTAGCGGACATCCGGAAGAAAGGCGTGATGTACGGCCATCAGGACGACCCGTTCTACGGCATCACGTGGATGTGGGAGGAAGGGCGCAGCGACACGAAGGAACTTGTGGGCGACTGGCCCGCCGTGATGGGTTTCGACCTTGGCGGCATAGAGCTCGGCAACGAATGCAACCTTGACTCCGTGCCATTCGACCGCATACGCCAAGAGATACAAAACCACTACCGGCGCGGCGGCATCATCGCCATCTCGTGGCATCCGCGCAACCCGCTGCTCGGCACGACGGCGTGGATTGAACGAGATACCCTTGCTTACAACACGGCGATGGATGCCCTGCGGCAACTTAATCAATGCCCGCTTGCGAAAGAGGTGGTTGACCCGAAAACAACGTGTGCGAGCGTGTTGGAGGGCGGCTCGCAACATGAGAAATTTCAGCAGTGGCTCTGTCGCGTAACCGATTTTCTCGTTTCCCTGACCGACGATAAAGGCAATCCGATTCCCGTCATCTTCCGCCCGTGGCACGAGAATAACGGCTCGTGGTTCTGGTGGGGGCAAGACCTGTGCAGCGACGAAGAGTTTCATGCGCTGTGGGATATGACGCAGGACTTTATCCGCGAGCGGTTGCCGGATAGCATCGTTTGGTCGTTCTCGCCCAACCTGCAAGGCAATTGGACAGAGGAGAGCTGGCTCGTGAGGTATCCCGGCGACGACAGGGTCGACTTGATAGGTGTCGACGCTTATCAGTGGGGCACGGAGGAGGACTTCGTCAGGCAGCTCACCGCCGACCTGAACATAATTAACAGTATAGCCCTCAGCCGGAACAAGCTCATCGCCCTGACGGAGTGCGGACACCAGAACTCGCCTGATCCGACGTGGTGGACCCGCGTATTCCGCCCCGTGATAGAGCCGTTCCCCGTGGTATATTTCCTGCCGTGGCGCAACTGGCATAAGGAGCACTTCGGCGCGAGCAAGGATGCCCCGACGGCGGACGATTTCAAGAGTTGGGCTGACGAGAAAACAATGCTCTTCCTCAACGATATAAAGAAAATAAAATGACGGACTTCAATGAGCGGCTGGGCGGGCTTCGCGCATACCACGAGGCGCTTCTTTCGCGTCCCAACGTGAAGCTTCCGCACGGCAACAACATCTACGACCGCTATGCCAACCCGGTCCTCACGGCGGAGCACACTCCAATCGAATGGCGCTATGATCTGTGCGAGAAGGCCAATCCCTACTTAATGCAGCGGATTATGATGAACGCCGTTCTCAATGCGGGGGCAATCAAATGGCACGGAAAATACCTGCTTGTCGTGCGTGTCGAGGGGGCTGACCGCAAGAGTTTCTTCGCTGTGGCGGAGTCGCTGAACGGCATCGACAATTTCCGCTTTTGGGAGGAACCGATCACGATGCCGGAAGACACGATCCCGGCAACAAATATCTATGATATGCGTCTCACCGCTCACGAAGACGGATGGATCTACGGGCTGTTCTGCGCGGAACGCCGCGATGACAATCAGCCGAATGATTTATCTGCAGCTACGGCAACATGCGCCATAGCAAGGACTAAGGACTTTGTAACGTGGCGGCGTTTGCCCGATTTGAAATCAAAATCCCACCAGCGCAATGTTGTCCTTCATCCCGAATTTGTCAACGGCAAGTACGCCCTTTACACCCGTCCGCAAGACGGCTTCATCGATGCGGGAAGCGGCGGCGGCATCGGCTGGGCGCTGATAGACGACATCACGCACGCGGAGGTGAAAGAGGAGCGTATCATCAATGCCCGCCACTACCACACTATAATGGAGGTGAAGAATGGTGAGGGCCCGCACCCCGTCAAGACTCCGCAGGGCTGGCTCCATCTTGCACACGGCGTGCGGGGTTGCGCCTCGGGCCTGCGCTATGTATTATATATGTATATGACCGCTTTGGACGACCCGACACGCGTCATCGCGCAGCCCGGCGGATATTTCCTCGTACCACAAGGCGAAGAATACATCGGCGACGTGATGAATGTGGTGTTCTCCAACGGATGGATTATCGACGACGACGGCACGGTGTTCATCTACTACGCCTCGTCCGACACGCGGCTCCACGTGGTAACATCCACCATTGAGCGGCTTGTCGATTATTGTCTTAATACTCCTCCCGACGGCTACACCACAGGAGCCTCAGTAGAGACAATAAAAGAATTAATACGCAAGAACAGACAACTCAAATAAGAACAAATAACAAAATCGTAAATACTAACCTATGGCAAGTCTGAGAGAGAAAGTGGGCTATGGCTTCGGCGATATGTCCTCGTCTATGTTCTGGAAGATATTCAGCTATTATCTTCCTATATTCTATGCCGACGTATTCGGGCTGTCGCTCGGCGCAACGGGTATGCTGATGCTTGTAACCCGTATCTGGGACACGGTGTCCGACCCGATGATGGGCGCCATCGCCGACCGCACGCACACTCGTTGGGGCAAATACCGTCCGTTCCTGTTGTGGTTCGCCGCGCCGTTCGCCATAGCGGGCTGCCTGCTCTTCACCACGCCCCATTTCGGCGAGACGGGCAAACTGGTGTGGGCGTATGCCACATACATCCTGATGATGACCGTATATACCGGTATCAATGTGCCGTACGGCTCTATGCTCGGCGTGATGACAGACAACTCCGACGAAAAGACTATCTTCTCCTCTTTCCGCATGTTCTTTGCCTACGCAGGTTCATTTATCGCATTATTCTCTTGGGAGCCGCTCGTAAAGGCGCTCAAAGGCACGGGTGCCGACGAGATACTGGGTGCACAAGTAGGCTGGCAGAACGCGATGTATGTCATTGCCGGAGCGTGCCTGCTGATGTTCCTCGTATGCTTCCTGATGACGCGCGAGCATATCAAACCGACACCCTCCGCCTCAATATGGAAAGACGTCGGGTCGCTCGTGAGGAACAAACCGTGGTGGCTGTTGACGTGTGTCGCTCTTTGCACGAATCTCTTCAACACGTTGCGCGGTTCTACGGCGGCGTTCTATTTCAAATATCTCATCGGCGAGCAGGCGGGTGTTGACCTCGGTTTTGTCTCGTTCATCTTCTTCGCGGGCGTGTTCCTCGCCGTGGGAGAGGTATGCAACATGATAGGCGTGGCGTTGGCTGTGCCCGTGTCGAATATTGCAGGCGGTAAGAAACCCGCGTTCATCCTCTCGAGTATAGCGTTAATTATATTCAGCGTCGCATTCTTCTATCTGCCTACGGCTACTAATGCGGGCTACATCTGGATCCTCGTCCTGCAAATCCTCACCTCTCTCTTCACGGGCATTGTCTCGCCGCTGGTGTGGAGTATGTACGCCGACGTGGCGGATTACAGTCAGGCGGTCAACGGCTCCGCTTCGACGGGACTTGTCTTCTCGTCCGGCTCGATGGCGCAGAAGTTTGGCGGCGCAATAGCCGGCTCGGCGGTGATGTGGATTCTCGGCGGCTTCGGACTGGTGTCCAACGCGCCGGAACAGACGGCAAGCGCGATACTTGGTATGAAGCTTACAATGAGTTATTTCCCTGCTACGGTGGCGGCAATAATGCTTGTCTTGTTGCTGTTCTATCCGCTTAGCAAGCGTGCGATGGTTCAAATAGCGAACAAACTTAATACCATGCGCAAGTAATGACGGATAAGCAGTTATTATCACGCCAGATGCGGGATGTCGTGGAGAATAACATCCTGCGTTTCTGGTTAGACAACATGCAGGATCGTGAGAACGGCGGGTTCTACGGTCAGATGCGCGGCGACGGCACGTTGGTGAAGGACGCGGTGAAAGGCGGCATCCTCAACGCCCGCATCCTGTGGACATTCTCCGCCGCTTATCGTGTATTGGGGAAAGAGGAGTATCTCACCGCCGCCACACGGGCGAAAGACTATATCCTCACCTATTTCTACGACGCGCAATATGGCGGCATCTATTGGTCGGTAGACTGCACGGGCAAGCCCGTCGACACAAAGAAACAGTTCTATGCGCTCGGATTCGCACTCTACGGACTGACGGAATACGTGCGTGCCACAGGCGACAGCGATGTCCTCGCGAAGGCGATAGAGATGTTCGACACGATAGAGGAGCACGCGCTCGACCGCAGATTCGGCGGATACATCGAGGCGCAGACACGCACGTGGCAGGAGATGGCTGATGTGCGCTTGTCGGAGTTGGACGCCAACTATCCCAAGTCGCAGAACACCCATCTGCATATCATAGAGCCTTACGCCAACCTCTACCGCTGCCTGAAAGAACAAAAGGTGACGGGCGATGTCGTCTGCCGCGTGGAGAAAGCGCTGAGAAACATCATCGACATATTCTGCGACAAAATACTCAACCCCGCCACTCACCACCTCGACCTTTTCTTCGAGATGGACTGGACACGCGGCGCAGGATGGCTCGAGAGCTACGGACACGACATAGAGTGCTCGTGGCTGATGCACGAGGCGGCGCTCATCCTCGCAGACAAAACGGTGTTGGCAAAGGTGGAGCCGATAGTGCGCCTCGTGGCAAAGGCTTCGGAGAAGGGACTCAATGCCGACGGCTCGATGACACACGAGGCCAACCTCGATACGGGACACGTCGACGACGACCGGCATTGGTGGGTGCAGGCGGAGGCGGTAGTGGGATTTTACAACCTATATCAGCACTTCGGAGATGAGCGTGCGCTGACTATTTCAATGAATGTGTGGCAATACATCAAAGAAAACCTCATCGACTATGAGCACGGCGAGTGGTATTGGAGCCGCGACAAGAACGGCGTGCTCAACACCCGCGACGACCATGCCGGATTCTGGAAGTGCCCCTACCACAACAGCCGGATGTGCCTCGAACTGATAGAGCGCATCGGCGAACAATAAACTTAACATCATTTACCCGACAAGACTCTCTCCCGATATGAAACATTTCTTTATACTCGTCCTCCTCACGCTGGGGACAACTTATGCCGAAGCGGAAAACGTCAGCATCTCCACTCCCGGCAATACACTCGTGCTGAACATCACTAAGGGCGAGGAGCCGACGTTCGTCTACTACGGCGCACGTCTCTCCACCGACGAGCTTGCCGCGCTGCCCTCTCCGACCAATGCCAATTGGAGCCATTTGGAGATTTATCCCGCCTACGGCGCCACACACACGATGAGCGAAGTAGCCTTTGCCATGCGCCATGCCGACGGGAACCTCTCCACACAGCTCCTGTGCGAGGACTACGGCATAACGACAGTATCGGACAAAGCGCCGAACGGCAAAGCCCGCAGCGGCAAACTGCTCACCATCACACTGCGCGATGAGCTCTATCCCAATACGATGCATCTCTACTATCTCGCTTACGACGATGTAGACATGATAGAGTGCTGGACGGACATAACAAACAACGAGCGGAAGAGGGTTACTCTCACGCAGTTCTATTCCTCTTGTATGCCCGTCCGCCGCGGCAATGTGTGGCTCTCACATCTGCACGGCTCTTGGGCAAGCGAAGCACAGCTCATAGAGGAGCCGCTCACGTCAGGACTGCTCACGATAAAGAACAAGGACGGACTGCGCAACGCCACCACCGACCGCAACGAAGTGATGTTCTCCCTCGACGGCAAGGCACAGGAGAATACGGGCGACATCATCGGCGCGGCGCTCCTCTATTCGGGCAATTACAGCGTGAAGATTGACACCGACGATACGGAGTTCCACTACTATTTCGCCGGTATCAACCCCGACAACTCCGAATATCATCTCTCTCCGGGCGAGACCTTTGCCACCCCGCACGTGGCATACACATTCTCCAATGCCGGGCTCTCCGGCGCATCACGCAATTTCCACGACTGGGCACGAGGCTACCAGCTCCGCCATGCCGACCAAGAGCGGATGATACTGCTCAACTCGTGGGAGGGCGTCTATTTCGACATCAACCAAGAGGGGATGGACAGAATGATGGCGGACATAGCATCGATGGGCGGCGAACTGTTCGTGATGGACGATGGCTGGTTCGGCGATAAATATCAGCGCAACACCGACAACTCCTCGCTCGGCGACTGGGTAGTCGATACCCGCAAACTGCCTGACGGCATAGAGGGACTGTTGCGCGTCGCACGAAAGAACGGTGTGAAATTCGGTATCTGGATAGAGCCGGAGATGACCAACACCACGGCGGAGCTATACGAGCAACACCCCGACTGGGTGCTCAAAGCGCCGGGACGAGAGCCGGTAACGGGCAGAGGAGGGACGCAGCTCGTCCTCGACCTCGCCAACCCGAAAGTGCAGGACTTCGTCTTCTCCGTCGTTGACAACCTCTTGACGAAATATCCTGACATAGCCTACATCAAATGGGATGCCAACGCGCCCGTGATGAACCACGGCAGTCAGTATCTCCCCGCCGACGACCAAAGTCATCTTTATATCGCATATCATGAGGGACTGATTAATGTATGTAAACGAATAAGAGATAAATACCCCGACATCATCATACAGGACTGCGCGTCGGGCGGCGGACGGGCAAACTACGGACTGTTGCCTTACTTCGACGAGTTCTGGGTGTCTGACAATACCGACGCCCTCCAACGTATCTACATGCAGTGGGGCACGTCGTATTTCTTCCCTGCAATAGCTATGGCGCAGCACATCTCAGCCGTGCCCAACCATGCCGTGTTCCGCACCACATCGATGAAGTTCCGCTGCGACGTGGCAATGTCCGGCAGACTCGGGATGGAAATCCAGCCAGCGAATATGTCCGACGAGGAGAAAGATTTCTGTCGAGGCGTGATAAGCGGATACAAAGAGGTGCGTAAAGTCATACAGTTCGGCGACCTCTACCGGCTCCACTCGCCTTACGACGGAGACAACCTCGCGTCGCTCATGTACGTCAGCAAGGACAAGAGCGAGGCGGTATTCTTCTGGTATAAACTCGAAACGATGAAAGACGAACACTTCCCGAGAGTGAAGATGGCAGGGCTCGACCCCGACAAGAAATACACCGTCAGCGAGATGAACCGCATAGACAACAACTCTCTCGAATGTGAGGGGCACACCTACACCGGCGCATATCTCATGGCAAACGGACTGGAAATGCCGTACAGCCACGACGTAGACTACGCCAAGCTCAACGACTGGTCCAGCCGCGTCATTCATCTCACTGCGGAATAAAAATTATTTTAAATCAAAGCCGGCATCAGCTTTAATTAAACCACCTTACTTCGCACTACTTTCAACTGTACCCTTTGCAAAGGGCGCGGAAGGGGCAGTTGTTGCAGAATTTGTCGATGGAGGTGGGGGCGAAGGGCGCGGAAGGGTCGAAAATTTCGGCGACGACCTGCTCGAGCTGTTGGCTGAACGCGGGTTCGCAGTCGGCGATGTCGTCGATTGGCTGCGCGTCGTTTTTGCCGCCGAATTTCAGGACAGGGTCGTCGACGCTCGCCTTTTTCTGAATGAAAAGCAGGGCGGGGCGGACGGGCAGCGCGCGCGGGTTGAGCGGTTCGTAGCTGATGCTGCGGTGCTCAAACGGCTTGTCGGAGCGGCGCACGAGCGTGGCGTAGAGCATGGCTTGGAGATAATAATCGGAATGCTTTTTCTCGATGTTCGCGCTGTTGAAAACCTCGTCGACGCTGCCGAGCGTTTCCTGCATCCCGCCGCCTGTTTTATAGTCGACCACGCGGAGCACCTCGCCGCCGCCGATGTCGATTCTGTCGAGCCTGTCGATGATGCCGCCAATCTCAATTTGCCTGCGCTTGCCGTTCACGATGATGTCGAACGTGCCGTAAACAGGGCGCTCGAGACCCTCGATATGCAGCGGCGCAAGGTCGCGGTCGGCGCGCAGGACGGTCGTGATGTAATGGGCGATCACCTCGCGGTTGATGAGCTGCAAACCGTCGTAACGCGCGCTGCGGCCGTTGAACAGCTCGCGGGCGATGACGTTGTCGATGGCGCGGCGGATTCTCGCGTGCCCTTTCTCGTCGAGCACGGCATCGATGGCTTCCGGCGCGAGCAGTCTGTTGCTGTCGATGATGCTGCCGTAAAGGTCTTCGGCCACGGCGTGAAGAATGGTGCCGAACATGCGGTTGTCGGCGATATCTTCGCTATCGGGCTCGCGGATGCCGGCGATTTTTTCGAAGTAAAACCTCATCGGGCAGCGCATGTACGTGTTGATTGCCGATGGCGACAGCGACGTGATTTTATTAAGCCCGGCAAGCACCGCACCGCTTTTTTCGATGCCCGATTTGCGGCCGCGCACAGGCGATTGCTCGGCGCGTAAAGCGAGGTGGGTTAAGTGAAAAACCTTCGGGTCGGTTTCGGCGGTGAGCTGCAACATAAACCGGCTCATCTGCCCCGTTTTGCCTTCGTCGGTGGCGCTGTTGTAGGCGATGGTGATGTCGCCGCAGCGTTGCAGCAGACGGTAGAAATAAAAGGCTTGCACGGCGGTTTTCACCTCGGGCGTGGTCAGGCCGTGCGCGTGGCGGACGACGTAGGGCAGCATCGTCGTACTGTTGACGCCTTTCGGGATGTTGCCTTCGTTGCACGACAGGATGAGCAGGTGGTCGAAATCGAGGTTGCGCGTCTCGAGCACACCCGTGATTTGCAGTGGCGAGACGGGTTCGCCGCGCAGGGGCATGGTCGCGCTCCCGGCAATCTGCTCGATGAGGCGCAGCAGCGTTACCGGCGACAAAGGCATCTCGCTGCAAACATCGGCCATGCGCGCGACGATGCCGTGCATGCGGAAGATCGACTCTTGCGTGAGTTGCTCGTCGTAAGAAATATCATTCGCCGCACTTTCAGCTTCGTCCTCGAGCCTGTTTTTCTCCGTGGCGATGCCTGTCCGCCGCAGTATTTCGAGCAAGCGCGAAAGGAGGTCCGCACCGGCATTATCTTCGTCGACAGGCTTGAAAATCAGCGTCAGAATTTCGTCAACGCAAAGGTCGTCAGCGGCGAAGGTGAACGAATGGCAATCGAGCAAATCCTTAATTATATCCGGCAGTTCGGGGATGAGCAGCGCGAGCAAAGGGTGGGTGAGCAGCGCGCGGACGTTCGAGGCGAGGAACGACCGTTCGGCGGCGTTGTAACCGAAGGCGTGCAGGCGCAGGAAATTCGCGGCGAGCGACCGTGCCGGCGTCTCCGAGAGCGGCAGACCGATGGTGATGTTCGTTTTGCCGGAGACCCCTTGCGGCAGGTAGCGCGCCACGCTGCCGAGCAACCGTTCGTCGGCGAGCACAATGGCGGTGTTGCCGTCGCCGCGCCCGTTTTCGCCGAGCCATCTCGCGGCATAACGCGCCTGAACATCCTCCGTTGCGGCGGAGACGAAACAGACATTTTTCGCCTTCGAGAAATTATCGTAAACCCCACTGTCAATTGGCAGTTCGTTAGGATATTTCTTAAGCCAAAGCCGAACGAAGCGCCCGGCCTCCTGCGTGCTCGCGGCGGTGTAATAGCTGTCGAAATCCCAATAAAAGCGCGCGCGACCCTTCTTTTGCAACGTATCAAACAGTTGTTGCTCGGCCTCCCACAGCATGTTGAACCCGACGAAAACATAGTTGTCGCTACTCCAATCGATGGCCTCTGCGCGGGCCGCCACGTCGCGGAATATTGCGCCTTCGTAAGCGAGGTTTTTCGCGCGCAGCTCGTCGTTGAACGCCGCGTAGATGTCGTAAAGCCTGTTCCACATCTGCGCGAACCGCCGTTTCAACCGCGTGTTATGCTCGTCGGAAAATTCGGCGAAGAACCTTTTTAACAGTTCGCGCCGCTCGCCGTCGATGTAGTCGATATTGTCGTAAGCGTGGAGGTCGCCCGCGTTGCCGAGCACGAGCCGCGCGTTGGCTAAATGCTTGTCGATGTCGTCGAAATCGGCCAGCAGAATCTCGCCCCAACCCCAGAAGCGGTCGATGGTCTCGGGCGAGGGGATGAAGCGCTGGTAAACGTTGTAAAGGGTGCTCACGGCCTCGATCTTGCCGGCTAACGAGAAGCGGCTCTTGCTGCTGAAAAGTTCCTCGATGGTCAGGTAGCGCGGGCTGAACAGCGGTTTGCCGGCGATGTCGAGTAGGTATTCGTCGAAATAAAGGCTCGCGCGCTTGTTGGCGAAGACGACGGTGGTGGCGCTCAGGTCGCCGCCGAGCTTGCGATAGAGGTCGTCCGCCACGTGGTGAAGGAAGGTTTTCATATTGTCGAAGTTGGCGTAACTTGCGTTATTTTATTGTCGTAAACATACCAAAGGAAGCCCTCGACGGCGCGGCCCATGTCGCTCAGGAGGCTCATGTAGCGGCGCACCTGCGCGTGATGCTCGGCCTTCGGTGCGGCGAACTTGAAATCGATGACTACGGTTCGTGCGCCAAGCTGCACCACGCGGTCGGGTCTCAACCTTTGCGCGAGGCCTGTCTGCGCGTCGGGCGAGAGGATGGTGCATTCGTTGAGGGTCGTGATGCCCGGGGCGAACCACTCGTTGACGCGCGCGTCGCTGTTGTGTTCGAGGCGGTTGCGGATGAGCTTCGCGAGGCTTGCGCGGTTCTCTTTTTCCAAAACACCCTCGGCGATGAACGCATCCAGCACGCGACCGGCATCGTTGCGGTCGGCAATCTGCGAGAGGAGGTTGTGGAGCAGCGTGCCTTGCCGGATGTACTGCTGCCGTTCGCTGTCGTCCTCTTCGCCGCAGACAAATGCGCGGCTGCGGTTGCTTTGTCGGAAGGCTATCTGCGTGGCGGGTGCTGCGAGCGGCACGGTCAGCTTCGCCTTCGAGGGAGTGAAAATATTTTCCGAGTGAGTAGTAGTTGCTACTATCGTCCCTACTTCGCCGAACTCGAAGAACACGTCGTTGTCAGTGTCGCGTACGTTGCAACGCGCCGGACTTAATTCCGTTTCGATGTCGCGGATGACGCTTTCCACTAATCCCGACCTTCGCGCGAAGCTTATGCTGCCTTTGCTTATGCTTCTTTTTCCAATGACAAACAGGTCGCGCCGAGCCCTTGTGAACGCCACGTAGAGCAGGTTGAGGTTGTCCACGGCGTTGTTCAGTTTTTCTTCGAAATAATCGTTTTGGTACACCGTTTCGCGCAGCTTGCTCGATTTCACCGGCACGACGGGCATCTCGCAGTAAGGCTCCTCGCTGCTTTTGCACCATAGCGTGGTGTCGAGCTCGAGCTTCCAGTCGCAATAGGGCACGATGACGTGCGCGAATTCGAGGCCTTTGCTTTTGTGGATGGTCATCATGCGCACGCCGGGTACGTCGCCGCCCTTCACCGTTTTTGCGCCGAGCGTCTTGTCCCAAAAATCGGAGAACGCGGCGGCGTCGGGCAGGTTGGTGCGCACGAACGCGGCGAGGCTGTCGAAGAACATGTTCACGTAGGCCGCTTCGCCTTGCAGCCGCTCGATGGAGAACATTGCCGAAATCGCCGCAGCCATAGCTGTTAAAGGCATTTTCGACAATTTTTCTTTCTCTTTGACGAACGTTTCGGGCAGCAATTCAGCTATGCTTTCTTTGTCGCGGAAAACGATGCCGGCGGGGTCGAGATTGCGGATGTAAACGCTGTAATCCCACGCCAGCGCCGCACTGTAAAACGCCGGTTGGATGCCCGCCGCGACGCGCATGGCGTTGACGATGATGTTCAGCGCGACGGAGCTGCTCAGCTTGAACGCCTCGTCCGAAACGAACCGGCAGTGGGGCAGCAGCCGCTCGATGTCCGCACCGACGGCCTCGATGTCTTTGTTCCTTCGCGCGATGATGGCGATGTCCTCTTCTTTCACGCCGGCGGCAAGCAGTTCGCTGATGTGCTCGGCAATCATTTCGACGCAGCGCGAAGATTTATCGTCCTTGTCGAGAAGCGCCACTTTTACGCGCCCGCCATTACCGCTCGAGGCGCATTGTTGCTGCGTCTCGCCGTCGGAATAGATGCTGCCGATGAGCTCCGCGCCGGGCACGCCCTCGGCCTCCAACCGCGCTTGCTCCTGACGTGCGGCGAGGCGGAAAAAGGCGTTGTTGAAAGCGATGATGCCGGGTTCGGAACGATAATTTGTTAACAAGGTTTCAATTTGTAAGTCCTTGTCTTTCAGTGAGTTATCTTCGGCGATATTATTCAAAATGCGCCAATCGGAATTGCGCCAGCGGTAGATGCTTTGCTTCACGTCGCCCACGATGAGGTTTTGCGAACAGTCGCGCGCGAGGCATTCGAGCAGCAGTTTTTTGAAGTTCTCCCACTGCACGACGCTCGTGTCTTGCATCTCGTCGATCATGATGTGGGTGATGCGCGCGCCGGTCTTCTCGTAAACAAAGGGTGCGTCGCTGCCCTCCATGAGCTGTTTGAGCAGCATCTGCGTGTCGGAAAGCATGAGGCTGTTCGTCTCTTTATTTACCTCCTCGACGCCCTGTTCGATCTTCCTGAGCAGCCTTACTTCGTTCAAATTCGCGAGTACCGCGCAGGCTGACAGATAGCTCACGGCAGCCTTTTGCCGCTGCTCTTCCGCGTGCGCAATTAAAGGCACAAGCTGCTCTTCGGCAAAGGTTAAAATCGCGCCGTACTGGTCGTCTTTCCTCAGCCACGCCTTAGCATCCTGCGCCGCCTTTGCCGCCGTGTCGTTAAATGTCTTGCTGTCGGGCCATACGCCGTCGCGCAGCTTCGCGAAATACGCCGCCGGCCCCCTCTGACCGTTTTTGAAATCGTTTATCGAATAGCCGTGCGAGGCAATCAACTCGAAAAAACCGTTGCCAATGGCCGCCATCTCGCTCATCGCCGTGTCCATATCGCTGCGCAACCTGTTGCGGAACGCGGCGAAGAAACCCTCTTTGTTTATTGCCTCATCGATGGCCTTCGCGTTCTCGCGGTAGTCGTCGGTGAAGATTGTTTTGCCGAACTTGCGGATGGCGTCGAGCACGTTCCATTTCTTGTCGTCGAGGATGTTCTGGCGAATGTAATCCATAATCCACGCGAGCTCCTTGTCGTTCGGACGGAGGTTGGTCAGCAGGCGGTCGACGGCGAGCTGCTCCACCTCGTCCTGCCCGAGCTCCACGCGCATGTTGCAGTTCAGCTCGAGCTCCCGCGCAATGCCGCGCAGCACACGCTGGAAGAACGAGTCGATGGTCTCGACGTTGAAATTGCCGTAATCGTGGAGGATGAGCGCGAGGGCGCGGCGTGCTTGTTCGCGGACGAAAGGCTCGCCGAAGCCGTAGACACTGGTGATCTCGCGAAGGTAGACATCGCTGTCGCGGAGGCCGGCGGCGAGGCCGTAGAGCTGGCTGAGGATGCGGTTTTTCATCTCTTCGGTCGCCTTTGTGGTGAATGTTACGGCGAGGATTTCCTTGTACGCCGCGGGGTTGCTGACAAGCAGGCCGATGAACCGGGCGGTGAGGCTGAACGTTTTGCCGCTGCCCGCGCTTGCTTTAAACACGGTTAGTTTGCCCATTTTCGTTAAAAATAATGCTTTTCCAAAATTAAGGGTTTTCCGCCGCAACGCCAAGCCCGGGGGCGAATAAAGTTGGAAAAGGCTCGGATGAATCTTAGTTGCTACTAATCCCCCGACACACTTCTGCGCAAGCACTTCGCAGTTGTCAGCGTTCGGTTCGTTTCAACGTCTGCGGCGAGTTATAACCAATGTTTGCTTAGTGTTTTTCGAAATGCGGAAACGGTTGTCGGTGCGCAGTCCCGCGACCCACGCGATGCGGCCGTTGTCGTCGGCGATGATGCTTTGCTGCGGGCGTTCGACGAGAGGGATGCCTTTTTCTGCGAAGAAATCGCTTAGTTTTTTCCTGCCACGCATGCCGAACGGGATGAACTCGTCGCCTTGTCGCGGTGCGCGGATGATGAGCGGGAAGGGGATTTTCGCGGCGTCGAGCGAGGCGCAATCAGGCTCTTTTTTTACTTCAAAATTTTCGTCAATAGGCACGATTTTGAAGGTGAATTGCCACGCGCCGAAATTGAATGTGCCTTCGCCGGGAACGCTTGTGGCTATTGGACTTTCGGCGACTGGCGCGACGAGCAATTTGCCGCGATTGACGACGAGCGTGTGCGTTGCCGAGCGCCATTGTTTGCCCGTTTGTGCATTGACGTTCCGGAAGATTTGGGCGGTTTGCTTCGGCGTGAACCCGCGCGTTTTGAGCATGTGCCAAAGGATGGTTTCGGGCGCGACTTCGGCGAGCAGTTTTTTTATCGAGATGACGGTTCGGTTGTCGTTAAATTCGACGATGCGGCTGGCGGCTTCGTTGACGGCGCGGCTTAGTAGCGGCAGGCAGTCGACCACGTGCGCGGCAGTGGCGGCGATGTTTGCGGCGGCGGCGGGGTTGAGGCGCGTCAGGAGCGGCATGATGCGCAGGCGGAGGAAGTTGCGCTGTACGTCGTCGCGGAGGTTGGTGGAGTCGGTGATGTAGTCCTGACCGATGGCGGCGAGATGGGCGAGGATTTCGCTGCGGCTTACGGCGAGCAACGGGCGGACGATGCGGTTGTTGCGCGGCGCGATGCCTTTGAGACCGTCGATGCCTGTGCCGCGGAGGAGGTTGAGCAGGAGCGTCTCGGCGTTGTCGTCGCGATGATGTGCTACGGCGACGGCGTCTGCTGCGGTGGTGCTGAGGAGCTGTTCGAACCACGCGTAACGCTGCTCGCGCGCGGCCATCTCGATGCTTATTGCGCGTCTTTTCGCGTAGTCTCTCGTGTCGAACCGCATGGTGTGGAGTTTCACGCCGAGCCTTTTGCAGAGGGCTTCGCAGAACTGTTCGTCGCGGTCGGATTCGCTGCCGCGCAGACCGAAATTGCAGTGCGCCGCCTCGATGCGGAAACCGAGCGCAAGCAGCACGCGCAACAGGCACACGCTGTCGGGTCCGCCGCTGAGGGCGACGATGGTGAGTGCGCTGCGGTTGAGCAGGTCCCGCTCGGCAATGAACGCATCGATTTTTTTCAGGAAAGCATCGGCCATCGTGTCAGGTTGTTTGTTCTGCAAATTGCTGTTTTAATAGATATTTATTCTGCAAAATCTTTATATCTTAGGTTTTTGTTCTACAAATTCGCCGTTTCGCAGAATATTATTCTACAAAGAGCACGAGGCCCTTTAAATACTCGCCTTCGGGGTGGAAGATGTTGACGGGATGGTCGGCGGGCTGGCCAAGGCGGTGGAGGATGCGGACGTTGCGGCGGGCGAGGGTTGCGGCGGTGAATACGGCGTTGCCGAACTGTTCGCGGCTGACGGCTTGCGAGCAGCTGAACGTGAAGAGGATGCCGCCGGGACGGATGGCTGCGATGCCGCGCGCGTTGAGTCGGATGTACCCTTTCAGCGCGTTCTTCACGGCCATGCGATGCTTGGCGAAGGCGGGCGGGTCGAGGATGATCAAATCGTATTTGTTTGCTGCCTCGGCGAGGAATTTGAACGCGTCGGAGCAGACGGCTTCGTGGCGCGTGTCGCCGGGGAAATTCAGTTGCACGTTCTCGTCGGCGAGGGTGATGGCGCGCTCGGACGAGTCGACTGAACAAACCTTCGTCGCGCCGCCGCGCATTGCCGCCACGGAGAAGCCGCCGGTGTAGCAAAACATGTTCAGCACGCTGCGGTCGCGGGCGTAACGCTCGACGAGGCTGCGGTTGTCGCGCTGGTCGATGAAGAAGCCCGTTTTCTGCCCTTTGCGCCAGTCGATGCGGAAGCGCATGCCGTTTTCAGTGGCGATGTCGCAAGCGTTGCCGCCGATGATGAAGTCGTCTTCGGGGTCGAGGCCGGCCTTGTAGGGCAGGGTGGCGGCACTCTTATAATAAATATTTTTAACTTTTCCTTCTGTCGCGGCGATAACGGCTTCGCAAAGAGATTGTCGGTTGATGTGCATGCCCGCGGTGTGCGCTTGCATTACGGCGGTGTCGCCGAAGCAGTCGACGATGAGGCCGGGCAGACCGTCGCCTTCGCCGTAAACGAGGCGGAAGATGTCGTTGCCGTCGCGCCACGCGAGGTTGGCCGCTTGCCTGACACGCAGTGCTGCGGCGATACGGCTTGCCCAGAAATCACTGGTGATCTCGATGTCTTCGAAGGTTAGGAGGCGCACGGCGATGGAACCGATTTGATAGTGTCCGACGCCGAGACATTCCCCTTCGCTGCTGATGACGCGGACTGTGTCGCCCTCGCTGATGCCGCTGTCGATTCGCGCCACCGCGCCCGAGAACACCCACGGATGGAAGCGCTGGATGCTCTCGTCCTTGCCTTTTTTCAGGTAAACTGATTTGTATGCGCCCATTTTACTTTTTTTTGAAAAAATTATGATTATAGGAACAACAAACTGTTAATTTCTTTAAGGTTGTTCCTGTCGTTCAAGCGTATTTTCGTTGTCGCTGTTTTCGATTTTCACAAGCGTGAAATCCCCGCTGCTTTTCAGTCTGAGTACCTCTTCGTAAAGGCGGATGCAGGCCCATGCATCGAGTGCGGCGTATTTCTTTTGCGCCTCAGACAGGATTGGCGCTTCCCAGTTCGACAGTTGCTGGCGCTTCGATATTTTTTCGCCGAAGATGTTCGCGTAGAGTTTTTGCAACGCGCGGTCCTCGATGCCGAGTTCGCCGACGAGGTTTTGCAGGTCGATGAAGCGCCCCGGACGGAACTTCCCTCGCCGCTGCAGCATGGTGATATCGTCGTTTAGCGACAGGCCGATCATCGGCACGCGCGTGTTCTCGAGCAACCTTAAAACCGGCGCGCACAGGCCGATGATGTTCAGGCGGAAGAGGAAGCAGGTGTCGCGGTTGCTCACTTGCATGAGCGCCACTTGATGTGCGATGCCGCGTTTGAACACCGGGCGCGTCTCGGTGTCGATGCCGAGGATGTCGCTTGCGAGCAGCAGGTTGACGGCTTTCTCGGCGGCTTGTTCGCTGAAAATCACGATGATACGTCCGGGGAAGGCTGCTTGCGGCAGGTCGTGAACGGCGTTTTTATCGAACTTTGAAAATATTGTTTTTGTCATGCTTTCTCGATGCGTTTTGTCTTGCTTTTTCGGAACGGAAAACCTCTTGAGGCGTTTCCCGCGAGCGCAAAATTAGAAAAAATCGGCTTAAAACTCGTTGCCGCGCAATATTTTCCGTACCTTTGCAAAGATGTAACAACGGCAGAGAGCAATGGCAAAAAAACGTAAAAAGAGCGGGCAGGGCGCGAAGAGTCTCGGCGAGGCGGTGGGCCTGACGAACATTTTCAACAACGAGAAAATCGACTTCGTCCTCGGCGTGGTGATCTTCGCCGCAACGGTGTTCGTAACGGTGGCGATGGTGTCGTTTTTCTTCACGGGTTACGCCGACCAGAGCATCCTCTGCGACACGCACCCGGGCGAATGGCTCAACAGCAACCACGAGTACGCCAACAGCTGCGGCAGCTTCGGCGCGATTACCGCGTGGACGCTCATGGCCGTCAATTTCGGGCTCGCCGCGTTCGTCATCCCGTTCTTCCTGCTGCTCGTGGCGTTGCAGCTGATGGGCGCCTACCGCGTGAACCTCTGGAAATGGTTTCTCGGCCTGGCAGTACTGATGATTTGGTACTCGGTAACGCTCGCGAAATTCCTCACGCCCTACGCCGGCGGCATGCTCTTCAACCCCGGCGGCGAGCACGGCGTGGCGGTGGTGCGCTTCGTTGAAAACCTTGTCGGCGAGACCGGGCTTACGGCGCTGATCGTGATTGTGGCAATTGTTTTCCTGACCGTGCTCAGCACGAAAACCATCACGTGGATAAGAAAAATTTTGCGGCTCGGGGTAGACAATAAAATTAAAATCCCGTGGTCGGTAAATGTAACTAAGGAAGAGGAGCAAGTAGTTGAAAATGAGGATGTTACGGATGAAGAAGGCGATGAAGAAACCGAAGATGAAAACCTCGATGTCGCCATTTCGGACGAGTTCGATTTGCCCGACGATGCCGGCGGCGATTTAGATGAAAACTCAGGCGAAAATGCTTCCGAAAACGCTTCCGGCGAAGGCGAAACGGGCGGTTTAAACGAACCGAACCTCACCATCGAAGTGCCTGAAAATGAGGCCGAAGCAAAGGGCAAAGTTGTAGGTGAGACTGTCGATTTGAGCGTGCCCATCAACCCGCGCGAACCCTTCCTGCGCTATAAGTTCCCCACGCTCGACTTGCTCAACGAATACGAGTCCGACAAGCCCCACATCGACATGGACGAGGTGAAATCGAACAACGCGCGCATCATCGAGGTGCTCAATTCGTTCGGCGTGAAAATCAAGGAGATTAAGGCCACCATCGGTCCGACCATCACGCTCTACGAGGTAACGCCCGCCGAAGGTGTTAAAATTTCGCGCATCCGTTCGCTCGAAGACGACATCGCCCTATGCCTGTCCGCGCTCGGCGTCAGAATCATCGCGCCCATCCCCGGCAAAGGCACCGTCGGCATCGAAGTGCCTAACAAAAAGCCGCAAACGGTGTCGATGCGCAGCCTGCTCAACTCGAAGAAGTTCCAAGAAACATCGATGGAACTGCCGCTCGCCATCGGCAAAACCATCACCAACGAAGTGTTCATGGTCGACCTCGCAAAAATCCCGCACCTGCTCGTCGCCGGCGCAACAGGGCAAGGCAAATCCGTCGGCCTGAACGCGATGATTACGTCGCTGCTTTACAAGAAGCATCCTAACGAGCTGAAAATCATACTTGTAGACCCGAAGAAAGTTGAATTCTCGCCCTACGCCGCCATCAGCTCGCACTTCATGGCCGCCATCGAGGAGAATGTTACCGAACCCATCATCACCGACGTAACGAAGGTTGTGAAGACGCTGAACTCTCTTTGTTTATTGATGGATACACGCTACGACCTGCTCAAACAAGCCGGCGCGAAAAATATTAAGGAGTACAACGAGAAATACGTTAACCACAAGCTCAGGCTCACCGCCGGCCACGCGTACATGCCTTACATCGTTGTCATCATCGACGAGTTCGGCGACCTGATTATGACCGCCGGCAAAGAGGTGGAGCTGCCCATCGCCCGCATTGCGCAACTGGCCCGCGCCGTAGGCATCCACATGGTCATCGCCACGCAGCGCCCGACAACCACAATTATCACCGGCAATATCAAGGCGAATTTCCCGGGACGAATGGCGTTCCGCGTCGGCGCAATGATCGACTCGCGCACCATCCTCGACCGGCCCGGCGCCAACCAGCTCGTAGGCCGCGGCGACCTGCTCTTCCTCAACGGCGGCGAACCCGTGCGCGTGCAGTGCGCCTTTGTCGACTCGCCCGAGGTGGAGCGCATCACCGAATATATCTCTCGCCAGCCCGGCCCCATCGAACCGCTGATTTTGCCCGAACCGGCCAGCAGCGACGGCAATCTTCCCGGCGGCGACGACCTCGGCGGCCTCGACCCCTATTTCGAAGAGGCTGCGCGCGCGATTGTCCTTTCGCAACAGGGTTCCACGAGCATGATACAGCGCAAATTCTCCATCGGTTACAACCGCGCCGGACGCCTCATGGACCAGATGGAGCGCGCCGGCATCGTCGGCCCTTCGTACGGCGGCAAACCGCGCGATGTGCTTATCGCCGACGAGAACACGCTGAACACGCTGCTTGCAAAGTTCCGTTTACAATAAAAGGCAAGACGTTTGTTTTAAAGCTAACACCTTTATTTTCAATTAGTTAAGACAATGATGAAGCGAATATTTTTCTTGATAATCCTCACTGCAATGGCTGTTGGCGCGAAGGCTGACGGCACGCCCGACGCGCGGCATATCCTCGACAAAACGGCGGGCGCGGTGAACGTGAAAAAGGGTGTCGGCGCGGACTTCGTTCTCAGCGGCGAACGCATGCACGCGAAAGGCACTATCTCGCTGAAAGCCAATAAGTTCACCGCGAAAACGGCCGATGTTACGGTATGGTTCGACGGCACTACGCAATGGACCTACATGGCCTCGACCGACGAGGTGAACATCTCCACGCCGACGCACGACCAGCAGGTGCAGATGAACCCGCTGACGTTCCTCAACCTCTACAAATCGGGCTATAAACTGACCTTGCGGACGATGAGCAGCAGCTACGAAGTGAGGATGGTTGCCGAGAGCAAGAGCAACCCCGTGCAGGAGGTTTACGTCGTTGTCGACAAGAAAAGTTACATCCCCACGCAGGTGCGCCTCCGCAGGAAATACACGTGGATGACCATCAACATCACCAATTTCCACACGCTCTCCGGCAGCGATAACATCTTCATTTTCAACAAGAAAGACTATCCCACGGCCGAGATTGTCGACCTCCGCTGAGCCTCCGGCAACGGTCTCAAGGCAGGCAAAAGCGCCAATTTTCAAGAAAAAAAGTAAAGTGCGCCTCGCGAAATAATTAATACAATTTAACGAAGCGCGGCGGCTACTTGCTACTAACAACGGCAACTGTTTTGCAATAGCGGTTGAGCAAAGCGGTTTTATGTTGTTTAATTTCAGTTTGCTTAACCTGAATTTTATTTATGCGCAAACGTTCAACCGTTAATAATGGTTAATGCCGAAAATAATCACGCGAAACTGTAATTATAAATTAATTTTTCATTAAATTTGCCGAATTGAAATGAAAATGTTTAAATCTAAATAGTTCGTAACAGGCTATTGTGGAAGCAGTTAGTTCAATGCAGGATACTCTAATTTATTCTCGGGCGTGTTCGTGCGGCGCGGGTTGTCGTGCGGCGTGCCTATAACCTCTAATTCTAATTTCTATCTATGGACAAGAAAAGATTAATTTTTGGCTGCAGCCTGACGGGCAAATGTTTCGTCAGGGCCATGTTGCTGCTGCTCTTCTTGGCTCCGATGAGCTTGGTTTGCAGTAATGCACAGGCGCAGAAGCCGATCTCGGGTGTGGTAGTGTCCGCGTCCGACGGCGAGCCGTTAGTAGGTGTCAGTGTCCAAGTGAAAGGTACATCAGATGGAAGCATTACCGACATCGACGGTAATTTCTCGCTGACGGCATCGCAAGGGCAGACGCTGGTGTTCTCCTACATCGGCTTCATCACACAGGAAGTGAAGGTGGGCGCAGCATCGACGTTGAGCATCACGTTGAAGGAAGACTACGAGACGCTGAACGAGGTGGTTGTCGTAGGTTACGGCCAGATGCGGCGTTCGGACTTGACCGGTGCCGTAACATCGGTGAACGACGAGGCTATCAAGCGTTCGGTGCCGACATCGATCGACCAAGTGCTGCAAGGCCACGCTGCCGGTGTGCAGATCACGACGAACTCCGGTACGCCGGGCGGTTCGACATCGATCCGTATTCGCGGTACCAACTCGCTTAACGCCACGAACCAGCCTATCTTCGTCATCGACGGCGTTGTTGTCGATTCTTCCACCGACGACGAGACGACCAACCCTCTGGCAAGCATTAACCCGAGCGATGTCGTTTCGATGGACATCTTGAAGGATGCCTCCGCAACGGCCATCTACGGTGCGCGCGCCGCCAACGGTGTGATCATCATCACCACCAAGCGCGGTCAGGCCGGCGAGACCACTATCAGTTACGACGGATATATCGGTTGGCAAAACATGCCGAAATATCTCGATATGATGAACCTCCAGCAATATGCCGAGCGCCATAACGCCCGCGCCGATGCTTACATCGTTTCTCACAGCGATTACTACGTGAACACCGACGTCCTCGGCGAGGGTACCGACTGGCAGAGGGAGCTGTTCCAGAACGCGCTGATGACCAACCACAGCATCTCGCTCACGGGCGGCACGGACAAGATAACCTACGCCATGAGCGGCGGCTACCTCATGCAGGACGGTATTGCAGTGGGCTCGAGCTTCAAGCGCCTTACCCTCCGCGGCAACATCGACGTGAAGATGAAGAGTTGGCTCAACGGCGGCATCAACTTCTCGTTGGCGGACAGCAAGCAGGAAGTGGGCACGGATAACACCACCATCATGAACGCTCTCCAGTCGCAGCCGGCAACGGCCATCACCACCGCGCTGGGCACATACGACGGTCCTGACGACCAGTGGATGCCCGACAACATGGTGGCATTGGCAGAGATGCGCACGAACAACAACAAGAAGGAGAACTTCCGCCTTAGCACATACTTGGAGGCCATCATCACGAAGGACATCTCTCTCAAGACGGAGCTTTCCACTGACTATAACCTTAATAAATATTACTACTACGAGCCGGACTACACCTTCGGTCTGAAGACCAACGAGACCCGCACCGGCACGTGGACCAAGACCGACACTAAGTATTGGAGCTGGAGGAACATCCTGACGTGGAACACCACATTCAACAAGGTTCACGCGCTGAACGTGATGCTCGGACAAGAGATGAGCCACAACCACTGGGAGACGCAAGTGTCCAACGCCACGGGCTACCTGTCGAACTCGGCAAAGGACCCCAGCGCGGGCGATACGAGCCTGTCGAGCGGTACGGGTTATCAGAACGACAACGCCATCCTTTCATACTTCGGCCGCGCGTTCTATTCCTACGACGACCGCTACCTCGTAACGGCAACGATACGTCGCGACGGTTCCTCACGCTTCGCCAAAGGCAACCGCTGGGGCTGGTTCCCCTCGGCAGCATTGGCTTGGAAGGTGAGCAGCGAGAAGTTTATGAAAGACGTTAAATGGATTGACAACCTCAAGCTCCGTCTCGGTTGGGGCGCAACGGGTAACCAGAACGTAGGCGATTGGGCTTACATGGCGCTCCTGTCGACGAAGACCACGCCGTGGGGCAGCGGTGTGCTTAACGCCAACAACGCCAACCCGAACCTTAAATGGGAGACCACCTATTCGTGGAACCTCGGTTTGGACTGGAACCTGTTTGACAGCCGCATCGAGTTTGTTGCCGACTTCTATTATAAGAAGACCAAAGACCTGTTGCTGCAAGTAGCCCTTCCGGCATACGCGGGCAGCGCGGGACAAGGCGCGGCAACCGACCCGTGGACAAACATCGGCAGCGTTCGCAACGAAGGTGTGGAGTTGACATTGAACACGGTTAATATCGACCACAGAGGTTTCCAGTGGCGCACGAACATCGTCTTCTCGCTCAACCGCAACAAGGTGCTCTCTCTCGACACCGACACGGGTACGCTGGCGAAAGACCTGCAAGTGGGTTCCGATACCTCCACCGTTACCTACTCCATGCCGGGTTACGGCATCGGCATGTTCTGGGGCTATAAGGTCATCGGACGTTTCGACGAGCCGACAGACTTCTATTACACCGACAAGGACGGCAACGTGAAAGAGGTTGCCCGCCCGACCGGCATGAGCATCTCCGAGAGCGACACGTGGCTCGGCGACTACATCTTCGAGGATGTTAACGGCGACGGCGTCATCGACACGAACGACGAGCAGATCATCGGTAACCCCGAGCCGAAATTCACTTACGGCATCGGTAACACGTTCTCATGGAAAGGCTTCGACCTTACCATCTTCCTCAGCGGCAGCTACGGCAACGATATCCTTAACTACAACCGCCGCTGGCTCGAGCAGTCCGGTTCGAACAGCAACCTGCTGGCATCGAGCTCCTACGCGAAGGTTGAGATGATCGACCCGGACGGCCCCGACAACTTCCGCAACTACCACGTTACGGGCATCGTCGGTCCGGACCAGCTGGCCGCACGCCTCTACACGGCGAGCGCGTCGAACATGAACTGGCGCGTTTCCGACCGCTACATCGAGGACGGTTCCTACCTGCGTATCAAGAACATCTCCTTCGCGTACAATTTCCCGCGCAAGTGGTTGAAGGCGACGCCTATCGAGACCTTGAAACTGTACGTGAACATTCAGAACCTCTACACGTGGACGAAGTACTCCGGCTACGATCCTGAGGTCGGCGCGCTCTACGGCGATGCCCTCTACACCGGTATCGACTACGGCCGCTATCCGTCATCGCGTGCCTATACGTTTGGATTGAATGTAACCTTCTAAACACAGATATATCATGACAAAGAAATATATTTTTCTCCCGATTGTGGCAGGCGTGATGGCACTGAGCAGCTGCAGCGATTTTCTCGACATCGAGAACACCTACCAGCTGAACCAAGAAACGTTCTTCGACAGCGATGACGCGCTGTTGTCAGCCACAGCACCGCTCTACAACTACGTGTGGTACGACTTCAACGACAAGTTCTACTATGCGATGGGCGACGGCCGCGCCAACAATATCACGGCGCAATATTCAGACTATATCTACCCGTACACGAACCTGACCGAGACGTCGCTGTCCACCGGTCTGGAAGATGCATGGGGCTCACTCTATTCCGTTGTAGCGCAGGCTAACAACACGATTAACAACATCGAGAAATATTCCACGTCCGACGTTAGCGAGACAACCAAAATCCAGTGCATCGCCGAAGCACGCTTCATGCGCGGTCTGGCTTACTGGTACATCGCCTCGCTCTGGGGCGCGGGCGTCATCTACGACGACACGTCCGAGCTCGTTGACAACTATGTCATCCCCGCAAGCCCGTGCATCGACGTGATGGAATACGCCCTGCGCGATATGGAATACGCCGCATACAACCTGCCCGTGAAACCGGCAAACACCGGCCGCGTTACCACGTACAGCGCTTACGGCATGCTCTCGCGTATGTACCTGTCGATGGCGGGCCTTACCACCTCCGGCATCTACGACGGCACCAACGCTGCAACGAACTTCAACCGCGGCACGCGCAACGAGTATTATCTCGACCTCGCGAAGAAGGCTGCATTGAAGGTGATCGACGAATCGGGCTTAAGCCTGCTGCCGAACTACGGCGACCTCTTCTCCGTAGACGACTTCGACAACAACAGCGAGTGCCTCTTCCAACTGCAATGGATGAGCGGCCCGACAGCCACCGTGGGCAGCTGTGCCAACTCGATGACGCGCTTCCTCGCTTGGTCCACAATGGTGGGCGACACCAACGCGTGGGGCGGAGCAACATACTGCTCGTGGGACCTCTGGCTCGAATTCACCGGCTATGCTGACGCGACGCTCGGCACAACGGTAACCGACTGGACACGCCGCCACCACTGCGTGGCTTCCTATCAGGAGTACTACGAAGAGATGAACGTCAAGAACGGCGGCTACACCTACGGCATCACCGAGACGCGTGCCAGCCAGGGCGCGAACATCAAGAAGTATGTCATCGGCACCAACGCCGACAACGGCATCAGCTACGTGAACAACTCCGGCGTGAACACCTATATGATGCGCCTCGCGGAGGTTTATCTGAACTACACCGAGGCATCGATGGGCAACGCGACAAGCACCTCCGATGTAACATACTTTAATATGGTACGCGAGCGCGCGGGAATGAGCCCGAAGAGCAGCGTTACCTACGAGGATCTGCGCCACGAGCGCCGCGTGGAGTTCGCTTTCGAAGGCCTCTATTGGTACGACTGCGTGCGCCGCGCCTACTATCAGCAGCAGGAGGTTATCAACTACATGAACAACCAGTATCGCAACGCCAGCTACGACATCAGCGACGACACCAACGAGAACACCTCTCTGGAGAACGTCGTCTATGAGATTAGCGAGAACTACACCGACGCCGCCAGCGCAAGTGTGGCCACGGCAACGGCAAGCAGCCTGACGCTCCCCATGTCGGCAGCCGACCAAGCCAAGAACCCCTACTTGCTGCCTATCGACAACGACGGCAACATCTCAACCGAGCCCTATGAGTTCGGCGAGCGCGAAGTGTCGCACAGCGATCTGTTCAACTAATTAAAACCAGCGAAGAATATGAAAAACGTAAAATATTTGTGGGTCGCTTGCCTGGGACTGCTCTCGCTCGGCTTTACTGCTTGTAACAGCGACGACGACTATTTCAGCAAGGACGCCCAGAAGAAGACCATCGTTGTCAACAAGATTTATCTTGAAGACGCTGACGCCACCGTTACCGACCGCGAAGTAACATTCGCGCGCCTCGGACAGATCATCCGCATCGAAGGCAGCGGGTTCTACGGCGTGCGCCACGTCTATGTCAACGGCTACGACACGTATTTCAACCGTTCCTACGTGAGCGACGTCTCGATGATGGTGCAGCTCGACTCCGACACCCCGATCTCGGATGCCGACGACGATGTGCGCAACACGATACGCCTTACGAAAGACAACACCGAGACGGTTTATGAGTTCGAGATCCGCGCCGCCTCGCCCACGGTAACAAACATCAGCAACACCCTGCCGATGGCCGGCGAGACCGTAACGGTTTCCGGTACGAACCTCCACGAGACCTACCTCGTCGTGCTGCCTGACGGAACGGAAGTTACCGACATCACCAACGACGAGGACGGCGAATGGTACTCGTTCGTGATGCCCTCCGGCGTAAGCTCCACAGGCGGGTCAATCATCTCCTACGGCGCTAACGGTACGGCACAGACCCCGGCTTGCTTCAATGAAAGCGGCGGTATGATAATCGATTTCGACGGCAACGGCGACTTCGGCGCATGGACCGCCACCTATCAGGAGGAAGACCTCACCACCGACCCGCTCAACACAGGGCGCGGCACCGTATGCCCGGCTATCCCGCAGAGCGTGGTTGACGAAGGCGGCATCTCCTCCGGCGCACACGGCAACGGCTGGTTCACCGCAGGCAACGACAGCGAGCTCGACGACTGGAGCCGCTTCTACAGCCTGATTCCTTCGGACACGCCGGTAGAGGAAGTGGCATTCCAGTTCGATGTTTATGTTCCGGACGCTTGGACGACGGGCGTGCTCGAGTTCACTTTCCAGAACAACCTCTCCACCTACGGCTACGGCTCGACGGAGACAACGAACACCACGAACATCGCCTATCCGACGGCCGTCGTTTGGGTTCCGTGGCTTGTTGACAACGAGGTTGTGCCTTATTCCACAACGGGCTGGCAGACAATCACCATCCCCGTTTCGAGCGTGGGCAAGTATCAGGATGCCGACGCGGGTTACACCTTCGCCGACGTGGTGAACGACCGCAACAACGGTTCCTACCGCAACTTCGGCATGTTCCTCGTCAACTCCGACGTAACGATTTCCGACGATCTCGTCTTCGAGGCAACGCAGTTCTGCCAGATGGTCTACACCGACAACTGGCGCATCGTGCCTTACAAGTCGTATGTTGTCTCCGACTTTGACGACGACGAAGAATAATAACGACTCACTTTAAAAGATATTCAGATTATGAAATTCAAAAAGATAATTCTTCCGGCAGTCGCAGGTCTGTTGTTGCTCAGCGGCTGCGATGACAATAAGATGGAGTGGGTTGAACCTGATGGCAGCGTAACCATCGCCGACATTCCTCTTGAACTGGCAGAGAAGATAGCCAACTACGACTACATCAAGGCGTATGCAAAGCAGTACACGCCCAACATGACGATTGGCTTGGGGCTCGGTGCCGACGAATATATCAGCGACGATGCTTACCGCGCCGTATGCGACGACAACTTCCAGGTGTTCGTAACGGGCAACGCCATGAAGCACCAGTCGGTCGTGGGCAACAGCGGCTCGTACAACTTTGATACCATCGACGAGTGGCTCGACCTCGTGCCGACAGATGTAGATGTCTACGGACACAACTTCATCTGGCACACGCAGCAGAACCAGACCTACCTGAAGTCCCTCATCGCACCGACGATGAATATTGTCAACGATGACGAGGGCGGCATAGCCAATCTCATCTCCAACGGCGACTTCGAGGAAGGCAATATCAACGGATGGGGCGCGTGGTCGTCGGCAGGATGTACCGCAAGCATCTCCGCCGAGGGCGACGGATATAACAGTAACTATTCTATGGAGCTCTACAACCCCGAGGCGGGCGAGAACTACTCCGCACAGGCTTACTACACTCTGCCGACCATCAACTGGGAGGAAGAAGTGGGCGAGACATACGTCATAAAGTTCTACGTCAAGAGCGAGCAGGGCAACTCCAACTTCCAGACGCAAATCCAGAACCGTACCAGCTACAGCGGCGTGCACTACAACGCCGTATCGCTCGACCCGGGCGTGTGGACGCTCTACGAGTTCGAATACGAGGTAACCGAGAGCGACGTATCAACCGACCCCGACCACCTCACCATCGACTTCGGCTACGTAACGGGCTACACGTGGATTGACGACGTTGAGTTCGGAAAGAAAGTAGAGAGCTCCGACCCGATGGTTAACGTTCTCACCGGCGACGACTCCACCTTCGACGACGGCACCACAGGCAACTGGGGCAGCTGGGGCGGCGACGAATGGGGCGTTGCTGAAGGCATGGGCGCTGACGGCTCCGATTGCGTCTACCTGCTGAAATCCGCCGACGGAAATGCTTGGGACGCGCAGTTTGCTTACACCTTCTCCGAATATCTCGACCCGAACGAGACGTATATGATACAGTTCGATGCCAAAAGCAACACCGCTGCCGGACAGCTCCAGTTCCAGTATCAGAACGGCACGACCTACCAAAGCCAAGGCGGATACGAGACCTTCGACGTGGGTACGGACTGGATCACCTACCAGAAGGAGTTCTGCACCGGCGACAACGGTTACGAAGATGTTGACCGCATCATCCTCAACTTCGGCGCCGTTGCCGGCACGTATTATGTCGACAACATCAAGTTCGGCATTAAGATTGACACCGATTCGTCGAAGAAGCTCAAATCGAAGAAGCGCAAGGCGACGACCATCACCTACACGCTGATGTCGGACGAAGAGAAGAAAGAAGCTCTCTTGGGCGCGATGGAAGACTGGATTAAGACCATCTCCGAGCATATCCACGACAAAATTGGCGACCGTCTCTTCGCATGGGATGTCATCAACGAGCCTATCACCGACAACTGCGAGTTCCGCGGCATCGACAACCACTTCGGCGGCACCGACGATGACGGCGTGGCAGACAGCGCACCGGTGGAGACTGAGGAGGACGGCTTGACGCTCAACTGGGCGAACGGCACCGGCAACGGACACTGGTACTGGGGCTACTACCTCGGCATGGACTACGCTACTAAGGCGTTCGAGTATGCACGCAAGTACAACCCCAACGCGCTGCTCTTCGTCAACGACTACAACCTCGAGACCAGCCCGAACAAACTGGCCAAGCTCATCGAGTTTGTTGACTACATCGACCAGAACGGCACTGTCAAGGTCGACGGCATCGGCACGCAGATGCACGTGGCATCCGACGTTTCCGAAGACGACGTGCGCACGATGTTCACCACGCTCGCCGCAACGGGCAAGATGATTCGCGTAACCGAGCTCGATGTTTCTCTCGGCACCACCTCTCCCTCCGCCGACCAGCTTGAGGAGCAGGCGAACACCTACGAGATGATTGTTTCGGCTTACAAGGAGCTCATCCCGGAGAGCCAGCAGTCCGGCATCACCGCGTGGACGCTCAGCGACAACTCCGCCGAGCACGAGTACTGGCTCAACGGCGACAGCCCGAACCTCTTCGACAGCAACTACGAGCGCAAGCACGCTTACAAAGGCTTCTGCGACGGCTTGGCAGGCTTCGATATCAGCACCACCTTCACGGGCGACGACTGGGAGAAAGCCTACGAGACCGACGAGACCACGGAGGAAGAAGCTGAGGAAGTTTCGAGCGAGGAGTAATCCTTACCGCAAACTAATAACAACGAAAGGGCGGGTCAAGCTTTTTGACCTGCCTTTTTTGTTGCCTTTATCTTAGTCGCTACTAAAATCCTTGCCTGTGCTGCGCCAACAAGCGTTTGAATTGCCGTCCGGTTCGTTTCAACTGCCGTTTGGTTCGTTTCAACTGCTATGTTTTAACGTTGTCATTACTATGTTTTAACGACCTTATTACTATGCTTTTAATACCTTTGTTTACACAAAAAGCGGCAATTGTTTTGCAGTTCAGCCACTTTGTGTTAATTTCGCGGAAGTCAGTCTAACCTAAGCGACAGGCTGTTTTTATGAACAACGACAATCGAATGAAAGCAATCTTTTTGACGGCGGCGCTCGCGTGGGCGGCATGGGCGTGCGTGCCGGCGCAGACAAGCGGTTTAATAAAGCAGGGTTCGGCGGTGCAGCTGACTGTCGACGGCGAGCCTTTCCTCGTGCTGGGCGGCGAGCTGGGCAACTCGTCGGCAACGTGCGCGGCGGACATCGAGCGCATTTTCCCGAAGCTGGAACGTATGGGGCTGAACACCGTTCTTGTGCCCGCGTATTGGGATTTGACGGAGCCGAGCGAGGGCGCGTTTGACTTTTCGCTCACCGACAAGGTGATTGAGCAAGCTCGGACGAACGGTCTGAAGGTTGTCTTCTTGTGGTTCGGCGCATGGAAAAACTCGATGAGCTGTTACGCGCCGGCGTGGTTTAAGGCTGACTATAAGCGTTTCCCGCGTGCCGAGACCGCCGGGGGCAAGCCGTTGGAGATAGCGAGCGTCTTTTCCGAAGAGGTGTTCCGCGCCGACAACCGCGCCTTCGCTGCGTGGCTGAACCATCTTGCCGCCGTCGACAAAGATTCGGGTACGGTGATTATGATACAGGTGGAGAACGAGATCGGCATGCTCGAAGACGCGCGCGACCATTCCCCCGCGGCGGACAAGGCATTTTCTTCTTTAGTCCCGAAGGCGCTTATTGATTTTTTGAAAGCTAACAAGAAAACGCTTCACCCCGAGATGAAGGCGAAGTGGGAGGCGCAAGGCTGCAAGACTACAGGCACGTGGCGCGAGCTGTTCGGCGACGACATCTACACCGACGAGATATTTATGGCGTGGCAATATGCGTGCTATGTGGAGCGTATGGCGCAGACGGCGCGCGGCATTTTCGATGTCCCGCTCTATGTGAATGCCGCCATGAACAGCCGCGGACGCAAGCCGGGCGAGTACCCGTCGGCAGGACCCTTGGCACATCTGATTGACGTTTGGCACGCCGGAGCGCCGGGCATTGACGTCCTCGCGCCCGATTTATACGACAGCGGCTTTACCGATTGGGTCAAGAAATATCATCTGCCGAACAACCCGCTGTTCATTCCGGAGATACAACTTTCCGACAACGACGGCGTGAGGGCTTTCTATGTCTTCGCCGAGCACGACGCGATGGGGTTCAGTCCGTTCTCCATCGAGGACGGTTCCGACGACAATAACGCGCCGTTGGTCAGGGCTTACGCGACGCTGAAGGAGTTGATGCCCTTGCTGACAAAGTATCAGGGGACGGGCGCGCTGCACGGTCTGCTGTTCGACGAGGACAACAAGGAGCGCGTCATCACCGACGGCGACCTGACCATCACCTGCCGCCACTACTTCACTCTGCCGTGGGATCCGCGCGCGACAGACGGTTCGGCGTGGGCTGAGGGCGGCGGTCTGCTGTTGCGTCTGGCGGAGAACGACTATATCCTTGCCGGCAGCGGCATCGTCGCGGAGTTCGCCAAGACGACGGAGAAGGATGCTTCCGGTACGGCGAAAGCGTTGGGCGAGGACGGTTTCGTGCTGGCTAACGACGGCGAGGAAGTCGCGAATGTCGGCGGCGGAAAGTTCGCCGGAATGCGCCAGGGGTTGGCGTCGGTGGAGGAGGTTGTTGTCAATAGCGACGGCAGCCTCACGCGCGTGCGCAGCTTGGGCGGCGACCAGACCCACCAAGGGCGGCACGTGCGCATCTCCGTAGACGAGTTTAAAATCCTGCATGTGAAACTTTACGAATATAAATAGCCCCCGATTTTATTATGAAAACCCTGCGAATTATACTCTTTGCCGCGTGCCTCTGCCTGCCTGTTTGCGCCGGGGCGAAGGTCGTGTTGCCCGCGCTGATCTCCGACGGGATGGTGTTGCAGCGCGACGTGCCCAACAAGCTGTGGGGCAAGGCGGATGCCGGCGAGACGGTTACGGTGCGGTTTCTGAAAAAGACCTATACTGCGGCGGCGGATGAGAACGGCGATTGGAGCGTCGTCCTGCCGGCGGTGAAGGCGGGCGGACCGTATGAATTGATTATTGCGGACATACATATTAATGACGTGTTGGCGGGCGATGTGTGGCTCTGCTCCGGGCAATCGAACATGGAACTGCCCGTCAGCCGCGTAACGGATATGTTCGCCGACGAGGTGGCGGCATACGAGAACACGATGATACGCCATTTTATCGTGCCGAAAACGTTTAATTTCCACGCGCCGCAAGAGGAGTTGCCCGACGCGCGTTGGGCAGCCCTGACGCAGGAGAACGTGATGAATTACTCCGCGCTGGCTTATTTTTTTGCCAAAGAGATGTATGCCCGGACGGGCGTGCCGATCGGGATTGTCAATGCCAGCTGGGGCGGCACGCCGGTGGAGGCGTGGATGAGCGGCGAGGCGTTAGCGGCGTTTCCGAAGTATGCGAACGAGAAACGGCTGTATGAGGACGACGGCTATCGCGACCGCATAAAGGCGCTCGAGGGCGAGAATTTCTACCGTTGGAACAGCGTGCTGTATGCTGCGGACAGCGGTCTGCATGCCTCGCCGGCGTGGTATTCGCCCGATTTCGACGACAGCGGATGGACGGCGGTGGATATGTTTTCATCCGCCTGGGGCACCAACGGACTGAACCCCGTCGCGGGTTCGCACTGGTTGCGCAAGGATATTGATTTGCCGGCGGAGTGGGAGAACGCCCCTGCCGTCTTGCGTCTGGGCTGCATCATCGACGCCGATTCGGTGTATGTCAACGGCACGTTTGCAGGCACGACGGGGTATATGTATCCGCCTCGCATTTACAACATCCCCGCGGGAGTGCTGCACGAGGGGCGGAACAACGTTACCGTTCGTATCATCAGTAACGGCGGCAAACCCGCTTTCGTGCCGGAGAAACCGTATAAGATAATAATGACGACGGCAGAGGGCGCGACGGAGGAGGCAAGTCTCGAAGGGCTATGGCGGTATCACGAGGGTGCGCCGATGCCTCCCGCGCCGAATATGATGTTCTATTGCTACGAGCCGGAGTGCCTTTACAACGCGATGATTGCACCGCTTAAAAACCTGCATTTCAAAGGCGTGATTTGGTATCAGGGCGAGGCGAATGTCGACCGGCGCAACGAATACGCGCCGCTGCTGACGGCGATGATAGGCGACTGGCGGCGCACGTTCGACGCTCCCGCTTTGCCTTTCTACATCGTGGAGTTGGCTGACTATCTGCCGAAGGATGACACCGGCGGACGGCAGGCGTGGGCGGAGATGCGCGAGGCACAGGCGCAGGCTGCGTCCGCGACCGATAATGCGTGGCTGATACTCAACAGCGACCTCGGCGAATGGAACGATATTCATCCGCTCGACAAGAAGACGCTCGGACGGCGTATTGTGGAAAAGGTCGTTGAGAACGAGAAATAAACAAAGATAAAAAGACTGATAACTATGAATCCAACAGACATTAAGGGAGGCGAAGAGAAAGGCTTTTACAAACTGTCGTGGTTGCAGCGAATCGGCTTCGGCTCGGGCGACCTTGCGCAAAACCTTATCTATCAGACGGTGTGCATGTACTTGCTGCTGTTCTACACCAACGTCTACGGGCTCGACCCGTCGGCAGCGGCGTTTATGTTTCTTATCGTGCGCGTGGTCGATGTGCTGTGGGACCCGCTCGTGGGCACCTTTGTAGACAAGCACAACCCGCGGCTGGGCAAGTACCGCTCCTATCTCGTGCTTGCCGGCGTGCCGCTGACGGGTTTCGCCATCCTGTGTTTCTGGAACGGCTTCTCCGGCTCGCTGTTGTATGCCTACATCACTTACGTCGGTTTGTCGATGCTCTATACCCTTATCAACGTGCCTTACGGGGCGCTTAATGCCTCGCTCACGCGCGACACGAACGAGATAACGACGCTGACAAGCGTGCGCATGTTCCTCGCCAACACGGGCGGTCTGGCGGTGGCTTACGGCATCCCGAAGCTTGTCGCAGCCCTCTCGCCCGACGGCTTGACCAACACGAAAGAGAGCGCCGGGGCATGGTTTACGACGATGGCGATTTACGGCGTGTGCGGGCTGTTGCTGCTTATCTTCTGTTTCAGCCAGTGCAAGGAGCGGGTCGTGATGGACGCCAAGGAGACGGAGAACGTGAAAGTGTCCGACCTGTGGGTGGAGTTTGTGCGCAATCGTCCGTTGCGCGTGCTCGCCTTCTTCTTCATCACCGCCTTCGCGATGATGGCCGTGGGCAACTCGGCGGGGTCGTATTATATGATTTACAACGTGCACGGCTCGTCGAACGATATGGCGAACTTCATGGCGCTGGGCTCCATCCCGTCGTTCATCTTTATGCCTATGGTGCCGTGGATAAAGAAGAAAATCGGCAAGCGGGCGATGTTCAACGTGTTCCTGACCATAGCAATCGTGGGTATGGCGATGCTGTATATCATATCGATGACGCCCGCGCTGAAAGGCGAGATATGGCTCGTCTATGTGGCGCAGTTTATTAAATCGACGGGCGTAATCGTGGCGACGGGGTATATGTGGGCGCTTGTGCCTGAGGTGATCTCCTACGGCGAGTACACCACCGGCAAGCGCATCTCGGGCATCGTCAACGCTCTGACCGGCATCTTCTACAAGGCGGGCATGGCGCTGGGCGGTGTCGTGCCGGGTCTCGTGCTGGCTTACGTGGGTTTCGACAATAGTAATGCGACGGAACAATCGCCGTTTGCCGAGCAAGGCATCCTATGGCTCGTGGCGGTAATCCCGGCGTTGCTGCTCCTCCTTGCGATGTTCATCATCTCCAAATATGAACTCGACGACAAGACGATTGACGAGATTAACAAGAAAATAGAAGAGAAACGATGAGAGCTAAACGACTATTATTCAGCGTCATAACGGCGCTTCTGCTCGCCTCTTGCAGCAACTCCGACGCGGTATCCGCCGGCGATGACTGGTCATTAAAGGGCGCTTTCGGCGACAGGTTCCTTGTCGGAGCGGCAATCAACCAGCTCCAATCGTCGGGGCAAGACACGGCGGCGGTGGAGGTGATACGCCGGCATTTCAATTCGATAGTGGCGGAGAACTGCATGAAATGCGAGGCTATTCACCCCGAAGAAAACCGTTACGACTTTGTTGCCGCCGACTCGCTGATGGATTTCGGCGAGGCTTCCGGCATGGCTGTCATCGGGCACTGTCTCATCTGGCACTCGCAGTGTGCGCCGTGGTTCTTCACCGACAGCGACGGCAATCAAGTGTCGGCGGAGGTGTTGAAGCTGCGAATGAAAGACCATATCACCACCATCGTCAGCCGCTACAAGGGGCGCGTGCACGGCTGGGACGTGGTGAACGAGGCGATTCTCGAGGACGGCACCTACCGGCAGAGCAAGTTCTACGAGATACTCGGCGAGGAATACATCCCCCTTGCGTTCAGCTATGCTCACGAGGCTGACCCCGACGCGGAACTTTATTACAACGATTATGCGATGAACATGCCCGCCAAGCGCGAGGCAGTGGTGAGGCTGGTGCGCTCGCTGAAAGAGCGGGGCTTGCGCATAGATGCCGTCGGGATGCAGGGACACATGGGGATGGACTACCCCGACATCGGCGAGTTTGAAGAGAGTATAAAAGCGTTTGCCGCAGAGGGAGTGAACGTGAACATCACCGAATGGGATATGAGCGCGCTGCCTACAGTAAGCCGCTCGGCGAATGTTGCCGACAAGGTGGAATACGAACAGGCGATGAACCCTTACCCCGACGGTCTGCCCGACAGCATCAGCCGGCAGTGGAACGCGCGGATGAAGGCCTTCTTCGAGTTGTTCCTGCGCCATTCCGACGTCATCACGCGCGTTACGGCGTGGGGCGTGTCCGACGGCGACTCGTGGAAAAACGACTATCCCATGAAAGGACGAAAGGAGTACCCGTTGCTCTTCGACCGCAATTATCAACCCAAGCCGTTTGTCAGAGAGCTGTGTAATCCGAAGAAGGCTGTGTTCGGCTCGTTCGTTTATTCGGCTCTTGAAGAAGCTGTCGGTGACGGTGCTGCGGCGGACATCGCCAATCCGATATTGCCCGGCTGCTATCCCGACCCGAGCATCTGCCGCGCGGGAGACGATTATTATTTAGTCAATTCCTCCTTTGTCTTCTATCCCGGCATACCTATCTGGCACAGCAAAGACTTGAAGACGTGGACGCAACTCGGCTATGTGCTCAACCGTCCGTCGCAAGCAAACTTCCCCGACGGGCTGCGCATCAGCGGCGGCATCTATGCTCCCGACTTGAAATATAATCCTAACGACAAGTTGTTTTATCTGATTGTAACCGACGTGGACGGCGGCGGCACTTTCTTCGTTACCACCGACGACCCGAAGAAATGCTCGTGGAGCGACCCGACCTACCTGCCTGAGGTGGGCGGTATAGACCCGAGCTTCCTGTTCGACGACGACGGTAAAGCGTATATCGTGAATAACGATGCGCCCGAAGGAACGCCGCTCTACGACGGACACCGCGCCATTTGGATACGCGAATTTGATTGGAAGAACGGCACGACAACGGGCAAGGCGCAGATGATAATCAACGGCGGAGTGGACATTTCGAAGCATCCGGTTTGGATAGAAGGTCCGCACTTGTATCACATAGGCGGCGCTTACTACCTCATGGCAGCGGAGGGCGGCACCGGCACTGACCACAGCGAGGTGGTGTTCCGCGCCGAAAAGCCGTTCGGTCCGTTCACCCCTTGCGACATAAATCCTATTCTCACGCAGCGTGATTTGCCTGCCGGCAGACCTAATCCCGTTACGTGCACGGGGCATGCCGACCTCGTCGAGACGGCGGACGGAGATTGGTATGCCGTGTTCCTTGCCGTGCGCCCGTATCGCGACGACCACGATGTGATGGGGCGCGAGACGTTCCTGCTGCCCGTTAAATGGACTGATAATCAGCCTGTTATACTGCCGCAGGGCGAAGTGCTGACATATTCCGCTCATCCCGTTCCCGCCACGCCGCTGTGGACGAAAGAGGGGTTGGCAAACGAGGCGATATTCATCCGCACGCCGCAAACCGCTTACTACGATATCGACAACAAGGGACGGCTGTCGCTCGCGTGCCGCAGTGTCAGGCTGAGCGACGAAGGGCAACCGTCCGTCATCGGGCGTTGGGCGACGAGCGGCAACATTTGCGCGCAGACCTCCCTCGCTTTCAAACCCGCGACGACCGACGATTTTGCGGGCATAACGGTGTTCCACGACGACAGCCACTACATAGCTTTCGGCAAGACGATAGACGACGGAGGGCAGCCGTGCGTCAAACTCGCAGCATACAACGGCGGCGAATATCAGAGCATAGATGTTGCCTCGCTGAGCGGTGATGATGCCGGCAAGGAACTGTGGCTGAAAGTGGAGAGCGACGGAAAAGTGAATTATTCATTCAGTTGGACGTTCAACCCGAAAGGCGAATGGACGCAGCTCGGCGAGCCTATTTCGGCAGACATGCTTAGCACACATACCGCCGGAGGGTTCACTGGCACGCTTGTGGGCATCTACGCCGGCGCCGCGTATTAACCAAAAAAGTATCGAAACGAAACTAACCAAAACAATAACAAAGATGAAAGAGAAAAGATATTTGTTCCCTGCCGACTATATGGCAGACCCGTCGGTGCACGTGTTCAACGACCGCGTTTATATCTATCCCTCGCACGATTGGGAATGCGAGAACGTCGAGAACGACAACGGCGACCAGTACGTGATGAAAGACAGCCACGTGCTCTCCACCGACGACCCGATGCACGGCGAAGTAACCGACCACGGCAAGGTGCTCGACATCGTAGATATTCCTTGGGCGGGACGACAGCTGTGGGACTCCGACGTGGCGGAGAAAGACGGCAAATACTACCTCTATTTCCCGTTGAAGGACCGCAACGACATCTTCCGCACGGGTGTTGCCATCGGCGACCGCCCCGAAGGACCGTTCATCCCGCAGCCCGACCCGATACGCGGCAGTTACAGCATCGACTACTGCGTCCTGAAAGACGGGGAGGATTATTATATGTATTTCGGCGGTCTGTGGGGCGGACAACTGCAACGCTACAAGGACAATAAGGCGTTGGAAGAGCCCTATCTGCCCGAGGGCGACGCGCCGGCGCTGCCGAGCAGGATGGTGAAACTGAGCAAGGACATGCTGCAGTTTGCCGAAGAGCCGCGCCCCGTTTATGTCGTGGATGCCGCCGGCGAGCCGCTGAAAGCTAACGACCCGCACCGCTTCTTCGAGGCAAGCTGGGTGCATAAATATAACGGGAAGTATTATTTCTCTTACTCCACGGGCGACAGCCATCTGCTCTGTTATGCCGTGAGCGACACGCCTTTCGGTCCGTTCACCTATCAGGGAGTGATTCTCACGCCGGTTGTGGGCTGGACCACTCACCATTCCATCATCGAATACCACGGCAAATGGTACCTTTTCCATCACGACAGCGTGCCCTCCGGCGGCAAGTCGTGGCTGCGCAGCCTGAAAGTGTGCGAACTGGAATACGATGCCGAAGGGCACATCATCACTATTGACGGCGGCGGCGAATAAGGCTGTTAACTATATGATATACAGATTCTTTCTCGCGCTCGGCTTGCTGTTTGTCTCTTTCCCGGCGACGGCCGCCGACGACAGCACCAACCTCTGGCTGCCGCAAGGCGGAGGAATCGGAGCGCAGATCACCGCCTCGAAGCAGTCGCCGACCGTCGCTATTGCCGTGGATGAGCTTACTGCGGCGTGGCGGGGGCAACCCGTTATATTAGAAATAAAGAAGATAAAAGAGCTCGACAAGGAAGGCTATCGTCTGTCCGTTGCCAAGGATAAGATAGTCGTCAGCGCGCCGACGGATGCGGGACTGCTCTATGCCGCGTACGATTTGCTGCGGCGGCAGGCGACGGAGACGCCTTACCCCGAGGGCATCAGCGATGTCAATCCCGCCGTGCCGATACGCGTGCTTAATCACTGGGACAACCTCGACCGCACCGTTGAGCGCGGGTATGCGGGGCAGTCGCTGTGGGAATGGGACGCTTTGCCCGACAGCCTGTCAGACAGATACGTCGTCTACGCCCGCGCCAACGCTTCGATAGGCATCAACGGCACGGTGCTCAACAACGTCAACGCCTCGCCGCAAATCCTTTCGTCGGACTATCTCGCCAAGGTGAAAGCGCTCGCCGACGTGTTCCGACCCTATAACATAAAGGTGTACCTTTCGGTCAATTTCGCCTCTCCGATGGTGCTCGACGGTATCGCGACGGCAGACCCGGCGGACAAGGCGGTCGTCAGTTGGTGGCGGGAGAAGGTGAAAGAGATTTACCGGCTCATCCCCGACTTCGGCGGTTTCGTGGTCAAGGCAAACTCCGAGGGGCAGCCGGGACCGTGCGACTACGGACGGACGCACGCCGAAGGCGCGAACATGATTGCCGATGCGCTGCGTCCCTACGGCGGCATACTCTTCTGGCGCGCCTTCGTTTACAACCCGACCGATGCCGACAGAGCGAAGCAATCGTACATCGAGTTTCAACCTTTCGACGGACAATTCCGCAGCAACGTCATAATACAAGTGAAGAACGGACCGATGGATTTCCAGCCGCGCGAGCCGTATAGTCCGCTGTTTACATCGATGAGCCGCACCGCGCTCGCCGCCGAGTTGCAAATAACGCAGGAATATCTGGGACATTCCAACCATCTCGTTTATCTCGCGCCGCTGTGGAAAGAGTTCTTCGGCTTCGTCCCGGAGACAAAGCTGAGAGCCGTTGCGGGCGTGGCGAACACCGGCACGGACGCGAACTGGTGCGGCAACGTTATGGCGCAATCGAACTGGTATGCCTTCGGACGACTGGCGTGGGACGCGTCCCTGACGGAGGAGGAGATTCTTGGCGAGTGGACGATGCAGACGTTCAGCCGGGGGAAAGAGATTATTGCCGGCGGCGCACTGAACAAAATAATGCTCTCTTCGCGCGAGGCGGCGGTCAACTATATGATGCCGCTCGGACTGCACGGACTGTTCGCTTGGGGACACCACTACGGACCCGAGCCGTGGTTCTTCAGGGATGATGTCCGCGAAGACTGGACATGTCCTTATTACCACCGGGCGGACAGTCTTGGTTTGGGTTTCGACCGCAGCGTGACGGGAAGCAACGCCGTGGCGCAATATCCCGCCGACCTTGAACGGCTGTATGGCAACATTGACACCTGTCCGGAGGAATACCTGATGTGGTTTCACCACGTGGCGTGGACGCACGAGATGAGCAGCGGACGGACGATGTGGGACGAGCTGTGCCTGCGCTACCAGAAAGGCGTGGAGCAAGTGAGACAGTTCCAAGTGTTGTGGGACAAGGTGGCGCCGTATGTGTGTCGCTGTCAAGCCGACGAGGTGAGGACGATGCTCATCACGCAGGTGCGCGACGCGGTATGGTGGAAAGACGCTTGCCTGCTCTATTTCCAACAGTTCTCACGCTTGCCGTTCCCCGACGGGATGGAGCGTCCCGTGCACGAGCTTGACGATTTGGAGCGGGTCGAACTGCCTATCACCAACTTTGAATGTCCGTCGTCCGAGCTGCTCAACACGCTCCGTTAGGCGGTGCGGGAATGGTCAAATAAAGGACAAGAAAGCGGCGTGCGGACATCCTTCGCGTGCCGTTTCCTTGTTCTCGTCAGTCTCTTGTCGGGCGGGGGTTGCTGTTAAAGAATATATAGTTTTTGCGCGGAAAGGGATTTTTTTATACCTTTGCAGACCGACCCGGAGCGTGCTTTATCACCCTTGATAATTTGTCAGGCAAAATGAATATCCCGACTCCGGGCGGAGACGAACAGATGCTGATTAAATAGAAACACAACATAAAAAGAATGAGTAAACAGACAGAAAAAATCAAAGCCCTTGTTGAGAAGCGTGCCAAAGCAATGCTCGGCGGCGGAGAGAAAGCCGTTGAGAAGCAGCACCAGCGTGGTAAATATACTGCACGCGAGCGGATAGATATGCTCGTCGACGAGGGTTCGTTCGAGGAATACGATATGTTCAAACTGCACCGCTGCCACAACTTCGGCATGGAGAAGAAGCAGTTCGACGGCGACGGAGTAGTGGTCGGCAGCGCCACGATAGACGGCCGGTTGGTCTATGTGTCGGCGCAGGACTTCACCGTCAACGGCGGCTCGCTCTCCGAAACGATGTCGCAGAAGATATGCAAGGTGATGGATATGGCGATGACCAACGGCGCGCCGTTCATCTGTATGAACGACTCCGGCGGCGCACGCATACAAGAGGGCATCTGCTCGCTGGCGGGTTACGGCGAGTTATTTGAGCGTAATATATTGGCGAGCGGCGTCATCCCGCAGATCTCGGCTATACTCGGTCCCTGCGCCGGAGGAGCCGTTTATTCACCCGCACTGACGGATTTCATCTTCATGGAAGAAGGTACGTCGTATATGTTCCTCACCGGTCCGGTGGTCGTCAAGAGTGTTACGGGCGAGGATGTCGACTCGGAGCATCTCGGCGGCGCGAGCGTACACTCCACAAAAAGCGGCGTAACGCACTTTACGGCGAAGACGGAGGAGGAGATGTTCGCAATGATAAAGACTCTGTTGAGCTATATCCCTTCAAACAATACGGAGGATGCGCCACGCACGGAATGCACCGACCCGATAAACCGCACGGCGGACTTTCTGAACGAGATTCTGCCCGACGACCCGAACAAAGCCTACGATATGTATAAGGTGATTGCGGCTATCACCGACGAGGGAGAGTTCTTCGAGGTACAGCCGAAATTTGCCAAGAACATCATCACGGGCTTTGCACGCTTCAACGGACAGAGCGTCGGCATCGTAGCGAACCAGCCTTCGGCTTACGCGGGAGTGCTCGACACCAACGCCAGCCGCAAGGGAGCGCGCTTCGTACGTTTCTGCGACGCGTTCAACATCCCCATCGTCAGCCTTGTCGACGTGCCGGGCTTCCTGCCGGGAACGGGACAAGAATACAACGCGGTAATCCTTCACGGCGCACAACTGCTCTACGCTTACGGCGAGGCGACAGTGCCGAAGATTACCATTACCATCCGCAAGTCGTACGGCGGCTCGCATATCGTGATGGGCTGCAAGCAGTTGCGTGCCGACCTCAACTTCGCGTGGCCCTCGGCGGAGATTGCCGTGATGGGCGCCTCGGGAGCAGTGGCGGTGTTGCAGGCAAAAGCAATCAAAGCCGTGAAAGAGGAGGGCGGAGACGTCAAGGCGTTCATCGCCGAGAAGGAGGAGGAATATACCGAGATGTTCGCCAACCCCTATCAGGCGGCGCAATACGGATATATCGACGACGTGATAGAGCCGCGCAACACGCGTTTCCGCATCTGCCGCGGACTGGCACAGCTGGCTCACAAGCGCCAGAGTCTGCCCGCAAAGAAACACGGATGTATGCCGATGTAAACATAGCTTGACGTATGGATAAGAATGTTTACGCAGCCATCGCGATGGCGCTATATGAATATCAAGGCAATAATGTCCACGACCGCGAGCCGGGCATTATCACCATAAAAGAGAAGCGGACTTTGTGGGATGCCAAGTTCCTTAGTTTTACACGGAAACCCAGATAAAAAGAGATGAGCACATTCAAATATAAAATCGACGGAAAGGAATATAATGTAGAGGTTGCCGAGGCTGACGGCGGCACGGTAAATGTCACGGTCAACGGCGAGGCGTATGCTGTGGAGCTTGAGAAGGAAGCCGCGCCGGAGAAGAAAAAGCCGGTACTCGGGCAGCCTAAGGAGGAAACGGCGGAAACGGAGACGACCTCTGCTGCAAACGTGAACACAGCCAACGCGCTGCGTGCGCCCCTGCCCGGCATCGTTACCGAGATAAAAGTGAAGGCAGGCGACGACGTTAAGGCGGGCGACACGCTCGTAGTGCTTGAGGCGATGAAGATGGCTAACAACCTCGATGCGGAGAAGAGCGGCAAGGTAACCGCCGTCTGCGTCAAGGTAGGCGAGAGCGTGATGGAAGATGCGCCGCTCGTTGTGGTGGAATAACGCCGCAGGAAGGCAAAAAATAAAAATGCCGAGGAAGGTTCTCTTTATCAATCAGGAAACGTCTCCATACGTGCCCGACAGCGTTATGGCGGGTATGGGAAGAGAATTGCCGGAGCGCGCACAGGCGGCAGGCTGCGAGATACGCACGTTCATGCCCAAGTGGGGGCTCATCAACGAGCGGCGCGGACAGCTGCACGAGGTGATACGCCTCTCGGGAATGAATCTCGTGGTGAACGACAACGACCATCCGCTGCTCATTAAAGTGGCGTCGCTGCCCGTAACGCGCGTGCAGGTGTATTTCATCGACAACGACGAATATTTCGGCCGCCGCTTCATGACCCTCGACGCCGCCGGCAATGAGTTTGAAGACAACGGCGAACGGGCGATATTCTTCGCGCGCGGCGCACTCGAGACAGTGAAGAAGCTGCGGTGGAAGCCCGATGTGGTCGTCTGCCAAGGGTGGATGGCCGCCGTCGTGCCCCTTTACATCCGCACCGTCTACTCCGACGAGCCTTGCCTTGCCGACACGAAAATTATCACCTCGCTTTTCGAGACAGGCTTCAAGGGCGAGCTCGAAGAGGTCTTCAAACAGTGCCTCGAGTACAAAGAAGTAACGTCCGCCACGCTGAAGAAATACAAGCCGAAATTCGATTTCGACGAGATGATAAAGCTCGCCGTGGATTATAGCGACGCCGTGGCCGTAACATCGCCGGCAGTGGACCAAGCCGCGCAGGATTACGCCCGGCAGCACGCCCGCGCCATCGACTGCCCGCACGACGACCTCGCGCCGTTCATCAAGCTGATCGAAGACATTTAACTCGTAAAAAACAATGAGAGGCAAATCCTTCTTTCTCGCATTCCTCGCCATAATTGTTGCCACTGCTTGCGACGACAACACCGACACGCTCGGCGGCAGCCTTACCAACAATATGGACCACCTTGAAATCGCCACCGACACGTTCCTCGTTACCACGCGCTCGCTCGCGGTCGACTCCGTCCTTGCGCGCAACACGACAAGCTTCCTCGGCACCATCCGCGACCCCGAGACGGGCGAATACATCTCGGCGCATTATATGACGCAGTTCCACACCCTCGAGGACTACCAGTTCCCCGCGCGCGACTCGCTCATCAGCGTCGATGCCGCCGGCGACATCATTGCCGACTCGTGCGAGATTCGCATCTATTGGTCATCGTATTACGGCGACTCGCTCACGTCGATGAAATGCTCCGTCTGCGAACTGGCCAGGCCCATGCGCGACGACACCAATTATTATTCTAATTTCGACCCGAAAGCCGAAGGGCTCATTCGCAGCGCAGACGACGGCGGCTTGCAAGTGGACAAAGCCTACACGCTCGAAGATATGAATGTCGAACGGTCCACGCGCGAGGACTCGTATTATTCGAAAAACATACGCGTGCTGCTCAACGACCCTTACACCGACAGCGACGGCAATACTTACAACAACTACGGCACGTACATCATGCGCAAGTACTATGCCGAATACGGCGGCAGCCCCGACAATTTTAAGAACTCCGTGCGCCTGACAAACAACGTCATACCCGGCTTCTACATCGAGAGCACCGCCGGACTGGGCAATATGGCCGAGGTGTCGCTCACCCAGCTTAACCTTTATTTCCGCTACCTCGACGAGGACGGCGCCACCTACGTCGGCACAACATCCTTCGCCGGCACGCAGGAAGTGCTGCAACGCACCAACTACGTCAACGAGACAGGCAAAATCGCCGAGCTCGCCGCAGACAACACCTGCACCTATCTCAAGACGCCCGCAGGCATCTTCACCGAAGTAACGCTGCCCGTCGAAGAGATATGCCTAAACCACGAGAACGACACCATCAACAGCGCCAAGTTCACGCTCCAACGCATCAACAACGACGTGAAATCCGAGTACTCGCTCGACATCCCGCAGACGCTGCTCATCATCCCCCGCGACAGCCTCTATTCCTTCTTCGAAAACAAGGACGTGGCCAATTATAAAACATCGTTCCTCGCAGCGTACAGCTCCACTGACAACACATACGTCTTCAACAATATCGGCTCGATGATCAAAGCCATGCAAACGGCAAGGATCGGCGGCGAGACATCCGAAGACTGGAACAAAGCCGTCATCATACCCGTCGTGATTTCCTACAACGCCTCGAGCGCGCTGAGCAACGTCGTGCACGATATGTCGCTCGCCAGCACGCGCCTCGTCGGCGGCCCGGACAACCCTTACGGCGACATCAAGATCAGCGTCATATACAGTAAATACAAGTAGTTGCGGCTACTGATTAAGGAAGGAATTATCGTGCAAACGAGAGCAAGAGCGCCCCGAAGGGGCAGCATAAGAGTAACCGGGGGCTTCAGCCCTCGGAGAGAGATGCCATTAGATTAATGCGTGCCGGCAGGTACGCGACATTGCTAATTTACAGAAGAGATTACACTTTATTTCATTCAATAAACTATTTGGTCAATTTAAAACGAATCACTATGAAAAAGTATTTTGCTGAGTTAGTAGGCACAATGGTGCTGGTACTCATGGGTTGCGGTAGCGCCGTCTTCGCGGGCAATGCTGCCGATGCAGTAGGGCAAGGTGTCGGCACGCTGGGCGTCGCACTCGCCTTCGGTCTCTCCGTAGTGGCTATGGCGTACGCTATCGGCGGCATCTCGGGCTGCCACATCAACCCCGCCATCACGTTCGGCGTGTATCTCTCGGGCAGGATGAAGGGCAAAGACGCGATTATGTACATCATCTTCCAAATCATCGGCGCCATCATTGCCTCGGCTATCATCTATGCAATGGTCTGCGCAGGAGGGCATAACGGTCCCACTTGCACCGGCTCGAACGGCTGGAGCGGCGACGTAACAATGTGCGAAGCATTCATCGCCGAGGCTGTCTTCACGTGCGTATTCGTGCTCGTTGTGCTGGGCGCAACCGACCCGAAGAAAGGCGCCGGCAACTTCGCGGGCTTGGCTATCGGCCTCACGCTCGTCCTTGTCCACATCGTCTGCATCCCCATCACCGGCACATCGGTGAACCCCGCGCGCAGCATCGGGCCCGCCATCTTCCAAGGCGGCGAAGCGCTCTGCCAGCTCTGGCTCTTCATCGTCGCTCCGTTAGTAGGTGCGGCCATCAGCGCCCTCATCTGGAAGCTCATCGGCGAGAAGTAAGCTGAAGACTAAAAACGCAAGCAAGCTGCGAATTACATCGAACAAAAGAGCCGTACACGTCAACTCGTGCGCGGCTTTTTTATGCCCTTTTCTATGGGTAACTTCGCAGCGCAAGCGCGAGGCCGGACGAGAGGTTTGCCCCGCGTCTTTTTGTTAACATACCCTGCGAGGCGCACATTTTTTTGCATTTATTTGCCGCCTCAACCTATTCTTTTTAATTTTGCCCTCGCATAGGGCTTCGCGCCCGGTGCGGGACATATCGGAAAATAAGCGTTAGCTTTAGTCTTGTTCTTAAAAGTTCGGCAAAATCTTTTAAAAGACAATC
>JAJPYN010000017.1 GCA_021204905.1 Prevotella sp.
ACTTCTGCAGGATCTTCTTCACCGTGCCGTCAGCATACTTGACGATGTTCACGCCGTTGACAGGAGCATTCACCTTCTGGCCGGAGATGGTGTAAACCTCCGCGCCATTGGCTATTGCAGCCTGAATTGCGCTGATGCCGGTTTCAGTGCCGCCGTTCTCATCGCCTTCGTTGCCTTCGTCTTCACCGCCTTCGTTGCTTGTGCTGCTGATGATGTAGGTAAGGGTGATTTCCTCGTCGAAAACGGTACTGTTCACCTTGAATGTGCCGGTCGGGAGAGTTATGGTATAGGTGCCCTCCTCTGTTATCTCGGCATTCCAATTGTAAATGTTGTTCTCTTCATCGACAATGTCGCTGGTGTCAGCTATGCTGAACACGAGCCCGGACACGTCTTCTTCCGTGTCTTCTTCGGTTTCACGCGCTCCGCTGTCTCCGGACTCAATATCTTCGTTGTTGTAAAGTTCGTAGCTGGTGGGTTTGCCATCTTTGTAGATGGGGAACGAGCTTTCGTACGACACATACTTGAGCGTGTATCCCTCTCCGGCGGTTACGCTAATGGTGCTCAGCGACGTCACCGTACTGCCGTTCGCGGGGTCGAATGTAAGCGTAATATCTACATCATCACTTGTAAGGGTGTAGTAGTAAGTCATGGTCATGTACCCGCTTGCATCGAACAACGTCATTCCCTCGCTATCCGTACCGGAAATGGCAATCGTAATCCCACCGCCGTAGTCCTCGTCTGCCAACTCGCTTGCGGGGATGGTAATCGTCCAAGTCGTGTAGTAGCCGTTGCCGTCGCCAGTATCCTCTACGCCGGTAGCATCAAGAGATATAGAACCGCTCAAGCCTTGGCTGATGCTTGCCCCAATATTCACATAATCGGAGAAAGTGAGGGTGATTACCAAGTCTTCTCCATCCTCAACCTCTATCTCTTCGTCGGTACCGGGATCGGAAGATACAAGCCTTACGGAGGAAACGGTGTTCGGCGATGTACCCACAAGTGTCAGGACGGTTGCCGATGCGAGCAGGTTGCCGTTGTGCTCGGCATCATACAACTCACAAACAACGGGATATACATAACCTTCGGTCAACTCATAGTCGTATCCGCCGGTCCATGTGAAGTTGCCGTCTTCGTCTGCCGTGAGACGGTCGGATGTCTGGGTAAGGTATTGTTCCGTGCCAACCGTGCCGAAGACGATGTCAAGATAGTAACCGCTTGCATTGGTGCAGTTGATAACCATCTGCATGCCGTCCTCGAGCACTGCAAGGTCGAGCTTGCCCTCGGCGGTGATGTTGCTTGTCAGGTCGGTGCCGTTGGCTGCCGTTACGGAAACAATCGAGAACTCATAGCTTACGCCGGTGTCATCGCCATTGTTTTCGCTTTCTTCCTCTTCATACCAAGACGTGAAACTCTCCGAACCGGTCCATTCAGCAGTGAAAACGAAGTAATACGTCGTGCCGGCGGTCAGTTTGAAGGACCACGCGTTTTTCCCGTTTGACTCATATGTACCGTTGATTACATTACCGCCGGTAAAGTTGTCGTAGCAGGTGAACTCGCCCGTCGTGTAGAGGGTTCCGTTTGCAGACGGAGTGTATGTGATATAGTAGCTATCACCGGAAGTAAGACTACCATAACCGTTATATTCACGCGAATCCGCTGTTCCAACAGCCATATCACCCAAAGACGTACCTTCTATGGAAGAAACATTATTATCCCAATCTTCGGAGGCCTCCACGTAGGTGTAATAATCCCCCCACGCTTCCTCATATGACTCCTTGCAACCGTCGGGAACGACAATAACAAGATTTTCCGGCACGTCTTTAAGTTGAGTGCCGTTCAGTGTCGGGGGAGTGGTTGCCTCCATTACAATTGATTCCAGACTTGAGCAGTCGCGAAAAGCATCGTAAGCGATGGAGGTAACCTCGCTCGGTATGGTAATTGAGGTGAGGGATGTGCAGTAATAGAAAGCTTGGGTTCCAATGGAAGTAGTAGTTGCAGGCAGGGATATTGATTCCAAAGCATAGCAATACGCAAATGTGGAACTTTCTATGGCGGTAACCCCGCTCGGTATTACAATCGAGGTCAAGGCCTCGCAATCATAGAACGCTTTAGTGGCGATAGAAGTTAATGTTGAGGGCAAAGTAACTTCCTTCAAGACCTTACAAAAATAAAACATATAAGAGGGTATTTTCGTGCAACCCTCAGATATCACAGCAGACACAAGCGACCCACATTTGTAAAACTCATATCCGCCTAAATTCGAATCCGATAATGTTCCGGGCAAGGTGACGGAAGTAATTTCCGCACTTTTGAATGCATATTTCACCGTCCCGGTTACGGTATAATCCGTCCCGTCGTAAGTGACGGTCTCGGGGATGACAACATCACCGGACGTTACACCGTCATTGTCGCTTTGCAACGCAACAGATACTGTGGCGGCGTCGAGAGACGTAATCTCGTACGCAACTCCGTTTGTATCTTTAATAATGTCACCTTCTTCCGCGGCAACCGCCACATTCGAAAACAAGTAACACAAGAACGCAAGGTGTAAAAATCTCTTCATAAATTAATTATTTTAAATGTTAAACTAAATTAGAAATTAGACTATTCTCGCATGAATGCGGAGCATAATGCGCGGCGAAAGTAATTAGAAAGTGTGAAAATCCCCCCCCGTTAAGTTAATTTGGGTTAATTACTTTAAAACCTTGCGTTTTGTTGATTTAAATCAAGACAAGCGAAGATAAAGGGCTTGAAAAGAAGCGCAAAAAAGGGCGGTACGTTGTTTCGACACACCACCTTTGTCTTGACGTTAGTTTGTCTCCGACCTTTTACAGCGAGGAATTAATACATTCGTAACAGCCACTGACCACGCCGCAAAGGAACACTCCCGCCATGCAGCAGAAGAGAACATCCCCGCAAACGGCGGTATGCCCGCAAGGGAGAACAGTGATAAGGTCATCAGCAGGGCAAGACGCGGGTTGGTGGAATAGAAGCCGCCCAAGTCGTCGATCTTCGTCTTGCCGCCACCAGACTCCTCCACTATGCCGATGATGGAGGACACGGCAAGGTTCGCCACGATATAAACCAAGATAATATCAAACCTTTTTTTTGAATAATCGTAGCCCTTTTATTCCGCTTTCGATCGAAAGGTTCTTTGACGCGGCTAAATTATAACAACGGTGTTCCTTTGCAACATCAGACGTTCTGAAAAAGGGTTTTTACCATTCTCGCAGAATTCTTGATTTTGAGGCGCACTATTACGGCTTGAATTATTGCTGCGTCTCCTAACTTTACGGAGCTAATCGTTCAAAATCATGGCACCCATGCATTTTGCAACTGCGTATGTCATAGACGCCTTATTGATATGTTGCCGTTCAACAGTACATATAATTATAGAGCATATTCGACATGAAAACGATGACAAAAATTTCAGTCATCATGTATCATTTTTATTGCAAAAGTATCTGTTTGACCCTGATTTATGCAATAAAAAATTCCGGAATGCCATCTTCCTGACTTTATCTGATCTCCTCTTAGGAGTTTACACGAAGACAACAATTACATTTGTACACATAAATTGTATGTTTGGTGTGCAAATAAAATATAAAAATCTTAAATCTCACCCTTTTTTGCTAACTTACAAGCGCATGCACGCCACTCCTCCACCGTATTAGCTGCAAGTAACTGATTAACAATAAGTTAGATATACGAAGATTGTACTTCACTTAAATCGGTGATATTGGGAAGTTCCGTGGAGAGCATAGGAACACAAGCATTCTTTGATTGTACTAATCTTGCGGAGATTATTTCATTTAATACTACACCGCCTACTTTCACCAGCGATCAACCGGCGACTATCTATGGGAATGGGCTTAATGGAACTTTATCAGTTACCTTATATGTGCCGGCAGGCTCGAAGGATACATATACGGCAGATACGGGAAATTCGGGACACACTTATTCTACATGGAGCCCGACTGCCAAATACACAAGTATCGCCAAGATAAAGGAGTTCTTGGAGGTTGAAATCAAGGCGCAAGCGGAGGAGGGGAAGGCCTATGGCTGTGCAACATTCTATTCGGACAACCCGTTCTACACATATTACTCTTATCCCCTTGCCAATCCCGCTCAACATAACTCCGACTACTGGGAGCTGGAGTGCGCCACGGCTTCGGTGAGCGACGGCTCGCTTAATTTGAATTGGGAATATGGCGAAAACTACTCGACGGAGGTTGTACCCGGGAAAACGGCCGTTGTCATATATGGGCTTACCGGCACACATTATCCCGTTATTTATGAGGAGGGCGATGACGCTTCCGTTGCTGCCGTTCCAGAAAATAACATGTTGCTTGGCAGCGAAAAGGAGACAACGACGTATGGTCCTGACGAGACAAAGGACTATAAATTCTATAAATTCACCTACGAGGACATAGTCAGCGGCGTTTACACCGGCCTCGGGTTCTACTGGGATCAAGACAACGGTGCGGCGTTTACGAGTGCTGCGTTTAAGGCGTGGCTCGCCGTGCCTGATGACACCGCCGACGCGAAGATCTCGAGCTTCGTCTTGGGCGAAGACAACACGACCGGCATCAGCTCGGTTGACAGCAGCAAGCCCGCGACGGACGCCATTTACAACTTGCAGGGCATTCGCGTGAACGATATGAGCCGGCCGGGCATCTACATTGTCGGCGGCAAGAAAGTGATTAAGAAATAACTTTAAAACAAGAATATGGCTATGAAAAAATATATCAAACCGGGCATTGAACTTGTTGCTGGCGGCTCAATGCAGACGTTTGCAGGCGGCTTGAATAGTTATGTCAACGACAACGACCAGCTCGGGAAAGGCACGGACAACTGGGAGCCTGAGCAGGATGTCGATTCAGACTGGTAACCGACGAGCAATAACGCATTATTTGAAATAGATTTAAACGTTTATGCGCGGGGCTTGCCTGAGAAGGTAGGTCCCGTTTTTTGCCCTTTTTACAAATAGAGGACGGCCTCTTTGCCCATGTTGAAAAGCAGGTCGACGATGCTCAAATCCTCGATGAAACCGTGCTTTTTTGCAAATACCTGATAGTACGGCGCGGTGTTGGCGGGCGGAATGACCGGTGCTCCCGCGAAGTCATCGGTGCGCCGGAATGTCGCCGTAACGTCGAGCAGGGCGAAGCATTTCTCCATTAGCGCCTCGTTGAGATCCATCAGGAAGGTCCACGATTTGTCGTAAACGGGGCGGAAATCGTCTTGCAGGAACTCGAAGAAAGGGGAGTTGTAGTAGCTTGATTCCAAGGCTGTCCAATGCTGCCGCTGCCAGTCGAACTGCCGGCTAATGCGTATGTCGCGCATCAGGCACTTGGCTTTGTCGGAGAAATTGCTTTTGTCTATGGGTACCGACAGTGCGATTTTACCGTTGGGCGAGTCTATGTAACAGCGGTTGCGACAGGTCTGTTTGTGAAAGTTCTCGCATGCTTCGAGCTCTATATAAACCTCATTTTGCCCCGAGTTTTTTGAGCGCAACTCCATAAAACATCTCGAGAACCACGAGACGGACGGGAGGTAATAACTCGGAAAAACCATCGTGGGAGCGTCCCTTAATTTTGCCCTTGCCCGGCGACGGAGCTATTTTATCTTGTCAACAAGTTTGCCGACGCGGCTCCAACGGATACCTGCGAAGCCCTTGCGGTCGGGGTCTGACGACCACCATACGAAGATCGGCTTGCCGACGATGTGGTCTTCAGGCACGAAACCCCAGTAGCGCGAGTCGGCGGAATTGTGGCGGTTGTCGCCCATCATCCAGTAATAATCCATCTTAAACGTGTATTCCGTCGCCAGCTGACCGTTGATGTAGATTTGTCCGTTCTTCACTTCGAGGTCGTTGCCCTCATAGACGCGTATCGGTCGCTCGTAGACGGCGATGTTGTCCATCGTCAGTTTGACGGTTTCGCCTTTCTTCGGAATCCATACGGGACCGTAGTTGTCGCGCGTCCAACCGGTGAGTTGGTTGAGCGGATAGAGGTCTCCGACGGTCGCCTCGGTGTTGATTGTGATGGTCTTGACAAGGTCTGTGCGCTTGCGCAACTCCTCTACGGCGTGCTTCGTCAGCGGCATCACGCCGAGCGTGTTGAGTTGATAGAGGTCCTCTTGGCTTATGCCGAGCTCTTTGAGGAGGTCGTCGTGGCGGTCGATGAGGTCATACGTGCCGATGCCAGGTTGCAGCTCTATGCGGTAGGAATACTGCACGTTGTCCGGCTCTTTATTGGGTTTTCCGTCGAGATAAACTATGCGGTCTTTGATCTCGAGCGTCTGTCCCGGCAGCCCTACGCAGCGTTTCACGTAGTTCTCCCGTCGGTCGGCGGGACGCGAGGCGATATCTCCGAAGGTGTTCGGGTTTGCCGCAATATACCTGCGGCCTTGCGCGTAGATGTATTTGAACAGGTCGTACTGCTCCTGCCGGTTGAGGTTGCGGATGTCGAAAGAGTCGGTTACCTGCGTCGACCAGATCTGATAGCCGATGCTGTAGACCAATTGATAATAATCCTGCGCTTGGTAGCGGGGCTCGTTGCAGATAGTGTCGCCCGCGGGATAGTTGAACACCACGATGTCGTTAAGTTCGACATTGCCGAGCCCTTTCACGCGGCGGTAGTCCCAATGGGGCCATTCTATATAGCTCTTGACATTGAAGAACGGCAGTGTGTGCTGGGTCAGCGGCATGGTCAAAGGCGTCTGCGGTATGCGCGGACCGTAGCTCACTTTCGACACGAACAGGTAGTCGCCTGTGAGCAAACTCTTCTCCAGCGAGCTGGAAGGTATGACGTAGTTTTGGAAAAAGAACTGATTGATGAAGTAGACGGCTACGAGGGCGAAGATGATTGCGTCTACCCACGACATCAAAACCCGTATCGGTTTCTCCGCCTCTTTCCACCAATGCCAGCGTATTTTCTTTGTTATATACGCGTCGAAGATGAAAGGAATGACGATGATACCAAGCCAACTCTTCACCCAGACGAGGAAAGCGACATAGAGCAGAAGTACGATGATGAACTTTGCCCACTGCCGTTTCATATTCAGTCTCTTTTTCTCCCGGTCGATCATAATTGTTTTTTTAGCTTGAAAATGTCAAAAAGCGAACATGTCGGATATTGTGAGCCGCCCCGTGTGCGTCAGGGTGTACTCCGCCGCGAGCACCGCTCCGAGCGCAAAGCCGCGCCGCGAATGTGCGTCGTGAGTGATGGTGATGCTGTCCGCTTCCGAATTGTATGTTATGCTGTGTATGCCGGGCACCTCGCCGCGACGTATGCTGTTTATTGTCAGCTTGTTAGCTGCTTGTAAATTGTTTTTAACCACCTGCCCGTCAGCCTGTGTCAGCGTGCCCGATTGCCAACCCGTCTTGCGGTCGAGTGCGGCGACAATCTGCTCGGCAAGAGTGATGCCCGTGCCGCTCGGGTGGTCGAGTTTATGAACGTGATGAACCTCCGTTTCTTCGACATCATATTGCTCGAAAGCATTCATAATCTTCGCCAAATACTTGTTTACAGCGGCAAATATCGCGACGCCGACGCTGAAATTCGACGACCAAAACAAAGTCCGCCCTTCTTCGTTGCAAGCCCTGTCGACATCCTTTTCGTGCTTGTCAATCCAGCCTGTCGAACCGCTGACAACCTTCAGCCCAGCGTCCCACGCCTTGCAGCAGTTGCCGTAAGCCGTCTGCGGAGTGGTGAACTCGATGGCGACATCAGCCGCGGCGAAGGCCTCGCTCGCGAAGTCGGCTTGGTTGCCGAGGTCGATGATGCAACTTATTTCATGGCCGCGCGCACGGGCGATTTCTTCAACCATCCGCCCCATCTTGCCGTAGCCGATAATCGCGATTTTCATCTTGCTTTCACGGGTTGTTCAAACGTTTCGCAAAAGTACGGCAATGCGCAAATAAAACAAAAGAAAACGCCATATTTTCAGCATTCCGACGGCGCTTCATCCTTTTTTTCGTAGCTTTGCAAAACGGCTTCGGGTATGGAAAAACTGTTCCATTATGTTTGGAAACACGCGCTGTTTCCGCTGAGAAATTTCACTGCCGACGACGGACAAACGGTCGAGGTGGTGGATGTCGGTTTGCAGAACCATGATGCCGGACCCGATTTCTTTAACGCGAAGGTGCGCATCGGCGGACAGCTATGGGCCGGAAATGTGGAGCTGCACATCCGTTCGTCGCAATGGAAGCAGCACGGCCACGACCGCGACAAGGCTTACAACAGCGTCATCCTGCACGTCGTCTGCGAGGCCGATTGCGCCGTGTGGAATGAGCTCGGCGAGCGCGTGCCGCAAATCGTTCTCGCCATCCCCGCGCGCATTAAAACCAACTACGAGCACCTGCTGCAAGAGGACCGTTATCCGCGCTGCCACCGCCTCATCCCACATATCGCCGCCGACGAGATTCATGCGTGGCTCGCCGACCTGTTCATCGAGCGGTTCGAGCGCAAGGCCGCCGACATCCTCGCGCGCCTCGACGACTGCGCAGGGTCGTGGGAGGATGTTTGTTTCCGCACCCTCGCGCGCAACTTCGGTTTCGGGCTGAACACCGACGCGTTCGAGCAATGGGCAAAGAGCATCCCGCTGCATGCCGTCGACCACCACCGCGACGATCTTTTTCAGATTGAGGCCCTTTTCTTCGGGCAAGCCGGATTGCTCGACGCCGATGCCGCAAAGCCCAAGCAGCGCGAGAAGATGCTTAGCGACGACTATTTTCTTCGTTTGCAAAACGAGTACCGCTTTCTTGCAAAGAAATTCTCGTTGACGCCCGTCGACCCGCACCAATGGCGTTTTTTAAGGCTCCGTCCGCAGAGTTTCCCCACCATCCGCTTGTCGCAACTGGCACAACTGCATTTCAACCGCACCGCCGGCCTGGCCGCACTCATCGAATGCCGCTCCGCCGCCGACGTGGAGAAAGCCCTCGCCACGCACGCCACACCCTATTGGCAGACGCACTACCTCTTCGGCGAGACCAGCGACCGCAACGAGAAAGGTCTGTCGCGACCCACCATCGAGAGCCTTATCATCAACACCGTTGCGCCGCTCATCTACGCTTACGGCCGCTTCCGCCGCGACAAAACGCTGCGCGACAAGGCGTTCATGCTCATGGAACAGACGCGCGTCGAGCAAAACAACATCATCCGCCTGTGGCGCGAGTGCGGCCTCAACGTCGAGAGCTCGTGCGACTCCCAGGCGCTCATCCAGCTGAAAAAGGAATACTGCGACCGCAAGGACTGCCTGCGCTGCCGCATAGGCCATAAATATCTTCGCATTGACGAAAAAGAACTTTAAACATCGATGAAAAAGAATTTCAGAATCGAGATGGACGTCCGCGCCTTTGAATGCGACATCCAAGGCATCGTCAACAACGCCAACTACCTGCATTACCTCGAGCACGCGCGCCATAAACTGATGAACAGCGTCGGCCTGAGTTTCGCCGGCCTGCACGCCCGCGGCATCGACCTTGTTGCTGCGCGGATGACCATTCAATACAAGGCTTCGCTAAGGTCGGAAGACACGTTCGCCGTAGACACCACGCTGTCGAAAAACGGCCTGCGATATGTCTTCAACCACAAAATCACGCGCATACCCGACGGCAAACTGTGCTTCACCGCCGTGGTCGACATCGTCTGCGTGGTAGACGGCCATCTGTCTGATTCCCAAGAAGTTAACGACGCTTTCGCAGAATACCTCGAATGAACGAACAAGAGAAAATCAACGCCATCGCCCTGACGCAACTCTCGTACATCAGCCTCGCAGCCATCCGCGAGCTGTTGCGCCTCGCAGGGTCAGCCACCGAGGTGATGGACAACCGCACCAACCTCCGCGACATCCTGCCCGACATCTCGGCGAAAATGGAGCGCGCCATAGCCTGCTCCGACGAAGCCCTGCGCAAGGCCGAAGCTGAATTTGCGTGGGCAACGGACAACGGCGTAACCGTACTGCCTATTAGCAGTCCCGACTATCCGCAGCGCCTCGCCGAATGCCCCGACGCGCCCGCCGTACTTTATTTCAAAGGCAACGGCAACCTTAACCATAAGAAAATAATCTCCGTCGTCGGCACGCGTCATTGCACCATTTACGGCCACGACTTCCTGCGCAACCTGATGGCCGGCCTGCGAGCATACACCGAAGTGCTCGTCGTCAGCGGCTTGGCGTACGGCATCGACATCATCGCCCACCGCGAAGCCCTCGACAACGGGTTCCCCACAGTGGCGGTCCTCGCGCACGGCCTCGACCAGCTTTACCCTTCCTGCCACCGCGATACGGCGAAAAAGATGCTCTCTCAAGGCGGACTTTTAACCGAATACCCGAGCCAGACGACAGCAATGAAAGGCAATTTCGTGCAGCGCAACCGCATCGTCGCGGGCCTGTCCGACTGCACATTGCTCGTCGAGAGTGCCGCGAAAGGCGGAGGACTCATCACCATGACCATCGCGCGCGACTACAACCGCGACACCTTCGCCGTGCCCGGAGCCGTCAACGCCGAGTACAGCCGCGGCTGCAACAACCTCATCCGCGACAACTGCGCCGCGCTGGTGAACGACGCCGACGACCTCGTGAAAGCTATGGGCTGGGACGATGAACAGAAGCTCGGCAGCGCACGGCAAGAAGGTATACCGCGGCAACTGTTCGACAACCTCGACGACGACGAAGCGGCCATAGTGAAAATCCTGCAAGACACCGGCGACCAGCAAGTGAACGTGCTCACCGTCAAGAGCGGCATACCCATCAGCAAACTCCTGCCGCTGCTGTTCAACCTCGAGATGAAAGGCGTCGTCCGCGCACTCGCCGGCGGCAATTACCACTTGCTTTAAAGCCGTCCCTTGCGCCAAAAGATTATTAGCATGCCCGAGACCAAAAGCTTCGATTTTGCGGCCTATCTCGCTGAACAACAAGCAGTTGCTCCTCCGCCGCTGCTCCTCGCACCGATGGAAGACGTAACCGACACCGGCTTCCGCAAGCTCTGCAAACGCTTCGGCGCAGCGGTGGTCTACTCCGAATTTGTCAGTGCCGAAGCCCTCGTGCGCGAGGTGAACGCAACGGTCAGAAAGCTCGCCGTCGACCCCGCCGAACGACCCGTAGGCATTCAGATCTACGGGCGCGACGCTGCTGCCGTGGCCGACGCCGCACAGATTGTCGAGGAGCAGGCCGCACCCGATTTCATCGACCTCAATTTCGGGTGCCCCGTGAAAAAAGTGGCCTCCAAAGGTGCGGGCGCGGGAATGCTCAGAAACGTGCCGCTATTGCTCGACATCACACGCGCCGCCGTACGCGCAGTCCGCACGCCCGTAACAGTCAAAACGCGGCTCGGATGGGACAACCCGACCATGCTCGACGCCTCGCTGTCCATCCCAAATGCCGACAAACGCCCGTTCATCATCGAGCTCGCCGAACGCCTCCAAGACTGCGGCATCGCAGCCCTCGCCATCCACGGCCGCACACGCGCGCAGATGTACACCGGCGAGGCCGACTGGACACTCATCGGCAGCGTCAAAAGCAACCCGCGCATCCGCATCCCCGTTATCGGCAACGGCGACATCCGCAGCATCGACGAGGCGAAACGAGCAAGCGAAAAATTCGGCGTCGACGGCGTGATGATCGGCCGCGCAACGTTCGGTCAGCCTTGGCTCTTCGCTCGCAAAACTTTTTCTTCCAACGAAAAAATCAACATCCTCGAAGAACTTCTGAAAATAAACATCGCCGCGTTAGGCGAACGCAAAGGCATCCTCCACACGCGACGCCATCTCGCCGCAACGCCTGTGTTTAAAGGCATTCCCGACTTCCGGCAAACACGAATAGCCATGCTCCGCGCTGATGATGAAAAAAGCCTTCTCGAAATCCTTGAGCAATGCCGAAAGCTGATTGCCGACTATTGAAACGAACCAAACGTTGAAGGCTGGTTTTAGCGCGCGCAATGTTGAGCAGGCATTACAGTCGCAACTAAGATAAACTTTTTTTCGAACTAAACTCCGCTCGCGGTTTTCTAAACTTAGGTTGCTTTTCAGGCTAAACTCAGGTTGTTTTTCAGCGGATCTCGACCTCGGCGGAGTATTTGCGGATGAGGGCGGAGGAGTCCTCGCGCGGGCAGATGAGGAGCGTCTCGCCTTTCTCGACAACGATGAAACCGTCGAGACCGTTGATCACGGCGAGGTGCCCGCGCGGGATTTTGATGATGTTGTTTTTCGCGTTGTCGAGGATGACGTCGGAGTCGAGCACCACGTTCTCGCCGCTGCTGTTGCGCTTCACCGCCTCGTAGATGCCGTGCCATGTGCCGAGGTCGGCCCACCCGAAGTTGCATTTCATCACGGCGTTCGACGATGTTTTCTCGAGCAGCCCTTCTTCGACGGTGATGTTCGGGAAGCGCGGGAAATGCTCCATGACGTAACGGTTCTCGTCGTCGATGGAATGGTTGCGGTCGAACGATTTTATTTTTCTGAACAGCGCGGGGATGGTCTCGGCCATGTTGTCGAGCAGGCAGCGCACATTGGCGAGCAGCAGCCCGGTGTTCCAAAGGAATTCGCCGCTGTCGATGAAGAGTTGCGCGAACTCGCGGTCGGGCTTCTCGGTGAACGAGCGCACGGTGAAGATGCCGCTGCCGATCTCCTTGTCGAACTGGATGTAGCCGTAGCCGGGCTCGGGCCGCGTGGGCTTAACGCCCATGGTGAGCAGGCGGTTGTTTTCAGCCACGAAATTTGCGGCGGTGAGGATGTCTTTTTCGAAGGCCTCGGCGCCCACGATGTGCTGGTCGGCGGGCGAGAAGACGGCCACGGCGCGCTCGTTGCGGCAGAGGATGCGGTAGGCGCCCCACGCTGTGGCCGGGCCGGTGTTGCGCCAGATGGGTTCGGCGAGGATGTTGTCGTCGGTGATCTCTGGCAACTGGCTTTTCACGAGCGGCAGGTAGGCGATGTTCGTGCTGACGAGGATGCGCTCGGGCGGCAGTATTTTGCGGAAGCGCGCGTAGGTATGTTGCAGTTGCGTGCGGCCTGTGCCGAAGAAATCGATGAATTGTTTGGGCAGGGTTTCGAGGCTCTCGGGCCACAGGCGCCGCCCTTTGCCGCCGGCGAGGATGAGTACGAAGAGATTGTTCAGGATGTTATCGGTCATTTTAATAAAAAATTTTTACTTACAATTTGAATTACAACTATCTGGTTTTCAACTGATTGTACCCCAATTAATGTTTGTTTTTTGCAGTTCGCGAAGGCGGTTCCACAGCAGTTGGTTGTCCGTGCTGCAGCAGTCGGGGTCGGCGTCGATGACGGCTTGCGCTTCGTTTCGTGCCAGTTCGACCAGCTGCCCGTCGGTGGCGATATTCGCGATTTTCAGGTCGAACGCGATGCCGCTTTGTTGCGTGCCTTCGAGGTTGCCCGGTCCGCGCAGTTTAAGGTCGGCCTCGGCGATGCGGAACCCGTCGTTTGTCTCGCACATGATGTCGATGCGCGTGCGTGTCTCTTTCGTCAGTTCGGCGGGCGTTACGAGGATGCAATAGCTCTGGTCGGAGCCGCGGCCCACGCGTCCGCGCAATTGGTGGAGCTGGCTCAGGCCGAAGCGTTGCGCGTCGAAGATGACCATCACCGAGGCGTTCGGGATGTTTACGCCCACTTCGATGACTGTTGTCGAAACGAGTATCTGCGTTTGCGCGTTGGCGAAGAGCGCCATCTGCCGGTCCTTGTCGGCGCTTTTCATCTGCCCGTGCACCTTGCCCACTTTGTATTCGGGAAATGCCTCGCGCAGCATTTCATATCCGGCTTCGAGGTTTTTAAGGTCGCTTTTTTCGCTTTCTTTGATGAGCGGGAACACGGCATAGGCTTGCCGCCCGAGTTGCAGTTCGCGGCGTATGCGCTGGAAGAGCGCGGCGGTGCGGTTGTCGAAGCAATGGACGGTGGTAACGGGTTTGCGGCCGGGCGGCAGGCTGTCGATGACGCTCACGTCGAGGTCGCCGTAGAGGGTCATGGCGAGCGTGCGCGGGATGGGCGTGGCGGTCATGACGAGGATGTGCGGCGGGTTATCGTTTTTAGCCCACAGTTTGGCGCGTTGTGCCACGCCGAAGCGGTGCTGCTCGTCGATTATGGCGATACCGAGCCGCAGGAATGTTACGGGTTCTTCGATGATGGCGTGTGTGCCCACGAGGATGTTTAATGTGCCGGAAGCGAGGCGGCGTAACACGTCTTCGCGGCGTTTGCCTTTCACCGAACCGGTGAGCAGTTCGACGCTGACGTTCGTGCCGGCGAGGAACTCTTTGAGTGTGGCGTAATGCTGCGCGGCGAGGATTTCGGTTGGCGCCATCATGCACGCTTGAAACCCGTTGTCGATGGCGATGAGCATGGACATCAGCGCCACGAGCGTCTTGCCCGAGCCGACATCGCCTTGAAGGAGCCTGTTCATCTGCCGTCCGCTGCCGAGGTCGCCGCGTATCTCGCGCATCACCTTTTTTTGCGCGTCGGTGAGCGTGAAGGGCAGGCAGTCGCGGTAGAACGTGTTGAAGGCCTCGCCCACGCGCTTGAAGACGAACCCGCGGAACTGGCGGCGATGGCAGGCTGCGCTGCGCAGGATGTTGAGTTGGACGTAGAACAGTTCTTCGAATTTAAGGCGCAACTGTGCGTCTTGGATGTCGCGCGGAGACTGAGGGTAATGGATGAGGCGCAGGGCGTCGGTGCGGCCGATGAGATGGAGGCGCGCGATGACCGGTTGCGGCAGCGTCTCGGGCAGGTTGGCGGCGCTGATTTTCCCGACGAGCGCTTGCGTCAGGCGTTCCATCTGCCGCGACATGAGCCCCGCTTTTTTCATCTTCTCGGTGGTTACGTAATAGGGTTGCATGCCCTTGACGACAAGGTCGGCGGCGTCGGCTTTCTCGATGTCGGGGTTGGCGAATTGGTAGCGTCCGCCATACACTGCGGGCCGGCCGAAGATGATGTATTCGCCGCCCTGTTTATAACTTTTGTAAACGTATTTGCCGCCGTTCCACCACACGATGTCGGCCACGCCGGTGCCGTCGGATACATGCGCCACGATGCGTTTGCGGCGCGCACCCATGGCGAACTCTTCGAACGATAGGATTTTCGCTCGGATTTGCACGAAGGGCATCGTGCCTTCAAGCTCGCCGATGGAGTAGATTTTACTGCGGTCGACGTACTTGTAAGGGTAGTATTCGAGCAGGTCGCCCCACGTGCGGATATTCAGTTCGGCGGCGAGAATTTGCGTGCGCCGCGGACCGACGCCCGGCAGGTATTTGATGTCTTGGTCGAGGATGCTCATTCGTTGTCAGCCGCGGTTGTTGCGGGCAAAATCACTACCTTGCAAAAATAGGGAAATGCGCCGAATAAACAAAAAAATTAGCATTTTCTCGCCGGCCCTTGCGCGTTGGCGGCGAATTATTCCTACTTTTGTAAGCACGCGGTTTTCATTCGATTTTATTGGCTTATGACCCTCGACAGATACTTTGAATTTCTTCGTTTTTCGCTCATCGACGGCTACCCCCTGCCGCGCAATCTGGCGACGATGGATTGGCGTGCGCTCTACAATTTCGGCGTGCGCCAGGCCTTGACGGGCGTGCTTTTTCTCGGCATAAAAAAACTGCCCGAGGGTATCGCCCCGCCGAATGATTTGCTCATGCAGTGGGTGGTGGCGGCGGACAGGATCCGGCGGCAGAGCATGCGCGTGAGCAACGTGGCGATCGAGGCGTTCCGGATGTTCGGCGAGGCGGGCTTCCGCTGCTGTCTGCTGAAAGGGCAGGGCAACGCGCTGATGTACGGCGACCCCTATTCGCGCACGTCGGGCGATGTCGACATGTGGCTGTGCGGTTACAAGGACGACAAGGCGCCGGGCGGGTTCGTTTACCCCGGGCTAAAAAAGATGCGCTCCGTAGTGTTGGATTATGCAAGGAGGAATTTCGAAGTCGATCACGTGATATCTTACCACACGAGTTTCGATTATCACGGCGTGGAGGTAGAAACGCATTTCGGTCCCTCAATGATGGTCAACCCCGTTTACAACAGAAGATTCCAACGCTGGTGCGCTGAAAGGGCGAAGGAACAGAGTTCGAATCTCGTAACGCTGCCCGACACAGACGGAGGAGAGATACCTGTTCCGACCGCCTATTTCAATCTTGTGTACCAACTCGAGCACATATACCGTCACTTCTTCGACATGGGAATAGGCCTGAGACAGATTACGGACTATTACCAGCTGGTGAAAAAGAACGGCGGGGACAAAACAAGGGCCGCGGAACTCGAGCGCGATTTGAAATACCTGGGACTATGGAAAATCGCCGGTGCGGTGATGTGGATACTGGAGGAAATATTCGGCCTTCAGGAAGAACTCATGATCGCCCCGACAGACTCCTGGCGCGGGAAACTTCTGCTTGACGAAATCCTCAACGGCGGCAATTTCGGCAAGTACGACAGGAAATACGGAGGCATAACCCGCAAGGGTATGGGAAGCAAATTCTTCACCAAGACTTTCCGCAACCTCTCCTTTCTCCGGTATTATCCGGAAGAAGCTCTCTCCGAACCCTTTTACCGCCTATGGCACTTCTCCTGGCGGCGGGCGCATGGCTGGAAATAAATTCCCTTTCTTCAATTTCCGTCCCACATGAAGGAGTTAATAACCATTCTCGGACCGACGGCATCGGGCAAGACTTTGCTGGCGGCGGCGCTGGCGAGGGCGGTGGACGGCGAGATCCTCTCCGCCGACTCGCGGCAGGTGTATCGCGGGATGGACATCGGCACGGGCAAGGATTTGGCGGATTACGGCGGCGTGCCCTACCACCTGATCGACATCTGCGCGCCGGGCGAGAAGTACAACCTCTTCCGCTACCAAGAAGACTTCAAACTCGCGCTCGAGGGCATTCAAAGGCGCGGCAAGCAGCCGATCCTCTGCGGCGGCACGGGGCTTTACATCGAGAGCGTGTTGAGGAATTACAACCTGCCGCGCGTGCCGCAAAACGCTGCGCTGCGGGCTGAATTGGAGGGCAAACCGCTTGCGGAGTTGACCTTGATTTTAAAAGAATTGAAGCGCAAGAACGGCGCGGCGCTGCACAACACTACCGACATCGACAACGAACGCCGCGCGATAAGGGCAATCGAGATCGAGACTTGGATTGCGGAAAACAGTAGTAGTTACAACGACAAACCTAACGTCAGCAGCGGCGACAACAGCAGTAACAACTATTTGGTTAGCGAAAACAATCAAGACAGTAGTAGTTACAACTATTTGGTTAGCGAAGGCAATCAAGGCAATAGCAGTAACAACTATTTAATTAGCAAATCACCGGCGGCGGGCCCGCGGTTGGTGTTCGGCATCGAGGTAAGTCGCGAGGAGCGCAGGAAAAGAATTTCGCTTCGTTTAAAGGCGCGCTTGGACGGCGGTTTGGTTGAAGAAGTACGGCGTCTTTTAGACGAAGGCATTGCCGCGGACGACCTTATTTACTATGGTTTGGAGTACAAGTTCGTTACTGAATATTGCATCGGCCGGCGTTCGTTTGACGACATGTTTCAAAGCCTCGAAATTGCCATCCACCAATTTGCAAAACGGCAGATGACGTGGTTTCGCGGCATGGAGCGTCGCGGCACGAAGATTCGTTGGCTTGACGGGAGCCTGCCTTTGGAGGAAAAAGTGGCGGCGATCACGTCGGCTTTGCCTTAGGCTGAGGTGCAAGGAAGGCTTTTCTAAAAGAAAAAATAAAATTTTTGTTGCCGCGTTAATAAATTCTTCTTACCTTCGCTTTCGAACCTAAACGCAAACAATCAATAGTAACTATGAGTTACCTGAAATTAGAGAAAGCATTGATGACGAACCTCGAGAGTTCGTTGAAGAGAGAGGTGCTTCGAACCAACCGCTCCGGTGCGTATTCCTGTTCGACAGTGCTCGACTGCAACACGAGGAAGTACCACGGGCTGCTCGTAGTGCCTGTTCCCGAGCTCGATGACGAGAACCATGTGTTGCTCTCATCGCTCGATCCGACCGTCATTCAGCACGGTGCGGAGTTCAATCTGGCGGTGCACAAGTACCAAGGGGACGTTACTTACCCCAACGGCCACAAGTACATCCTCGACTTCGAGAGCCAGCACGTGCCCACCACGACGTATCGTGTGGGCGGGGTCATTCTGAAGAAGGAGATGGTGTTCCAACACTATGAGAACCGCATCCTCATCCGTTACACGCTTGTTGACGCGCACTCGGCGACAACATTGCGCTTCCGGCCGTTCCTCGCCTTCCGCAGCGTGAGGGAATGGACGCACGAGAACCCGTCTGCCAGCCGCGATTACACCGTTGTGCCTAACGGGATCAAGACGTGCATGTACAAGGGTTATCCGAATCTTTACATGCAGTTCAGCAAAAAGAACGAGTTTGTCTTCCAGCCCGACTGGTACCGCGGCTTGGCCTACGCCCGCGAGAGGGAGAGGGGTTACATGCAGACCGAGGACCTCTACGTGCCCGGCTATTTCGAGATGCCGATAAAGAAAGGCGAGAGCATCGTCTTCTCGGCCGGCGTGAAGAGCATTGCCCCGTCGACGCTGAAGAGGCTTTTCGAAAAAGAGGAGGCCGAACGCACGCTGCGCGACAGTTTCTACAACTGCTTGGTGAACGCCGCGCACCAGTTCCACAACAGGGTGTCCGACACCGAGAGGTATATCCTCGCCGGTTACCCGTGGTTTAAATGCCGCGCCCGCGACACGTTCATCGCCCTGCCGGGCCTGACCCTTGCCATTGGCGAGACCGACTATTTCGAGCTTGTCATGGACACCGCCGCGCGCGGCATACGCGAGTTTATGACGGGCAAACCTTTGACGGTGAAGATCTACGAGATGGAGCAGCCCGACGTGCTTCTCTGGGCCATCTGGGCCACGCAACAGTACGCGCGCGAGGCCGGTGCGGAGAAGCAGATGAAGCGTTACGGGCAGTTGTGCGTCGACATCGTGGAATTCATTCTCTCGGGCAAGCACCCCAACCTCCGCGTCGACACGAACGGGCTGGTTTACAGCAACGGTAAGGACAAACCGTGCACGTGGATGAACTCCACCGACGCCGCCGGCCATCCCATCATACCGCGCTCGGGCTACATCGTCGAGTTTAACGCCTTGTGGTACAACGCGCTGAAGTTCGGCGAGAAGATGACCTCGGCCGACGGCAAGCACGCTATGGCGGAGGAGCTCGGCAAGCAGGCGGAGCTGTGCAGGAAGTCGTTTGTGGAGACGTTCTGCAACGACTACGGTTATCTTTACGACTACGTCGACGGGCAGATGGTGTCGTGGGAGGTGCGCCCGAACCAGATTTTCGCCGTGGCGCTCGACTATTCGCCCCTGTCGCAACAGCAACAGAAAGAGATTCTCGACGTATGCACGCGCGAGCTGCTCACACCGAAAGGCTTGCGGTCGCTGTCGCCGAAGAGCGGGGCGTACAACCCCGTGTACAAAGGTCCGCAGTCGGCACGCGACTATGCTTACCATCAAGGGACGGCTTGGCCGTGGCTCGGCGGCTTCTACCTTGAGGCTTGCCTGAAGATCTACAAGCGTTCGCGACTCAGCTTCGTGCAGCGCCAGATGGTGGGCTACGAGGAGGAGATGTACTACCACACGCTCGGCACCATACCCGAGATGTTCGACGGCAACCCGCCGTTCCACGGGCGCGGAGCGATGTCGTTCGCAATGAACGTTGCCGAAATTCTCCGCACCCTGCGCACTTTGGAAAAACTTAACTACAACTCTAACCAATAAGAAAGGAAGCTCTTTATGAAAGTATTGATGTTTGGATGGGAGTTTCCGCCTAAGATCTACGGCGGCCTTGCAGTCGCTTCATACGGCATAACAAAGGGCTTGAGCTTGCAGGGCGACATCGAGACGACGTTCTGTATGCCGCGGCCTTGTGGCGAAGAAGAGAAGTTCCTCAGGATAATCAACATGAGCCAAGTGCCAGTTGCGTGGCGCGATGTCAACTACGACGATATCAAACCGCGCATGGTAGGGCACACGGCGGAGGATTACTTCCGTTTCCGCGACCATATCTATGCCGATTTCAACTACCTCGGCACGAACGACATGGGCTGCCTCGAGTTCGCCGGAGGCTATCCCGAAAACCTGCAACAGGAGATTAACAACTTCTCCATCATCGCCGGTGTGGTAGCCCGCAGCGAGGACTTTGATATCATCCACGCGCACGACTGGCTCACCTATCCCGCCGGCATCCACGCCAAGATGGTGTCGGGCAAACCGCTGTGCATCCACGTGCACGCCACCGATTTCGACCGTTCGCGCGGCAATGTCAACCCCACGGTTTACGGCATTGAGAAGGACGGTATGGACAACGCCGACTGCATCATGTGCGTCTCGGAACTAACGCGCCAGACAGTGATCAACTACTACCATCAGGACCCGCGCAAGTGCGTCGCGATGCACAACGCCGTTTATCCGTTAGCCGACGACATAAAGGCCATCGTGCCGCATAAGAACCCGAAGGAGAAGGTTGTAACTTACCTCGGGCGAATAACGATGCAGAAGGGCCCGGAGTACTTCGTCGAAGCCGCCGCTATGGTCTTGAGCCGTACGAAGAACATACGCTTCTGCATGGCCGGCTCGGGCGATATGATGGACGCGATGATCCGCCTCGTGGCGCAAAGGGGCATCGCCGACCGCTTCCATTTCCCCGGCTTCCAGCGCGGCAAACAGGTTTACGAATGCTATAAGAACTCCGACGTGTTCGTCATGCCCTCCGTCAGCGAACCCTTCGGCATCGCGCCCCTCGAGGCCATGCAGTGCGGCTGCCCCTCGATCATCTCCAAGCAGAGCGGTTGCGGCGAGATTCTCGACAAGGTCATCAAGGTGGACTACTGGGACATCCACTCCATGGCCGACGCCATCTACTCCATCTGCACCAACGACGCCCTGCACGACTACCTCATGGACGAGGGCTTGAAGGAAGTGGACGAGATAACGTGGGAGAAAGTCGGGCTCCGCATAAGAAGGCTTTACAACAACCTCGTAAACCGCTAATCCGGCAAGAAAAAGTATAAAACAAAAAAATTAAAGAATATGAAAACAATTTGCTTGTATTTCGAGATTCATCAGATAACCCACCTGAAGCGCTACCGTTTCTTCGACATCGGCACGGATCACTATTACTACGACGACTACAACAACGAGCAAACGATGGGCCGCATCGTCGAACAGAGCTATATGCCCGCGCTGACCACGCTGCTCGACATGTGCCGCGAGCATAAGGGCGCGTTCAAAGTGGCGTTCTCCCTCTCCGGCGTGGGCATGGAGCAGCTGGAGATGAACGCCCCGCAGGTGCTCGACGTCCTCGCGCAACTCAACGAGACAGGCTGCGTGGAGTTCCTCGCCGAACCCTATTCGCACGGGCTGGCCTCGCTCATCAACGAGAAATGCTTCGAGGAAGACGTGAAGATGCAGAGCGCGAAGATAGCGGAGTATTTCGGCAAGAAACCCGCGGTGTTCCGCAACTCGTCGCTCATCTACAACGATGCCATAGGCGAACAAGTAAGCAAGATGGGCTTTAAAGGCGTGCTCACCGAAGGCGCCAAACAGGTGCTCGGATGGAAATCGCCGCACTATGTTTACAGCTGCGCCTACGCACCGAAGCTCAAACTCCTCATGCGCGACATCAACCTCTCCGACGACATCTCCCTGCGCTTCAACGACTCCTCGTGGGACGGCTACCCCCTCTTCGCAGACAAGTACATCGAGCGCATCGCAGCCTTGCCCGAAGAGGAGCAGGTGGTGAATATCTTCATGGAACTGTCGTCCATCGGCATGGCACAACCGCTGTCGAGCAACATCCTCGATTTCCTCCGCGCCCTGCCCGTATGCGCCAAGAACGCCGGCGTCTCCTTCTCCACACCGACGGAGATCTGCCAGAAATTCAAGAGCATGGGGACAATAGACGTGCCCGAAGCCGTGAGCTGGAACGATGAGGAGCGCGACACGTCATCGCTGCTCGGTAACCCCCTGCAGCAAGAGGCGTTCAACAAACTGTACAGCATCGCCGACCGCGTGCTCATCGCCAAAGACCCGCGCATCAGTCAAGACTGGGCCTACCTGCAAGCGACGAACAACTTCTCGTTTATGACGACGAAGTACTCCGGCATAGGCATCGACCGCGGCATATACAGCAGCCCGTTTGATGCCTTCACGAACTATATGAACATCCTCGGCGACTTCATCTCGCGCGTCAACAGCCTCTATCCCGACGACATCGACAACGAACAACTCAACTCCCTGCTCACCACCATCCGCAATCAGGGCGATGAGATCGCGATGAAGGATACCGAAATAGAACGCCTGCAAATAAAGCTGCAAAAAGCCGAAAGCCAACTCGCAACCGCAAAAGGCAAGGGCGCGAAAAAAGTTGAAACGAAGGCGACAACGAAGGCTGCGACAAAGTAACGCAACGCTGAGCCGGGATTGCAGTAGCTAATCGCGAAGCGCTGTCGAAGTGCAACGGAGAGAGAACTAAGATTTTCTTTCGAAATCACGAACTTCGTTCGCAACGCAAAAAGGCAAAGGGAGCAATCGCAAAACAGACGGTTGCCCCCTTTCGCCGAAGTGTGAAATATAACAAAAAGAACGGCAATTATTTGTGAAATATTTGCGAGTGCATTACCTTTGCGAATTAATGATGTCCCCCGCCGCGCAGCCTCGAAACTGCGCGCGAAACCACCGGATAAGTGAACGGAATTAAACGAATCAAACGAATCAAGCGGATACGCATCCACCGCGAAGGCACCGACAGCCTCGTCTGGGGCGGCATCTGCATCGTCGCCGTGGCCCTGCTGCTCTGGCGCTGGATACCCTCGCAGGTTCCGTTCTGGATCTTCGTCCTCGTCGCAGGCTTCGTCTACGGCGTGGTGGTGAACTTCTTCCGCTGCCCCATCCGCAAGTGCCCGCTCACAGCCACGGAGAACATCGTCGTCGCCCCGGCGGACGGGCGCGTGGTGGTCATCGAAGAGGTTGACGACTGCCCCTGCCTCGGCGACCGACGCCTGATGATAAGCATTTTCATGAGCCTCTTCAACGTGCACGCCAACTGGTTCCCCGTCGACGGCCGCGTCGTGTCCGTGGAGCATATCAACGGCAATTTTCATAAGGCATGGCTGCCCAAAGCCAGCGAAGAGAACGAGCACACCGACGTGGTCATCGAGCTCGACAACGGCGAGAGGGTGGTGTGCCGGCAGGTGGCAGGAGCAATGGCGCGCCGCATCGTAACATACGCCGAGGCCGACGAGGATTGCTACATCGACGAGCACATGGGCTTCATAAAATTCGGCTCGCGCGTCGATGTGTTCCTGCCCGTAGGCACGGAGGTGTGCGTCGAGATGGGGCAGGCCACGGTAGGCGACCAGACGGTGATAGCGCGGCTCAAATGAAGCGGAATTTCCCCAATATCATAACATCCCTCAACCTGCTGTGCGGCTGCGTGGCAGTGGCGATGGCGTTCAGCTTCCGACCGGCGTGGGCGCTGTTTTTCATGCTCGCCGGAGCGGTGTTCGATTTCGCCGACGGCCTTGTCGCGCGAGCCTTGGGCGTGTCGTCGCCGATAGGTAAGGAGCTCGACTCGCTGGCCGACTGCATCACGTTCGGCCTCGCACCGGCAGCAATGATTTTCTCGGCGTTATCCGCGCTGACAACAAGCCCCGCCTTGCCCTTCATCGCCTTTCTCCTCGCGGCATTCTCGGCGGTGAGGCTCGCCAAATTCAACATCGACACGCGCCAAGCCACCTCGTTCATCGGCCTGCCCACACCGGCCTGCGCGCTCTTCTGGGGCAGCCTCCTCGCCTCGTGCGGCAGCTCGTTTCGCGGCGCAACGGGCATGGCAATTTTAATCATTTTGCTATTTATAAGTTGCTTCCTGCTCGTCTGCGGCCTGCCGATGTTCGCAATGAAATTCAAGCATTGGGGCCTGCGCGAACCCGGCAACAAACTCAAATATTCCTTCATCGCCCTGTCGGTCATCGCGCTCATCGCGTGCGGCGCGGCGGGCAATGTCATCCTCGCCCCGGCCATCATCGTCGCGGCATACATCCTGCTGTCGATCGCCCTGTGGATAAAGGCAAAGTAGCGCCCCAAACCTATGATTTTACTGCAATTTTTCGCGCTGATATGCTTCGTCGTGGCAATGATCGTCATCGGCCTCGTCGTCAACCTCATCGTGAATTTCCTTTTCTTAAAACATAAACTCTCGCAGGGCGCAAGGCGGAAATTCGGCGCGCGAGGTAATGCCGGAAGCAAAGTAAACACTGCCTCCAACGGCGCGAAAAACCAAGCGCAAAGTGCGGCGAAGCGCAAGAAAATTATCCCCGACGACGAAGGCGAATACGTTGATTTTGTCGAGCTTTAAAATGATTTAGTGCTTTAAAACGCCGGTATAATTTTGGCATATTGTTTGCTAGTTGTTTGCGAACCGCCCGGAATTTTATATTTTTGTGGCGAAAAAATTATACAACTATGGAAAGAGACAGAAAAAACGAAAAGAAATGGTCCGAAATGACCTATGAGGAAAGGAGAGCGCAGCTGCCCGAACACCTTAACAAAATCGGGGAGTGGTTTCTCAAACAGGACAAAGAGCAGTATCTCATCATCAACGACGAAGAAGCCATACTCGAATGAGACTGTATCTCGACACAAACATTCTCATTTATTTGGTTGCGGGGCATGACGATAATATTGACCCCGACACGAAACTTTTGCTTGGTGACCTGACCAACACGTTCTATACGTGTCCCGTGTGCGTTCACGAACTTATCTACTTGCGGCAAGCGGGGAAGATAAACACCGGCAAGGACTGGAAGAAAACGGTGAGTGTCGTAAAGCGTCTCGAAGAGTTCGGCATCACCATCACGCCGCTCACGCCGAAGCACCTTGAAGCGGAAGAGCAGTTACCGCTCCTTGCAGATAAGTGCGACCCGCTTGACCGCCTCATCATCGCGCAAGCAATCGCCGACAAAGCGACGCTCGTCTCCACCGACCGGCAATTTCCTTTCTATGTGGAGTACGGGCTGAAATTCCATCAAAACTTCAAATAAAGCGAACCGAAACAAGCGGAGTAGAAACCATAATGAAGAGGGTGCAACAACCATTGCATCCTCTTTTTGTAGTTATCGCTCCGGCTTAATTATGCACAAGCGTGCCGATGTCCTCGCCGCGCAGCACGCGCAGGAGGTTGCCGGGGATGTCCATATTAAACACGTAGATGGGCAGGTTGTTCTCCATGCACATCGCCGTGGCGGTGATGTCCATCACCCTCAACCCGCGCGCGAGGACCTCGGCGTAGGTGATGTCGTGAAACTTTGTCGCCGCGGGGTCCTTCTCCGGGTCGGCGGAATAGACGCCGTCCACGCGCGTGCCTTTGAGCATTGCATCGGCCTCGATCTCGATGCCGCGGAGGCTCGACCCGGTGTCGGTGGTGAAATACGGGCTGCCCGTGCCGGCGGCAAGGATGGCGATCTCGCCGCGCTGCATGGCCTCGATGGCGCGCCATTTCGTGTAAAACTCGCCGACGGGCTCCATGCGGATGGCGGTGAACAGGCGGTTCTTCTGACCGATGGCGTCGAGCGCGGACGAGAGGGCGAGCGCGTTGATCACCGTGGCGCACATGCCCATCTGGTCGCCTTTCACGCGGTCGAACCCTTTGCCTGCGCCGGACAGGCCGCGGAAGATGTTGCCGCCGCCGATGACGATGGCAATCTCGATGCCCGTCGCCGCAGCTTCTTTTATCTGCGCGGCATATTCGCTAAGTCGCTGAGTATCAATACCTTGCTTCGCGTTTGCAGCCAAACTTTCGCCTGAGAGTTTGAGCAGAATTCTTTTGTATCGTGCCATAGGATTTAGGATTTCTTGCAAAGTTATGAAAACAAACGGATTTTGCCGCCGAACGGCCGTTTTTTGCGCTAAATGACAAATTGCAACTCGCCGAAGGTGTAGCTGCGGAGGGTGCCGGCGGCGTCGCGCAGGATGATGCGTCCGCTCGGTTCGACGTGCTGAATTTCGGCTTCAAACCTTCCGCCGGCATCGATGAAAAAGTGCCGCTCGCCACGGCGGTAGAGCGCGGCGTTGTACTCGCTGCGGACGGCCGGGAAATCGGCTTCGGACAGGTTTATGACGCGGCGTTCGAACTGTTCGAGGATAGCGTTAAGAAGCGCTTCGCGGTCGATGTCGCGGCCGGTTAACTGTCTGAGCGACAAGGGGTTAGGTGCGGCGTGGAACTGCTGTTGGTTCACGTTCAGTCCGATGCCGAAGATGCAGTCTTGCACTTTCCGGCCGCTGACAGTGGTCTCGATGAGCGTGCCGGAGAGCTTGCGGTCGCGCAGGTAGATGTCGTTGGGCCATTTCAGCGTACACGCGGCGTAGGGCAGCAGGGCGTTGCGCAGGGCGAGGGCGGCGGCCATCGAGAGGATGAACTGGTCGCGCGCGGGTATGTTTTCGGGCGAGATTTTAATTGAGAAAAGCAGGTTTTTGCCGGCCTCGCTCTCCCACGAGTTTGTGCCTTGTCCGCGCCCGTGCGTCTGGAATTCGGCTGTGGCGACAAGGTTCGTCTCGCCGGTTTTAGCGCGCAGGAAATCGTTTGTGGACGGCACTTCGCCGAGCGTGAAGCGTGTCCATCTCATAGCAGGCAGGGGTTGAACGCGTCTTCGATGTGCCGGATTTTCGGCGTGCCGTCGGCATTTCTCACCACGGCGATGATGTCGAAGCGCGGCTCCATCGCGGAGGGTTTCATTTTGAGATAGGTGTTGGCGGCGATGGCGAGGTTGCGCATCTTCGCGGGCGTTACGGCGTCGACCGGGTCGAAGATTTTGTCGTCCGCGCGCGTCTTCACTTCGGCGAAAATAATCTCGGTGTTGTCGGGCGAGGCGGCGATGATGTCGAGGTCGCGGTGGCCGGATTTCCAGTCGCGGTCGATGATGGCATAGCCTTTATTTTCAAGGTATTTCGCGGCGCAGTCCTCGCCCCATGAGCCGAGTTGGTTGTGTTGTGCCATGACCTATCTTTTGCTTTTGAAAAACTGTTGCACGAGCGTTTTGCACTCGTCCTCCATCACGCCGGAGGTTACTTTTGTTTGCGGGTGAAGGGCGTGCGGGGCGAGGAGCGTGAAGCCGCGTTTGTCGTCGGGCGCACCGTAAACCACGCGTGGAATTTGCGCCCAACCTATTGCACCGGCGCACATCGGGCAAGGCTCAACGGTAACGTATAACGTGCTGTCTTTCAAGTACTTACCGCCAATAGCATTTGCTGCCGACGTGATGGCTTGCATCTCGGCGTGAGCTGTAACGTCGTTGAGGCGCTCGGTGAGGTTATGCGCCCGCGCGATGATTTTGTTCCGGCTCACGATGACGGCGCCGACGGGTACTTCGCCTTCCGCCGCAGCGAGCCGCGCTTCGTGCAATGCCTGCGCCATAAACCGGCGGTCGTCGTCGGGCGTTGCGCTATTTGACGAGGACGACGAGGTACTTGCTTGTGCTCCAGAATTTGTCGGCATCTTTTATGCGAAGAATGTACTGTTTATTGGCATCTTGGAGCAGCGTGTAGCTGTCGGCGGGGTGCGCGGTGAGCACTTTTGCGGACTTGGAATAGAGTTTGATTTCTTTGTCGACGCGGATGTCGATTTTCGTGAAATAGTTCTGGTTGAACGACGAGCGGAGCACTTGGTTGTCGGAGATGATGTGCTGGTCTTTGAGCTCTTTTTTCGTGCCGAAGACGTACCACGCGGTGTTGAGCGCCTTGTCTTGCGACGAGATGGTTTGCGCCTTCGAGGTGTTCTCCTGCGTCAGGTTGCTCACGTTGGTCTCGAGGGTGCTGACGGTCTCGCCGAGTTCGGCAATTTGGATGTTTTTCTGTTCGAGTTCGGCGCGCAGGCCTTGCAGTTCTTCCTCTTTCCGGGCGAGCTCTTCGGTGAGCGTGTCGATGGTTTTCTTGAGCTGTTCGCCTTCGACGGTGCTCTCGCGCAGCTGGTTGCGCAGCTTGGCCACGAGTTCGCGGTTGAGCCTCATCTGCTCGGAGATCACCTGCATGTATTTCTTAATCTGCTCGGTGTTGTTCGCGTTCTCGTCGTCTTTGAGCAGCGTTACTTTGTTTTCGGCCTCGGTGATAATGCGGAGGCCTTCTTGAATCTCGTTGAACGTGGCGAGCATGTCGTTGATCTCGGCGTCTTTCTGGCGGTTGGCGAGCATAAGCGAATCGATGCGTTGCTCGTTGGCGTCGTCTTTCTCAGCGTTTTTGTTTTGGCACGCACCGAGCATGAGGAGTGCGGCGAAGATGGTAATAAATACAGGGTGTTTCATATTTCGGAATGTTTAATGTCGTCTTTCGGTTTGCCGCCGACGATGATGACGAATTCGCCGCGCGGCATGGCGGTTTCAAAATGTTCTGTTAACTCTCCTAACGTGGCGCGAAGGATCTCTTCGTGGAGCTTTGAAATCTCGCGCGCCACGGCTGCGGGGCGGTCGTTGCCGAAGGTCTCGGCGAGCTGTCTTAGCGTTCGCGCCACCCTCCGCGGCGACTCGTAGAACACCATTGTGCGCGGCTCGTTTTTTAATGCTTCGAGACGTGTGGCGCGACCTTTTTTCACGGGAAGAAAACCCTCGAAACAGAAGCGGTCGCAAGGCAATCCCGAGGCGGCGAGGGCGGGGATGCAGGCTGTCGCGCCGGGCAGACATTGGACGACGGCACCGGCACGTGCGGCCTCGCGTGCGAGCAGGAAACCGGGGTCGCTGATGCCCGGCGTACCCGCGTCGCTAATCAGTGCGACGGTCTGCCCTTCGGCGAGGCGGCTGACGATGGCGGCAACGGTCTGGTGCTCGTTGAATTTATGGTGCGCCACGAGGCGGTTGCGGATGTCGTAATGCTTCAACAGGACGCCCGACGTGCGCGTGTCCTCGGCGAGGATGACGTCGGCTTCGCGCAGGATGCGGATGGCCCGGAGCGTCATGTCCTCCATGTTTCCCACGGGCGTGGGGACGATGTAGAGTGTGCCCATTGCTTGCTTGCAAATTATGCCCGTTGCTTGCTTGCAAATGTAACGAAAATCGCGTTCCGCCGCAACTTTCGCCGCTTTTATTGCGCTTTGTGAAAAAGAAATAGGGCAGGGCGGAAAGGTTTCGGAAAGTAAGAAAATGCGCGAATTGAGAATTATAAAAGGCGTTTAGGATGGCGAACTTGCCAATTCTTTCCGTACTTGCAACTATTATTTTCGCACTCTAAACTATTATTTTGCGCCCTAAACTTTGAGCCCTTTGTTGAATGGTACTTGCGGCGAACCCTTTGCTCACTTGCGCTTTCCGCAGCGTGTTTATCGTATGTTTTGGTGGAATGCCAGTCCGTGCTCAACGTAATTGGGAAACTGCCGGTCGGAACTTAGAAGTATAGCTTTGTCGTGGAGAAAGATGACGATGTTTGTGTCGAGGTAGAGCTTCATTTCATCACGGCTCTCATGTCCTTGATGACGAGGAACGTCTTTTCGCTGTCGTCTTTGAGCAGCCACTCGCCGAACTTGTTGAGTTTCTCCGGCAGCTTCGCCCTCCTTTCCTCGTAGGTCATCTCGGACCACTTCTTCTCGTTTTTCTTCCTTCTTGGCATAATCGTGTTTGTTTTTCGCGCCAAAGTTATAAAATTCCGGGCAAAATGGAAACAAGTTGCGGGCAAATGGCGCACAAAAACCGGCAGGAGCGGTTTGCCCCCACCGGCTTTTTATTAACATTCGAACGCTGTTTTTAAGCGACTAAGGACAGCCTTTTTAGCGACTAAGGACAGCCTTTTAATACCCTGCATTCTGGCTCCAGTTGGTATTGGTCTCCATCACGCTTTCGGGCACGGGCATCAGGCGGCGCCACAGCTCGGTTTTTGCGCCGGGGTTGATGTCGTTTTTGAAGCCCCAATCATCCTCGAACATGCCGAAGCGGATGAGGTCTTGCCGGCGCCACATCTCGCAGATGAATTCGCGTCCGCGCTCGTCGATGAGCACCTGCTTCGTTACCGTGCCTTCAACATCCTCCACGTGCGCCGCGCCGGAGCAGTCGCGCACCTCATTAATCAGCGAGGCGGGAGTGGCGCCCTTTGTGGCTGTCGCGCCGCGGAAGATGGCCTCGGCCTTAGTGAGAAGGATGTCGGCATAGCGGAAGATGGGCACATCGTTGCCGCCCTTGACGTTCCACAGGCTGTACGTGTCCGGCGTGCAAGGGTATTTGTAGAGCCGGTAGCCCTCCTGCAGATTAACCGGGTCGGAGTTCTCGCCCACGTCGAGCGTCGAGAAATCCTGCCATTCGGCATCCTCGATCGGCGTGAAGACAACGGGCTCGCCGAGGTGGTAAAGGACGGTCGATGTCAGCGCGTAATCGTTGTAATAATCCCTGACATACTGCGTGCCTTTGAGCACCATATCGTTGCGCTCGTCGCCGGGCAGGGTGTAGCGTGCCGCCGCTTCGGGCGTGAGCACCCAGATGCCGCCGCCGTTCTTCGAGTTCTGGAAGCCCCACTGACCGGTGGGATTACCGTCGGCGTCGGTGGTCTCTTGGTTGTTCCTGTACGCGAGGAAGCGGTCGAGCTCGTGTCCGCCGTCGTAGTCTGTGCCGAGGCTCTCCGGGTCGAAGGGCATGGCGTAGATGAAGTCGGTGGTCTGCACGCCGTTGTCGGGCCAGAATTTCTTATGATAGCCTGTGCCGACGGAGAATATGCCCGAGTCGATGATAGCGTCGCAAGCGGCTACGCAGTCGTTGAGCTTCGGGTTCGGCGTGTTGTAATCCACGGTCGTGATGTCGTTCGTGTAAACGCCCCAGTTGAGGTAGAGCTTTGCCAGCAGCGCATACGCCATCCACTTGTTCGGGCGGCCGTAGGTGTCGTCATTGTTCTCCTCCGACAGTTGCGGTATTACTGCGAGCAGCTCGCTCTCGATATATTCCGCCACTTCGGCTCTCGGCGAGCGCACCATCTCCTCATCGTCGTCAAGGACGTGGTTCAGCAGCGGGGTGTCGCCGTAGAGGTCCATTATCATATAAAGATAGAAGGCGCGGATGGCACGCAGCGGAGCAACAAGGTCGTTGTCGAGCGTCGGGCCGCCCAGCTCGGAGATAATGGTGTTCGTGTAGGTGCAACCCGACATCATCTCCTCCATCAGGCCCACTCCCGGGGTGTCGTATCTCAGGTCGTGGGTCTCGGGGAACAGCATGCGGCCGTTGTCATACCAGCCGCCGTTCATGCAGACAGCCATGAGCTCGTCGCCTTGCAGCATGACGCCTTCCCAGAAATTGCGTCCGAGCCCCGTCTCGTTGCGCATATAGTAATAGCAGCCCTCGAGCTTGGCGTTCACTGCAATATCGTTGTCGGGGTACGAGGTGTACTGCGAGTTGATTTCCGTATCGAGGTCCGTGCAGGCGCATACTAATGCCAGCACAGCCGGAAGCATTAAGAATTTTATATATTTCATAGTTGTACAGCGGGGTTAAAGATTAATGGTAAGACCGAACAGGAACTGGCGCGTGCGCGGGAACTGGTCGTAGCGGCAGTCGACACCGGGTGTCAGGCCGGACAGGTTCACTTCCGGGTCGCGTCCCGAGTAGGATGTGATGGTGAACACGTTGTTGCACGAAGCGTAGAGGCGCAGATCTTGCAACCAGCCGTTGAAGCAGTTCTTAAACGTGTAGCCGAGCGTTATCGTGGCGAGCTTGAAGTAGCTGCCGTTCTCGAGGTAGCGGTCGGACGGCATCGACGAGTTGGTGTCGAGCGGCTTCTGCTCCTTCGCTACCGACGCGAGCACGTTGCGGCCCTCGGTGATGTTGCCCATATAGCTGTAATAAGCTTTCGGCTCGTTGAACAGCTTTTGTCCGAACACGCCGGTGAAGAAGAGGTTAAGGTCCCAGTTGCGCCAAGTAAGGTTGTTGTTCCAACCCATGGTCAACTTCGGCTGCGCGTTGCCCACGATGGTGCGGTCGTCGTCGCTCGGGTTGGTCGTAACCTCGCCCGTGCGCGCGTTGGTGTCCGGGTCGTGAACGTAGAAGGTGGACACGCCGTCCTCGTTGTAGCCGGCCCATTCCCACATGTAGAACGTGCCGATGGGCTGCCCTTCGATGATGCGCTGGATGCTTGCGAGCGATGCGCCGGGCAGACCGGGATAATACTCGTTGATGACGCCGGCGTTATACTTGTCGTTCGAGATGCTGACCACCTTGTTGCGATTGTGCGAGAAGTTGAGCGAGGCGTCCCAGTTGATGCCGTGGCGGCTTTGCAAAATCGAAGCATTCACGGAGAACTCCACGCCGCGGTTGTTCATCTTGCCCACGTTGGCCGTAATCCAGTTCACGGGGTAGTAGCTCGTACTTACGGCGTAATCCCAGATCATGTCCTTCGTGGTCTTGTTGTAATACTCGATGCTGCCGTTGATGCGCCCGCCGAGGAAGGCGAAGTCGAGACCGATATTGAGCATCGTCGTGGTCTCCCATTTCAGGTCATCGTTCACGTTGCGCGCAGCGGTCAAGCCTTTGTAGCTGCTCGTGTTACCGTTGGCATCGGTGTAAGTGAAGCGCGCGCCGGAGGTGTAATAGAACCGCGAGGTGTAGATGTCGAAGCCCTCGGAGTTACCGCTCTGGCCCCATGCCACACGCAGTTTCAAGTCGTCGAAGATGCCGAGGTCCTTAATGAACTTCTCTTCCGACAAGCGCCAAGCGACCGATGCCGAAGGGAATGTTGCCCAGCGGTGGTTGGCGCCGAAGGCCGATGAACCGTCGCGGCGTACTGCCACCTGCCCGATGTACTTGCTCTGGTACGAGTAGTTCAGACGGCCGTAGAACGAGATCATCCTCACTGTCGACTTCGTGTTAGCCCACACAGGGTCGCTGTCCCACGAGTTCGCCATGCCGATGTTGTTCCACCACAGCGTGTCGTCGTAGAAATTATACCCGTCGGCGCCGAAGCCCTCGCCCGTGTCGCTCTGTTCCCACGAATAGCCGAGCATCACGCCGAGCTTATGGTCGTTCTTAATCGTCGTGTCGTAGTTGCCGTAGATCTCCATCAGCTTCTTGTAGTCCTCGGTAACGTTGCGCGAGGTCTCGCCGTTGCGGTCGTTGGTCTGGCTCTCGTGCGAATAATAGTCTTTGTAACTGTAATTCTGCGTCTCGTAGGAGAAATTGGCGTTAATGAACAGGCCCTCGATAATCTTCAGGTTAATCTTGCCCGTGGCCTGCAAACGCTTGTACGTGGCGCGGCTGACATCCTCGTAGATGAGCGCCAGAGGGTTGTAGTTGCGCGAAGCGGTATGGTTCTCGTACCACGTGCCGTCCTCGTTCTTCACGGGCACCAGCGGCGAGTAGTAATACATCGCGTCGTAAGCCGAACCGCCCTCGCTGTTGCGCGGCACGCCCCACTCGTTGCGGATGTTGCCGTTCACGCCGAGCGACAGCGTCAGATGGTCTTTCAAAGTCTTCGTCTCGCCGAACGTCCTTACCGTGAAAAGGTTGTTGCCAACACCTTTAATCACGCCGTCGCGACCGATATAATTGATGCTGACGTTGTAATCGCTGCTCTTGTTGCCGCCCGAGATGGAGAGGTTGTGGTTGTGCGCGAAACCCGTGCGCTGCACCTCCTTCTTCCAGTTCGTGTCGGCGCCCTCGTCGATGGCGATGGTCAGGCCGTTGTCCGCAGCGTATTTCCGCAGCTGGCCCGCACTCATCATCTCATAGTCGTTCACGATGTTGTCGAACGAGACATAACCCTGATACGTAACGCGCGCCGGACCTTCCTGACCCCGCTTCGTCGTAACGATGATGACGCCGTTGGCAGCCTTCGAACCGTAGATGGCCGTGGCCGAAGCGTCGCGCAGCACGTCGATCGACTCGATGTCGGCCGGCGAGACAAGGTTAAGATTAACACCCGGGATGCCGTCGACAACATACAGCGGCTCCGTCGAACCGTTCAGCGTCGATGCGCCGCGAAGGGTCAGCGATGCCACACCGCCGTTCGGGTCGGAGCTCTGCACAACCACCAAGCCCGGCACCTTGCCTTGCAGCAACTGCCCCGGATCGGTGTACGAACCCACATTGAAATCCTTCGCCTTCACAGTGGAGATCGACCCCGACACATCCTTGCGCGCGATGCTGCCGTAACCGATCACGACAAGCTCGTCCAAGAGTTCGGAGTCCTCGTAAAGAGTAACGTCAACCACCGCCGACGTAACCTTCACCTCCTGCTTCGTGTAGCCTACAAAAGAGAACACAAGCGTCTTGTTCCGCTCCACATTTACCGAATACCGGCCGTCAATGTCCGTGATGGCACCGTTGCTGCTGTTACCGGCCTCCACCACGCTCACGCCAATGAGCGGCTCGCCGTCCTTGTCAACAACAGTTCCCTGCACCCTGTTCTGCGCAAAGCAGAAAGTGCCCGCCAGCAAGAACACCGCCAGCAACACCGCACGCGCGGCCCACTTTTTGTTTTTCAGATTTTGCATAGGTTTTTTAGGTTTGTTTGTTAGTGTATGTAAATGAATTTTTTAGTTGGTCGCAACATTAATTGCTTGTAGCATTAGTTGTTGTCAGCATTAGTTGTTAGAAGCATTAGCCTTTTAGTTGTCAGCATTAGCCTTTTAGTTGTTGTTAGCATTAGTTTTCGCAAAAATAAATCTTTTCCTAAATGCCGCAAAATTTTTCAAATTAATTTTTTGTTACAACCCCCTTCGGCAAAGAAAAAAGGAGACACCCCTCGCCGGGCGCCTCCCTTTGTTAAATGTAAAAACTGTTTTTCTTTGCCGCTTACTCCACGACAATCTTCGTTGCCTTGCCGCCGGTCTTGACGATGTTCAGACCCTTCTGCGGAGCGTTGAGCCGCTTGCCGTCGATGGAATAATACTCCGGTGCGGCGTGGCTGTCGTCCGTCGCGGCGCTAATCTCCTGAATGCCCGTCGCAGCGTACTCCTGCGTGTCGAACACCCAACCTATGCGGCGCGCGTAATCCTCGCCCTCGCCCTCGAAATAATGGAAGGCCATGCCGCAGATATAACGGCCGTCGGGAGTGATGTCCGTCGGGTAGTTCCAATCTTGCTCTTCGTCATACTCCGCGAACTCCGTCACTGCCGGATAAACATCGCTCATATACTGCACTTCGTCCTTGCCGGCCAGCCAGATAAGGGCCTTGCGCGCGTCAGAATCGGGGTCGCCCGTGTGAGCGATTATCGTGCCGTCGTCGGCAATGCGCGTCGAGGTGCAAACAGTGCCTGTGGATGTCGTTGCGGTGGCAATCATCTCGCGGCTCTCAACGTCGTAAAGTCCCAGATAGTGCGACCCGCCGTATTCGCCGTCGTTCTCCTGAATGGTGAACGCGATATACTTGCCGTTGTGGCTCATCGCCGTGGGGCTGTACCAATAATACTTGTTCGGGAAAATGTCCTTGCAAAGCACTTCAAGATCATACTCGCCGGTGTCGTCGTTGAGCACCCACAGCAAACCGCCCTGATGAGCCTCCTCGTCGATGGCATAACCGCAGATATACTTGCCGTCGTCGCTGACGTTAAGCGCCACAGTGCCTTGTATGGCGCACCCTATTTCCTGCTCCGTCGGCTCATGGAGCAATGTTAAATCCGCGTCGCCGCTTTTCTTGTAGAATGCGTGGGTGATGAAATAATCCTCCACGGCATCGCCCACGATAATGCTCTCGTCCGTCGTGGCGCCGCGCGCAATGGCATAAGTGCTGTTGCCGTTGCCGTAAGTGAGGGTGGCGGTCGCGTCGAGAGGGTTATACGCGTAAATGGCGCCTGTCAGCCAACCGAGCATCAAGCCGCTGTTGGTAACGGCAGCAAATTCGCCTTCGTCGTCAATGTTATATATGTCTCCCGTCTCCATATCGCACAAGGCCGAAGCGATATGCGAGCACGCAACATATTTCCCGTTCGGCGAGATGCCTATCGCCCACATCATCTGCGTGTCCGCCCCTTGCGTGAGCACGGTGAAACCGTAGTTGTCGGCATAGCACGCCGCACCAACCAGCGCGACGACGGCTGTAAATAAAAACTTTTTCATATCTGCCTGATTTTTAATGTTTTATATCCTTTTCAATCACTTGACAACCACCTTCTTCACGCTGCCGTCCGACATCTTGACGATGTTCACGCCCTTGGCCGGAGCAGCCAGCCGCGTGCCGTCAACAGCATAGCGCGCCGTCTCCGCAGCGTCTTTCTCCGCAACGACGGAGCTGATGCCGGTGATCTCCGACAGCTCGAACATATTGCAGTTGTTCACGTATGCCGTCGCCTGCGTGGTCCAATACGCCGCCGTGCCGGAGAAGCGCAGCATCGGGCCGCTGATGAACGCCACAATCTTCATGTTCCAAGGCTTCCAACTGCTGTCGAGCGTAACCACATAGTTGTTCTCATACGAGCTCGAGCTGTTCTCAAACCAGTCGATGTCGTCGCCGTAGCAATACGACAGCGTGCGCCGCAGCACATTGTTGTGAACATAGCTATAGCTCGACGTCCCGCTGTAATTCTCTTGGTAGTTGATGAGGCTGTCTTCGAGCAAAAAGACGTTAAGCACATCGTCGCCGAGCAGGTCCTTCGCGATATCCACGCCCGTGCCCGACACTTTCACGTTGAGCACGCGCGACGACTCGTTATAGCTTGCCGAAATATCCACGGGCAGGAACGCCGGAACGGTGGCATAATAGTTGTCCACGGCCTCGTCGAACAGCTCCGCGGCGGCATCTTGGTAGTCGGCGCTGTAACCCACCTCAAACGAGATCTCGCTCGAACCGGGGATATTGCTGTCGTTGAGGATGGCGCGGTCGAACGAGGCCATAGGATAAGCCGTGATGAGCAGGAAATACTCGATGTAATCCATCGTGCTGTAAACATACTGCATGCCCAAATCCTCGGAAACGGCATACGGGTCGTCGCCCATGCCCAGCGCGTGATGGGCCACCAGCGCATATTTGCCGGGGTTGTTCGCCTGAACCTTCGCCAGCGTCTCGTGGCCGAGAGGGCAATAGCCGCACTGCACCGACGTGAACTCCTCGATAAGGTGCATCTGGCGGTCGACAGACGTGTTGTAAACAATGAACGTGCCGTCGAGCTCGTCGTCCGTAGTGCCCGACGTGGGCGTCTCGCCGTTGATCTGGTCGACATACACCTTGAGCGTGTGCCCGGCAGCGGTAATCTCCATATCCTCGGGAACGGCATACGTGCCGCTGACGGTCTGGTAGGACGAAGAAAGCGCCGCGGGGCTGCTCTGCGTGTCGACAACCTCATCGTCGACGGCAACCTTTATCGTGTAGCTGTCAGGCATCTTCTCGCCGTAGTTCCTGATGTCGTAACTGTAATGCAAGTCCGACCCCGCCAATGCGTACTGGTCGTACGTCAGGTTGTTCAGGCTGAGGTCATAGTCGGGGAAATCGCCGCCCTTAACCACGGCCTGAATGCACAGGTGTCCTTGGTCGAAAGCGTACCAGTCGAGCCCGTAGTCGGCGTTCATATAAAGCAGGAAGCCGTAGGTGCTGGAATAGAAACCGTCGTCGAAATCCTCGTCGGAGACAAGGGGATAGTTGCTCGAGGTCTGCGTGTACTGGAAACCGATGACGTAATACTTGCCCTGCTGAATCGTTACGGGGCTTCCGAGCGTTACATCGTTCCAACCGAGGCAAGGGGTGTAAGACGACAAATCTACTTCCGCCTTAACGTTATTACTGTCGTAGCCGCTCAGGTCGTTATAGCTGTCAAGCTCCATCACAAACGCGTTCGTAACCGTTGTCGCACTGTCGGCAAGGGCGAAACGTATCTTCGTTATCTCGCCGCCGACGAACTTGCTTATCATGTCCGGCTCGAACACGTCGGCAGCCTTCACCTCGCCGTTGACATAGATGTAACCCATGCCGCCGTAGCCGTCGCCGAGCAGCTCGGGCAGATAGTCGGTGTCGTAGTAGCCCGCGATGCGCTCGCCGGTGTCCATCGCTATCTTCTGCTGCGGTGCCTTCTTCGCGCCTTTCTTCACAAGCGTTTCCATAGCATCGCCCGCCGGAGCCTTCGCCGCCGCGCCTGCGGTCTTCACCTGTGCGCTTGCAGTGAGGAACAGCACAAGCATCGCCGAGAGTGTAAAAATCTTCTTCATAAGTAAATCGTTTTTTTATCTCATATTTATTTAATTATCACTTTCTTCACGCTGCCGTCCGACATCCTGACGATGTTCACGCCCTTCTGCGGAGAGGCAATGCGCGTGCCGCCGACAGTGTAGCGTGCCGTCTCGCAAGCCGCGCCCTCAGCCGCAACAACAGGTTGGATGCCCGTCGCCCCGGTCAGCGACACCATATTGCAGTTGTTCACATACGCAGCGTCGAGGTCGTCGTAGATATAGCGCGTGCCGCCCGAGACGTAGGTCATCGCCCCGGCAATGAACGCCACAATCTTGATGTTGTCCGCGTCCCACGAGCTGTCGAGCGTGCAGTAGTAAGTGTTCGAATAGGTGCTGCTGCTCGTCCAGTTGATGTCGTCGCCGTAATCCTGCGGCAGCACGGCGCGCAGCACGTTGTTGTGAACGTAACCGCCGCTCAAGAAATACCCGTTGCTTACGTCGCCGTTCACATAGTCCTCCTGTATGCCCTCTATGCCGTCTTCGAGGATATACACCGTGAGCGTGTTGTCGGCAAGGATATCCTGCGCGCCGTCCACGCCGCTGCCCGAGACGGTGATAGTCGCTTTCCGCGTGCCGCTGTCGTAGGCGGCGGAAATATTCACGGTAGCAAAGGCGGGTATCGACGAGTAAGCGGCATCAACGGCGGCGTCGATGGCCTTCGCGGTATTTTCCTGCGTCTCCTCGTCCTCAACATAACCGGTGGGGGAGGAGGCGCTATACTCCGCACCGTAACCGATGCCGATAGCAACATCATTGCCCGCGTTAAGCTCGCTGTTCTCAAGGGCAATGCGGTCGAACGCAGCCATAGGATAGCCCGTAATTTGGAGGTAATTCTGGATGTTGTTTATACTGTAATCGCTGGTTATGTACATCGGGTCGCTGCCCATAAGCAAGCCGTGCAGCGCCACCCACGCATATTTGCCGGGCTGCGACGCCTGCAACTTCTCCAGCACGTTATGTCCCATCGGGCACCAGCCGCAATACACCGACGTGAACTGCTCGATGAGGTGCATCTGCCGCGTTACGCCCTCGGTGTAAACCTTGAACGAGGTCTGCAGCGTGTCGTCCCTCGTGCCCGCCTCAGGCGCCGCACCGTTGATCTTGTCAACATAAACCTTGAAAGTATGGTCGAGCTCCGACGTGTCAACCCACGAGATGTCCGTCTTGCCGCTGACGGTCTGGAACGACGAGGTGAGCGTTATCGGGGTGTCAAGCGAATCCGTCACCACGTCGTCAACGGCAATCTTTAGCATATAGCTCTCGGGAACGGTATTGCCGTAGTTCTTCACCTTGAAACTGTAATGATAGCCCTCGTTCACGCCGGCATATTTGTCCGCCGTAAGGTACTGCAAAGCAATATCATCGTCAGCGAAGTCGCCGCCCTCGACAACAGCCTGGATGCACGCCTGGCCCTTGCTCGTCTGCTGATACCACATCGGCCCCGTTTGGACATTGCTCCATTTGAAATAAGAAATGAAGCCGTAGCCGCTCGTGTATTCCGTGTCAATATTGCCGTCGGTCATAATCGGACAGGCATTGCTGTCTTGATAATATCCGTAACCTATCAAATACCATTTGTTCTCCTTTATCTCCAGCGGCTCCGGCAACTCCACTTCATACCAGCCTGTCTCGGTAACGGTCGCGGAAAGGGAGATGTCTACCTTCGGGGTAAAGCCTGATATGGCCGAGTCGAAAGGATTGGTCTCCATGATAAACGCATCGGTAAGCTGTACGGAACCCATGGCAGCGGCAATGCCGAAACGCAACTTCGTAATCTTCCCGCCGACAAACTTGTCCGTCATATCTGTCTCGAACACGTCGGCGATGTAGATGGTCTGGTCGGGATAGGTTACCCAACCGTTCATATGGGAGCCGTCGTTCGGCAACTCATCCGTGTCGTAAAAGCCCAGCACGCGCTCGCCCGTCTCAAGCTCGATCTTCTTCAGCGGAGCTTGTGCCGCACTTTCGGACATCATCAGCACGGGAGCATTCCCCGCGTCTCTGTAACTCGTCCCGCTCGCGACAGTCTGCGCACCGGCCGTCAAAGCCGCCGCCGCACACGCCGCCAACAGGGTAATAGTCCTTTTCATCGTTCTCTCTTTTGTTTATTTTATTACGTATTTCTTGCCGTCAACAATATAAATGCCTTTCTTCAGCGTGCTTAAATCGCCGCCTAGCCGCACGCCGCCGAGCGAATAAACGCCCTTGCTTGTCGTCGCGCCGTCAGCGGCAATAGTCCGTATCGCGGAGTAGCTTGCAGGCACCGCCGCAGCCTCGTCCATGAAGAACTGCCCTATGCCGCTCGTCTCCTTAATGCGCAGGCTGACATCGCCCGTGCCGTCGAGGGTGAACGAAACATCGTTCCAATCGCCTTGCTCAATCGAAAACTCGCTGCCGGACAGCGTGGCATCACCCGTCTCAACGCTCACCGTCAGCACACCGGCAACAAGAGCCGTCAGGGGCGCGGCCTTGAACGAGAACACCGTCTCGCCGTCGATAGTAAAGGTCGGGGTAACGATATTCGCAGCTTGCGTGTTCGAACCGAACTTCGCGCATTGGTCGCCGCCGTGAGCAGCGTTATATGTCCAGTCGCTGTTGTCGGGAAGGAACGTTGCCGCACCTACGCCCGTGCCGCCGAACACCCCGTCGTTGCCGCCCGTGCCCGCGCAGTAGTCGAACGACTCGTAGAACACCGCGCCGTCGGGCTTGTTGCCATGCTCGGGGTCGGTGCCGGCAGGGTAGAACCGGAACGAGATCGTGCCGTCGTCGGCCTTGGCGATATTCGTTATCGAGATGTTCATCAGCTGCGTGCCGTCGGTGTTAAGGTTAAACGTCTCCGCGGCCGGGGTTGACGTGTTGTCGAGCCGGTTGTTGCCCGAACTCGGATAAACGTCATTGGCAAGGCTCGTCGTGGTGAGGCTCTTGTCGTTGTCCGCGGCGATAAAGGTGTAGCGCTCGTGGTCGTTGTAATAAGCATACGTGTTCACCACATTGTTCTTCCACACCGTCGAGTTATAGTCGAGATGAAGCACGAGCAAGCCGTAGCCGTACAAGCCCGCGTCGTAATCGTAGTTCGAGCGGTTCTCCAAAAGGTAATACTCGTTTCGCGTGCCTTTATTATAAATAATGTATGCTTCGCCGCCCTCGGTAAGGCCTTTCATACCGCTCACCTCCGTCTCGTCAGTCAGCTCCTCCGGCGTGAGCCACCCGCAGTACATCCGCTCGTAGCTCGTGTAGCCCGCAGGCACATAACCCGCATCGTCGCCGTTATAGCAGCCCGAATCCATCACGCTCCAGAAGCTCATGCCGAAATTCTCGTAGTTCGTGTCGTAAGCGTCGGGCAGGCCCAAGCAGTGCGAGAACTCATGGCACATCGCGCCGATGCCGTTGATAAGGCCGTCGCCCGACAGCTCGCTGCTGCAAGCGTAGGTGTTAATCTTCACGCCGTCGTAAACAGGGCAACTCGCATCGCTGTACTCGATATACCACATGTGCGGCCAGACAAGCCCTTCGTCATCGAAATACGACGCGGCATTATACCCGGCATAAAGCACGAACACCTCGTCTGCCTCGCCGTCGCCGTCCCAGTCGTACTTCGAGAAATCAATGCCCGCCTCTTCGGCGCCCTTGCAAGCCTCAAGCACCATCTCGTAAGCCTTGTCCGAGCCGCTCGTGCCGCCGTAGTAAGCATAATTGTTCGCCAGCGTTATCGGCCCGGCCACATCGAACGTGATGTCGAGCTTGCCGTAGCTCTGGTCGTAGAAATAATCATGCACGCTGTGGATATTATGCCCGTCGGTGAAATTCTCCTTATTGCAAAGGTCGGTGAAGAAAGCGTTGTCGTGGCCGCTCTCGAACGACTTGTTCGCGAAATTCACCAAGATGACAAGGCAGTTCTTCTGCCCTTCGTAAGCGTCATGACTGCCGCCAAGCGTAACGCGCCGCCGCTTCGAACTGACATCCGCCACAGCACGCCGTGCCATAGCCTCCGCCGCCACAGCCTCCGCGCTCGTCAAAACATACGTGCCGCCGTCCTTAACGAAAGCCCTGCCGTCCTCGGCAAGCCAAAAATGCCCGAACTCGTCGCCGCGCAGCTCAGCCTGCACCTCACTGCCGTCGGCAAGCGTAATGGTCTTCGTCAGCCCGCGACGCGCCGGGAGTGCCGCAGCCGTCAATGCCACAGCCGCCAACACCGCTATAAATAAAAGTCTCTTCATATATCTCTTGTCCCGCCGGAAACGCCCGCCCCGGCATTATAATACTGATAGATGTGCGCATGCCCCGGCAAAGAAACCGCCCGGACGCTTGCAAATTTAATGCTTCTTGTTGAATAAGAAAACAAATTGTCGTCTTTTTTGACTTTTTTCTGTCAATCTGTACGAAGCAGGCCCCGCAAGAACACACGCGCGACACCCCCAAAATAATAGATATAAATCAAGAAATCGGCCATAATAGCAAAAATTTTTAACCTTTAACGGCTGCAAACGACCGTTTTCTCTCCTTAATAAACTATCTTTGCCCGCAGTTTCTGCACTATCGCGATAAGCATAGAAGTAGTTTACATATTTATTAACTTATTAATTTACGTAATTTATGAAGAGATTTTTATCCCTTGCGCTTTTAGCGTTATTCTGTTTGGTTACCGGCATAGCGTATGCCGACAACATCACGGACGATAACGGCGTGGTTTACACCGTCTCCGGCACAAACGCTACGGTTGCGGCGCAAGCTGCCAACGGAGGTGTTTACACTAACGTTGCCGTGGTTATCCCCGAGACCGTAACCTCAGACGGCGTTACCTACACCGTTACCGCTCTTGCGGAGAATGCATTCTACGACACCAAGTACAACGGCAACGGAGGACCCACCTCCATCACATTGCCTACTACTATTACATCTATCGGCAACAATGCATTCAATATGTGTACGAACTTGACGGAGATGACCATCCCCGAAGGCGTTACGTCGATAGGCGACGGCGCATTCTCGGGATGTACCGCCATTAAGACCATCTCTCTGCCGAGCACTCTTACGTCGATAGGGACGAAGGAGTTCTCAAAGTGCACGGCAATGACAGACCTTACCTGTCTGGCAACCACCGCTCCGACACTTCCTACCGTTTCGCAGGCAAGCCAGTCGCCGTTCAACGGCATTTCCCAAGCAATTAATCTGTGGGTACCCTGCGGTAGCTCAAGCAGCTATTCCACGTGGACATCCATGATGTCAAGCTATTCCAGCGGCGGCTCATTCACTGTCAGCGAGCTGGAGTGCACCGGCGATGAGGATAACAGCGGCACCGACGATGAGAATGGTGATGACCAGGAAGACAACGGCGACGACGAGGACAACAGCGGCAGCACCACCGAGGGCTACACCTATACCTTTAACCCCGCTGACGGCGCGACCATTTCAAGTCTGAGCGAGATTACCGTATCGTGCAGCGAGGAATTTATCTGCTCGTGGAACTATACGAAAGACGTTACGGTTACCAACGACGATACGAACGACGTGGTTTATAGTGCTGACTGCGAAGACGGCGACACCTACTACGACCAAGTAATCAAACTTGCGTCTACTATCACCGCAGCGGGCAACTACACCGTTGTTATCCCCGAAGGATATTTCGTTATCGGCGACGGTCAAGATGCTCCCAACAGTGAAGAACTCACTATCCACTACACGATAGACGGCACGGAGGACAGCGGCGATGATGAAAGCACTGACGACGGCATCGTAGCGATAACCATCGGCGGCACCACCAGCATCACCGATATAGGCACCGTCACCTGCTCCGTTACGCTTGAGTCCGCAGGCACCCTCACCATCTCCGAGATAGATAATCTGTACACCGATAAGGACTGCACGGAGAACGGAGTAGAGGGTACTTACACCAGCGGCTCTTATGTTTACACCCTCGAAGCCGGAACATATTACGGCAAAGTATCATCCTTGGGTTCGACAAACATCACCGCCTCGTTTGAAGCAAGCAGCACCGGCGAAGAAGAGGTCGGGGTTTACGGCACGAATTTGGGTGAGATGACCGTCGGCACGGAGGACAGCAAAGGTTCGAATTATTATTCCGTAACTTCCGGCACAAGCTATTATGTTACCTATACTCCGACCTCGAACGGCACGCTTTATCTCAGCGATAGCGATATCCTTTGCTACGACGACACCGAAGGCGAGAGCCAGATAACAGGTTCGTGGGTATCGAACGGAATCAATGCAGAAGGCTTCACCCTGACCGCAGGCACAACGTACTACTTCACCTTTACCGGTTCTTGGTCGGGTGAGGAGAGCTTCACCGCTTGGTTTGAAGCTGACGAGAGCAGCGACGTGGAGGTATCCTCGTCTTACGGCGAATCCCTTGGCGTGATGGATGTAGGCACTGAGGACAGCCATGCTTCGTTCTCGAATACTTCTCTTTCGACAAAGACGAACTACTACATGACCTATACTCCGGACGCTGACGGCACGCTTAGCATCATAAGCAACAACGACGTCGTTGTATATGCTGATGCAGAGGGTCAGGATGAAGTTACCGGTACTTGGGAAGGCACCACCGTATCCTACGTGCTCACCGGCGGCACCACCTATTACGTTGTGTTCACTTCGGGCATGCTCGAAGGCACTGTGGCTTACAGCGGCGCATGGTATGTTGAGATGGACACCAGCGTAAGCTATGACTTCTCCGTTGTCTCCGTAACGGCAGCCGACGGCACCGACCTGACGAGCAACATCACCGCCGAGGGCAAGCTCGACCTTGCAGTGCTCGAGGACGGCATGCAGATGGTTATCAACTGCACCAATGCAAGCGGTTACTATCTTGACATCGTCTTCGGCACGGTTGGCACGGAGCAATACCTCACCGAGACATCCGACCGTCTGACAGCTGACGAGAACGGCAACTTCACATGGACCGGAGGATGGGATTATTCGCTGGTCGAAGGCTACACCTATCCCGTCGTTTGCACCTTGTACGACGCTCAGCACCAAGGCAACGTTGTCGCACAAGCAACCGTCCTGACGCTTGTCGGCACATCCGAGAGCACCGTTTCCGACGTAACGCTCGTTTCTTCCGACCCGGCTTACAACAGCAGCGAGGATATTGAGGTTCCGGAAGGCGAAGACCTCACCGTTACTCTCACCTTCTCCGACTATGTGAATATCAGCGCGGAGATTAGCGAGGGCTTGAACG
>JAJPYN010000003.1 GCA_021204905.1 Prevotella sp.
GTAGCGCGCCGAAGCCGAAATCAACCTTTGCAAACGTTTTTATATAAGCAAAAAAATTGTTTGTTCGGGCTGCATAAAAATTAAAAAATCATATCTTTGCAACTGCTGATAATCAACATCGTAAAAGTTGTTTATCATGATAATCAACATCGAAAAAGTTGTTTGTCAGCAAATTTTTAAACCATTTGCAACGATAACTATTTGAAAGTCAACGAGATATGATTGAGAGGCTGTTGAAACTGGAAGATGCCGCCTCCGAGAGCGTTTTTCTCTGGGGCGCAAGGCAAACGGGCAAGAGCACGCTGCTTGCCGCACTGTTCCCCGGCGCGATTTATTACGACCTTCTGAAGTCTGATGTTTACGGCAGACTGATGTCGAAACCCGCCCTGCTGCGCGAGGAACTGATGCTTCAGGACCAGAGCCGGATCGTCATCATCGACGAGGTCCAGAAACTGCCGGCGCTCCTTGACGAAGTCCACTGGCTGATGACCCACACGGAATTCCGCTTCATCCTGTGCGGTTCGAGCGCGCGCAAGCTCAGACGGTGCAGGGCCAACACGCTCGGAGGACGCGCGCTGAAGAATGTCATGTATCCGTTTGTCAGCGCGGAGATCCCCGATTTCGACCTTGTCCACGCCGTGAACAGCGGAATGCTGCCGCGACATTACCTCGCCGCCGACCCGTGGAAACGGCTTCAGGCCTACATCACGGTCTACCTGCAGGAGGAGATCGCGGCAGAAGCTTTGGTTAGAAATCTTCAAACGTTCTCGCGCTTCCTCGAAGTCGCCGCACTGACCGATTCGGAGATCATCAACTATCAGAACATCGCCGCGGACTGCGGGATCGGGGCCTCGACGGTAAAGGGTTATTTTGAAATACTTTACGACACCCTGCTCGGCTACAGGCTGCCCGCCTACACGAAGGCTATGAAACGCAGGGTGATCCAGACGCCGAAATTCTACTTTTTCGATGTGGGAATCGTCAACTGGCTGACCAAGCGGCGGAACATGCTGCCCGGGTCGGGAGATTTTGGGCACGCGTTCGAGCATCTGATCGTTCAGGAACTATTCGCATATCGCGGCTACAACGGCGACAAGATCGACCTTTCTTACTGGCGCACCGCCTCGGGCTATGAGGTCGATGCCGTTTTGGGCGATGCCGAAGTTGCCGTTGAAATAAAGTCGGTTTCTGAAATAAAGTCGCACCATCTGCGCGGGCTGAAGGCCTTCAAGGAGGAACATCCCGAGGCGCGGCTGATTGCTGTTTCGTTGGATGCTGCCCCGCGTCTAATGAACGATGTCGAGATTTACCCCGCGCAGGATTTCCTGCGACTTCTTTGGTCAGGCGAGATCATCACCCCCGCCGGCTAATTTTACTATTTTGCTTAAAAAAAGGGGCTAATCCGCCTCGTCAATCTTCACGCCGAGCTCACGGAGGTGGAGGTCGTCGACGGCTTGGCGGAAGAGCTTGCCCTTGCCGAGGTGCTTGCCGGCGTCGTCCGAGATTTTTATGACATCCTCCCAGAAGTCGTGGGCGGAATAGCGGCAACGGGAGAGCTTCATCACGATGTTTGCGGGTTTGATGCCTTCGGGCCGCGTGTCGCATGTCAGGTTGGTGCCGATGCCTGCGGACACCTTAATTCTCCCGCGGAAATAGTCGGCGATGAGCTTGTATTTTTCGAAGTCGAGGGCGTTGCTGAACACGATTGTTTTCGTCAGCGGGTCGATGCCGCAGGCCTTGTATTTCTCGATGATCATATCGCCTATTTCGAACTCGTTGCCCGAATCCTGTCGCATGCCGTCGAACAGTTTGGCCTGCTTCATCGTCAGCGTGTGCAGGAACGAGGCGGTGGTGAAAGTGTCGATGAGCGCTGTGCCGAGGTCGCCGCCGAAGACATTGCTCCACGCGTCGAGAGCGAGCAGGTTAGCGCTTTTGAAGCCGTAGATGCCTTGGTGGAATTGTATCCATTCGTGCGCCATCGTGCCCGAAGGTTTCATCCCGTTTTTCCACGCGAGAAAGACGTTGCTTGTGCCGACGCAGACCTCTGAGGCGCGCTCTCTCAGGCGGCTGCAAACAGCATTGTGCACGGCGAAACTGAAGCGTCGGCGCGTGCCGAATTCGGAGAACATCAGGCGGTTTTCGAGGGCGAAATCAATCTTTTTATCAAGCCGCGACATCATGGCTTTTTCGTCAATGCGGTCGCCGCGCCAAAGGTGGATGCACGAGGAAACAACGGCCAGAAGGGGCACCTCGTAGAGCGTGGCTTTGTACATCAGGTCGGTAACCTCAATCTGCAAATGGCGCTCGCCGTCGAGCCGGATTTTAATGCGGTTTGCGTCGAAGCGGAACGTCTCGAGCCACTCGATATAGTTCGTCGGCAGGAAGCGGATGGTTGCCAGAAACGCCTTTTCTTCCTGCGTAAGGCGCAGCTTTTCCAACTCACAAAGGCGTTCTTTAAGCAGCGAAATAAATCTCTCGTCGTACTCTTCGCGGTCGCGGTCGTCGAAGCGGAACGTACCCTCGGCGCTGCGGTAGAGCAGGAAGTAGCAGCTGCTCATGGTGAACTTGTAAAGGTCGGTGTCGAGAAGGGATGTTATCATAAGCCTTTAAATTCTTTCAACGCGGCGCACGCCTTTCACGGTGCCTATTTTCTTGATTAGCTGGTTCATCTTCGTCGTGTCCGAGACCATCAGCACGATGATGCCGGAGAAGAGGCCGTCGTTCGAATCGATGTTGATTGAACGGATGACCGTTTTTTCTTCCTTCGAAATAATCGACGTGATATTGTTGACGATGCCGATGTCGTCGTTGCCGATGACGCGGATGGTTACGGCGTACTGCGAGGCCCCTTTGCCGCTCCAGCGCGCCTTGACGATGCGGTAACCGAAGCGTGCGCGCATGCCGGCGGCGTTAGGGCAGTCGCTGCGGTGGATTTTAATGCCTTTATTGACAGTTACGAAGCCGAAGATGTCGTCGCCGTAGATAGGGTTGCAGCATTTGGCCAGGGAGTAATCGACGCCTTTGAGGTTCTTGTCGATGACGAGTACGTCGCCGTCGTCGCGCGGCAATTGGTTAGCGGCGGCTTGGTCGAAAGTGAACTCCTCTGCGGAATGCGCAGCTTGAACGGCGTTAAGGCCGAGGTCGAAGTTTCTTACTTCTAAGTACTTGTCAATCACCGCGTTAGCTTCGAGCCTGCCGCGCGCGATGTCCATATAAAAATCGCTCGCCACCTTGTAGCCCATCTTGTTCACCACGTGCGCCATGGTTGCTTCGTCGAGGTCGATTTTGCGGTTTTTCAGGCGCCGCTCGATGAGCTCTTTGGCCATCGCCGTCTCTTTCATCAGACTCTCTTTCAGGGCGAGCCGCAACTTCGATTTCGCGCGCGGCGTTTTCACTATGCCGAGCCAGTCCTGCTTGGGCGTTTGGTTGCTTTGCGTGAGGATCTCCACTTGGTCGCCCGAGCGCAGCTTCTCCTTGATGGACACGATGCGGCCGTTGATCTTCGCGCCGACGCAGCGGTTGCCCACGTTCGAGTGGATGTAGTACGCGAAATCGAGCACCGTGGCGCCTTTGGCGAGTTTGAACAGGTCGCCTTTCGGACTGAAGACATACACCTCTTTCTCGTAGAGATTGAGCTTGAACTGGTTCATCGTGTCCATGTCGTCGCCGGCCTCGAGCGCCTGACGGATGTCCGCCAGCCACGTGTCGAGTCCGCTGTCGCCCTTCACGCCTTTGTACCGCCAGTGCGCCGCGATGCCGTTCTCCGCAATCTCGTCCATGCGCTCGGTGCGTATCTGCACTTCCACCCATTTGCGCTCGGGTCCGAGTACGGTGATGTGCAGGCTCTCGTAACCGTTGCTCTTCGGCACGGACAGCCAGTCGCGCATGCGTTTCGGGTTCGACTGGTACATGTTCGTGATGATGGAAAACGTCTGCCAGCAAACCATCTTTTCGCGGTCGGGCGGCGCGTCGAGAATGATGCGGATGGCGAAAAGGTCGTAGATGCCCGCGAAGCCGCACTGCTGTTTTTTCATCTTCTGCCAGATGGAATGAATGCTCTTCGTGCGACCTTTGATATGGAACGTCAAGCCGTATTTTTCTAATTCGGCCTTAACGGGCGCGATGAAGGCGTCGATGTAAGCGTCGCGTGCGGCTTTCGTGGCGTTAAGGTCCTCGCGAATCTCGTAGTAAGCATCGTGCTCGAGGTACTTTAACGAAAGGTCCTCCAGCTCGCTTTTCAACCGGTAAAGACCGAGCTTGTGGGCCAGCGGCGCGTAGAGATATGCCGCCTCCTCCGCCACTTTATGCTGCCCTTCGATATTCTCCGTGTCGCGTATCTGCCGCATGATGTTCACCCTGTCGGCAATCATAATCAGCACCACGCGCATGTCTTCGGCGAAGGTCAAGAGCAGGTTGCGGAAATTCTCGGTCTTCACCGCCGGCGTGATGGCGTACAGCTCGCGCACCTTTCTCAACCCGCGCACGATGGCCGCCGTCTGCTTGCCGAAAGTCTTTTCAATCTCGTCGATGGAAGGCCGGCCGTCCTTGCCCGAAGCCGAATAAATCACCTCCGCGGCAACAGCCTCGCGACCCACACCGGCCTCCTCCGCCGCCACGCGCGCCGTTTGCAAACCCAGCAGCAGCGGATGCAAACCGAACGCGTCCCGCTCGATGCCGCCGTTGCCCATAGCGCTATCGATGAGGCTGTCGAGTGCGGCAAATTCGTCGCTTGCCTCATTGGCTAAATTGTGGCTTGCCTTATCGCCTGATTCGCCCTTTGCGCCGTCGTCTAAATTGCCCTTTGCGCCATCGCCCTGTTCGCCCTTTGCATCATTGCCTAAATTGCTCTTTGCATCATTGCCTAAATTGCCCTTTGAATCATTGCTTGTTTCGCCCTTTGCCCCATTGACAAATTGCGCCCTGAGGAACTCCCGCAAAGAGGCAAGCTCCTCAAGTTCCGCCGCGTCAAAGATGTTCGTTTCGTCCATAATCCACCCTCGAATTACGTCGGCAAAGTTAATGTAATTCCCGCGCAAACAAGAGCAAAAGTTAGCTTTATGCCGAATAATCGTGCGTGCGCGGGGCGGGGAATAAATTATTTTTACTACTTTTGTAAGCCGAACGAACATTACTTCATAGTTCAAACAAGCATTACTTTTCAAGCAAACATTATTTTTTCAAGCAAACATTACGACTAAACAAACAAGAACTACGCATAATTATGGAAAACTCTGTTCAAACAATGAATCTCGCTGCCGACAACATACGCATCTTGGCAGCGTCGGCAGTGGAAAAAGCTAAGTCGGGACACCCGGGCGGCGCTATGGGCGGTGCTGACTTCATCAACGTGCTCTATTCGGAATATTTGGTCTACGACCCCGCCGACGCAGCGTGGGCAGGCCGCGACCGCTTCTTCCTCGACCCCGGACACATGGCGCCGATGCTCTATTCGCAGCTCTGTCTCGCGGGAAAATACAGTCTCGACGAGCTGGCGCAACTTAGGCAATGGGGCTCGCCGACGACGGGACACCCCGAGTTCGACATCCTGCGCGGCATAGAGAACACGTCGGGTCCGCTCGGACAAGGCCACGTCTTCGCCATCGGAGCGGCAATCGCAGCCAAGTTTCTCGCCGCGCACACGGGCAATCCGACGTTCGCCAAGGAGACTATCTACACCTACATCTCCGACGGCGGCATAGAGGAGGAAATCAGTCAGGGCGGCGCACGCATCGCCGGCACGCTCGGGCTCGACAACCTCGTGATGTTCTACGACTCCAACGACATCCAGCTCTCCACCGTTACGAAAGACGTGATGACCGAGAACACTGCGGAGAAATACCGCGCGCTCGGGTGGGAGGTAATCGAAATCAACGGCAACGATGTAACCCAAATCCGCTCGGCTTTGGATAAGGCTAAAAAAGTAACTGGGAAGCCGACGCTCATCATCGGCAAATGTATAATGGGCAAAGGTGCGTTGCAGGCTGACGGTTCGTCGTATGAGGCATCGTGCAAGACGCATGGCGCACCCCTCGGCGGCGACGCTTACATCAACACCGTCAAGCATCTCGGCGGCGACCCGGAGAATCCGTTTGCCATCTTCCCCGAAGTGGAGGAGATGTACTTTCGTCGCAAGGAGGAGCTGACGAAGCTGTGCCGTGTGCGCCACGACGAAGAGGCGGCATGGGCGGCGGCTAACCCCGACACGGCGGCGCAAGTGAAAGAGTGGTTCTCCGGCGCGGCACCGAAGATAGACTGGACCAAGTGCGTGCAGAAATACAACGATGCCACACGTTCCGCCTCCGCCACGTGTCTGGCATTGCTGGCGGAGCAGGTGCCGAATATGATTTGCGCTTCCGCCGACCTGTCCAACTCCGACAAGACCGACGGCTTCTTGAAGAAAACCAAGGCTTTCACCAAAGGCGACTTCTCCGGCGCGTTCTTCCAAGCGGGCGTGGCGGAGCTGACAATGGCGTGCTGCTGCATAGGCATGACCTTGCACGGCGGCGTGATTGCTGCGTGCGGCACGTTCTTCGTCTTCTCCGACTATATGAAACCCGCAGTACGAATGGCGGCGCTGATGGAGCGTCCCGTGAAGTTCATCTGGACACACGACGCGTTCCGTGTGGGCGAGGACGGTCCGACACACGAGCCGGTGGAACAAGAGGCGCAGATACGTCTGATGGAGAAATTGAAGAACCATTCCGGCAAACCGTCGATGCTCGTCCTGCGCCCCGCCGACGCAAGGGAGACGACTGCGGCATGGGCGTTGGCAATGGAGAACACGGCAACCCCGTCGGCATTAATCCTCTCCCGCCAGAACATCAACGACCTGCCCGACGGCAACGACTACACGCTTGCGGCAAAAGGCGGCTACATTGTTGAAGGCTCCGACGCCGACCCCGACGTGATACTCGTCGCGACGGGCTCGGAGGTGTCGACGCTCGTGGCAGGCGCGGCGCTCATCCGCAAGGACGGCGGCAAGAAAGTGCGCATCGTCAGCGTGCCGTCGGAGGGCTTGTTCCGCCTGCAACCGAAGGAATATCAAGACAGCGTGCTGCCGAAAGGCGTGAAGAAATTCGGACTCACGGCGGGACTGCCCGTCAACCTACTTGGACTCGTGCCCGAGGCGGACGGCACGATATGGGGCTTGGAGTCGTTCGGCTTCTCCGCACCGTATAAAGTGCTCGACGAGAAGCTCGGCTTCACTGCGGAGAACGTTTATACACAGGTGATGAAGTTGTTCGCTTGACTTATGGATAAAGAGAAATTAGGCTTGGCGTGCGACCATGCGGGCTTCGAGCTGATGCAGTTCGTGCGCGGCTATCTTGCGGAGAAAGGCATCCCCGTGGCTGACTACGGCACGTTCAGCGCCGACCGCTGCGACTATCCCGACTTCGGGCACGCTCTTGCGCGGGCTATCGAGGGCGGCGAGGTGCGTCGCGGCATCGCTATCTGCGGCTCGGGACTGGGCATTTCGATGGCGCTCAACAAGCATCAGACCATCCGCGCCGCGCTGTGCTGGACGGCGGAGATCGCCCATCTCTCGCGCGAGCACAACGATGCCAACGTGCTTGTCCTGCCCGGCAGGTTTATGACGACCGATGTCGCCGCAGCCGCGATAGACGAGTTCCTTGCCACGCCCTTCGCCGGCGGCCGGCACGAGCAGCGCGTAGCGAAGATCCCGATTGCCTGAGAGATTAGTAGTTGCTACTATTTCAACAAAAGAGGAGTGCGCCCGCCGTGCTCCTTTTTTAGTATTCGGTTCGTTTCAACTTCAGGCTATTTTTTCAACTTCAAGCCTGCTTTTTCGCTGTCTTGCCTCTTTCTTTGTTTATGTGGATTACGTTTATTATCTTTGCTGACATAATAACACATGTATAGAAAAATGACATGAAAACTGCATTGAATGTGGAGGAGCAGATAGTCAAGCTCAAAGGACGTGGCATGGTGTTTGAAGACGAGAACAAAGCCAAAGAGATATTATTGGATGTCGGCTATTATCGTTTGGGCTTTTATTCATACGCTTTTGAGAAGTCCTTTCCCCGCTTGAAACACAGAACTCACGAATTGATTGAGGGTACAGAGTTCCGTGACGTGGTAGAGTTATACTACTTTGATTGCGACTTACGGCGATTATTGACGTATTATGTAAACCGCATAGAAGTAAACATCAGGACGCAAATCACTTATATCATATCTAATCACTACGTTCAAGACCCGACATGGTTTGCCAATCCCAAAGTGATGAGGGATGAATATGTCAATAAATTTTATCAATCCGTATATAAAGATATGGCGAAGAATCCGGTGCTGGCGCGTCATCATAAGAAATATCTCAATGACAAATATGCTCCTGCTTGGAAGACATTAGAGTTTATGACCTTAGGCAATATCATTCATTTATACTTGTCTCTAAAAGACAGAAATCTTCAGAATAAAATTGCAAAGCACTATAATTGTTCGTTCGGAGTGTTCTGCGATTATTTGGAAATAATCAGGTCTCTGCGCAATCGATGCGCTCATGGAAATTGTTTGTACAACATGATATTATATAAAGGCATTCAGTCTTCTCCGGCGGGGATAACGGCAGAAAACCGACATAATATCGCGGGCGTGATAGGTGTGGTTAGATATATCTTAGGACAAATATCCAATAACAGATTAGCTGAATTGGATAATAATTTGAAGACATTATTAGGTAAGGAACGTCCTGCAAATACAAATAGCGTAATAAAAAAATGTACGGGATTGTAGAAAAAATCTCTAAATAATTTGGAGATAGAGTTATTCTTTGTACATTTGCGGCGTTCAAAAGTGCCCGTGCAAGCTTAGTCATTGCATCTGCACTATAAAATGGGTATTTGGGACCTGCACAGAGCAGGTCTCTTTTTTGTGTCCGCCTTTTCGTATCAACTTCAAAGCACTTTTTTCTTTCGCGGGGCCAAACTTAGCGCCTTTTCCGCAAAGTCGGGTTTTCATTTAGGGGCATAATTTGCCCGGCTTTAAGCATTAATTGAATATATTCATTATTTTTATGTGGCCATCGGCGCGGAGAAACGAAAGGGTTGGTTATATTTGCAGCACCGAATTCAAGTCAAATTTTACATCAAATTTTATACCAAATCAAATCAAAAAAAGCAACACTATGGAAAAGAACATTTATGCGGGAACGCAGACAGAGAAGAACTTAGAGGCGGCTTTCGCGGGCGAGAGTCAGGCACGCAACAAGTACACTTATTTCGCTTCGAAGGCCAAGAAAGAGGGTTTCGAGCAGATTGCAGCTATCTTCCTGCAGACGGCGGCTAACGAGAAGGAGCATGCCGAGCTGTGGTTTAAGGAGCTCAACGGCATCGGTTGTACGGCGAAGAACCTTGCCGCTGCTGCCGAGGGCGAGAACTATGAGTGGACGGATATGTACGACGGGTTCGCAAAGACCGCCGACGCAGAGGGCTTCCCCGTACTGGCAGAGAAGTTCCGCATGGTGGCTCAGATCGAGAAGCGCCACGAGGAGCGTTATCGCGCGCTGCTGAAGAACGTCGAGCTGAAACAGGTCTTCGCACGCAGCGAGGTGAAGATTTGGGAGTGCCGCAACTGCGGACATATCGTTGTGGGCGAGAAGGCGCCGGAGGTATGCCCCGTGTGCGCGCATCCGCAGTCGTACTTCGAGCTCTGCTGCGACAACTATTAAATCGCACGGCTCGTGCCAACGGAAAAGAAAGAGATGCTCTTACCCGGAGTGTCTCTTTTTTGTGCCTATGAGAAAAGGGCGTGCCGGCAGGTGGTAAAGGTGCGTGCAAATGAACGCAAAGGCGGGGCACACCGGTTTGGCACACCCCGCCCGAGCGAACACAATCTGTTCGAGCCTCAATCAAAAGCCGAAGCCATCGTCGTCGAAGTCGAAGTCGTCTTCCCAAAGGTCGAAACCCTCTTTCGAAAGCTGGCTGGCGTCCGTCGTCTTGTTAGTTACCGGGATCTCGCTGCCGTGCATGATGGCCGGAAACTCAATCTTTGTAAGCTCCTCTGCCGGAGAAATATACTTTTTCATAGTAGCTTGTCGTTTAAGATTTTCCGTTTAACATCACCTAACCACCACTTTTCGTCCGCCGACGATGTAGATGCCCTTCTTCGACATATCGTTCACGCGAATGCCTTGCAGGTTGTAGATAGCGTCGCCGCTCCTCTTCGCCGCCGCGGGAGTAATGGCGCCAAGGCCTGTCGCGGTGTTGTCGTCAGCCTCCTCGATGATCTTAATCGAAGTCAAATTTGCAGCCTGCGTTTCCGGTATGGCAAGCCAAGCCTTGTTCGGCTCAGAAAGGAATGCCGCACCGTTATCGGCTCCGAAATAGAAGCCCAGACCTTGCGAATCGTTAGCTAACTTATAGAACTTATAGCTGGTCGACGTGTTGTCACCAGTAGTTCTTGCATAAGTTGAACTGCCGTGAAGCATGTTGCCGCTGATACTTACAGAATCGTCATCGCCGCTGCTCGGCACGCGCGCTAAGTAATACCTGCCGCTGCCCGTTATGTCGGTATCTTCTGCCCTGAACTCCGTGTCGTCCGTATCCGTGCCTGCCTGCGAGTGAATCAGCAGAGCGGTCTGTGCGGGAACAACGCTGCCCTCTTCGAACCAGCTCGTCATCGCATAGCCCGTGCTTTCGTTCTCGGTGCCGCCTTCACCATCGTCTGCGGTGGCGGCATTGGTCGTGCTGCAGCTGGTTATCGCCGTGGCGTGAACGTTGTCCTTAAAGTAATAGCCGCTGTCGGTGTGAACGGTACTTCCGCAATGGTCTGTCTTTGACGGCAACACATACGTGCTGTCGCTGTAAATCGTCGCATAGCCCACCGAACTTACATATATCTCCGCGCCCACGATGTATGTCTGTATATTTTTTGCAGCTAAGGCATTTCCGCTGCCGTCAACTCCGGACTCGCCCTCTTGGAAGCGGTGTTCGTACAAACCATTGTTGACAAGCATCATATCCGAGGTCTGGGTGGTTGCGCGTGCGCCACTATTACCATGGTCTATGCCGTCGTTGAAGTCCATTGCCATCTCAACCGTACCTTCCGTTTGTTGCGGCGCGGAGAAGGTGTACTTCCACTGGTTGTCGCCTAAGGACGTCATCGGGTCGCCCGGCCACGACGGATTATTGCAATAGTGGTCGCTGCGGTTGTCCTCGTTGAAGACGTAGATGTAAACCGCGTTCCAGCCGCCGTCCTTCGTCGTGTCGGTCGATTGCTTGTAATAAACGGTGTAGGTTACATAACCCGACTGGTCCGTGTTAAGCTTCTCGAAACCGCTCGTGCCATATATAGCGTGGTTCACAAGATACCAATCCGTCACCTGCGTGGTGCCCGAATCCGTCTGGTTGTAACCGTAAACTTTGGTTGTCCCGTCGCTTAACGTTATGGTGAACTTCACCTCTATACGCTGGTCGCCGAGGTTAGACTCATTGCTGTAGAACGAGTACACATAATAATTGCTGTCGTTCTCGCCCGTACCTTTCCACATCTCGTCGGTCTGCTCGAAGTAATCTTTAGCCGTTCCGCCTTGCTCCTCAAAGTCAGAATCGCTGTGCCACATATAAACTTCCACTTTGGTAATGTCGCTGCTGTTGGTGATGCCGTCCGGGTCGAAGTAGATAAACCAGTTAGCATCGGTTGTCATCGCAGTGGAGCTGTATGTTGCGCCGTTGGTGAACTTAAGGTCGCCCGTCTTGTTGCTGTCGGTGCCATTGCTGAATACCACCTTCGCGTTGGCGCTAAGGGTGGCCGTCGTGGTGAACGTGTAATAATACAGCGTCGAGGTATCGGAGTTATCAGTGTTCCCGGAGTTATCAGTGTTATCGGAGCTATCGGAGTTAAGCAGCGTCATCTGCGTGCCGGGATATGTGCCGGAGTAGTGCACTTCGCTATTATTACTGTCCGTGTCCCAGATATAGACATACACTTGTCCCCAGTTCGAGGTAGAGTTGTCGAAATACACGGTATAAGTGTTCACGTTGCTGTCGCTGCCGCCGGAGAATGTGCCTATATATCCGCTCGAGCCATACAAGCCGTTATCATGTAATGGCCAGCTCTGATCCTTGCCGTACTCGGTGTTGTTTTGGCCTTCACCTAAATAGTTGGTGAACTCCACGTCCGCACCCTCATCAACATAGGTTGACCATTCGGTGAATTGATATACGAAGTAACCCGTGCTTTCGTCGTAGGTCATGCTTTCGCCGGGCCAATCGTGATACGCGACATTGCCCACCCACAGGTAAGCGCATAAGTTGCTCGTGGAAGTCATGCCCGTGCCTGACGGGTCGAAGTAAATCGTCCACGTCTTTAAGGAAAGATCATAGGTCTTGTTGTTGTAGAA
>JAJPYN010000013.1:0-5987 GCA_021204905.1 Prevotella sp.
CGTGTCTTTGGTATAGGTCAATCAGAGCAGGACATATACTGTTTTGATGGACAGATATTAAACAACAAAACATTTGAAACTAAATAGAATTGTTTGGGGGGATAAATAATATCTAAAAATAGACAGAACAATATTCGCAATTTTGTTTGTGACGCGTATTCCGGTAATACATAATCATCACTTCGTTGATGATTATTGTTTTGAGGTAGAGGTTTTTGGCAACTTTGAAACGCAAACGGGACTGCTTGGCAAACATATATATTCCTCTGATTATCTAACAACAAAGAGAGATATAAAAATAGAAATTGTACATAGCGTGACAAGAACCGAGATCCAGAAGAGCCAAGTGATAAACGTCGCAAATCCGCCGCTGAGATAGATTGCCGGCTCGTGTTGTAATGTCTGTTGTATGGCTTTGATATGCCTTTCGTGTTCTGCTTAGATGAGTTTCATCTCCGCTTCTATGAGTGCTTTGCGGTGTGCCGCCAAAAGTTTGGCATCATCCACGAGACCGAGAAAGAGAAGCGTCGCGCAGTGCATCACATCGGTGCCGTTCTCCGCAAAGGAATCAAGAAGCGAACCGTCAAACAAATTCTTCTCTTCCCCAGAGAGGAGAGCCACACGCTCTGAGAACTCGTTGACCATATCCTCTAACAGCACGTTCTTTAGAATTGTGTCCGCACCTTTACGGATAGTGTCGGAGTACTTGTATGCCTCCTCACGCAGCTCCTCCGTGCGTGCTTGTATGGCGGTCATCTCTTCATGCTGCTTTTCCAACTTGCAGTCAGCCTCGGAGAGTTTGTTTTGCTTGTCGTCCAGTTTCTTTTGGATAGCGGCAATCTCCTTCTCCTGTTCCTCCACCTGCCTCTGTAGTACCTCCGGGTTCTCCTTGCCGAAGATAATCTGCCGGTGCATTTTGACAAGTGCCATCTTTTTTTCAGTCTTTTCTTGTCGTAGATACCCGACCATCGAGGTCTGACCTTTTACCAGTAGCTTAGCCGGACGCATCTCCACTTGAAAGATATAAATGTCCGACCAAACTCCTCAATAGTCTGTTCAATAATGCCGAATTTTGGCGACAGGTTCCTTTTGGTACTTGCGGTAGAACGATGCTTTGCAATCGTATAGAAAAATGAACCTTTGGTCATTTCCCTCTTTTCGTTCTTCTCTGCAAACTGGTTATTCATGTTCCTTTTTCCGGCAGGAAACTTATCTTTTTCTTTTCCGCAAAGATTTTTTATATTGGCATTTCTGACGTTTCTTATCGGCAGGAGAATACAATAGATATATGGATTTATCTTATCCGAATGTACGATAAACGAAGCTTCGTTCTCCGCGCCATGTCTGCCACATATAAATGAACACAAATTTTTTGTCAACGTCTTTATGTCCTGCATTTGTATATGTGTGAATTGTCCGCACCGTTTGCCGGATTCGCCTGTTGGTCGCCGTAACCGCAAAGCGCTTCCGCTTGTTTTTGCATCCTCTCTTACGAACCGCCAAAGAAGAAGTTTAGCTACTCTCGTGTCGGTTACTCTTGCCACTGCCTTATCTTCGTCCTTACCCTTGTTCATATTCTTCGCCGCTTGCCAGTCTCTCGCCGTTCGGTTGCGCAGACGTTCGTTGCATTGTATATTTGCCGTGATAATGCCTTTTGACGGGCGAAAGTACATTACCTATTTTGCTCTTGCCATAATTTTCACTCTTTATTTGTGTACATATCCTCTGTCCGCAGCTTGCTGTTTATCCGGACAGCCTCCCTGCCCCCGAAAAGGGGGAGGGGTATTAGGCTAATGCACGGACAATATATATAACTTATTAAATATCAGGGGATTAATGTCGGATACACAAATGTGGTATCACACAAAAGTAACAATTCTACCTACCGGTTTATGTTTTTGGGAGGAAGAGGGAATAATAAGGGGACGAATATGCGGACTCTTTCGCATTGTAGATTCAAGTTAGAAGTGCAATTATGAAGAAATAATTTACACAAAACTACTGCATATTTGATTTTATGTAGTAACTTTGTACTCGGAAAGGAGATTAATTATGGGCATAACGGATTATATAATCGGTCGCGGCGGCTTCATATCATCCGCGGACGCAAAGAGGGTTTCGCTATATAACGAGCTGTTGGACAAGACGCGGGACGGGCAAATAGTGCGCGTGCGGCGCGGCATATACGCGATTAACGAGGGGCTGGCGAAGCAAATGATTGATGTCGGCACACTGGTTCCCGGCGGCGTGCTTTGCCTGTATTCGGCGTGGGCGCATTACGGACTGACTACCCAAATCCCGCGGGCTTACTATATCGCGGTGGAGCGCAGCCGCAAGATAACCCTTCCCGTCTTCCCCCCGATTGTGCTTAGTTTCATGTCAAAGGATGTCTTTGAACTCGGGATAACGGAGGCACGGATTGACGGGTTCGATGTAAAGATATACGACATAGAGAAGTCCGTTTGCGACGCTGTTAAGTACCGGAATAAGATAGGGATAGACGTAAGCAAGGAGATATTGCACAGCTATTTGGCGCGTAACGACCGCGACATCACCCGTCTCTATGAATACGCGAATAAAATGAGAACGGGCAAACTAATTGACGAACTGATAAAGTATATGATATAATGAGCCGGACGCATACGAACTCGGGCAAGTCCGTTAAGGAACGATTGCTCAACTTGTCAAGAGCGGAGCGTTATAATCCGCAAATGATGATTACCCGGTATCTACAGGAGCGGTTGCTCTACCGCTTGTCTGTGAGCCGTTATCGTAACCGCTTTATTCTTAAAGGCGGCACGTTGCTTTATGCTCACGACCGCTTTGAAGCCCGCCCTACGTTGGATATTGATTTCTTGGCAACGCACATAAACAATGATAAGGAGAATATCAAAGATATATTCAAAGAGATATGCAGCTTAACCACGATTGTGGACGGAGCAAACTACGACGCGGATACCGTTGAAGTTGAAGATATAACGGTGAACAAGGAATACCACGGCGTGCGCGTATCGATGGGTGCTCAACTTGACACCGCCCGCCAACGTATGTCAATTGATATTGGTTTCGGCGATGTCATTATCCCCAATCCACAGCTTCTTGCCTTTCCCGCATTGATAGACACCGTGCCGCAAGCGGAGATAATGGCGTATTCCCTTGAGACTGTGCTTGCAGAGAAATTTCACGCGATGATTGTTCTTTCATTGGCTAACAGCCGTATGAAGGATTTCTTCGATGTTTACCGGATTCTTATAACAGGCAGGGTGGACAGCGAAGTTTTAGCGGATGCCATCCAATCTACATTCACTAACCGGGGAACAAGCTATCGCGAAAATCATCCGCTGTTTACCGATGAATTCTTCACCGTGAAGGAACGCCAGACCCTCTGGAATAGTTTCATTCAGAAGATTAAATACCCGGAGACATTAGACTTCCCGACCGTCGGCAAAGTAATAAGGGAACGGTTGCAACCCTATTGGGAAGCTATGAGGTAACTTGTGGAAATATTACGACGTGAATGTTAAGGTAAAGGAAAAAAGGAGAGGGAGGAGACGGCAGATAACAACCGTTTTCATTACTTTTGCCGTAGTGATGCTACTAACGCGAATCGAATAGGAAAGAGAAAAGACGATGAACAAGATAAAATACTTATACCTCACTTCGCGGGATGATTTCTTGCGGGTTGACATCAGCCGGATAGTATATTTCGAGGCTGACGGGAACTATACCAACTTCGTGTTGAGCAATAAATTGAAGGGTCAGGTGCTTATGAATTTGTCGCAGATGCAGGACACCTTGACCCGGAGTTTACAAGAGCAAGCACGGATTTTCGCGCGTGTGGGCAAGCGGTTTATTGTCAATCTCAGCTATGTGTATCACATCGACGTGGCTCACCAGAAATTAATGTTGACCGACGGCGAGCGTTTTGCATACCAATTGCCCGTGTCGAAGGAGGCATTGAAAAAATTGAAGGAATTGTTCGTTTCCGCCACGAACGCCAATAATGATTGACAGCATGCAACAGACGGACATCGACAGCCTTAAAGGAACGGCAATACTCATCGGCAAGGAAGCTGCAAAAAGCCAACTCGGCATAGTTGTAACTGCCAATGGGAAGAAGATGGTTGCAGTGGCAGGCAGTCCCGGTTCGGTGCCGAACAGTGTCAGCAGATGCAAGCCGGCGGAAGACGTGGCTCATTGCAAGATAGACATTAGCGAAGGCGGCAAGATGACAATCACCAACTTAAAATCGGCTAATGCAACATTTGTCAACGGACTTGAAGTAGATAAAAAGACAATTAACCCGACCGACAAAATCATGCTCGGCAAGGACAGATATTGTCTTGATCTAAATCTTGTGCTGACTACTGCCGTCCGGCTTGTTGCATCGTCCGCTCCCAAGCAATATTCTATCAAGCATCTCGAGCGGGTCTGGAACGAATATGAAAAGCGTACGGAAGCTATCCAACGCCGCCAGCAAAGGATGAACAAATGGCGTATGCTGCCCCTTATGATCGGCTCTCTTTCAAGTATTACGGCAGCTGTGTGCGGGGCAATGTCGCTCGGCAACATCTCGCTTTATATCACCATACCTATCGCCGTCCTTTCGTTCGTCATCTATTTCGTAACCTTTATCAGGAAAGACACAAGCATAGACGACCGCAAGAAAGCGACAAAAGACTTGTATAAAAAGTATGTGTGCCCCAATCCGGACTGCCGGCACTTTATGGGAATGATACCCTACGAGATACTGAGGCAAAACAAAAAGTGCAACTATTGCGGTTGCACGTTCACGGAAAAGTAAGCGTTCTCTCGATATAGCAGAGTAAGCCGCTCTTGTCATTTCATACTTTCCAAGCCGTATTTCGTGTATTAATCCGCCTATTTCGTACAGTTTGGCGGCAAAGGCTTGGAATGTTAACCTTTCAGAATTACCTTTGCTGTCAATAAAACAGATAACATAAACAACCACTATTATGAAACTGCAAATCACAACCTGCCGGCTGCTCCTGTTAGTAGCATTGTTCTTTAACGCCACATTAGTCTTTGCGCAAAAACCATTGACCAAGCCGCAGAAACCAAGCACGTCAACCGGTACAACCACTACACAAAAGAAAACCCAGTCTTCCACAACGAAGAAATCAACAACGACGAAAGATTATTCAAATCAAGTCGATACTGTTGCCGTTGAATCCGATGAAGATTTCATCTATGGTGTGATGATTGATGCCGAGCAAGGAGACGCGTATGCCCAATGGATAGTGGGACTTGCATACGAAGAAGGGTATGGTGTACCACAAGATTATACTGAAGCCGTAGAATATTTTAGGAAAGCCGCAGAGCAAGGATACGCTGATGCACAAAATGAACTGGGAGATTGTTATTACAACGGACAAGGTGTAAATCAGAGCTATACATCCGCGGTCTGGTGGTATCGAAAGGCGGCGGAGCAAGGACATGCCGATGCTCAAAATAGTTTGGGATATTGTTATAAATATGGAGAGGGAGTAACACAAGATTATACCGAAGCTGTGAAGTGGTATAGGAAAGCGGCGGAGCAGGGAAATGCTATGGCTCAATTAAATTTGGGGATTTGTTATGCCTTCGGACGAGGTGTAACTGAAAATGATATGGAGGCTGCGGTGTGGTTTAGAAGAGCGGCGGAGCAGGGAGAAGCACAAGCTCAATATAATTTGGGAGTATTGTATGAATATGGTGTCGGTGTGCCGCAAAATAAATCAGTGGCAATAGAATGGTATCGTAAAGCTGCAAAACAAGGATATGAACGTGCAATATTAGAGTTGGACGGAATGGGAATAAGCTATTAGATTATCATTAGGGAAAGTCAATTGTTCAGACTATTAAATAGACGCGGGTTATGCATTTGAAAGACGGGACATTACTGCAAGGGGGGAAGTACCGCATAGTGCGGTTTATCTCCAGCGGCGGGTTCGGCTGCACGTATGAGGCGGAGCATGTGCTGCTTG
>JAJPYN010000013.1:6087-12202 GCA_021204905.1 Prevotella sp.
CCCCGTTGAGCGCCAATCTTTTGGCAAGCGGCGAACATCTCACTCCGTTGCCCGACGCAATAAGCAAGAATGTGCGGGATGCCGTTACGGCGGCTATGCGGAGCAACAAGGCTAACCGCCCGCAAACCATCGACGATTTCTTGTCTATACTCGATGGCAATGAAGGAGATGATGACGACGAAGTAACTGTCATCGGCGTGGAGCAAGACAAGCAAGCTGTCAAACCCGAAGCGAGCAACAAGATAGACGACATACCGCCAACGCAGATCAATGAGGCGAAAACCTCCACACTATCATCAAAGATAATAGTTGCCGTTGCCATAGTATTGGTTCTTGCGGTAGCCATAATATTAGGCGTCGCTCTTTTACACAAAGCGGACATCAAGAGACCTAAGACGGAACAAAAAGTAACGGAAGTAACAAACAAAAGCATGGAATACGAAGGCGTAATCTATCAATACACCGGTCCCGTGAACGAAACGGGCAATGCCGAAGGCGAAGGCACGGGCGTATATTCCGACGGCACATATACGGGTGAATATGTTGACGGATGCAGAGAGGGCAAAGGCACATTCGTTACATCTGACGGTAGCAACACTTTTACAGGCACATTTGAGAATGATATGTATTCAGAAGGTACGTTGACAATGGACGACGGCTCGTATTTTGAAGGTACCTTTGAGGATAACGAGTTCGACACCGGTAGTTGGTACACCTCCTCCGGCATATTCGACGGCAAGATGGTAAACGGGCAATATAAATAAACGAATAAATCACGGGCTATGAACATCAAACATTTACAACTCAGCCTCTTATTGGTGTTTGCCCTCGTATGCGCAAATCCCGTGTACGGACAGAAGCCGTTGAAGCGTCCGCCGTGGCCGAATGCAGTAATAAGTCCCGCAACGGGAATAATCAATAGTCATGATTATGTTGACTTGGGATTGAGCGTGAAATGGGCAACGTGCAATGTCGGCGCAAGCTCCCCTGAGGGGTACGGCAACTACTACGCTTGGGGCGAGACAAGCACAAAGCCATCGTACGATAAGGACAACAGCAGAACCTACAAGGTGAGCATGGGGAGCATCGCGGGCAACTCCAGCAACGACGCTGCCCGCGCCAACTGGGGCGGCACGTGGCGGCTGCCTACGGCGAGCGAGATAGACGAACTGAAAGACAAGTGCAAATGGAGGTGGACAACTATGGGCGGACACGCGGGCCACGAGATTACTGGACCCAATGGTAACAGCATCTTTCTTCCCGCTGCGGGCGGTCGGTGCGGGACGTCGCTGTTCGCTGCAGGCGAGGGCGGCGTCTGTTGGAGTGCCACGCCCGCCGATGGCAATACCGGCAGCGCGTGCAGCCTCGACTTCGGCTGCGGCAATTTCAACGTGCTTTGGTACAGCCGCTACTTCGGGCTGACCGTGCGCCCTGTCTCAAAATAAATATGAAACGCCTCCGATTGATATTGATGTCTTTACTCGATGTGTTTTTAACAACAAACAAGATGGAAAGACGCAAGGCGAGCGATAAAAAAAGATTACGGACTATGAACAATAAATATTTACAACTTAGCCTCTTATTAGTGCTTGCTCTCTTATGCGCTAATCCCGTGTACGGACAAAAGCCGTTGAAGCGACCGCCGAAACCCAACACTTCAACGAACACGACGATAAAGAAGCCTGCGCAGTCGAAGCCGAAGCCGGCAAAAGGATATATAAACGGACATGAGTGGGTTGATTTGGGTCTTAGCGTGAAATGGGCAACGTGCAACGTTGGAGCCTCCTCGCCGTCTGATTACGGGAATTATTATGCTTGGGGAGAGACACGAACCAAGTCAAGATATGATGAGGATAACAGCGTAACATACAATATGCCGCAGCAAGACTACATCACCAATCGCCGCTTGGTGTATGATGCCATCAAGGACGACTATGACGACCTTGGCTCGTTTGACGATTTCAACGAGAAATTGGACGATGAGAATAACCGCCGTGTGGTGTATGATGCCATCAAGGATGACTATGATGATGTCGGCACGTGGAACTACTTCAATAATAAGCTGAAACAGCCGGAGGCGGAAGATATAGGCATATCGGGCGCGATAGGTGCCAGCATCGCGGGCAACTCCAGCTACGATGCAGCACGTGCGAACTGGGGCGGCACGTGGCGGCTGCCTACGTGGAGCGAGATAGATGAGCTGGTTGATAAATGCACCCGAACATGGACAACGATTAACGGTCATAGTGGTTATAAAGTTACGGGACCTAACGGGAACAGCATCTTCCTTCCCGCTGCGGGCTACCGGAACGGTACGTCGCTCTTCAACGCAGGCGAGATCGGCAGCTTTTGGAGTGCCACGCCCTACGGGGACGATTCCGGCAGCGCGTACTGCCTCACCTTCGGCAGCGGCGATTTCGTCAGGAATTGGGGCCACCGCCTCTACGGGCAGACCGTGCGCCCTGTTTCAGAATGAAAAGCGTAGCGCATTTTGCATTTCATACTTTCTAAGCCGCATTTCGTGTATTAATCCGCCTATTTCATACAGTTTGCGCATAAAAGTTTGGAGTACGGGCGGTATGGATTTAACTTTGTCGTATCAAAACTTAAAGTCTAACTTAAATATTTATCAACAATGAAAGCAGGAAATACATTCAATGTCCCGGGCGAGGAGACGATACTCGAGGGGCAGAATAACGCTTCGACCGGGACTTACGAAGCGACGAAAGAGGCACAAGCGCCAAGCGACTCCGACGATTGGAGACGCGACATCGCTGCGGGCGGCGCAGGCATATTGTTAGGTGCGGCAGGCGCGTATGCCGCAACGGCACTTTTATCGAAAGGGGAGTCTGCCGATGATGCCGCATCGAATGATGCCGCTTCGTCCGAGTCCGTTACGATTAGCAGCGTCAATCGGGACAACCTCTCGTTTACCGATGCATTCACATTGGCTCGCGAGGAGGTGGGCACGGCGGGTGCTTTTGAATGGCATGGCAAGTTGTACAGCACGTTCACTGCCGACGAATGGGGCAATATGTCGAAAGAGGATCAAACGGCATATTATAGTCGTGTCGATTGGAAGCCGAGCGCAAATGCGGAGCACTACATAGCTCAGGCGACATCTCACCATAACACGCCCGACTATCAAGAGCCGGCGGAACATGTTTATCATGCCTCGCAGACGGATACTTCGGACACGGACAACCGGCAGGAGTTGGCGGCTGATGATGTGCATGTCGTGGAGCGACACACGCCGGAAGTGGAGGTGCTTGGCGTGGTGCACGACAATGAGACGGATATGAATATCGGCGGTATGATTATCGACGGACAAGGAGTGGTGGTAGTGGATGTTGACAAGGACAACACCTTCGACTATGCGATGTCCGACCTTAACCATGACGGGGAGTTACAAGATAACGAGATTGCCGACATCCACGATCAGAATGTTACTGTGGACGACCTTGGAGGTTTCCTTGACCCCGACGATATGTACGCCTCTGACGATGCCCCCGCCGATGATATTTATACTGCGGACCTTTAACCCCGAAGTCGGCCACATCGTATGAACAAGGACATTGTTGCTGCAGAAGTTAATGCCGAATATCTGAAAGGATTAATATATCAAATCCGCGGAATTCGTGTAATGCTTGATGCTGACTTGGCTAAAATCTACGGGTACAGTACAAAAGATTTTAATCGCCAGGTGAAGAACAATATCGAGAAATTCGAGCAGGACTTCATGTTTCAGCTCACCGACGAGGAATGTGAAATCTTGAGGTGCAAAAATTCCACCTCAAGTTGGGGCGGCCGCAGATACAACCCCCATGCATTTACCGAACAGGGGATATATATGCTGATGACGGTTTTAAAAGGAGACCGGGCAATTCAACAGAGCAAGGCATTAATACGCCTGTTCAAACAAATGAAGGACTACATTGTTGACAACCAATCATTATTGGGACAAAGAGAATATCTTCAATTATCCTTACAAACGACGGAGAATACGCGGGACTTGCTTGATTTACGCAAATCATTATCGGCTGTTGATGATAAAGTTGCAAACATAATAGATACGTTGGGCAATGTGGTGACCAAGTCGGAACTGGCTAATATAATGCTTGATTTTAGTAATCCTGCTATCAGAAGAGGATGGTTGATACTTAACGGTCAACCTGTGGAATCAGATGCCGCCTATCAACAGATATATAATTTAGCCAAGAAGACGATATTCGTGGTGGATAATTATATCGGATTAAAGACATTAGTGCTGTTGAAGGATGTCCCGGACAATGTAAACATTACAATATTCTCCGACAATACCGGCAACCGCTTACACCGGGCAGAGTTTAAGGATTTTTGTCGGGAATATCCTAATGTTAATGTCTCCTTGCATACATCAGGCGGCATATTTCATGACAGATATATCGTTATAGACTACAAAACCCCTGACGAGAAGATTTTCCATTGCGGCTCTTCTTCTAAAGATGGAGGCAGTAAAGTAACGACAATAACAGCCGTGGCCGATGGCGCTATTTATCATCAAGTGATAGACCTGCTCTTGAATAACCCTGTGTTGACGTTATAAATATGGCACCCGAAAAACAAGAGCAGACAACTCTGATGAGACTTTAATTAAATAACCACGTAATACTCTGCAAATGAGCGCTACAATAAAAATAAGTTGCCCCGTATGCGGCTCGGTATTGGCGGTGAAAGACAGTCCCGACAACGAGTTCAGGGAGCTGACTTGCCCCGTATGCAAGAAGAAATCGCCCTACACAAGTTATAGAAAAATAGGGGCGAACGCCGGGGAACATACTGAATATCCTGACTCTCCGTTACGGCAAAATGAAAAGGATAATGCAGCGATTGGCAAGATCTTAGTGGTGGACAATGGGCTCGCCTTCCAACTAAAAGAGGGCTTGAACATTATCGGCCGGCAATCCAAATCCTCTAATGCCGATATCCAGTTGCCTTGTAGTTCGAGGCGAATGAGCAGGGAGCATGTCGTTATAGAAGTAAGGCAAGTGCCGGGCAAAGGGTATGTGCATTATATTTCTCTCAACAAGCAGCAGGTTAATCCCACATATATCGGCTCGGAACCCCTGATATACGGCGACAAGATTATCCTGAACGAGGGCGACATCATACGCTTGCCGGATATGACCGTGAGGTTTGTTCTTCCAGACATCGACAAAGATTAAAACCCGAGAACCAATGCGATACAAAATAAAAGTAAGCAGCATATATCATCCCGGCAACCGCAAAGACCCGCAAGGCAATCCCCACCAAGAGGACAGCATGTTCCCCTTGTATGGCGAGGCGGGAGAACAAGACAGGCTGTTCATTCTTTGCGACGGCATGGGAGGACACGAAGCCGGTGAGGTGGCCAGCGCCACGGTATGCGAGGCGATGAGTAAATCCATTCTCGCGTCTGTTCCGGATTCCGAAGGCTCTTTCTCCGAGGGCATATTTGACAAGGCGTTGTCTGATGCTTACGATGCCTTAGACCGTATTGACGACGGCACATCGGTAAAGAAACCGGGTACGACAATGACCTTGCTCAAACTTTACAGCGAAGGTTATTTCATAGCGCATATCGGGGACAGCCGCGTCTATCATATCCGCCCGGGAGAAACGGCGGAGGACACGCAAATACTCTTCCGCACCTCGGACCATTCCTTAGTCAATGCCTTGGTGAAAGCCGGAGAGATAAGCGAAGAGGAAGCGCTTCACCACCCAAAGAAAAACATCATACTCAAGGCGATGCAGCCCCGGATGGACCATAGGGCGAGGGCGGACATATATACTAACGACGACATACTCCCCGGCGACTATTTCTATCTCTCGACCGACGGAATGCTCGAGAATATGACCGACCGGCAGCTATGCTATTTCTTCTCGGATGAAGCCGGCGACGATGATAATAAAAGGAAACTGCTCCTCAAGGCTACACGGGAAAATAACGACAACCACTCCGCCATCATTGTCCATATTCTCGATGTGGAGGGTGCTGCCGTCTTGAAATATACCGGCAAAAATGAAAAGGACTTGGAGATTGGATGTGGTACACCCAAACGCCCGGCAGAGGACAAGCTCAAGGCTCGTGCAAACG
>JAJPYN010000013.1:12302-14500 GCA_021204905.1 Prevotella sp.
AGAGCAATCAAGCTCGCTTGTTTTGCCGAGTGCAGCCGAGGCTCGACAAAGTCAAGGCTCGTGCAAACGAGAGCAATCAAGCTCGCTTGTTTTGCCGAGTGCAGCCGAGGCTCGACAAAGTCAACGGCGGCAGAGGCAGGGGCTCGTTAAAATTATATTTGTTTACAGCAGTATTCTTATTTGTATTTGCCTTTATCTTTTGGCTTGTATTAAAGCCGTCTCCAAAGCATCAGCAGGTGCCGTTGCGACCGGACAAGATTCAAAGTCTCAACAAGCCCCATAAGATAATTAGCACCAAACGAGGACAACACGTTGTTGACACGTTTACAAATCATCAAATAGGTATGGTTGCAGACGACACGACCTCCGAGCGTATTGCCTTTACGCAAAAGGAAACCACGCATGATACTATTCGCCATACATACCCATACATCTCCAAAGAACATCAGAATTCAAATATCTCGACCGAAAAACCGACCCATGCCGGAGAAAGGGATTCTGCAAGTTTTCCAAGAGAAATGCATTAGACAACGAATAATGAAAAAATTAAACGTTGTCTTGATAGTTATAACGTTAATTGCCGCCAATCAAGCCTAGTGGGCATAGAACTGAAATATAATAAAACTGACTGTTATGCACTTAAAAGAAAAGACACTTCTTCAAGGAGGTAAATATCGTATAGTCCGCTTCATCAGTAGTGGCGGATTCGGTTGTACCTACGAAGCTGAACACATCATGCTCGGGAATAGGGTGGCAATCAAAGAGTTCTTTGTGGATGATTTCTGCACGAGAGACGATAAGACTGCACGAGTAAGCATCACCAACATTAACAAGCAACCCCTGATAGACAAGCTGAAGAAGAAGTTCATAGAGGAAGCCCGCGCTGTCTTTCAAATGCACCACGAGCATATAGTGCGCGTGATTGACATCTTTGAAGAGAATAATACGGCATATTATGTGATGGAATACGTGAATGGACAATCATTGCAAGATATGGTGAACGCTAATGGCACTATCCCTGAACAAACTGCATTGAAGTATATCCGGCAAGTATCTGATGCACTAAGATATGTCCATTCCCTTAACCGTCTCCATCTCGATGTGAAACCGGGAAATATAATGATAGATGATAATGACAACGCCATACTTATTGATTTCGGTGCCTCCAAACATTATGACGACGATACCGGCGAGAACACATCCACACTGTTAGGAGTCAATACCAAAGGTTATGCCCCCGTAGAACAGATGAACAGCAGTTTCACCACGTTCAGCCCTGCAACTGATATATATGCTCTTGGCGCAACACTCTATAAGCTGCTCACAGGCAATACTCCCCTGCCTGCCAACAGTATTGCAAGCGGCGAAACCATCAAACCGTTGCCCGATGCAATAAATAAAAATGTAAGAAACGCCGTCGATGCCGCAATGAGGATAAACAAAGCCGAGCGACCGCAATCAATACATCAGTTCTTGGCTTTACTCAATGGAACAAACGAGCAAACTATATTGGATACCAAATCGGAGACAACGACAGAGAAAGCGGATATATCGCCAAAGAAAAATAACAAGAATAAACCCGGAAAGAAGAAATTCACTATAAAGATTGTCTCTATCAGTGTAGTATGTCTCCTTATTGTTGCTTGTGCCGCTTTTGTCATTATCAACCATTATACCGGAGCCAAGCCTCATGATTTTAATTCATACATGAAGGCGGCGAAGAAGGGAGATGCCGAAGCACAATACAATCTGGCACAATGTTATTATAATGGCGACGGCGTAACTCAAAACTATAAAGAAGCCGTAAAGTGGTATCGTAAATCTGCAAATCAAGGATATGCAGCTGCACAATGTGGATTAGGAGTATGTTATTATTATGGAAATGGGATAACTGAAAGCGATGATAAAGCAGTTGAATTATTTAGAAAAGCGGCAGAACAAGGAGATGCCAATGCTCAAAATAATCTGGGTGATTACTATCATCGTCAAGGAGTTAGAGTGACAATAGATGATATTTGGAATATATTCGGAGAGAGCGCAGAAAAGAATTTTTCCGTAGCAGCGTGGTGGTATCGAAAAGCGGCGGAGCAGGGATATGCTATGGCTCAATTTAATTTGGGGCTTTGTTATGATAGTGGACAGGGAGTATCCCAAGATTATACCGAAGCAGTGAAATGGTATAGAAAAGCTGCAGAACA
>JAJPYN010000013.1:14600-169030 GCA_021204905.1 Prevotella sp.
GAGTATCCCAAGATTATACCGAAGCAGTGAAATGGTATAGAAAAGCTGCAGAACAGGGAGTCGCCGAAGCCCAATACAATTTGGGACGCTGTTATGAAAACGGAATAGGAGTAATTAAAGATAAATCTACTGCCATTACTTGGTATACAAAAGCTGCAGAACAAGGATATGAAGATGCAATAGAGGCTTTATCGGTATCAGTAGATACAATAGTTGTAGATTAGTAGCTATGGAGGTAAGTCATTCTTTATTATTCTGTTTAGCGAGTATTGTCTGACGTTCTTTCATGCACCTTGCGACCCCGTCATATCCCGGGAAGATTGTTGCAGCATTATATCCCAACTTATCTATATGGGAATATATCGCTTGTGCAGCGTCCTGAGGAATCAAAATTTGATATAAGTAAGGCTTCTCGGGTGATTTAATCTCTTTTAAGTACGTATCAAGTTGGACATCAAGCGTCCGCCGATCTGTTGGCGTAACATCAATCTTCACTTTGCTGCCCTCTCCAATCATCCCCGGATAAATTGTCTCCCAAAAGGTGAATACCCCTTTTTGTGCACGGAGGTTGTCGTTGTTGCGATATCCAGGCTGAACTATATGTAATGGAACTTTTAGTGGCTTTACCATTACAACATTATTATTCAATGCCCAAATTTCAATGTCATGTTCCATTGGATATGTTTCTCCTTTTCTGCGTGCATGTAAGGCTTTTTTTATATCCAACTTCTCTTTTGGATCATTGTAAACACCCGTTGTCGCAAAATAGAGTGCCACATAGATATCGTGAGACCAATCAAGAAGACAAGTCATAACTCCATGATGTTGAGCGAGGGCTGCGAGTTCCCAATATTCCGTCGGTAACCACTTATCTTCTAACATCATTGTTTTAAAATCAAAGCCCGGACAGATGGAATTGCGAAGAGACTCAATATGCGGGACATATAATCCGCTCCTATCACAAAGTTGGAAAAAGTCTTGAAGTAACTTTAATTCCTCTTGAATTTGCACTAATTCCATTGTCGCAAGGTGTATCATCTGTTTCTTTTCTTCTCCAGACATTGAATCATTGATAACATTATCAACGCACCAAAATTTATCTCTTAATACAGAAGGTAACAACTCATATTTATCGGTAGAATGACCACGGAATATAAAGCGGTCGTTAAAAATATCATATAACTCTCCCTGATACGAGATACTTCTGATGAAGTCTTCCGCATTGTCATAACGAAAGGTTTGGATGTATGGCGATTCTTGTGCGCGTAACATATATTACTCTATTTTAGCATCTTATGTCGTACACTGCGAAGTTACGAATATTAATGCGTTCGCGCAAATAAATTGATTTTCATCGACCTTTTTACTGCACTCGGCAAAGTTCAAACTTTTTTGACTCTGCTCTCGCTTGTAAAAACGTTCCTTTTCCTCTCAGGAAAGCTGTTTGATTACCTACCACTAAGCTCCGAAGAGGTGTATCGCGCCGATAATAATCAGGCACAGAGTGACGAGGAGCGAGATCCAAAAGAGCCAGGTGATGAAGGTCGCTAATCCGCCGCTGAGGTAGATTGCGGGGTCGCGCTGTAATGTGCGGCGGAGGGTGTTGAGGTGCGCGTCATGTGCCGATTGAATGAGTTTCGTTTCCGCATCTATGAGTGTTTGGCGATGGGAAGCCAAGAGCTTCAAATCATCTTCGCCGAGGGCAACTTTTATTGGAGTGTTCTGCGCCTTGACGATTGCGCGTGTTATGCCGTCGGTGATGTTCGATGCGCTGCCGACTGCCGCGTCAAATGCAGGGAGAGCTTTATTCATCTTGCGGACGGCGGCATCCAATTCATACCGCAAACTGCTGACCATCGTATAAAGACTTTCAATTTCTTTGAGTTGTCGGTCTATCCGATTGCATTGGTCCGCAAGGAAAGTCGTTCGTTCGATATAAGCGATTTCATCCAACGAACTGTCGTTGACTATCGTCGAGCTTTGGCTGCACTCGGTATCAAGCAAGCTTGTACTCTCGTTGGCACAAACCTTGCTACCGGGTAACTCCCCGTCGTATTTACTCCTTTTCATAATCACATATAGTTATCTGCGTCTGTTTCGTCTTATCGGTTTGCACATCCATATTGCATGACGGGCGCAACGGCGCATCCACGCGAGTTCGTCTTCATCATCTTTCTTGCCCCATCCGGATGAAACACCTCCGCCACCGCCGCAGGATTCGGATATGCTCGTTGCCGCGTCGAGATATTGACAGAAGAGCAAAAGGGAAACCTTTATTACATTAGCTACGGCAATCTCGTCCTCTATGTTTATATCATCGGGATGTTTAACCAACTCCTCCTTGATTACTTCCATGCACTCCGCCGGGATATTTACCTTGTATGACTTGCCGTCAACTGTAATGAGTTGAGGTACAGGGCGATGTTGTTTCGGTTGCAAAGGATTGTTCTCCGTTTGTTTATGCAGTTCCCGCCAAGTGGAGACAATCCGGCTTGCCAGAAGTCCGCGTCCTTTAAGCTCGGATGCTTTATAAACGGAGTTGCCTTTGACTATCGTCGAGCTTTGGCTGCACTCGGTATCAAGTAAACTTGTACTCTCGTTGGCACAAACCTTGCGGATTGAATAACCGCGGACAAGCCCGGAGCTGTCGGTGCGCACCTGAACGACATATCCCCGTTCTTTGAGCTTCGCTTTATATTGGCTCCAAGTAAAGCTGTCCATCGCCCGCAGTACATCGTAACAAGTGTTGGTTATATTTGCGATGTTATCATCTCTCCGCTCCTGTGCCGTCGTCCATCCTCGACGTTCACTGATGACGTTCGCCGCATGTACCGCCCGTTCGCCAATCTTATGAGCGTCGTTGGTGTTGCCCTCGTTGTCTATCCTGTTCACCAGTATATGAAGATGTCGAATGCCGCTTTTTGAATCGGCATGCAGCGATACTACATATTGGCTGTTACAGAGGTTCGTGGGTCGGGCCCCGGATGCGGGATTTTTCTCTTTTGGATTAAAACCGTCCATCTCTTTAAGGAACTCTTCCGCAAGACGCTTCCAATCATCCATTGTCCACTTCTCGGTGTATTTATTCTCGGGGGATAACTCGAAACGTAACGCGGTTTTTATAACGGGTTTCGCCTTTGGCTTAATGCCGGACATCAACATTTGATGCCTTACCATCTGCGACCACAAGTCGTCCGCCTCGGGGGTATAATCCAGACCATGCACGCAAACCAAACGTGATTGCTCCTTGTTGGTGTTGTAGTTTATGGCTGTTGCGCCGTGGCTTATTGCGCTTCCTTTGGCTATCATTCGGTTGTCCTATTTCTGAGAAAGGGTTTCGATAATATCCGACCATCGGCGGCGGAGCATGTCGATACTCTCTATCCACGCCGTCAATAAAGCGGGGTTACGGAAGAGTTGTCGTTTCGTATCGGCACTGCGCGTGTTTATCAGGTTATAGATCCGCTGCAAATCTTTGCGTGCCGTACGCAGGGTAAGAATCGCGTCCGCTTCCTTTTCGGTGAGGCGGTGCTTGGGATGATAACCGAGCAGTACACGTCTGCCGAAGTCGCTATAAGTCAATCCGCACGCGGCGGCTTTCTCTTCTATAGCTTGCTTCTCTTCGGGAGTGAGGCGGATGTCGATATGCGCCGTGCGTCCTTTATAATCGGTAGTCATAATCGTGAGTAAAAAGAGGGATAAAATAAAGATGGATAACCGTCTGCGAGCCTGCGAGTAGTGCAAGATGCCGCAAGCCGGACAAAGGGTGTACGCACCTTGTCGGACAACGGCACTTCTTGCATAGGATACCCGCCAAAATACATCTTCCTAAGATTATTCATATAACCGGACTTGTTTGAATTGCGTGCCGAAAGAAAATGTTAGGGCAGTCGTTATAATGGTGCGCATAAGAGGGCTTGCAGGGAACATAACGGCAGGTGATGTTGTTAAGTTATCGGATTGACTTCCCTTATATCTGACCGGTTCTCTGCCGGAGAAGTCTCCGGCGGAACGGGAAGAGGGTTAGCGGTATCAACTTCTTTGCAACAGGCGGACATCGGCTCGTCCAGGCAAGTGGCGGGGGAAGATGTCTGTTCGTTTGAAGCAACTTGCCCGGCTTGTCCCGAAGTACTACTTGCGGCGATATTGGGTACATTGGCGGTTGCGGAAGATTCGTCCGTAACGACACTATATTGCTCTATCGCGAACACTGTCGGGACGGGTACGCCTTGTTCGGAAGTTGATGTCTTTTTCTTCGAACTCCGCTTATCCGCGTCCGTATCTATATCTGCATTATTCTCTCCACTCTGAGATGTGAACATCCCCGCGCATGATGTAGATGCAAACGTCCCGTAGGTAAGTGTTGCCGGGTTGTAAGAGGGGGAGAAGTGCGGGTTGCGTATCCTGACGTTATCCACAATCCACGCCGCAACGGGATGAATGGCGTGTACGGATGTTATGTGGTTGCTCGCGGTGGTGAGTATCCCCAACCTGTTCATTGCATTAATCACCTTTGCCGCGGTCTTGGCATCGCACCTCCATTCCGAAGCGAGCTGCTTAATCGACTTCTCTACTTGCCCGATTCTTAACGTACCCTTATTGCCCGCCTGTCGGCTCGGCGTGTCCTGCAACGCGGCGCACTTGCAAAGGTGCAGGAACATCGCCATGCGGTTGATTTTATAACTGCCGTCTGCCAGATATTCCAGTTGGGGAATGGAGAGGGTAAATTGAATACTAATGTTCGTTTTCATAGTTTGTTATGTTTGAAAAGTTACGCCGCATTTATTGCCGAGTATGACGTGCATTAGTAATGTAATCGTCCGCCTGTCGGTCGACTTCCTCTTGCGTGCTGATACGTATTCCGCGTTGCCAAGCGTCAAGCTCGGTTGGGTCGAAGAAACATAACTTGCCGTTGGGCTTGTAATAGGGTATGACGCGGCGCATCATTAATTTGTGGAGATAGCTGACCTTTATCCCCAGATATTTCGCCGCCTCTGCGGTTGTCAGCATAGTCTTTTCCTTTTCCATAATTGCAAATCCTTTGTTTGTGTGATTAATGTGGATTATCTCTCTTTTTAAGTTCCCTCCCAAGCGCATTACTGCGTTTGCAGTGAAATCGGCGGCAAAGATATATTTTCTTCTCCGAAAGGGAATGCTTTCCCTAATGCCGTAAGTGATTGATTTATAACTAATTAATGGTTACGAACCACGCCGTTTCGAACTGCTTTCCGGCAAAATGCCGCTTGCTCTTTCGGACAGTTCTTTCCGTGCTTTTCGGGTAAAAAATCTCTCGATGTGGAGACCGGGCGATGGCTTGGATGTGAACAATCGGGCAGCAAAAAATCCGGACAATCCGCCTCCTAATTGTCCGAATTATAAGAAAATCAGGCGTAACACAAATTAACACTCCCGCGAACGGGATTGCAGTTCTATGTCCTTTGGCTCGTTAATGCGTGTCGGCGAACTCCCTATCAATGAGCGCGATCGCGTCGTCTTTCTTCTTATTGACAATCTTGGCGTATATCTCCGTTGTCTTTAAGTTGCTGTGTCCCAAGAGTTTGGAGACGACATACAGGTTTGCGTCGAGCGTTATCATCATCGTCGCGAAAGTATGGCGGGAAGTGTGATAGGTGATGTTTTTCGTTATCCCGGCGTTCTTTGCCCATTGCTTTAACGCGGGAGAGCAGCCGCCTTTGGCACTCGGCAACGTCGGGAAGATTAAATCCTCATCAGCCTGATTGGTGCGCTCCGGAAGATAAAGCAGGGATTGTTTCGACAAGGGAATATATAATGGTGCTTGCGTCTTTTTCATCACAATCGCAATTCGGCATTGCTCTCCGTCCCGGATAATATCTCCCCATCGCAGCTTGCGCACGTCGCTTATTCGCAAACCGCAATAACACGAGAAGAGGTATGCACGCTTGACATCCTCCCGAGAGCAAGGTGCGGCAATCATCCTCTTCAACTCCTCAATGGTGAGGTACTCGCGTTTGCTTTCCGGCGCTTTGAACTTCTCGTTTATCGTGAGGCGGCTTATCGGGTTGAGGGGAATGAGGTCCTCACTCACCGCCTTGTTTAACGCACCGCGCAAACAACCCAAGTAAGAGATACAAGTGTATGTCGCGAGCCTTTGCCCGTGTTGACCGATGTAGGTGTTGCGCATAAAGTCGATGAAGCCCAAACAAAAGTCCTTGTCTACATCTGAAAGGAGTGCTTTGCGGTTATAGCAGTCGAGGATATGCTGCGTGTTGAGAATCACCTTGTTGCCCCGTGCGCCCTTGCGCTCGTGGTCGTCGTAGTAACGTTGCAACCAGTCGTGCAGGGTTATCCGGGTCTTTGGCTTTGACTTCTTCAACCCCGCCTTGTTGTTGGCAAGTTCAATTATACGCTTCGATTTGATTGCGTTCGCGGCATCCATTATTGCTGCGTTCTGCGCCTTTGCCCGTGAAGTATTCTCAGGAATAAGATACAATTTGAGAAACTCGTAACTGCGTTTGCCGTTGTAATAGGTGTCGAGGTAAATGGATTGCGAGCCGTCGCTGAGTTGCTTGAACCGTATCCTTACCGGCTCCTTTGCTTTCGGTTGTTTCTTATGGTTTGCCATTATTGAATATCGACTTCTGCGTTAAACAAAAAAGTTATCTATCAAGCCGACCGCCTCGTCCTTTTGCTTGTTGATGATCTTCGCGTACCGCTGCGTGGTTCTCACGTTGGCGTGTCCGAGCAACTTCGACACAACGTATATGTCGGCGTCGAGGGTGAGCAGCGTCGTGGCGAAGGTGTGGCGCGACGTGTGAAAGGTGATGTGCTTGGTTATGCCCGCCGCCCTCGCCCATCTGCCGAGATGCTCGTTTATAATTGTTTCGGCTTGCAGGGTAAAGACTTTATCCTCCGGCAATGCATTGTTTCTGTTAGGCAGCCATCGCCGCGCTTCAATTCCGAGAGGGATGTAAACGGGCTTCGTACTTTTCTGCATGACGGTGGAGAGTATCCAACCGCGCTCATCTATTGTTATATTCTTCCATTGCAGTTTTATAATGTCGCTTATGCGCAGACCGGTGTTGCAGGCGAAGAGGTACGCGCGTTTGACTTCCGCATTGTCGCAAGGCGTGGCAATCAACCGTTTCAACTCTTCAATTGTGAGGAAGTCCCGCGGTGTCTCTTTAAGTTTGATTCGTTCAGATGACGTTAGTTTTAACATCGGATTGTCCGGAATCAGCCCTTGCCTGACAGCTGCATTGAGCGCGGTTATGAGCGTCCCCGTTTGGTTAAACGCCGTCTTCGGGGCGATGTGCTTGCCGTCCTTCGTGGTATAATCCGACAGCAGAAAGGCGATGAAACTGCGGCAATAGTCCTTATCAATCTCCTTTAAGCGTATTGCCGGGTTAAACAAGGTGATGTACTTCTTCAAACGTGTAACGGCATCCAAATTCCTTACGCCGTGTCGCTTCTGCATATCATAGAACTCTGACAACCAATCGGTTAGCAACCTTCCCTCCGCCTTTTGCGCCATTGCTGCGGCTCGACGGGTCGGTGTTGCCGTTGCCGACATCTTCAATTGCAAAAGACGCTCTTTAACTATCCGCTCCGCTTCGGCAATGACTCGTTTGTTCGCACGGACAGCCGCCTTGTCAACCTCCGGCAGGATGAATAAATGCAGGTACTCCCGGCTCACCTTGCCGTTAATGCAACTGTAAAGGTAAACCGCCTTGCGCCCGTTCGCTGCGTCCTTGAACCGTATCCTGACCGGCTTGTCCTTGCTGTTATTTTCTTTTCCTTTCCCTTTGTTTGACATGAGTTAAACGCTTGTGTTTAGGTCGGGTGCAAAGATAAGGAAAAGAGTTATATTAGGGAAAGATATGAGTAACAAAAATACCGCAAAAATGAGATTTTCAAAGAAATGAAGCGAATTGATACGCCGCGCCGAATACCTTGTAACTACAAATTATTATTGGTACTTTGTGCGCATTATTACTTTTTCAATTCCTTTGAATTACCGTATATTGTAAATTAGGCTACCCCAAAACGGCTGTTTTCGGCACGCGGGCAAGCCCGTGAGCGTTACAAAAGCGGCACGAAGCAGAATCCCTTGCCGGAAGCGAAAACGGGCGATTGTGCAAACGGTTACGGCACTCGCGGGCAGCATCTAAGCGGTTACAAGGCAGCGTAACACGCGCGCGAGGAAGGCGGCAGGCGGGATAATCGGTATCACGCGGAGGAAGGCGGCAGGCGGGATAATTGGTATCACGCGGACGAAGGCGGCGGGTGAAGAACATTGCCTTGCCCGTTCCTTTTGCTCCTAAGGCGTTTTCTTTTCGCGAGGTGAAAACTACACGTCTTTTGCCAAATGTTTCCTTGTTGCAACTTGCGGCAAAATCCCTAACCGCTTCGTACAAAAGATTGCCGCATTTGAAGGTGCACCACGATGCAAAGGAATAGCCGTTATCAAGATTGACAACACTTTTGACAGCTTGCGGCACCAATGTACAAAGGGAGTTACCGCTTGTTAAGCTAAGAAACGGCAACGAACAGATTATAATGCGGCATGAAATTAGCAGGTCTTGCCCGGAAAAGTTTGGCACCAATCTTGTCCCGGCCTTATATGTTAGTCGGAATACCGCGTACAAGCAAGCAACACAACTTCGGACAAGCATTTCGTCGTGCAGCGGCAAGGATGACGATAATGACCGGCAGTCCGGCCCCGCGGGGATGGTGCGAAGCGGCAATAAACAGGCAAAGAATTCGCCGCTTTTAATGAAAAAGTATGCACAAAAATCCTTGCAAGCGGTAAATGGCAGGCGGCGCAAAAAAGCGGGGCGCACCTCCCGGCGAACCCCGCATACGAATAACTGTAAATTAAATTGTACCTAAAAAAGATTTTAATTGTACCTAAAATGAATTTGCTTCTTTGTTACCAGCCGAGGTCGTCCTCCTCGTCGAGCCATTCGCTATTTCCTTTGGTCATAGCACCACCGGCAGCACCGGGACCACCGCCTCCGGAATTGGCTTCTGATATGGCGAGTACGGGCAAACTCTCAATATAGATTATCTCCGTTTCAGGCTTAATATACTTTTTCATATCTCGTGTCCTCCATTATTTAACAGCGACCTTGCGGCCATTAACGATGTACACTCCGCGGCGACTCATATCGTTCACGCGCTGACCGGCCATGTTGTAAATAATATCTGCATTGTCAGCACCGTCGGCATCAACGCCGTCAATCTGCGTCGTCTGCCTGTCGCTGCCGTCGATGTCGTTGCCGTTATGGTTGTTGCCGTAAAGGTCGTTGCCGTCGCCGTCGACAAGCGGATAACCGTATAGCTTGGCATTCGAGTCTCCATCAGCTTCGTTAATGGTTGACCGCGGGATAGCGAGCCAAGCAAGGTTTGCATCTATCTGGAAAGCACCGCCTGTCTTTTCGTCGCCCCAGTAGAAGCCGAGCACGCCGTCGTCGGAATAAGTTGTGTTGTCGTTGTCATCGGTGGTCGCATTATACCAATATGCGAACTTGTAGAAATAATAATCATCGTCGCTTCCGTCCTCGCCGACAGTTGTAGTTGTCGCCACCTTGCTGCCGTAAAGCATATTTGTCGGCGTTTCTTCATCTTCCCAATTGACGGTGGTGTTCGAATAACTGCCATATTCCTTCGTGGTGTCGTTCCCGATGTTGGATTCATTCGTTTTGTTGTTCGGAACTACTTCATGCAGAAGCACCGCAACGCCCGCGGGAACGGTCGGCGACTGCTCTTTCTCGATGCCGTCTCCATCGGTGTAAGTGCCGTGCCCGAACTCCCAGTACATCGTCAGCTTGCCGTCGCTGTCGGCGCTGGTGATGGTGGTCGCCTCGAGGTTGTCTGCCAGCGTGTACTCGTAGGGGCTGTAATGCGTGGCGTAGCCCTCGGTGGTGCGCATGGGGAACGATACCGTCGCCTCGCGCATGTGGGTGATGTCGCTCCAGCCGGTCTGCGTGGCTTTTAATGCCTGAATGGTGCCTTCCGACGTATAGTTCTTCGAATACCCTTCCGGCACGACGAGCCAAGCATCTTCGTTAATCTGATAGAACGCTTGATCGCCGCAAGTCGGCGGGGTCGTTGCATTGCAAATGATGGTCTTAAGATCCGTGCAGCCGTAAAAGGCGTATGTGCCTATGCTTGTCAATTGCGAATCGTCCGCAATGGTCAACGTTGTAAGTGATGTGATGCCGCGGAGGAAATAAGATGGAATCGTCGTAACATTCGCGCCGATGTTCACCGTCGTCAACGCCGAGCAGCCGCAAAAAGGATCGAGGGGTTCAGCGGAGCTGAAATCCGAACATGTTGTGGCGTTGAAGTTGAGCGTGGCAAGCGAGGTACAGTTCTTGAACGAATAGTTACCGATGCTCGTCACATTTTCGGGAATGGTGATCTCCGTGAGTGCCGAGCAGCCGTAGAAAGCGTAAATGCCGAGGGAGGTCAAGCCGTCGGGCAGAGTGACGGACGCCAACAAGGAGCAGCCGTAGAACGCGTAGGTGCCTATGGTGGTCATGTTTTCGGGAATGGTAATCTCCGTGAGTCCGGAACTTTTAAAGGCATTCGTGCCGATGGAGGTCAGTTTAGAGCTCTCTTCAAACGTTACCGTCGCCAAATTCGTGCAGCTGTTGAACGCCTCGTTGCCGATGGTTGTCACGTTCTCGGGAATGGTGATTTCCGTTAGCACCTTGCAATTGTAAAAGGCAGACGTGCCGATTGTTGTCAGTTTAGAGCTCTCTTCAAACGTTACCGTCGCCAACTCCGTGCAATCCTCAAAGGCGTAATTGTCTATGGTTTCCACGTTCTCGGGAATGGTGATCTCCGTGAGCGCGCAATTATAAAAGGCATACTTGCCGATTGTTGTCAGTGCGGAGTTCTCTTCAAACGTTACCGTCGCCAACTTCGTGCAGCTGCAGAAAGCGTAGTTGCCGATGGAGGTCAAATTCTCCGGCAGAGTGACTGACTGCAAGGAAGAACATTCGTTAAACGCGTAGTTGCCGATGCTCGTCAGCGCGGAATTATCCGCGAAGGTCAGCGTCGTGACCGACGAGATGTCGTAGAGGAGATAATCGGGTATCTTCGTAACACTCGCCCCGATGTTCACTGTCGTTAAGGCCGAGCAGCCGTAAAAAGGATGGATGCTAATAATGACTCTGAAATCCGAACATTCCGTGGCGTTGAAGTTCACTGTGGCCAACGACGTGCAATTCTGGAAAGCGTCGTTGCCTATGGACGTTATTGTCGACGGGATGGTCACCGATGTAAGTGACGCACCGTTGGCGAAACCACTCGCCTCGATTGACGTTACGGTGTATTCGTTGCCATCACCATCCGTCACCGTTTCGGGGATGATAACGTTGCCGGAATAAGTGGTCTCGGAGGCAACCGAGACATTCGTGCCGGAAATGGTGTAGGACAAGCGGTTGCCGTTCGCATCATCGGCTTCAAAATCGTACGCCCGAGCCTGCACGCCAAGCAGCAGCAAGGGGATACATAACAAGCAAAAACGCTTCATAAAAATCGGTTTTAGGTCTGAATATTTAATTGTTACGACGAGATTTTAAGAGCATCCGGCACTAAACAGCCAAACACTCTTTCATATCTGTTGGCAAAAGTACGAACAAATATTGCACTTGTACCCCCCCGACCTTAAATCTTGTTAATAAAGCACAAGCTATGTTATTTGGCACCAAACCCGCACTAAAAAGGCGCTTCCTCCCGCGAGAAGGGGATGCCATACCTTATATAAAAGGAGCAATCCTAAACAAAAGCAACGCTTCCGGCGCTCCTTCACCGTTGATAATATATTATACGGAAGACGTCTCTCTTATTCGGTGAAAAAGCATTTCCAACTGATGCATTCTGTTTATCAATCGGTCATATGGAAGCGATTTATCATCATAGATAAAGGATTGTTGCATAGTCATATAGTCCTTTCAATATGCCTCATAAAGCCCGGCAGGAGGACAGATTCTCACATACTCCCTTTCGTCCAACCGGTAATCAACCGTGCCTATATGATAAAATTTCTTCCTATGCTCGATAATTTTATGATAGAGAGGTTCGTCCGCTAATGCATCGACGGCAAACCTATCCATCAGCTTTTCCAAATCATACAAATGGCGGCTCATACGGGAAGAGCGGGGCGCGTTCTTTTGATATTCCTCGTTTAGGAGAAAAGCTTTTTCCAAAAATGTGCGTATCGGTAACACGGCAGATACCTCGCACACCGAGCCGGCATCTTCTTCTTTGAACTTGTCGTAAATGAATGAGGTGATTTCCCTTTGCTCGAAAGGTTCGTCCAACGACAGACAGCTTATCTCCACTTTTACTTTTGGTTGGATATAGTCGTTCTTTTCGACGAACAAGCTGTTATAACAGACGTTGATTTCCGCAGGATCCGAATCCGCATCAACGGGAACAAGTCCCGCTCCCGTTTGCCGGGCGGTAACTCTCTCTACGGAGAAATTTTTCACGCCGAGCAAGCTTAATTGTTGCTCCGGCTCGCTTCATCGCGGCTGAATCATTCCCTGCTGAGGGAAATATCAACATCTTCACTGAACCGTTTCAGAGCGATTTCTTTCCAACCTTTGCCGAGACTTGTTCCGCCTTTAAACCGCAGAAAGGCTGAAAAGGAAGTGAGGAACAACGCTTTCAACGTAACGGTTACCCACCAATCCTTCTCGACTGCCAATTCGTCCAGGCTTCTGTCCGCACTGACGTTCTGCACCATTGCGATGCGCTCGTTATCGGATTTATCTTGCCACAGGTTCATAGTTTGTCTCTTTGAATATTTGTCTTAATAATTTCTTTATCCATACGGGAGCGTCCGCCGTGTCCTTTCTTATCAGCTCTTTCTCATCGGACTTCGCCACAAGCTCCCGTATGTGTTGTATGTCTTCCTCTCCGATATTATTGCGCCCTTTCGCTTTTAATGCTGCAACCAATACCGGCATCAACTTGCTGCGGAATGCGCACGCACCGGGAACGCGGCTTTTAAGGCGTATCGTCTTGTTGCCGATTTTGATAACGCGGGGCGAGCCGGTTGTTATATATGCCGGGTTCACCGGCACTTGCGTTGAGAAGCCCAAAGCATGGAGAGCCGCCTCACCCGCAGGCAGGATTTCGGCATGGTCTCTTTCGGCAATACACCTGACAATCTCCTCCGCAGTGGGGTACACCTTGCCGAAACGGGTAACAACGGGCTTATAATAAACACCCTTGGCTAACCGCTCCAACACATTAAAGTCGGAAGACAAAGCTAACAACTTGCTGACGTAGCTATTATCGTATTCCCCGAAGTCGCTCACGAAGAACAATTTTCCCTCCGGAGCCTCTTCTATCCGCTTGTTTATGTCTGCCAGAACAGTCATATTAACTAATTTTAGTCTGTAACTTTGGCAAAGTTACGGGAAATTTGCGGGAAAAGAAAACAATGGAAAGTATTAATGATAGTAATATTTATAATTAACATTTGCCAATGAAACCCTACATCGCTACTTATTATGATTAAGCTAACCATGTAACCGGCATGTAACTGACGTTTTCCAAGGCATTCCGAAACGCCCGTGTTACATCGATATTATGTAATGATTCCTTTCGTTTCATCATCTGTTGTGTGCGCAGAAGTCTCTCCCAAAATCCGTTTCACATCAGACAGACGGTATCTTACTTTACTGCCTAACTTAATGGCTTTCAGATAATTGCGTTTGTTCCAATGCCACAATGTCGCATCGCATACGCCGCAAAGATCCTTCACTTCTTCGCGACTGAGTAAACGCTCTTCGTTACCAGTTCGAACGGTTGCCCCCACCTCCTCCACTGCGCGCCTGATAAGTTCGTCTGAAAAAGTCCGCAAGTCTTCATACGTAATCTCCAATTTGATATTTGCCGAACCCTCAGAAACAAGTTTCATCAAATTTGTCATAATGAAAAATCTCTTACCGATGTTGTCCGATGCAACCGTCCCGGTATTTTTACAACTGATTGCACCGCCGCCCCTACCATAGAGACGATGGTGCAAAAATAAAGTCCTATTCAACTGAAATTCAATGTATTACATCCCGATTATTTCGCCGAAATGCAAAACGAAACAAACGAAATCACCGGGCATTAAATCCGGTTAGTGAATGTCAGCATTCATCGAATGTGCCGGCAGGTTCATAAGATAGGCACGCCATTCATCGATATTTGCCCGTTCCACCCCGAAATCCTTTATTCTTCCGCGTATTGTGGTATCATTTAGCTTTTTAATGGATATTTGAAGATTGCGCACGCTCTTCATATCACAATCGGGCAGCTCCTGCGAAAGAAGTCTGTGAAATGTAGTTACATCGCATTCGTCCAGTACGCCTTCCTCCTGTAATGCAAGGTATAACCGAGCCAGGTCGGCACCGGTGTGCCGGGTCAGTACCCTTGACTTTATCCTTTCTAACAACATATCTTTATCGTGAAGAAAATAATCGCGCAATGTACGCGGTGATTGTCCTTCTTCCGGCATGGTTTCTTTCTCCGTGGTGCGCGCGGTTTCCAGTACGGCAATACACTCCTCTGCAACACGATTTTCCTCAATACTTTTCTTTTGACGATGAAAATTTTCCCAATCAACCTTTGTACGCATTTTATTGCGGATACTACTGTTTATCACGAGTTTGATTGTTATGGCTGCAATTTTCTTCTCGATAAAATTGTTTGTCGGATTGTGCATCTCGTTTTCCAACTGAATGACCATCGTCTCATAGCTCTGTCCGAAATAGAGCCAAGCCAACATGGCGGGCACAACGGAATCTTTCTTCACCTTGTGGAATTCGTCTATCAGCATCCGGGCGGTATCCGCATCCGCCGTGCAACTTTGAAGTCGCTGCTCTTCAACGATGTCCCCATGACACGCCGACTTATATCGTTTCATCAGTTGGGGCGCAGTCTTTAATCCGAGCTTGAATATTTTGAGTAAGCCTGTTGATGATTTGTCGTTAAGCTCCGCAACAAATCTATCATATTCGTCCGGATTATTGTCAAGCCATTCCTTTATCTCCGCCTTGAATTGGTCGTATTCCTTTTGAGCCATAACCATTCTCTTTTAGTCCAACAAATGCACAAGATCTTTCTTCATCTCCTCGTCTATCTCTCTATAACGTCTGAAAGCCCTGCTTCCTTCTTTATGTCCGGAGAGCGAAGAGACAAGGTCCGGGTCTTTCACCTGTTTGTAAATGTTTCCGATAAATGTTTTGCGTGCCGTATGTGTTGTTGCAACCTCATACAAATGATGTTGTTCGGGCTGGCGTGTGAGCGGGTTCAACATGGTAACGAGTCTGTCGAGCCCCGCTAATTTGAAAGCTTCTTTGATGGCTTGATTATATTTTTGTTCCGAAACGAACGGCAACAGGTGTTCCCCCTCGTAATCGGCATAACGCTCCAATATTTTCTTTGCAGTACTATTCAACGGCACCCGTATCGTGCGGGGATTATGATTGCGGGTCTTTTGTTGGATGTATTCCAATGCCCCGTTAACAATATTGTCTTTCGTGAGTTTGTATAAATCCCCCACACGACATCCGACGACGGATTGAAACACAAAGATGTCGCGCTGAATGGCCAACTTGGGGCGTGCCGATAAATCCGCTTCGAAAAGTTGGTTCCGCTCTTGTAACGAAATGTAGATGGGTGTACCGTACAAGCATTCCTCAATTGGAAATTTATCAAAAGGACGGTTGGTTGTCAGTCCCTGGTTATAACACCAAATAAAAAAGGTTCGTATACGGGAAAAACAATCAATGAGAGTGTTCTTGCCTCTTGGCTGCGGCGTGCGTTTTTCCGGAATATCTGCGTATATGTCAGGGTAGCGCTCGGCATAGAGGTACTCGTTTTCCATAAAATCCCACATATCTGCCAATGTGTCTTTGGTAACCTTCTCTATATCCAACACAAAATCCCTCATGCCTCTTTTCTTCTTTTTGACGAAGAGCTCGTAACGCATAAGCGCCCTTTTCACGACATAGAAGTTCTTCTTCCTCACATCCGACAGATGATGTAATCTCAAAAATTCATCGAACAACTCAAAAAAAGTCATTGGCGCGGTTTCTTCCACAGGGTCGTCCGCCGCCGCCTTATATCGCTCCGGATGATGAAATCTCTCTATTATCTCCCCCAACCATTCACTGTCAGCATCTGCCTTATATTCCTTTTCTATGCGTTGCGTGAGTTCGTGAACCTTGTGATTGAACTCCATCTTATCGCTCTCGGATACCATCGACACCCTGTCCTTATAACCTTGCTTCTCCGCATTCCAGTGATTCGGACAGATCATCAGTTCGCTTGCGGCTTTAATATCTTTCTTGCCGTCGCGAATGCGAAAATAGACGGTCGCCTTGTAATCCACATTGTTTTTCTTTGCCGTTTGCCTAATTAATGCTGATACTTTCATTGCCTTCAAATGTGTTTCTGGATTGAATGCCGCAAAATTAATAAATTGTTCCCAAATTGTTCCCACACATCCTAAAATTATTTCAATCCGGTTAAATTCATTTTCGTTTACTCTCATACATAACCATTTAATAATCAGTATGTTACGACAGATAAATAAATTTACCTGTTTTTATTGAAATCAATATTTTCAATTGCGGCTCCGGGTACTGTAAGCGGCTGTTAATCAATTGATTTTCAGTCGCTTTTGTTATGCCGTGTAGCAAAAGGATTTTATAAACAAATGTTAAAAATTCGGGAAAGGTGAAAATTTTTCGAACTACGACAATAGGTTGCGTAGTGGTAATCTACCTTTGCCGCGTCAATCAATATCAGACGCAAAATCCGGTACTCACGCGAAGGGTTACTTCGGCTCCAATTTTCGCGGACCGCTAATCCGCACCGGTCTTGTAAACCGTCAACACCCTTTACGGAATTTGTCCGGATTATTTCAAACCGATTCATTGTTTAACTTAAAGTTAATACTCAAAGTTATGGCACAAATGAAAGCACGCAACGAGCAGCTTAAGAAGACGCTGGGAATGATCCCCGCCGCTGCTACCGTCACCGCAGCGCAGAACATCCCCGACTACGACGGCAAGAACCGTCAGGGATATGACGCCTATGCGCTGGAGGACGAACTGAGACTCCTCTCCATGCTGAACACCGTCAAGCTCGAGCCGCAGTACTACCGCAGCGAAAGCGAGACGCTGACCGATCTGAAGGATCTCGTCTGGAAACTCGGACAGAAGGATGCCTATTTCGTGGCGCAGTCCATCGTCTGGTCGCGCTGTCTCGGCGAGGGAATGCGCAGCGTCAACCATCTGGCCGCAGCCCTCCTTGCCCCGTTCGCCGCCGGAACCGACTGGGGCAGACGCTTCTATGGACCGTTCGACAAGAAGACCAAGACCGGCGGAGGCTGCGTCTACAGGCTCGACGACATGTCCGAGATCAAGGACGCCTTCAGCGCACTGAACAAGTCGCCGCTGACCAACGCCATGAAGAAGGGCTTTGCCTCTGCGCTCCTCTCGGCCGGGCCATACGAGCTCGCGAAATACAGCAAGACCGTCATCGACATCACCAACCTTGTTCACCCTGACGTCAGCAAGTCGAAGGCTACCGTCACACTCGACGGGAAAGAAGTGAACGTCATCGACGCGCTGATGAAGGGGCAGACCATCCCCGCCGACACCTGGGAGAGAGCCAATTCGGAGGCCGGACAGATCGTCGCGGAAGCCGTCAAGACCGGCAAACTCTCGCAGGAGAAGGCCAAGGAAGTGCTGGCGCAGGCCAAGAACGACAACTGGGAGGATCTGCTGAAAGAGGGCAAGCTCGGCATCCTCGCCGCCGTCCGCAACCTCAGGAACATCCTCGACGGAGACAGCCGGAGCGTCATAGACCTCGTCTGCAACCTCGTGCAGGACGGAGGAAAGATCCGCGACGGCAAAGTTATGCCCTACCAGCTGGAGCTCGCCATGACCGCCGTGCAGGAGTTCGATAAAGGGAAGACCGCGACCGGCCGACAGGTACTCGACGCTCTCGAGAGGGGAATGGTCACCGCCCTGCCGAATCTCCGGACCCTGCTCACGGGACGCAACCTCGTCATCGTGGACTGCTCCGGGAGCATGACATGGCATGCGGTCGCGCCTGACGGCAAAAGTTTGAAAGCCTCCTGCCTCGACAAGGCCGCAATTCTCGCCGCAATGTTGGCAAAAGGTGCAAATGCCGACATCATCGTTTTCGGCAGCAACGCGCAAAGATTGCCTTACAACCCCGGCGACAGCTTGACGACGATTGCCGCAGAGATAAAGAAAAATGAACTCGGAGGGACGAACATCAGCTCGGCGTTCGACTTGATAACCGGCGAAAGGGTTAAGTACGACAGGATATTCCTGCTTTCGGACAACGAGGCGAACCGCGGTTGCACAAGGTCGTCGTACAAGAGCTATGTTCAGCAGGTTTGCAGTCCTTATGTCTACTGCGTCGACCTCGCGGCCTACGGCTCACGCCCGCTGAAGAACGACGGCAAGGTCAACTACTACTACGGTTACGGCTACTCGATGCTCGACGACGTCGCACGCCTTGAGTTCAAGCCGGAGGCTCACATTGAAAGGGTTCGGAAAATCATAATCTAACCTTTTGGTTCTTTGAAATAATTGCATGCTTTTTAAAACAAATCCCGTAGTCAAGCCGCCGGTTACTTCGTAGCTCAGTTGGTAGAGCATAGGATTAGAAATCCTTGGGTCGCCGGTTCGATTCCGGCCAATTTTCACGCCGACGGCAACTTTCTCGGGATTTTCGTTTTAATCGCGAATTAATGCTTATCTTTGCGGCGGGAGAAGAGTCCCGCAACAAGATTTAAAACAAACATTTAACAAAACAAGACTATGGCAAAGACTAAGAAATGCCCTTATTGCGGCAAGGAGATTCCTGCAGACATGACGAAGTGTCCGTTCTGCGGCAGGGCTGTGAAATAACTCGTAACAGTTTTATTTTCAACTACTTAGCGCGAATTGAGCGATTGGTTTGCGCGCGAGAAGCAACATTAGGCGGGGTGCGGCGAGAGGCTGTGCGCCGCCTTGTTTTTTGCCTTGAATTTTGATTTTAGTTCAATACCACTGCACGGCGTTGGATGTGCCGCTTCGTTTATCATATTTGAGCACATCGGCGAGGGTGGCGGCGTTGCATCGGAACGTGAAATTGTAGCTGGTGTAGGGTGCGAGCACCATTGAGCAGGTCATCGAGAAGCAATGCAGGTCGCGGCTCATCGAGGCGGTGGTCATACTGATTTTATGGTTGTCGAAATCGTAGCCGGAGGAGAAGCTGATGTTCCACCCTTCTGCGAGGCGTATGTTGCCCGAGACGTTGAGTGTTTGCGTGAATTTGTAGGGGTAGCGCATGCGCTTGGTGTTGAAGTGTCCGGAGGTGTTCTCGCGCATGGTGATGCCGTAGCCGAAGGTGAGCGACCAGGGCATGGAGAAGGGCATATATCCGTCGTCGTCGACCTCCGCTTTCGAGGTGTCTTTCTTCTTTCGGCGCAGGCCTTTTTGCGCGTTTATCATATCGTCGTCGATGTTCGATTCGATGTCTGTGTCCATGCCGTAATCGTCCTCCATTTCCTCGTCTTCATCCTCGTCCTCGTCGCGCGCGCCGCCGAATATTTTGCGCAGTTTCTCGGGGTTGATGGTGTAAGAAATGTTTTGCGAGCCGCCCTGAAAGCGCCCGAAGCGCCCGTAACTGTACTCGGTGCGCGTGCCGACGTAGGGCGTGCCGTTCTCGTCGAGCTCGTAGGCGTAGGTGGCGAAGGTGGAGTTCATGCTGAACGTGTAGCTCTTGCCTAACTTTAATCGCAGGCGGGTGGTAAGGTCGCTCCACGGCCGGGTCTGCGCCGCGAGGTTGTAGGACAGGGTGAAGCCGAAGTTGTCGATGAGACTGATTTTCTTAAAGCCCGTCGTGTCTTTGTCCGAGCGTATTTTCATCTCGACATTGTTGTCCACCGACAGCGACAGCGAGCCTGTTTTGCCTTTGCCGGGCACGCCGTAGAGCCCCGACGAATAGGGCGAATATTCCACGAGCGAGACGTTGCCGTCGGCGTCGGTCTTGAGGTAGGAGTCGTAGTAACCGTAGCGCGAGGCGGAGAAGTCGGGCGCGTAACTGAATGAAAACGAGGGTGTTATGACGTGGCGGATGGCCTGAATCTTGTCGCCGAAGATCTTGCGGCTGGGCGTGAAGAAACCGTAGAGTTTGGTCGAGGCCGAGAGCGACAGGCTCCAGTTGTAGACGTTGTAGAAGCCGAAAACCGTGTCGGGCACTTCCACTTGATTCTCCTCATCCCACGAGCGCATGATTTTGTTCATGTACGTGCGGTCGGTGAACGACAGCGACGGCGAGAGGTTGATGTAGTTGAAAAGGGTGAAATTACCCGAGATGGGTACCGAATGCTGCCAACCGTTGCGCCAGTCTTTCAGCAGGTTCGAGTGCGCGATCTGGTTCTCTTTGCCCGAATAGGAATTGGAGATCTGGCCGGTGTACGACACCGAGATTTTTTCGTACCACCGCTCTTTGCCCGCGGCGTGCTTGCGTTTGAAAGGGTAGAAGCGCGAGATGCTGATGTTTAGGTCGGGCAGGGTCATCGACAACGATGAGTCGCGCATGTTTTGCGACACGTTGGCGGTGGTGGAAAGCGACAGGCCGATGCTCGAGAAGGTGGTGCTCCAACTGACTGACGACGTGCGCGTGCTCTGCGTGTACGACTGCGGGTTGTACATCGAATTGAGGTTGTTCCTTTCGTACGACGACGTGGCGAAGTTGACGCTTGCCGACATCGTACTGTACGGGTTCGCCTTCGAATCTTGCCGGTGCGACCATTGTATCTTGAAGCTCTTCGTCTGCGTGAAATCGGGCATGTCCTTCTCGCTTGTCCGCGAATCTTGGTAGCTGAAAAGGAACGTGCCGCTGTACTTGTAGCGCTTCTTATAGTTCGTCGTCGCGGTTACCGCCCACGAGCCTTTGGTGTAAATCTCGCCGATGAGTTTCAGGTCGAGCTTGTCGCTTATGGCGAAGTAATAGCCGCCGTCTTTGAGGTAAAAACCGCGCGAGCTCTCGTCGCCGTAGGAGGGCATGATGAAGCCGCTGGAATACTTCGACGAGAAGGGGAAGAAGCCGTAGGGGATGGCCAATGGCAAGGGCACATCCGCCACGACGAGGTAGGCCGGGCCGAACACCACATCCTTGCCCGGACGCAGTTTTGCGCGCGAGATGGCCAAATAAAAATCAGGGTCGTCGGCATCGCAGGTGGTGTATTTCCCGTGGCGCAAATAAACCTCGCCCGTTTCGAGCCGCTTCGACAGTTCGCTGGTCATAAACCCTTCTTCCTGCTCGGTGGTAACGTTGCGGATGAGACCTTTCTTCGTTTTATAGTTGAACGTCATCGTGTCGCTCTCGTAGGTGTCTTGCCCCATCTTGAACACCGGCGTGCCCGTCAGCTCGGTCTCCGTCGAGTCGGCCCAGATGCCGGTTGCGTGCACCATCGTCTCCTCCATGCTCATGTCGACGTTCTCCGAGGCGAGGTCCATGTTCTGGTATTTCACGGTGCTGTTGCCGTAAAGGTAAGCCTTTTTCGTGGCGCTGAGATAGACCATCGAGTCGTCGGAGGTGTAATGCACGGGCGACTCGATCGTGTTTTTCTTCATGCGGTTGAGCGAGTCCTTGTAGATGCTGTCGTCGATGGCTTTGTTGTGGAGGTAAATCGCCTTTTGCAACGAGTCCATCTGCGTGGTGTCGGGCTCGAGACTGTCAACGAAAAGGCTGTCTGTGAAAAGGCTGTCGGGAAGGTTTAAACTGTCGGGCAAGATGCTTTTTGAGGCGATGCTTTCCACGAGCGTGTTAATGGAATCTATGGTGTCGTTTTTCGAAAACATGCCGGGCGAGGCGCCGCGTTTATTGCCCGCCGCGACAAGCATGACGAGCGTCAGGAAAGCCAATATGACATATTGCCGCCTCATCCGAACATCTCGTGAAGGGCGAGGAACCGCTCGTAGCTTGCCGGCGAGAAACGCTTCATTGCGCGCAGCACTTTCTCGAGAGGTTTCTCCTCGTTCACGTGTTTCTTTGAATAAAATTTGTCGGCGTAGCAGATGATTTTTTCTTCGACGCTCTCAGGAAGGAAATCGCTCGCGGGCAACGGCATCCTCTGCGCGGTGATCTCTTCGGCCGTCAAGCCCGTACCGGTGTGCCTTTCGCAAACCCTTGCCCAGCGTTCGAGCTTGTCGCGCGCAAAAGCCCCGTCCCATTCGCCCGAGAGCAGCATCGCCGCACCGCAGACGCCGTGCCGGATGTATGGTTCGCGGCCGCGGCAAAGGATGTCGGGCGCGTTGCAGCGGATGATGCCGATGTCGTGGAGCATCGCGGCGGAATAAACAAAATCGGTGTCGACGGCGAGCGAGGGATGACTGCCGGCGATGCGCAGCGCCTTTTCAGCCACCCTCTTACTATGCGTTAGGAGAATGGAACGCAATGCACCATTCTCCCCATAGTATCGGTCTATGATGTCAAAGACATCCAATGAGACTAATTATTAATGTTAACGCTTTGGCGACGATTACGCCTCGTGCGCCCGCTCGATGTACGCCAAGATGTCGCCCTTCTTCACCTTCGCGCCCTGATGAACGGCGATTTCCACGAGCTTGCCGCCGAGATCGGCCGGGACGGTGAGCAACTCGCCCCATGTGGCTTGCATGTAGCAGAACGCGTCGCCCTCGGCGTAACTCTTGCCGATGTAAGGCTCAATTGCCGGTTCGGCCTCGCCGTCGCCCTCGATTTCCCAGAGCACCTGCCCGTTGCACGGCGCAACAACGGCGTCGGCTTTGGCGTGCTTGAACGCGGACAATTCCTCGACGGACATCTTGCTGCCCAGCGCGGCATCCTTGGCTTTTTGCAGGTCGGCAAGGAAATTCTTCTTCGCCTGACCGCTCTTGTAGTTGCGGTATTGCTCGGGGTGCATAGCCAGCTCGAACAGTTCCTCGTCGTCCTTGCCGTAGTCCCAACCGTTGGCGTCCATCTCCTTGCGGAACTCGTCGAGCGCGTCGGGGTAGAACGTGCGCGGGTCAGCGGTAACGAACTCCCGGCCTTGCGCCTTGGCCAGTTCGACGATTTCGGGAGCCAATTCGCCCGGCACCTTGCCCGATTTGCCGAGGATCATGCCCCAAACAGAATCGTCCATCATCGCGTAACGCCCCTTGCCCTGCTCGATGGTGAGGAGGTTGAACAGCGCGATGTTCTTCACATACTGCGAGAAGGGCGTAACGAGCGGCGGATAACCCACTTTCGGCCAAACATATTCCACTTCGTTGAACAGCGCCACAAGCATGTCGTCGGTGGACAGCTCCGGCTCGCCCTTCTTCTTTTTCAGGTTGTTGATCACGCCTTGTATGCCGCCGAGATCGGCCATCATCGAACCCATCATGCCGCCGGGCAGACCGCAGCCGAGGAGCAGCGAACTCATGTGCTTGTTGGCCGGGTTGATGAAGTAGCCGAGCCACTCGTCGATGAACTGCTGCGTCAGCGTGCGCGCCTTCATGTAAGCGTTCATGTTGATCTCCGGCACGTCGAACCCGGCGTCGGCGAGCATGGCGCGAACGGAGATGATGTCCGGGTGCACCTTGCCCCACGACAGCGGTTCGATGGCCGTGTCGATGATGTCCGCGCCGTTGCGTGCCACTTCGAGCATCGACGCCATCGACAGGCCCGGTCCGGAATGGCCGTGGTATTCGATTATCACGTCGGGGTGCTTGTCTTTAATCCTCTTCGTGAGCCGCCCGAGGAAGCCCGGCATGCCCACGCCCGCCATGTCTTTCAGGCAGATCTCCGGTGCGCCGGCTTCGATGAACAGGTCGGCCTTCTGCGCGTAGTAATCGACAGTATGAACCGGCGAATTGGTGATACACAGCGTTGCCTGCGGCGTCATGCCCGCTTCGGCCGCCCATTTGATTGAGGGGATGATGTTTCTTTCATCATTTAGTCCGCAGAAGATGCGGGGTATGTCGACACCTTGCGCATGCTTTACGCGGTACATCAACCGCCGCACGTCGTCCGGCACGGGGTACATGCGCAGGGCGTTCAGGCCGCGGTCGAGCATGTGCGTCTTGATGCCGGCTTCATTAAAGGGCTTGCAAAAGGCGCGCACCGCCTCGTTTGGGTTCTCGCCGGCGAGGAGGTTCACCTGTTCGAACGCGCCGCCATTGGTTTCCACGCGTGCGAAACAGCCCATTTCGATTATCACGGGAGCTATCTTCTCCAACTGGTCTTTGCGGGGCTGGAACTTGCCCGAGCTTTGCCACATGTCTCTGTAAAGGAGACTGAATTGAATCTTTTTCTTCATTGCTTGTTTGATTATCTTTTTGTTAACCGCGCCGCGACGACTGACCGCCGGCATGCACGTTGGGGCAAAAGTACACATTTTCCGCTATATCCTTTGCTATTGAACACAAATTAACTTGCTCGCAATGAGCCGTTAAGCGCCGTTTGCGCAGCGGATATGGCAGAACGGCAAAATGTCGCTCAAAAGCATTATTATTTTGCAAAATGATAGCTTTTCATCGAAAAAAGTGTACTTTTGCAGTCGATTAAAGGCATAAAAATAATTTTGTATTTCAGGAAAACACAATGGAAAAGACAGTAGAAATCAAAGAGTTGCAGCAGGTGGTTGTCAGGTTCTCGGGCGACAGCGGCGACGGCATGCAGCTGGCCGGCAACATTTTCTCCACCGTGAGCGCCACGCGCGGCAATTCCATCAGCACGTTCCCCGATTTCCCGGCCGACATCCGCGCCCCGCAAGGCTCGCTCACGGGCGTGTCGGGCTTTCAGGTGCACATCGGCGCGGAGAAGGTTTACACCCCGGGCGACGAGTGCGACGTGCTTGTGGCAATGAATGCCGCGGCGCTGAAGACGCAGTATAAATTCGCGAAGAAAGATGCGGTGATCATCATCGACACCGACGCTTTCAAGGAGAAAGACCTTCAGAAGGCGGCGTTCAAAACAGCCGATTATCTGGGCGAGATGGGCATCGACGCGGACAGGGTGATTGCGTGCGCGATGACCACGATGGTGAAGGATGCGCTCAGCGACAGCGGCATGGACAACAAGGCAATGCTCAAATGCCGCAACATGTTTGCGCTGGGCTTGGTTTGCTGGTTGTTCGACAGAGATATTAGTCTGGTTTTCAACTTCTTACGAGAGAAATTCGCGAAGAAACCGGCCATTGCCGAGGCGAATATTAAGGTTGTGCAAGCCGGGTTCGACTACGGCCATAACACCCACTCGACGGCGTATAATGTCTATCGGATTGAAACTAAGAACGCCGAGAAAGGGCGCTATATGGACATCACCGGCAACAAGGCCACCGCTTACGGTTTCATTGCAGCGGCGGAGAAGGCCGGACTGAAATTGTACCTTGGCTCGTACCCGATAACCCCCGCGACGGACGTGCTGCACGAGCTGTCGAAGCATAAATCGCTCGGGGTGATCACCGTGCAGTGCGAAGACGAGATTGCCTCTTGCGCGAGTGCGGTGGGCGCGTCGTTCGCCGGGGCGCTGGCGGTAACGAGCACGTCGGGACCGGGCATCTGCCTGAAAAGCGAGGCGATGAACCTTGCGGTAATCATGGAGCTGCCGCTGGTGGTTTTAGATGTGCAGCGCGGCGGACCGGCAACGGGGCTGCCTACGAAGAGCGAGCAAACGGACTTGCTGCAAGTGCTGTTCGGCCGCAACGGTGAGTCGCCCATGCCGGTATTGGCTGCGGCGAGCCCGGTCGACTGCTTTAACATGGCTTACGTTGCTTCGAAGATCGCACTCGAGCATATGACGCCCGTTGTGCTTTTAACCGACGCGTTCATCGCCAACGGTTCGGCCTCGTTCAAGCTGCCCGATTTGAAGGATTATCCCGCCATTCGCCCGCCATACGTCCCGGAGGAGTTGAAAGGCAAATGGACGCCGTACATGCGCGCTGAGAACGGCACCCGCTACTGGGCTGTGCCAGGCAGGGAAGGGTTCTGCCACATCCTCGGCGGCCTCGAGAAAGACAGCGATACCGGCGCGATTTCGACCGACCCGGAGAACCATAACACGATGACGAAGTTGCGCGCCGCGAAGATTGCGAACATCGAAGTGCCGGATTTAAAGGTCGAGGGCGACAAGGACGATGCCGAGCTGCTCATTGTCGGTTTCGGCGGCACCTACGGCCACTTGCACGCCGCGATGGATGACTTGCGCGCCGCGGGGCATAAGGTTGCGCTGGCGCATTTCCGTTACATCAACCCGCTGCCGAAGAACACGGCGGAGGTTTTGAAGGCTTACAAGAAGGTGGTTGTGGCGGAAGGCAACAGCGGGCAACTGGCGGGTTGGCTGCGGATGAACGTGGACAATTTCGCGCCGTACAAGTTCAACGAGGTGAAGGGCCAGCCGTTCAAGGTCAATGAGCTTACAGCCGCATTCACAAGTATTTTGCAGGCTTAAACTTTCGCGTTCGGGTTAATTCATTTACTTAAAATTTCTTCTTCAAAATATGACAACATTTAGCGCATCAGATTATAAAAAAGGCACCCCGCGCTGGTGCCCCGGTTGCGGCGACCATTTCTTTCTCGCCTCGCTGCACAACGCGCTGGCGGAGATCGGCGTGGAGCCTTGGAACATCGCGGTGATTTCGGGCATAGGTTGCTCCTCGCGCCTGCCGCATTATATGGCGACCTACGGCATGAACACCATCCACGGTCGCGCCGCGGCGATTGCTTCGGGCGTGAAGATTGCGAACAACGCGCTGTCCGTGTGGCAGATCAGCGGCGACGGCGACGGACTGGCCATCGGCGGAAACCATTTCATCCATGCCAACCGGCGCAATATTGATATTAACATCGTCTTGCTCAACAACCGCATTTACGGCTTAACAAAAGGGCAATACTCGCCCACATCGCCGCGCGGGTTTGTTTCGAAATCGTCGCCTTACGGCACGGTGGAGGACCCTTTCCGCCCGGCTGAACTATGCTTCGGCGCACGAGGCCATTTCTTCGCCCGCACGGTGGCCAACGACGGCAAGCACACGGTGGAGGTGTTGAAGGCCGCGCACGCACATAAGGGCACGACCGTTACGGAGGTTTTGCAGAACTGCGTCATCTTCAACGACGGCACGCACATCGCCGTTTACGACAAGGCGGGCAGGGCGAAGAACGCCATCTACGTGCGGCACGGCGAGAAGCTCACCTACGGCGAGAACAACGAATTCGGGCTTGTGCAGGACGGCTTCGGACTGAAAAGCGTGGAGATCGGTAAGGACGGCTACACCATCGACGACGTGCTTGTTCACGACGCGCATTGCTCCGACAACACGTTGCAGCTCAAGCTCGCGCTGATGGGTAACGGCGACGGCATGCCCGTTGCGCTGGGCGTGATACGCGACACCGGGGGGCCGACCTACGACGAGTGCGTTACGCAGCAGATTGCGGAGGTCTCCGCGGCGAAGAAGTACCACACTTTCGCGGAACTGCTCGAGACGAACGACACGTGGACAGTGGAGTAATCCGCCGCCCGCGCGTGCACTTTGAACTAATAACTAACAACCTTTTGCCTTATGAAGAAAGTGTTTTTGCTTGCTTTCTTGTCGTTGCCGTTTGCTTCAATTCAGGCGCAGACGGGCGACGCGTGGCGCGATATGAGTGTCAACGAGATCAACCGCTACCCCGTGCACGCCGATTTTTTTACTTACGAATCGCGCGAGAAAGCCCTTGCCCGCGACAAAGCTCAGTCGGCTAACTATTTGTCAATCAACGGTTTATGGAAGTTCAATTGGGTGGCGAATGCGGATGAAAGGCCTGTTGATTTTTATAATCCCGACCTTGACGACAGCGGTTGGGCGGCGATGCCCGTGCCCGGTATGTGGGAGCTCAACGGCTACGGCGACCCGGTTTACGTGAACATCGGTTTCGCGTGGAAGGGCAAGTTTGAGAACAATCCGCCCTATCCGCCGACGGAGGATAACCATGTCGGTTCGTACCGCCGCACCGTTACGCTTCCCGAGGCGTGGCAAGGCAAACAGGTTATCGCGCACTTCGGCAGCGTTACATCGAACATCAGCCTTTACGTCAACGGCCATTTCGCCGGCTATGCCGAAGATTCGAAGGTGGCGGCGGAGTTTGATATTACGCCGTTTGTGCATGCGGGCGAAAACCTCTTGGCCTTTCAGACGTTCCGCTGGTGCGACGGCACTTACAACGAAGACCAAGACTTCTGGCGCTTGTCCGGCGTGGCGCGCGACAGTTATTTGTACGCTCTCGACCCGTCGGCCGGGCTTTCCGACATCCGCATCACCGCGGGCTTGGACGAAAATTACACCGACGGAACATTGCAAATCGTAAGTCGGACAAAAGGCAAAACGCATATCGAATATGAACTAATTGACCCCGACGGCAGCCCTGTCGACTTGGCCAACGGCTCGCAAAGCATTAAACTCCTTTCGAAAAACGAAGCCTTGCTTACCAGCGATTTTTCCTTAACCAACCCTGCAAAATGGACCGCCGAGACGCCTAATTTGTACACGCTCATCGCCAATATCTACTCGGCGGCGAAGAAAGGCAAGGGCAAGCTTGTCGGCGTTACGGCGCAGCGCATCGGTTTCCGCAAATCTGAAATAAAAGACGGGCGGCTGTGCATCAACGGCCAACTTGTTTTTATAAAGGGCGCCGACCGGCACGAGATGGACCCCGACGGCGGGTATGTCGTTTCGAAAGAGCGGATGATTGAGGACATTCAGATAATGAAACGCCTGAATATCAACGCGGTACGCACCTCGCATTACCCCGACGACCCGCTTTGGTACGACCTCTGCGACGAGTACGGCATTTACCTTGTTGCGGAGGCCAATCAGGAGAGCCACGCCTTCGGTTACGGCGAGACGAGCGTTGCCAAGACAGAGCTTTTCGCGCAGCCTGTTCTCGAGCGCAACCAGCACAACGTTTCCGTCAATTTCAACCACCCGAGCATCATCATTTGGTCCTTGGGCAACGAGACGGTCGACGGCCCGAATTTCCAAGCGGCTTACGACTGGATTAAGAGCGTCGACACGTCGCGGCCGGTGCAGTTTGAACAAGGCAAGAAAGGCGGCGACACCGATATTTTCTGCCCGATGTACCTCTCGCAAGAGGGGTGTCAAAAGTATGCCGACAGCGACGACCCGGCGGACGCCAAGCCGCTCATCGAGTGCGAATACAACCACGCGATGGGCAACTCGTCGGGCGGCTTGAAAGAATATTGGGACATCGTCAGGCAGGGCAAACGCTTTCAGGGCGGCTTCATCTGGGACTTCGTCGATCAGGCTTTGCACGGCACGGTGAAGGCTAAATCGGGCGGGGAAGTCAAGACGCTTATGTACGGCGGCGATTATAACTCCGACGACCCGAGCGATAATAATTTCAACTGCAACGGCTTTATCTCCGCCGACAGGAAATTGACCCCGCAGGCGTACGAGATCGGGTATCAATATCAAAGCATTTGGACCGCACTTCTCGACAAGAACGACCTTAAAGTGAGCGTGCGCAACGAGTATTTCTTCCGCGATTTGAGTAATGTGCGCTTGCACTGGACGGTGCTTGACAACGGCGCGAAGGTTGAAGAAGGGACCATCGAGAACCTTGATATTGCGCCGCAGGAGACTAAGGAATACGCGCTGAATTATAAAGTTGCGCCGGCGGATGATGAGCTTCTGCTCAATGTTTATTACGAGTTAAAGGAGGCCGAACCGCTGCTTGATGCCGGGCACACCTTGGCTTATCAGCAGTTTGAGCTTGCTCCTTACAACTTTGCCGCTGTCGATTTAAACACGACCAAGCCCGGCGACACGCAATTGGTTTTCAACGAGCAAACAGGTTACTTGTCCGAAATAAACATTAACGGGAAGAATATCCTCGGCGAAGGGGGCTCGCTGTTGCCCAACTTCTGGCGCGCCGTAACGGACAACGACATGGGCGCTGACCTGCACAACAAGCTCGCCGTTTGGCGCAACCCCGCGATGGAGCTTGTCTCGCTTGTTCACGAAAGCGGCGCGAAGACCGTTGCAACGTATGCGATGCCGGAGGTGAAGGCGGAGTTGACGCTGACTTACAACGTATTGCCGAGCGGAATAATTGAGGTTAAAGAGCGCATGACGACCGACCCGAACGCCACGGATGTGCCTCGCATGTTCCGCTTCGGAATGGTTATGCAACTGCCGCAAGACAATTCGCAAAGCGTCTTCTACGGGCGCGGGCCGATTGAGAATTACTCCGACAGGTGCAGCTCGCAGTTGCTTGGCGTTTATTCCCTTTCCGCCGACGAGCAGTTTTGGAAATACGTCAGGCCGCAGGAGACAGGCACGCACACGGGCGTTCGTTGGTGGCAACAGGGCGGTTTCTCCGTTTGTTCCGACGATGAGTTCTGCGCCTCCGCCTTGCGCTACGACCTCGACGAATTGGATGAAGGGGCAAGCAAGGGGCAGCGGCATCCCGAGCAATTAACGCAAAGCAAATACGTGAACCTGTTCATCGACAAGGCTATGGCCGGCGCGGGTGGCATCAACTCGTGGAATGAAGACGCCGAGACCCTGCCCCCTTACCGCGTGGAATATGCCGACCGCGAATTTACTTTTTACATCATTCCGGAGTAAAAAACCGGCTTAGCGCGAACTGCTTTTTCAGCATAAAAAAGTGCCGATTCCTCGATGAAACCGGCATTTTTTGTGTGTTAAACAGTTTGAAAAGCTATTTGTTTTTCCGCCAGAGCCTCGACATATCTTCGAGCGTTTTGCCCTTCGTCTCCGGCACCAGCTTCCACACGAACAGCGCGGCAAGCAGGCAGAAGAGTCCGTATAAGGCATAGACGAAGATGTGGCCGAAGCCGTCGCCGGAGGAGAGCTGCATGTTGTACAACGGAACGAACGTCGAACTGACCGCGTAGTTGGCAATCCACTGAAAAGCCACCGCTATCGCCACCGCCGCACCGCGTATCGTGTTGGGGAAAATCTCGGCGATGAGCACCCAGCAAATCGGTCCCCATGAGAACATAAAACTGGCACTGTAAACCATGATTGCCGCCGCCGCGATAAGCGGGTTGAGGTTCAGGAGGTTGACAAAAGCGAAACCTGCCGCTCCGACAGCCATTCCTATCGAGCCCCAGATGAGCAATGGCTTGCGTCCGAGCTTCTCCACGGTGAATATCGCCACAAGAGTGAAAAGGATATTCACCACGCCCATCACTACCGTGAACAGCATCGGCTTGTCGAGCCCGCACGACGCGAAGATGCGCGGAGCGAAATAGAGGACGGCGTTGATGCCCACTATCTGCTGGAACACTGACAGCATTATGCCCACGAAAATCACCATCCAGCCGTATGACAGCAGGCGTTCGGTCTTCTCCGTAGCGGTGTTCTTGATGTCGGTTAGGATAGTTGCAGCCTCCTTTGAGCCGTTGATACGCGTCAGCACTTTCATCGCTTTGTCGTCTTGTCCGCTCAGTGCGAGGTAGCGCGGAGTCTCCGGCACGAACAGCACGAGCAAGGCAAAGAGCCCCGCCGGCACCGCCTCGCTGACGAACATATAACGCCAGCCGACCGACGTGCACCACTGTGCGGCATCGGGATTGAGCACCTTGTAGACGTTCTCGCTTATCTCCTGCACTATCGGCGTGATATGGTCGCCGAGAATGACGAGGTTGACAAAGTAGACCACAAGCTGTCCGAAGATAATCGCGAACTGATTGCACGACACGAGTTTCCCGCGTATGCGGCTCGGTGCGACTTCGGCGATGTACATCGGGCAGACGGCGGACGCCAGACCCACGCCGATGCCGCCGAGCACGCGATAGAGGTTGAACACTATCAGGAGCGAGTAGGTCGGCTTGCCGTAGTCAAAGAACAGGAACTCCGGGTAGTAGCTTCCCAGCGCCGACAAAAAGAACAGCACGCCCGCAAGAAACAGCGAGCGCTTGCGCCCGAAGTTGGAAGCGAGATAGCCGGAGATGCCGCTGCCGATGACGCAACCCAAGAGCGCGCTCGACGAGGTGATGCCGTGCAAAGTGTCGGAGTAGACGAAATCGCCCGCCCCGACGAAGAATGCTTGTAATCCTTTCTCCGCTCCGGAAATCACTGCCGTATCGTAGCCGAAGAGCAGACCGCCCAACACGGCTACGAGTACGATAGTGTAAAGATAGAGCTTGCTTGGTTTCATTATTGTTGCCGGCGCGGCTTATTTGCAGTACATCGCCACGATTGCCTCGTAGAGTTCCTGCTTGCCGGAGGTCTGCTTCGGCTCGTTCACTTTCTTGCCGTATTCGTAGACCTGCTCCAGAGTGAGCTTGCCGTCTTCAAATTCCTTGCCTATGCCGCCGTCGAACGAAGCGTAGCGGTCTTTCAACATCTTCTTGTAAGGACTCTCCGCGAGCAACTCTGCTGCACTCTCTAATGCGCGTGCCATAGCGTCCATACCGGAGATGTGGGCGATGATGATATCCTCAAGGTCGGTGGAGTTGCGGCGTGTCTTGGCATCGAAGTTGGTGCCGCCCGTACCGAGACCGCCGTTGCGGATGATGTGAATCCATGCCTGAACGAGCTCGTACTGGTCGATGGGGAACTGATCAGTGTCCCAGCCGTTCTGGTAGTCGCCGCGGTTGGCATCGATAGAGCCGAGCATGCCGGCATCCACAGCGCAAGCCAGCTCGTGCTCGAACGTATGTCCGGCGAGGGTGGCGTGGTTCACCTCGATGTTCACTTTGAAGTCCTTGTCAAGTCCGTGAGCGCGGAGGAAGCCGATGACGGTCTCCGTGTCGACGTCGTATTGGTGCTTCGTGGGCTCCATAGGCTTCGGTTCGATGAGGAACGTGCCCTTGAATCCCTTGCTGCGGGCGTAGTCGCGAGCCATGCCGAGCATCGTTGCCATGTGCTCCTTCTCGCGCTTCTGATCGGTGTTGAGCAGACTCATGTAGCCCTCGCGTCCGCCCCAGAACACGTAGTTCTCCGCACCGAGCTTGATGCCGGCGTCGATGGCGTTCTTTATCTGCACGATAGCGCGAGCCACCACATCGAAGTCCGGGTTGGTGGAAGCGCCGTTCATGTAGCGTGCGTTGCCGAAGACATTTGCCGTAGACCACAGCAGTTTGATGCCTGTTGCCGCCATCTTCTCTTTCAGATAGTCGGTGATAGCCGCCATGTTAGCCTCATATTCCTCCACGGAAGCGCCCTCGTCGATGAGGTCGACATCGTGGAAACAGAAATACGGGAAGCCGAGTTTCGTCATGATCTCGAAGCCCGCGTCAGCCTTGTTCTTGGCTCTTTCAATTGCTGTCTCGCCTACGTTCCAGGGGAATTTCTTGGTTCCGCCGCCGAATTGGTCGCTTCCCTCGGCACACAGTGTATGCCACCATGCCATCGCGAAGCGCAGCCAGTCTTTCATCTTCTTGCCGAGGATGACCTTCTCCGGGTCATAATAATGGAATGCCAGAGGGTTCTTGCTGTCCTTGCCCTCATACTGAATCTTACCGATTCCGGGAAAATACTCTTTCATAGATTTGATTTTTTAGAATGATTATTTAATTTTAAGTCTCTTCTCATCCGACGATTTTAGCGAGTGCCGCCTTCCAGTTCTCGTAGGCTGCGAGGTATGCAGCGTTGTCCTCCACGGGCGTCTCCGTGCCGTAGTGTTTGAGTGTGGCAAAAGCCTCGTCGCTGTCCCGATAGATGCCCGCTCCGATGCCGGCACCTTTCGCCGCACCTACCGACCCGTCAGTCTCGTACAACTCGATGGTGGCACCCGTCACGGCGGCGAGCGTCGTGCGGAATAGCGGCGAGAGGAACAGGTTGGCGTGTCCCGCCTTAATGGTCTTTATCTCCATCCCCATCTGCGCCATTATCTCCATGCCGTAGGCGAACGAGAAGGCGATGCCCTCTTGCGCGGCACGCAGGACATGCGCTTTGGTGTGGATGTTAAAGTTGATGCCGTGGATTGACGCGCCGGTGTTGACGTTCTGCAAGACGCGCTCCGCACCGTTGCCGAATGGTATCACGCTTAGTCCCTCCGCGCCGACGGGTACTGACTGCGCCACGTCGTTCATCTGTGCATACGATATCCCTTCCGGCGCCACGGTGCGTTTCATCCACGCGTTGAGGATGCCCGTGCCGTTGATGCATAGCAGCACGCCCAGACGAGTGGTGTCGGCGCTGTGGTTGACGTGGGCGAAGGTGTTCACGCGCGACAGTTTGTCGTAATTCACATCGCCCAGCACGCCGTAGACCACGCCGCTCGTGCCGCCCGTAGCAGCTATCTCGCCCGGCTTCATCACGTTGAGCGAGAAGGCATTGTTCGGTTGGTCGCCGCCGCGATAGCAAACAGGCGTGCCCTCTTTAAGTCCCGTCTCGGCGGCACATTTTGCGCTAATGCGTCCTTGTATGGCGAATGTCGGCACGATGTCAGGCACGATGTCGGCGGGGAAACCGAAAGTGTTCATCAGCTCCGCAGACAGCCGTCCTTCCTTGAAATCCCAGAAGATGCCCTCCGACAGTCCCGACACGGTCGTCGTGATTGCTCCCGTCAGGCGCATGGCGATGTAGTCGCCCGGCAGCATAAATTTGTGTATACGCGAGAAAATCTCCGGCTCGTTGTCTTTCACCCAAGCCAGTTTGGCTGCCGTGAAATTGCCGGGGGAGTTCAGCAAGTGCGGCAGACAATAATCGCCGAGCCGTTCCTGCGCCTGCTGACCGTAGGGCACGGCACGCGAGTCGCACCATATAATCGCGGGGCGCAGCACGTTTTGCGCCGCATCCACCAGCACCAGACCGTGCATCTGGTAGGAAATGCCGACCGCCGTGATGTCCGTTGCCTTAGCGGATGCGGCAGAAAGACAATTCGCCAATGCCGCCATAGCGTTGGCGTACCAATCTTCGGGGTTTTGTTCCGCCCATCCCGCTTGCTTGGCGATGATAGGCATCTCCTGTTTCGGCATAAAGTCCTGCGCCGCGGTCTGACCTGTCTCGACGCTCACGAGCGAAGCCTTTACGGAGCTCGACCCGATGTCTAAACCCAATAAATATTGCATATCCGGTTATCGTTTAAGGTGTAAAAAATCGTGCACTCCGCAAAAGTACTCCTTCCGCGCGAAACGTGCAAATAAAACAAACGTTTTCGCAATCGCGGGTTCCGGGCGTTTTAACATTTCGCTAACAAGCGTTTCACAGGCCGCAATCGTCAAAAAAGCCCGAAACTTCCGCATGTTTTGAACGAAAAAGACGATGCTGCAAATTGCCTGCCGCACCGTCCTTATAACAAAAGTTAACAGTTTGTTTCCTTCAAAAGAAAGCCGCCTTCGCCGGAAGTACCATCACTCGTAGCGTATGGCTTCTATCGGGTCCATATTCGCCGCCTTGCGTGCCGGGAGATACCCGAATACCACGCCGATGAACACGCATATGGCGAAGCTTACCCATATCGACCACAGCGGGATGCTCGACGGCATACCGAACTTCGGCACTATAAACTCCGACGCACATCCGCCCACGAGTATGCCCAATATCCCTCCCGTGAGCGAGATAAGTATGGATTCGATAAGGAATTGCAGGGAAATGACCATGCCCGTAGCGCCTACCGACATGCGCAGACCTATCTCTTTGGTGCGCTCCGTGACGGAGACAAGCATGATATTCATAATGCCTATGCCCGCGACAAGGAGGGAGAACGCTGCCGCCACAACAAGAATGAGCGTTACGGTGTCCATCGTTGACGACATCGTTTCCATCATCTCGGCTTGCGAGCGGATAGTGAAGTCGTCGCTGTCGCCGCTCTGGTCCTTTATTTTATGTTGCCGGCGGAGAATCTGCGTCAGTTCTTCGATGGCGTCGTCGGACAGTTCCTCCGTTATTGCCGAGCAGTTGATGTTTGAGAAATAGGTCTGTGCCACGATACGTTTCATCACCGTAGTGTACGGCGCAATTATCACGTTGTCCTGGTCCATGCCCCAAGAGTTGTAGCCTTTTGACTTCAACACGCCGACGATACGCAGGGGTATCGACGTGAAGCGGATAGTTTTACCGACGGGATCGGCATTCTCTCCGAACAGCTCGTCTACTATCGTCTTGCCCACAACCGCCACTTTCGCCGACTTGCGGATGTCTTCCTCGGTGAAGCATTCTCCGTCTTCGATGGTCCAGAGCTTGATGTCAAGGTATTCGGGACTCTCTCCGTAGACGGTGGTATTGAGGTTGCTGTTGCCGTAAATCACTTGTCCGGAGGCGGTTACCTCAGGCGATACGTCGGTAACAAATTTCTTTTCTTCGAGTATCTTCTCATAGTCGGCCACCTTCAACGTCTGCATCGCCGAGGGGTCTTGCCGCACGCCGCCCCGCATATCGGCACCGGGATGGATGGTGATAAGGTTCGTTCCCATCGTCGAAAGCTCCTTGCGGATGCTCTGCTTCGCCCCTTGCCCGATGCTCATCATTATTATTACGGCAGCCACACCGATGATGATGCCGAGCATGCTGAGGAAACTGCGCATCTTGTTGGCACTCACGGCGCGCAGGGAAACCTTGAAGAGATTGAGTATGTTCATAGCTTAGTCCTCCTGTGATACCGGCAATGCCGCCAGTGCTTCTTCCGCCGACCGGATGTTCTCGTTAAGTGTGTCCTTGCGTATCTTGCCGTCTTGGAGGAAGATATTTCGACTTGAATATTCCGCTATCTCGGGGTTGTGGGTAACGAATATTATCGTGCGTCCCTGATGATAGAGCTCCTGAAAGAGGACGAGCATCTCAAACGACGTGCGTGTGTCGAGGTTGCCCGTCGCCTCGTCCGCCAAGAGTACTGCCGGGTCGTTGACCAATGCGCGGGCAATGGCTACACGCTGCATCTGTCCGCCTGACATCTGATTGCTTTTATGGTAAAGTCTGTCGCCCAGCCCCACCGCTTTCAGCGCTTTGACAGCCGCCTCGCGCCGCTGCCGGGCGGAGAATTTGGAGTTGTACATCAGCGGCAGTTCCACGTTCTCCACTGCCGTCGTGTTGGGCAACAGATTGTAATTTTGAAAGACAAACCCAATCTTTCGGTTGCGCAGATGTGCCCGCTTGTTCTTCGACATCCTCTGCACGGACACCCCGTCGAGCAGGTATTCTCCGGCTGTGGGCGTGTCGAGGCAGCCTAACTGGTTGAGCAACGTCGACTTGCCGCTGCCCGACGAGCCTTGTATCGTTACAAATTCGCCCTCGTAAATCTTGAAGCTCACGCCGCGCAAGGCCTTCACCGTCTCGGAGCCCACTTGGAAATAGCGCTTCACGCCCCGCAGTTCAATCACTGCTTTGCGGTCGTCTTGCACGGCGGATGTTGATTGTTGAATATCCGACATAAACAGTTTTGTTATCCGGGACAAATATTATTTCGCACCGCCGCTTTCGCCGCCGTCACTCTCGCCGCTGCTTTCGCCTTCGCCTTCGTTGCTTTCGCTGTTGTTGTTGCTGCTACTGCTCTTCTTCTTTCCCGGCGGACTGGGCATGAACGGATTAGAAGTTTCTTCTTCGGAACTGTCCTCCTCGTCTGCCGCGACACTGAAATCGGTGAGCACCACCGTGCCTTCATCCACGCCGGAGAGTATCTCGGTGATTGTGCCGTTTGTCGTGCCGACCTCTACGGGGTAAGCTTTGAACACCTTTCCCTCGCGCACCCACAGCTTGTGTTGTCCCTCCGCGTCTTCTATCGTCTCGCCTTCCTGCAAGAGCGCCTCACTGGGAGAGAAGCGCAAAGCTTTTGCCGCGACAGCCAAGACATCGTCTTTCTCAAGAGTGTAGATTGTTACGTTTGCCGTCAGACCGGGTTTCAGTTTCAGGTCCTCGTTGGGTGCGGAGATGACAACTTCGTAGGTTACGACGTTCGATTCCGTCGTCGCCTCCTGCCGCACCTGCGTTACTTCTCCGTTGAACGTGTCGTCCGGGAAAGCGTCCACCGTGAAACTGACGCGCTGCCCCTCGACAACGCCGCCGATATCCGCCTCGTCAACGTCGGCAATAACGCGCATATCGGTCAGGTCCTGAGCTATTATAAATAAGGTAGGGGTTGTCATTGAGGAAGCGACAGTCTGTCCCTCCTCCACCTCTTTCGAGAGTACAACGCCGTCAATAGGCGCCGTGATGGTGGCGTAACCCAAGTTGGTGCGGGCCTTCTCCACCGTCTGTTTCTCGATATTCACCTGCTCCACCGCCTTCTCATAGCTGAGCCGGGCGTTCTCGAAATCGTCTGCCGACACGAGCCCCTTGTCGTAAAGCGTCTTGTAACGGCTGTAATTGGTCTTCTCATACGCCAGACTGCTTTCCGCGCTGTTGAGGTTGCTCTGCGCCGAAGCCAACTCCGAGACGAGGTTGGTCTTGTCAAGCTCGGCGATAATCTCGCCCTTTTTCACTACGGAATTGTAGTCTACGTAAATCTTGTCGATGATACCCGACACCTGTGTACCGACTTCAACCTCCGTAACAGGCTCGATGGTACCCGTCGCGGTGATACTTGTCGAGATGCTTTGCCTTGTCACTTTGGCAGTTGAATACGATACATCCTTGCCGCCGCTGCACGCTGTCATAACTGCGGCGAGAGCTGCTATTACCAAAAATTTTATCTTCATAATTCCGAATGTTTTCATAATGTTTGACAAACAATCAAAGGGTTATTTCCTCTCCGTTGTAAAAGTGCAACATCTGCAAGTTAAGTATCGACGTGTACTTGCTCTCCAGACGACTTTGCTCGGCATCGAGCAGTGTTGACTTGCCCGTTGTCAACTCTTCGATGTTCGACAGTCCCTCGTTGAACTTCTCGCTGACGAGGTCGAAACTCTCCTGTGCGGAGTTCACGCTTGCCTGCGCCGAGCGGAACCGCGCCTGATTGGTGTTCGCGTCGAGCCAGTAACCTTCGATTGTGCTCCACAACTCCTTCTGTTGCGTCTGCAAATCCAGCTCCTGCTCCTGTCTCTGAAGTTTCGCCTTGCGGATGCTCGTCTTGGCGGAGCGTTGCTCATAGAGCGGCACGCTGAGACTCACTCCCGCGCCGGCGGAGAAGTTACTCTTCATTTGCTTGCTCCAAGAGTTGTCCGATGTGGAGTTGGTTGATGCCGTTACGGAGGCGTTGACACCTATTGTCGGCATATATCCGGCACGCGCAATCTTCTCTTCCAGCTCGCTCGCCTCGATGCCGAGCTGTGCGCTCTTTATCTCCGGGCGGAACGACACCGCCGTGTTATATGTGTCTACGAGCGACGGTACCTCGGCAAGGGCTTCCTCATCGCTTGCATCGGGGATGGCAATATCGAAGTCTTCGGTGTCGGTGATTTCGAGTAACTGCTTTAATTGAAGCTTGTAACGGGCGGTCTGCCCCTGCGCGTTGACAAGGTTATACTCATCCGTTGCCACCTGCGCTTCCAACTTCGCGACGTCCGCCCGCGCGATACTGCCGACTTCAAGCATTGCCCGCCCGCGCTCGAGATTGCCCTTGCTGATTGCCGCTATCTGCTCGAAGACCTTGATAGACTCCGTGTTGTAGAGTATCTGCACGTAGAGTTGGGTGATCTGCTCCTGAATGCTGTTGGCGGTAGTCTCTGCCGTCAGCTCCGCCTGTTCTTCGGTTATCTTGTTTTGTTTCAGCGTATTGACGTTCTTATTTCCGTTCCAGACGGTCCAATTCGCGCCGATATTGTAGCTCCCGTTGTAGGTCGTCTTGTTGATTTTCGTATCTACATAGCCGTTGGTTACCGTGGTCTCGCCGCCGTCGGGGAAAGGTCGGTAGTTGACATTATGGGCTGTTGAGAACGTTGCAGAGGGCAACAGCTGCGCCCGCGCCTGCTTTACATCCTCGCCCGACGACTCCTGTTGCAGTCTGTTTTGTTGCAATTGGATGTTGTGTTCCAAAGCGTAGTCGATGCATTCCCGCAGCGTCCACTGCCTTTGCGCCGAGGCGGGAAGGGCCACCAGCGCGACCGATATCCAAATTAAAATTCTCTTGTTCATATATCTTTCAAAAGTAATCTTTCCGTAACGCACCATTTTGTTTGACAAGCTTCTTCGCGCGCGCGTTTAAAGCGGCAGGCTGTTTTTAAATGCTTTTGTTTATATTTTTGATTTTTTTGCCCTCCAGATGCACCACGCGCCGATCAGCACGAAGGGTATGCTCAGGAGCTGGCCCATGTTGAGAATCATACCTTTTTCAAAGTCGACCTGCTCGATTTTAACATATTCGACGAAGAAGCGGAACAGGAATATCAGCAGCAGGCACAGACCGAAGTAGAACCCTTTACCCACAGGGGTTTTCCGCCTTTTGTAGAACCATAATCCGACGAAGAAGAACACGAGGTAGGCAAGCGCCTCATAGAGCTGGGCGGGATGGCGAGGAAGCATGTCCACACGTTCGAAAATGAACGCCCACGCCACATCTGTCGGCTTGCCGATTATCTCGCTGTTCATCAGGTTTCCCAAGCGGATGAAGCACGCCGTGAGAGGTGTGGCAATGGCAATATTGTCGATTACGGTGAAGAAAGTCAACTTATAACGGCGGCAGTAGAGAATTATGGCGAGGATCAAGCCGATTGTGCCGCCGTGAGAAGCCAAGCCCTCGTAGCCCGTGAACTCCACTCCGCCGCTCTGACGAAAGTGTATCGGCAGTATCATTTCCACGATATGCTTGCCTGAAGACAGAAAATACGACGGCTCATAGAACAGACAATGCCCCAGCCGGGCGCCGATTAACACCCCTATAAAGCAATAAAGAAAGAGCGGGTCAAACTTCTCGCGGGCAATCTTCTGGTCGTTGTAGAGCCACTTAACGATAAGGTATGCGCCCAACAGACCGACGAGCCAGCACAACGAATACCAGCGAATGGAGAGGAACGAGAGGTGAAATGCCGTGATGTCGGGGTTCCAGACGATGTATGAGAGAGAAGTTATCATCAACTTATTTATCTGTTGTCAGCGAGTGAAAATGTTCGATTTTACCCGATTTCATCGAGACTTTCGTCATAGTTGAACCTGAGAAGGTTCAATTTTGCCCGATTTCATCGAGAGTTTTGTCATAGTTGAACCTGAGAATGTTCAATTTTGCCCGATTTCATCGAGGTTTTTGATCATACGTTGAACCTGAAATGCATGATATCTCCGTCCTGCACAACGTAGTCCTTTCCTTCGATTCCCATGCGCCCCGCCTCACGAACGGCAGCCTCCGAGCCGTATTTCAAGTAATCGTCATATTTGATTACCTCCGCCCGGATGAAACCTTTCTCGAAATCGGTGTGTATCACGCCGGCGCACTGCGGTGCCTTCCAACCTTTCTTATACGTCCATGCCTTGACCTCCATCTCCCCCGCAGTGATGAATGTTTCGAGGTTCAGGAGCGAGTAAGCCTTCTTTATCAGCCGGTTGACGCCGCTCTCCTGCAAGCCCTGTTCTTCGAGGAAAAGCATCTTATCCTCGTAACTGTCAAGCTCCGCAATGTCTTCCTCCGTCTTTGCCGCTATAATCATAGCTTCCGCGCCCTCCGCTTCGGCGATGTCGGAGATTTGTTTCGTCCACGCGTTTCCCTCTTTCGCCGCCGCCTCGTCGACATTGCACACATAGAGCACGGGCTTGCTTGTGAGCAGGAAAAGGTTCTTCGCGGCATCCTGCTCGTCCTTTGTGCCGAAACTGACGGTGCGCGCGTTCTTGCCGGCAAGCAATGTCTGACGGTACGCCTCCATAACTTCCGCCTCGACCTTTGCCTCTTTGTTGCCCGCCGCCGCAGCCTTTTGGGTCTTCGCCAAGCGGTTTTCGATGGTCTCCAAATCTTTCAACTGGAGCTCCGTATCGATAATTTCCTTGTCGCGAACGGGATTGATTGAACCGTCGACATGCACGATATTCTCGTCCTCGAAGCAGCGAAGGACGTGGATAATAGCGTCCGTTTCGCGGATGTTGGCAAGGAATTTATTGCCCAAGCCCTCGCCTTTACTCGCCCCTTTCACCAATCCGGCGATGTCTACAATCTCGCATGTGGCGGGCACAATCCGTCCCGGATGGACTATCTCCGCCAAGCGCGTGAGACGCTCGTCGGGCACGGTGATGATCCCTACATTGGGTTCTATCGTACAAAAAGGGAAGTTCGCCGCCTGCGCCTTCGCACTCGACAGACAATTAAACAACGTCGATTTGCCCACGTTAGGCAAACCCACAATACCGCATTTCAATGCCATAACAGTCGCTTATCTGCTGCAAAAGTAAGCAGAAAATGGCAAAACGCACCACAATTCGCCTGAAATAGAGCGGCGGACGGCACTTTCCGATCAGTGCGCCTCAAACCAATTGCCGCCCCAACCGCAATCTGCAACGAGCGGTACGCGCAACTGACAGGCGCCTTGCATCTCGTCGAGGACAATCCGTTCCACACGTTCTTTCTCTTCGGGGAATACCGAGAAGTTAAGTTCATCGTGCACTTGGAGTATCATTTTCGAACGTATGCCCTCCTCCGCAAAGCGCTTGTGAATCCTCACCATCGCGATTTTGATGATATCCGCCGCAGTTCCTTGTATCGGCGCATTAATGGCGTTGCGCTCGGAAAAGCCCCTCACGATGGCGTTGGCAGACGTAATGTCGGGCAGATAACGGCGACGATGGAAGATTGTTTCGGCGTAACCCTTCTCCCGCGCCATAGCTTTCGCCTCCTCCATGTAACTCTTCACCTTCGGGAAAGTCTCGAAATAGCCGTCGATGAGCGCCTTTGCCTCCTGGCGATCGATAAGCAGCCGCTCGGCAAGACCCCACGTCGTGATGCCGTAGATGATGCCGAAATTGGCGCGTTTAGCCTTCGTGCGCTCGTCGCGGGTTACGTCTTCAATCGGCTTCTTATAAACTTTCGCCGCCGTAGACGCGTGAATGTCGAGTCCTTCACGGAAGTATTCAATCATGTTTTCGTCGCCGGAGAGGTGCGCCATCACACGTAGCTCAATCTGAGAATAGTCGGCGGAGAAGAACAAACATCCCCTTTCGGGCACGAAGCACTTGCGTATCTCCCTGCCATCCTCCCCACGTATCGGGATGTTTTGCAGGTTCGGGTCGCTCGACGACAGACGTCCCGTGGCGGTAACGGTCTGGTTGAACGAGGTATGGATATGCCCCGTGCGGGGGTTGACAAGCTGCGGCAGAGCGTCAACGTATGTGCCGACGAGCTTCTTCAAGGCTCTGTAATCCAATATCTTCCTCACTATCTCGTGCTTGGAAGCTACCTTTTGCAGCTCCTCCTCGCTAGTAACAAACTGCCCCGTCTTGGTTTTCTTCGGCTTAGCCGCAATTCTCATCTCGCCGAAAAGCACGTCGCCGACCTGCCGCGGCGAAGAGATATTAAAGGCATGTCCGGCCAAACGGAAGATCTGACGCTCGATTTCCTCCATCCGCTCCGTAAAAATCAGCGATGTGTCTTTCAGTATCCGGCTGTCGATAAGTACGCCGTTGTATTCCATATCGGCAAGAACCTGCACCAGCGGCATCTCCACTTGATAAAACAAATCGTCGAGCAGGGCGGACGAAAGATTAGGTTTGAGGCGGTTGTAAAGCTGCAACGAGAGGTCGGCACGGGCACACGAGGGCTGCGCGACATCACCAATGCGCCGCCGCAACACCGTTTCCGCCACGTAGTCGAAGCCGTGCCGCAGCTCCGGCTGTAACAAATAGTGGGCTATCATCGTATCAAACAGCGGGTCGGAGAGGACAATCCCGTAGTTCCGCAACACCTCGACGGCATATTTGACATTATGTCCAATCTTGACAATTTCCTTGTTCTCAAACAGCGGACGGAATATTTCTATCCGGCGGGAAACACTTTTCGGCTCCGTGCCGAGCACGATGAAATAAGCCTTACCCTCCTCCGAACAGAGGCTGAACCCGTTCAGTCGGGCGTCAATTGCTATGTTTGAGTCGGTCTGCAAGGCGAGAGCGAATGCCGCGCACGATGAAAAAAGCCCGGAAATTCGGCACATTTCGTCCTCCGTTTCCACTGTCCGGCAGTCGCACTGAACCATCATTATCTCGTCGGCTGTACTCTCCTGCGCGGCAAACAAGTCGCCTTCTGCGGGCGAGGCCTTGGTTTCGGCAACGGGCGATGAGAACAAATCAGGCTCCGAATGTGCGATTTTTGCCGATTTTTCCGATGGTTTTACAAATTTGTTGAGCAGCGTTTTGAACTCCAAATCGTCGAACAAACTCCGTAATTTATCCGTGTCAGCCTCCTTTCTCCTCAACTCGTTCAAGTCGAGAGCAATCGGCACGTCGGTGCGGATGGTAGCCAGCACCTTTGCCAGACGAATATTCTCCACGTTGCTTTCCACCTTTTCGCGCAATTTGCCCGTAATTTCCGCCGTTCGGGAGAGCATCTCCTCGACGCTGCCGAACTGCTTCACCAGCTGCACGGCAGTCTTTTGCCCCACGCCGGGACAGCCCTGAAAGTTGTCGGCAGAGTCGCCCATAAGCGCCAAAAGGTCGATTACCTGCCTCGCCGATGCAACGTCGTATTTGGCGCACACAGCCCTTTCGTCGAGTTTCTCATAGCCTCCGCCGTGCCGCGGACGGTACATATATACATTGCCGCCCACCAATTGGGCATAGTCCTTGTCGGGCGTGAGCATGTATGTTTCCACGTTTTCGCCGCACGATTTGTACGCCAAAGTGCCGATAACATCGTCAGCCTCGAAGCCGTCAGCCTGCAAACAGGGGATGCGGAGTGCGGCAAGTATTTCCTTTATGATAGGCACAGAGAGGGCGATATCTTCGGGTTGCGCCTGACGCTGCGCCTTATATTCGGGGTAAATCTCGTGGCGGAACGTCTTGCCATGGTCGAACGCGACGCCCACATACGCAGGTTGCTCCTTAGTAAAAATCTCGTTCAGCGTATTGAGAAAGCCCATGACAGCCGACGTGTTCAGCCCTTTTGAGTTGATGCGGGGATTTTTTATGAAGGCGTAATACGAGCGGTAGATAAGCGCGTAGGCATCAATGAGGAACAGTTTCTCCATATTATAATTTTCATTTATTTGCCGGTAAAAATACGAAAAAATGCCGTGCGTATTTCAAAAAACACCTATTTTTGCAGTAAACAAGCCCTTTATGGATCAGCTCTCAATCATTAAACGCCCCATAGAGAAAGAGTTGGAGCGGTTTAATTCTTTGTTCAACGATGCCCTCTCCGGCGATTCGGAGCTACTCGCCGAGGTGTTGCACCACATCAAACAGCGTATGGGGAAACGCATGCGCCCCATTCTCGTGCTGCTTACGGCAAAGGCGTTCGGCGAGGTAAACATGATAACGCACAACTCCGCCATAGGTCTCGAACTGCTGCACACGGCATCGCTCGTGCACGACGATGTTGTGGACGAGTCTGATTTGCGGCGCGGACAAGCCTCCGTGAATGCCGTTTACGACAATAAAATATCGGTGTTGACGGGCGACTACATACTTGCCACCGCCCTGCTGAAAATATCGCAGACACGCATAAACGAGATTGTGGAGCACCTCTCCCGGCTCGGACGGACGCTTGCCAACGGCGAACTGCTCCAACTATCCACCGTCGGGCAGGACGAGATCTCGGAAACGCTCTACTACGACGTAGTGAAACAGAAGACGGCGGCAATGTTCGAGATGTGCGCCGGTTTGGGTGCGCTGAGCGTCGGAATGCCCGATGAAATCGTCAAAAAAGCGCGATTGTTCGGGCAGAACTTGGGTATCGCGTTCCAAATCCGCGACGACATCTTCGACTATTATGACGACGAGAACATCGGCAAACCCACCGGCAACGATATGGAGGAAGGCAAACTGACGCTACCCGCCATCTACGCGCTGAACAAGACGCACGATGCCGGCTGCCTCGCGCTTGCCATGAAAGTGAAGAAAGGCAGCGCCACGAAAGACGATATCGCCCGTCTCGTGGCGTTCACCAAGGCAAACGGCGGCATAGAATATGCGGAGCAGCGCATCAAAGACTACCAATCCGCCGCCATGGACTTCATAAACACGTGCATAAAAAAGCCGGAGATAAAAGAATCTCTGGCTGTTTATGTCGACTATGTGGTGGGGCGCAGGATGTAACCCGCCATAAGTCCGATATTCAAAAAACCTCGATTTTATCGCCCAAAATCTCACTTAACAAGACATTCGCGAGGCGGCTTGTGCCCATGCGGAACCACCGGTTGGTGAGCCATTTCTCGCCTAACACCTCTTTGACGATAGTGTAATACGTTACGGCATCCATCACCGTGTTGATGCCGCCGGCAGGTTTGAACCCTATTTGAATACCCGTTTCGTCGTAGTATTCCTTTATCGCGCGGCACATGACATACGCCGCCTCGGGCGTTGCGCTCACCTTTTCCTTGCCCGTAGAAGTTTTTATATAGTCCGCGCCGGAATACATCGCAAGGATAGAAGCCTTCTTTACGTTCGACATAGTTTTGAGGCAGCCCGTCTCGAGGATAACTTTCATCGGCACGTCATCACCGCAAGCGTTCTTCAACTCCTGTATATCGCTGCACATGTCCTCATAATCTTCATCGAGAAACTTGCCCACGGGCAGCACGATGTCTATCTCCGTGGCACCGTCGGCAACAGCCAACGCCGTCTCCGCGACCTTCACTTCGATCCTCGCCTGTGAGCTGGGGAACGACCCCGACACACACGCAATAGCGACATTCTCCACCTCCAGCGTCTCCGCCACAGTCTTCGCGAAACACGGGTAGACGCATATCGTGGCGACGTTCCCGAGGTCGGGGTAAGCCGCTTCGAAGTCGTTGACGTGCTCGACGAACTTCATGATGCCCGTCTCGGTGTCTGTCGTGTGGAGCGATGTGAGCTCTATGCTGCGGAAAAGGAACTTTTTCACGTCCAACGTGTCATTTTCCGGCACTTTTTCGACTATGATTTCTTTTACCTTCTGCCGCACTTCCGCCTCGTCAACGTCGAGGTTGTACTTTGCTAATGCTTGCTCTAACTTACTGAAATTCTGATTGTTAGCTTCCATAATAGTATTGTTTTTATTTGTCGTTATTTAGAAATCTTTCTCTTTGGAATCGATGATTATCGTTACGGGCCCGTCGTTGAGGAGCTCCACTTTCATGTCCGCGCCGAATTCTCCCGTACCGATTGGCTTGCCGAGTGCTAAGGTCATCGCCTCCACAAACTCATTGTAGAGCGGGATGGAAACCTCGTGGCGCGCGGCGCGGATATAACTCGGGCGGTTCCCTTTCTTGGTTGACGCCATCAGCGTGAACTGGCTCACAGCCAATATCTCCCCGCCTACATCGAGTACGGACAGGTTCATCACGCCCTGCAAATCGTTGAAAATACGGAGGTTAACCACCTTTTTCACGAGGTAATCTATGTCCTGACGCGTGTCCTCCTCGCCGATCCCGACAAGCAAAAGCAACCCCCGCGCTATCGCCGAACGCAGCACGCCGCCGATGGTAACGCTCGCCCGGCTTACTCTCTGAACAACTACCCTCATATCTTTTCGTCGCTTTTCATTTATCCGCAACAACTTCCTGCGAGTGGAAATAGTTGTAGACAAGTTCTCCTTTCTTCTTTCCAATAGCCGCAACGAGCGACTCCTTGTCAGCTTCCTTTATCCGTTTGACTGATTTGAATGCTCTTAAAAGCGCATCTTTCGTCACTTTTCCGACACCGGGAATACCGTCAATCTCCGATTGTAGCGCGTGTTTTGAACGTTTGTCTCTGTGGAATGATATTGCGAAACGGTGCACCTCGTCCTGCAATTGCGTCAGGACATGGAAGAGGTCGCTATTCGCCGGCAGCGCAACAGTTCGCACAGGCTGTCCGAAGAGCAACTCATTGGTGTGGTGGCGGCTGTCCTTTGCCAATCCCGCCACGGGAATATCGAGCCCCAATTGCCCCTCTATCACCTCGCGCACGGCATTCATGTGTCCCGCGCCGCCGTCGGTTATGATCAGGTCGGGCAGGGGTGCCGCCTCGTCAGTCATACGCTTGTACCGCCGGTGAACCACCTCCTGCATCGACGCATAGTCATCAACGCCCGCAACAGTCTTTATGTTGAAATGGCGGTAATCTTTCTTCGAGGGTTTCATGCCCTTAAAAACCACGCAACTGGCGACGGCGTCCGACCCGGAGATATTGGAGTTGTCGAAGCACTCGATGTGGTAGGGCAGCCGCTCCAACCCCAACTTCTGCTGCAACTCTTTCATAAGCCGTGTCTGCCGCTGCTCGGGGTTCAGCTTCTCCGCTTGTTTGAGACGGTCGAACAAGTACTGCTTTCCGTTCAGCTCGGACAGCTCCAACAGCCGCCGCTTATCTCCCTTTTGAGGCACGAAAAAAACCGCTTCGCCCGGCAGTTTCCAGTCTAATTCGAACGGCACGACTATCTCGCGGGCGGTGCTATGAAAGCGTTCACGTATCTCCGGAATAGCCGACAGGAGCAGCTCCTCCTTGCTCTCGTCAATCTTGCGCTTATATTCGAAGGTAAAACTCTGGTTGACCATCCCTTCCATGACGTGCATATAATTGATGAAAACATGCGATCCCGTCGCGTCTTCGGTGAGGCTGAACACGTCAGTATTTGAGATTGTGCGGCTGACAACCTCACTCTTTGCCACGTAAGAAGCGAGCAACAAGCATTTTTTCTTGTATTCTTCGGCATCCTCAAACCTTAGTTCCGCCGACGCTTTCTCCATCATCTCGCGCAACGAAAGGCTCAACCGGCGCGTGTTGCCTTTAAGTATTTCCCTTGCCTGAGCGATATTCTGCAAGTAGTCTTCGCGCGTCTGATACCCTATGCACGGCGCTTTGCAGTTCTTGATGTGATATTCGAGGCACGGCTTATATTTCCCCAGCTCCACTCCCTCCGGCGTTATCGGCATGTTGCAACGACGCGGAAGGAACATCTTGTGTATCAGTTCGAGCAACGAATACATCGTGGAAATATGGCTGTAAGGACCGTAATATTCGGCGAAAGAGCGGTTGATGCGCCGCGTCTTGAATATTCTGGGGTACTGCTCCTTAGTGATGCAGATGCTTGGATAGGTCTTCCCGTCTTTCAGGAGGACATTATACCGCGGCTTATACTGTTTGATGAGCGAGTTCTCGAGCAGCAGCGCGTCCTCCTCGCTGTTGACCACGGTGTAGCTGATGTTCCACACCTTGCTGACAAGAACTTGCGTCTTGTAGCGGTCAACCTCCTTATGGAAATACGTGGAGACACGGTTTTTGAGGTTCTTCGCCTTGCCCACGTAGATGATAGTGCCGCTCTTGTCATAGAACTGATAACTCCCAGGCTTGTCAGGAAGACTTAGCACCACCTGCCGCAGACGGTCGAGGCGCTCCGTGTTCTCGTCTTGCTTAGTCATAAATCTTTTCTACGCCGGGTCAGCATATCAGTTGTCAATAAACAAAGGTCGAGCCCTGCCGTTTCACGTGAAACATTTTTAGAGCTGCAAGAGCGCTGTTACATCCGTGTCATTATCAAAGCGCTTGCGCCCGTCAAGTCCCTCATTGACCAGCTCAATGATAAAGTTTATATAAACCTTCTTGGGGTTGAACTTCTTCACAAGGTCGTATGCGGCGCGCATGGACCCGCCCGTTGCGAGCAGATCGTCGTGGATAAGGACTACATCATCCTCGGTTATGGAGTCGGCATGTATCTCAATTGTGTCCTCACCGTATTCCTTTTTATACGATTGTTGGATAGTTTTCGCCGGAAGTTTCCCGGGTTTTCGACATAACACGATGCCCGCTCCAAGTTCAAGAGCTACTGCTGAAGACATGACGAAACCGCGACTCTCGATGCCGACAATCTTGGTGATGCCCTTGTCTTTGTATAAATCCACGATTTCATCGCGCATTATGCGAAGGCATTCGGGGTTCTTAAAGAGCGTGGTTACATCACGAAATTGCACCCCGGGAATCGGAAAATCGGGGATGCAACGCAGGTTTTCTAAAAGTTTTTGACGATTCATTTCCTTTACTTTTATTTTAGTTTGACAGTTTATCAGTTTCGGTTTATCAGATCTTTAAAGAATACTTTATCGTTTGTTTCACGTGAAACAATTCACGGTCTCATTGTCGTTTATTTGTGAAGAAGCACGAGTAACACGTTCAAATCACTGGGGGAGACCCCGGGAATGCGGCTCGCCTGCGCCATCGTCTCAGGGTTTATGCGCGCCAGTTTCTGCCTTCCTTCGGTGGAGATTTCGCGTATTGAGGCATAGTCGAAGCGGTCTTTTATCTTGATGTTCTCCATCTTCTGCATCTTCTGAGCCACAATGTTCTCGCGCTCGATATATCCTTTGTATTTCATCATTATCTCCGCCGACTCAATGATTTCTTCCTTTTTGTCGGGCAGGCGGTCAATTTCGCCGGCGAGTGCGGGAAGTATCTGCGCCATAAGAGCCATGCTCAGCTGCGGACGGGCGATAAGTTCGGAGAGCTTCGTGCCGAATTTCAGCGGCGCTTGGTCCTCGATTTGCTCCAACAGAGAATTTATTTCCTGCGGTTTAACCGTAAATTTCTCACAGAAGTCGAGGATGTGTTTTATCCCCTCTTCCTTTCGTTTCCACGTTGTCATTCTCTCGGTCGAAGCTAGCCCAAGCGCGTATCCTTTCTCCGTCAAGCGCGCGTCGGCATTGTCCTGCCGGAGGAGTATGCGGTACTCGGCGCGGGAAGTGAACATCCTATACGGCTCGTCCACGCCTTTTGTAATAAGGTCGTCGATGAGTACGCCGATATATGCCTCGTCGCGCTGCAGGATGAACGGCTCTTGTCCTCCGCACTTCCTTGCCGCGTTCACCCCGGCAACAAGCCCTTGCCCGGCAGCTTCTTCATAGCCGGTAGTGCCGTTCACCTGCCCCGCGAGGTACAGTCCGGAAATGACTCTCGACTCTAATGACCGTGTCAGGAGAGTGGGATCAAAGAAATCATACTCTATTGCATAGCCGGGCCGGTAGACTTTTACGTCCCTCAGAGCAGGGATTTTCCTTAGCGCGGACAGCTGTATTTCCATCGGCATGCTCGACGAAAAGCCGTTAAGATACATCTCGTTGGTGTCCGTGCCTTCGGGTTCGAGGAATAGCGGATGGCGCTCCTTGTCGGCGAACGTTACAAGTTTGGTTTCTATCGACGGACAATAGCGCGGCCCGATGCTGCGGATCTGCCCGTTGTAAAGGGGCGATTCGGCAAGTCCCGAGCGCAGCACCTCGTGGCATTCTTTATTGGTATAAAGCGTCCAGCACGGCAGTTGCGGCAGGTGGCGATGCGGACCGATGAAGCTGAATTGATGGAAGTCGTTCTCCCCGTCCTGCCGGTCGATTTCGTCGAAATGCACTGATCGGCGGTCGATACGCACGGGCGTGCCGGTCTTCATTCTTGCCGAGCGGATGCCGTGCCGCGTGATTGACTCGGTGAGACCTATTACCGCAGGTTCGGCGCAGCGTCCTCCGGGTATCTGCGTCCTGCCCACGTGCATCATCCCGTTAAGGAACGTGCCGGCAGTGAGAATGACGCACGGCGCACGAAACTCCGCCCCGTAGACCGTCCGCACGCCTTCGACGGAGCGCTTATCGCTGACAATGAGTTCGCATACCATATCCTGCCAGATGTCCAAACCGTCGGTTTCATCGAGTATTTCGCGCCATTTCCAAATGAATTTTTCACGGTCGCACTGTGCTCGCGGGCTCCACACGGCGGGTCCTTTGCTGCGGTTGAGCATGCGGAACTGTATCGCCGTCGCGTCGGTTATTATGCCCATTTTCCCTCCGAGCGCATCTATCTCGCGGACAATCTGCCCCTTTGCTATGCCACCGACGGCGGGGTTGCACGACATCTGCCCGATTTTGTTCATGTCCATCGTGATGAGGCACGTGCGCACACCGACCGTAGCCGCCGCCACCGCCGCCTCTGCACCGGCATGTCCGCCGCCGATCACCACCACGTCGTAAGAGAAAATCATACGTTGTTTCCGCGCTTTAAGAGCCTTGTTTTGCCCGTCAAAAGTAAGAAGAAAAAGGCGAAGCGCCAAATCCCGCGGCGAGGTTGCGCAATTCGGGCTATGCGGAAAGGGCGTTACGGCGGCTTTCTTGCGATGTTAAAGCGCTGTTTTAAAGCGATTAACGCAGCCTTTTTATGCGATAAAACCGGCCTTTTTGCAACATTAACGCACCCTTCTTGCAAACAACAAACTAAGGCTTGCCGCGCCGAAGCGGAAAGAAATAAGCCAAGAAAATTTTTTGTTTATCTGTCAAAGGAGTTATCTTTGCAGATAGAATTCCTGCGGCGTGCTTAAAAAGGCATTGCGCGCGGGGAGGCAGACTAACGAAACCGGACAATAAGACAATCAAAATTATAACAACAAAGACAATCAAATTATAGATCTATATGTGGTTAATTAATTCTTCTATCGGCAGAAAATTAGTGATGTCTATCACGGGCATGGCACTTATTCTGTTTATGACATTCCACGTATCAATGAACGTTGTGGCTCTCATTTCGGCAGACGGCTACAACTGGATATGCGGGATTTTGGGCGCTCACTGGTACGCTGTGGCGGCAACGCTTGTACTGGCGGCGCTGGCGGTGATACACATCTTGTATGCTTTCATCCTGACAATTCAGAACCGCCGGGCGCGCGGGGCAAACAGGTATGATGTTACGGTGAAGCCTGCAAAGGTGGAATGGGCGTCGCAAAACATGCTCGTTCTGGGACTTATCGTTTTGGTGGGCCTTGTCATCCACCTGTGTAACTTCTGGGCAAAGATGATGTTGGTCGACCTGACCGGTATCGGCGACGAGACGCTGAGCGCAAACGGCGTGTACTGGATACGCTACACGTTCTCTCAGCCTGTGTATGTGGTGATTTACATCGTGTGGATTATCGCGCTGTGGTTCCATCTCTCTCACGGCTTCTGGAGCGCGTTGCAGACCGTCGGTTGGAGCGGTAAGAAATGGTTTACGCGCTGGAAAATAATCAGCATTTGCTATACCACGATAATCTGCCTCGGCTTTCTTGCCGTGGTTGTTGCCTACGGACTGGGGCTTGTCGGCGGCGATTGCGGCGGCGGCACCTGCCCTGTCGAGGCGTCGGCGGCATGCGGAATTAATTAAAGAACAATGAAAACAAAAGATACAACTATGGCTAACGGAAAAGTATTAGATTCGAGAATACCCGAAGGACCTATATCGGAGAAGTGGACCAACTACAAAGCTCACCAGCGTCTGGTCAATCCGAAGAACAAACTGAAGCTTGACGTGATAGTTGTCGGCACGGGTCTTGCGGGTGCCAGTGCCGCGTCGTCGCTTGCCGAAATGGGGTTCAACGTGCTCAATTTCTGCATTCAGGACTCGCCCCGTCGCGCACATTCCATCGCCGCACAGGGTGGTATCAACGCCGCGAAGAACTATCAGAACGACGGCGACTCCGTTTATCGTCTGTTCTACGACACCGTGAAGGGCGGCGACTACCGTGCTCGCGAAGCAAATGTATATCGTCTGGCTGAGGTGTCGAATAATATTATCGACCAATGCGTGGCACAAGGCGTACCTTTCGCGCGTGAGTATGGCGGCATGCTTGCCAACCGCTCGTTCGGCGGCGCACAGGTTTCACGTACTTTCTATGCCAAGGGTCAGACAGGGCAGCAGCTGCTTCTCGGCGCATATTCCTCGCTCTCCTGCCAAGTACACGCGGGGAAAGTGAAGCTCTTCACGCGCTATGAGATGGAGGATTTGGTTATTGTGAACGGTCGTGCACGCGGCATTATAGCGAAGAACCTCGTAACGGGCAAGCTCGAACGCTTTACCGCCAACGCCGTCGTAATCGCTACGGGCGGCTACGGCAACACATATTTCCTCTCGACAAACGCTATGGGTTGCAACTGCACCGCAGCTATCCAATGCTACCGCAAAGGCGCAATGTTCGCCAATCCGTCTTACGTTCAGATTCACCCCACTTGCATTCCCGTGCACGGCGACAACCAGTCGAAGCTGACACTGATGTCGGAATCGTTGCGCAACGACGGACGTATCTGGGTGCCGAAGAAGCTCGAAGACGCCAAGGCATTGCAGGCGGGGACGAAGCAAGGCTGGGATATTCCCGAAGAGGACAGGGACTATTATTTGGAGCGTCGTTATCCCGCATTCGGTAATCTCGTGCCTCGCGACGTGGCATCGCGTGCCGCTAAGGAGCGTTGTGATAAGGGCTACGGCGTGAACAACACGGGTCTGGCGGTGTTCCTTGATTTCTCCGAGAGCATCCAACGTCTCGGCATAGACGAGATACGCCAGCGTTACGGCAACCTCTTCGATATGTATGAGGAGATAACAGATGTCAACCCGGGCGAGTTCGTCAAGACCGAGAACGGCATAGACTACTATAAGCCGATGATGATATTCCCCGCCATCCACTACACAATGGGCGGTATATGGGTCGATTACGAACTTCAGACGACCATCCCGGGTCTGTTTGCCATCGGCGAATGCAACTTCTCGGACCACGGCGCAAACCGCTTGGGTGCGAGTGCATTAATGCAAGGCTTGGCTGACGGATATTTCGTGTTGCCCTACACGATACAGAATTACCTTGCCGACCAAGAGATTTGGCCCCGTCTGTCGACCGATCTGCCGGAGTTCGACGTCGCCGAGAAAGCCGTTGCAGCGGAGCAGGCACGTCTGCTTAACATCAAGGGCAAGCGCTCGGTAGACTCCATCCACAAGGAGCTGGGGCACATCATGTGGGAGCATGTCGGCATGGGCAGGACGAAGAAAGGGCTCGAGGAGGGGCTTGAACTGATAAAAGAGCTCCGCAAAGAGTTTAACACTAACCTGTTTGTTCCGGATGTGAAAGAAGGCATCAATATCGAGCTCGACAAGGCCGTCCACCTCCGCGACTTCATCACAATGGGCGAGCTGGTGGCTTACGACGCGCTGCACCGTGAGGAATCCTGCGGCGGACACTTCCGCGAAGAGCACCAGACGGAGGAAGGCGAGGCAAAGCGCGACGACAAAAACTTCTTCTATGTCGGCTGCTGGGAGTACCAGAAGAACGACGAAACCGCTCCCGTCCTGACGAAAGAGCCGCTCGAATACGAGATAATAAAAGTGCAAACACGTAATTATAAGAACTAATTTCCAATTCATATTGTTATGGCTAAAAATATATCATTTACTTTAAGGTATTGGAAGCAAAACGGTCCGAAAGACAAAGGCCATTTCGATACGCACGAAATGAAGAACATTCCTGACGATACTTCATTCCTTGAAATGCTTGATATCCTCAACGAGGAGCTTATTAATGCCGGGAAAGAGCCGTTCGTGTTCGACCACGACTGCCGTGAGGGCATTTGCGGCATGTGCTCGCTCTATGTCAACGGTACGCCGCACGGCAAGACGGAGATGGGAGCTACTACGTGCCAGCTCTATATGCGCAGGTTTAAGGACGGCGACGTCATCACCGTTGAGCCTTGGCGCTCTGCCGGCTTCCCCGTGATAAAGGACTGTATGGTAGACCGCTCGGCATTCGACAAGATAATGCAAGCCGGCGGATACACCACCATCCGCACGGGTCAGGCACAGGACGCAAACGCCATACTCATCCCGAAAGAGAAGGCCGACGAGGCAATGGACTGCGCTACGTGCATCGGTTGCGGTGCATGCGTGGCGGCGTGCAAGAACGGCTCGGCAATGCTCTTCGTAAGTTCGAAGGTGTCGCAGCTCGCTCTCCTGCCGCAGGGACGCCCGGAAGCGGCAAAGCGCGCCAAGAACATGATAGCCAAGATGGACGAGCTCGGCTTCGGCAACTGCACCAACACTCGCGCGTGCGAGGCGGTATGCCCCAAGAACGAGACCATCTCCAACATCGCCCGCCTCAACCGCGAGTTCATCAAAGCCAAGCTCAACGACTAAAACAAATCGGGGTTTAACTCGATAGAAACGATGCCCCAGGAGTTCCTCACCGACCTCTTGGGGCTTTTCCTTACAGACTACACTAACCGACAAAACAAAATTTATTATGATTGATGCTGCACGTTTAAAGGAAATATTAGACGAGTACAAGGCGGACTTCACCGGCTCGTGGTGGAAAGATGAAAGGTATAAATGGTACGCTGTGAAGATGTTTCAAGACAACTGGGACATCAATGCAGAGGACTTCCCGACAATGCTCAGAACATCTTTGTCCGAAACACATAACCTATTAGCGTCTACAAACAATTTCCCACGACGTATGATTAGACATCTCGCCGAGAGATCTCCGGAAGAGGTGCGCAATGCATTCAGGGCTCTCTATGACGAGAATAGAGATGTGGTGGAGCGAATTCTGGAGTTTAAGGAGCGAGCCGATGAAATTAAAGAAAAGTATATGAATGATGTTGGCAGCCATTTTCAAGACGTCAATGTTGTATCCACTTATTTATGGCTTCGTTATCCCGACAAATATTACATCTACAAATTAAGCAACGTAAAAGCATTTGCGGAGAAACTCAACTACGGATACACATTCAAGCGCGGTCATAGCGAGAATAACCTGAGAAACTTTTATGCCTTGTACGATGAGGTGAATGACTTTATTCGCACCGACAACGAACTTATCGACATCTTCAAATCACAACTTAATAAAGATTGTTATCCCGACCCGGAATTCAGGACGTTGACAACAGATATCGGGTATTACGCTGCACATAATAAAATACTGCGTTCCGTTCCTGCGATTATTACGCCATCATCAACACAAGTTCCGAATATTTGGAAGATAAGCGAAGGGGAGAGTAGACTGAAACCATTCCGAGATGTGTTTAAGGAACGAAGCGTTGTCGTCGTTGATGGCGACACTCGAGCAAAAGGCACGTCAGAGGTTTCGCAAGGAGAATACTTTATACAAAACATTAAGGCAGGCGACTTCTTTTATCTCTGTTACGGAAACAGCATACAACTTTTAGGGCGATTCACGAACAACTCGGCAGTGCCTAATTCTGAATTGGGAGAAAACTGGCACGAGAGAAGTTACGAACTTATAGCTACATCCATAGACACCACGCCCTATAAAAGCACATCTAAATGGTGGACTCCGAACAACAACTCCACGTGCATTATGGTAGGTGATGAATTGCCTTTATTCGAGACGCTAATCCTCAAGCCGTATTTCAATATGACGGTTGACGAATTAATAAACGGGAAGTCTAATGATACGGAACCGCAGTATTGGTGGCTTAATGCCAACCCTAAAATTTGGAGTTATTCCAATATGCCTGTTGGTGAAAAACAAACATATACCCTATTAAACGAGAACGGCAACAAGCGCCGTATCTATCAAAATTTCCTTGACGCAAAGAAAGGAGACTTTGTTATAGGTTACGAGGCAACACCCGTTAAACAAATTGTTTCTCTATGCAGGATAGCAGAAGAACAAGACGGCGAGAAACTCTGGTTTGAGATAACGGAAAAACTTGTTACTCCTATTGACTATGCCACTTTGAGAAGCTGCCGCGAATTAGACAACATGGAGTTCTTTAGTAATCTGAATGGGAGTTTGTTTCGCCTGACAAAAGATGAATATGATTTTATCATGGACTTAATCCGCGAGCAAAACCCTATAAGCAGCAAAAAGGATTTGGATAAATACGACAAGGTTGATTTCCTGCGGGATGTTTACATCGATGAAAATAAATACGACGAGATAGTTGCTGTATTGAAGCATAAAAAGAACATTATCCTTCAAGGAGCGCCGGGTGTGGGCAAGACATTTGCCGCGAAACGCCTCGCCTATTCTATAATGGGAGAGAAAGACGAACGAAGGATTGAACTTGTGCAGTTCCATCAAAGCTATTCCTACGAGGATTTTATATTGGGATATAAGCCGTCGGAAGCGGGCTTTGAATTGAAAAACGGCATATTCTATCAGTTCTGCCAGAGAGCCGCGAACGAACCGGACAAGCCTTTCTTCTTTATCATCGACGAGATTAATCGCGGCAATATGAGCAAGATATTCGGGGAGTTGCTTATGATGATTGAGAACGATTATCGGGACACGCCGACCACATTGGCTTACGGCGACCGCACGTTGACCGTTCCCCGCAACTTGTACATAATAGGTATGATGAACACAGCCGACCGCTCTTTGGCGATGATTGATTACGCTCTTCGCCGGCGTTTCAGCTTCATCGAGATGGAACCGGCATTCGACTCCGAAGGGTTTAAGCATTATACAGCTACTCTCAACAACGATACATTCCGCCTTGTGATAGAGAAAATAAAGGAACTTAACACCGCTATTGCCGCCGACAGCTCGTTAGGAAAAGGTTTCCGCATAGGGCATAGTTACTTCTGCAATCAAACGGCTGACGGGTGCACGAAAGGGTGGATGAGGCAAGTGGTGAACTACGATATTATGCCTATGCTTGAAGAATATTGGTTTGACGAAAACGGAAAGGTAGAAGACTGGCGGGCAAAGTTTGACGCGCTGTTTACATGACGCAGAACAAGCACATACTGATAAAGAATATCTACTACATGTTGGCGTACGCTTTCCGTGCGCTAAGACCCGACAATGCCGACAATATTGCTGCCGAGCAGTTCGACAATATCCACAATCTCTTTGCGGCAATACTTTCTGAGGGCATCGGGCAACAAATCAAACAAGGACTTTATCGGAAATATCTCGAGAGGAGAGAAGATATTCCCCGCGTGCGAGGCAGGATTGACATAGCGGGGACAATGCGCAATAAGGCAGCGCGAAGACAGCTCGTCAGTTGTGAATACGATGAACTTTCGGTAAACAACCTGCTCAATCAGATACTGAAAACAACTGTGTTGCATCTCCTCAGATATGACGACGTAAATGCGAAATACAAGGATTTACTAAAAAAGGAGATGGCTTTCTTCGCCGAGATTGATACTGTCAACCCTCGTCTTATCCCGTGGTCTGACCTGCGTTTTCACCGCAACAACCGGACGTATCGCCTGCTTATCGGTCTTTGCCAACTGGTAATCGAGAGTATGTTGCTTACCACCGAAAAGGGTGAGCGGCGGCTGAAATCTTTCGTCGACGACCAATTAATGCCCCGACTGTATGAGAAATTCATCCTTGAATATTATAGAAAAGAGTTCCCGGAAATAAAGGCGGAAGCGGCGCAGATAGAGTGGAAATTAGACGATGACAATCGTGCGTGGCTGCCCGTTATGCAGAGCGACGTAACGCTGACCTTCGGCGGCAGAACGCTGATAATAGATGCGAAGTATTACTCGCGTGTCCTCGCGCAAGGGCAATACGGGGCGGACAAGATTGCTTCGCACAATTTATATCAGATATTCACCTACGTAAAGAACCGCGCGGCGGCATTCGACGGCATATCGCACAGCGTGTCGGGTATGCTTCTTTATGCCCGCACAGACGAATCGACCTTGCCCGATGTAACATATAAGATGTCCGGCAACCGCATCGCAGTGAAAACATTGAATCTCAATTGCGACTTTTCCAGCATAAAAGACCAACTGAACAGCATTGTACACGAGTATCTCGCCATAAACCGCCCTGCCGGGTTTGCCCTTCTTCCAAGCTAATTGCTTGCCTTTCAGCGTTTTAAATGTTGCGCTATTGCCTTTCCAAGCGGAGGATGTTGAGCGAGAAGGGCGGGATGACGAACTGCGGCGCGGCGGCATCGAGCGAGATGCGCTTGGTTGTCGGGTAGACGTTCGTCGGATTGTCGAGGGTGTTCTCCGCCATGCCGTCGGCAGCTTTTAGTTGCGTGAGCGTGCCGCCAACAGTTTGAAAATCAGCAAGTTGCAAGTTAGCAGTTTCCGCCGTATCGCTCGTGTTCACAATCTTCAAAATCATCTCGTCGCCTGTCTCGTCGAGGGCTGCCGACGCGAAAATGCCTGGCAGCACATCGCCGAAGAGCTCGGTCTCGATTATCTTTTCGCCGTCGAGGTACGCCGCCATTTTGTTGCCGTCAACATCGAGGCGGATGTCGTACCAATGCCCTGTCTCCACGCGCCCTTCCACCGATTTGACAGTCGCCCGCCAGCCGCCTGTCCCGCGCTCCACCACGTGGCACGAGTTGCGGCACGAGCCGATGGTCAGCCAGTAATAATCCTGCCCGCCGGCGTTGAAAACGATGATGAAACCCTCGTCGCCGCCGTCTTTCCGCGCCCTCAAACGCACCGAATATTTCGTGCCTTTCGCAGTGTTTACAAGCATCGCCGGAATGCCTTGCGTGCGCTCCGTTTGCGCGATGCCCTCGCTGACGGTTTGCCACGATTCGGGCAACGGACGAAAGTCGGCCGCGTCGGTGCCGGAAGCAACTACCTCGCCGTTTTCGTCAATTATAGCTATGTCTGCGAAGGTGGCCTGAGTGTTCCACGTGGCGAGGCCGATGGCGCTTTCTTCCGGCGTGATCGAGCTGTCGACGGGGAACAGCGTGCGCTTGCCTTCGGACAATTTCAAGGCCTTCGCGGGACGGTTGTCGGCAAAGAGTTTTTGCACGTAATACGACGGCGTGCCCATCGCGGAACGGTTGTCGAAACGAATCATGTCGGGCATCCAGCGGCAGTCGTTCACGTTGACGAAAATCGGCGCGTACGAACTCATTTTCACGATGTCGCCGTTGTTCTCAAAGCCCATCATATACACCGCTTCGCCGAGCGCAGCATTAAGGTTGCCCGTGGCGCCAAACCCTTGTGTTACAGCGTATTCGCCGCAATAAACCGCCGGGCGCGCGCGGTCGTAAGCGTCATATTTTTCGAAGTTGGAAGCGAACCACTGCGGCGAACGGTAATAATGCTCGTCAACAAGCTCGGCCGCAGGCTGTCCGTGCCACGTAGGCGAATCGGTGCCCCACGCAGCAACATTGCCGATGATTTTCATCTCGGGATAAACCGCAAGGATAGCCTCGCGAAAAGCCTCGTAGCGCTCGTAATAATGGTCGGAAGTCTGCGCGCCGTCGTCCTGATTATTCTCGTTGCCGACCTCAATAAATTCAAGTCCGAACGGCGCGGGATGACCGTTGGCGGCGCGCATCGCACCATACTTCGAAGTGGCCGGACCGTTGGCATATTCAATCGCGGCGAGGCACTCGTCAATCCACGGCTGAATGTCCTCGAGCGGCGTTATCCCGCCGTGCCAGATGCCGATGTTGCAAACATATAGCGGCGCCGCGCCGATGTCTTCGGCCAACTGCAAAAACTCGTGGAAACCAAGCCCGTCGGACGTGCGGTAACCCCAATTTTTATTCTCGTGGCCGACGCGCTCCTCAATAGGGCCTACCGTCCGCTGCCAGCGGAACGCATTGTCTGGCGTGCCCTGACCTTCGACGAAGCAGCCGCCGGGGAAGCGCATGAACGCCGGGTGCAACTCCTGAAGCATCTCCGCGAGGTCGGGGCGCAGGCCGTTCGCGCGGTTTTTGAACGTCGGCGGAAAGAGCGAAACAACGTCCAAACGGTAATCGGCCGGCGAGGAAATAATAGCCAATTGCGCATTGTTATCATTCGCGTCAGGCACAAGCTCCGCCGTAACTTTCTGCCAACCCTTCGCCTTTGGATTAACGTCAAGGTCGGCCGCAGCATAAACGTTTTTGCCGTCGCTACTAACGATGGCGGCACGGAAGCCGGCACCGCGCTTCACCTTTATCCACAAGGCGAGCGAGTAAGTTTGACCCTTCACCGCGTTGATGCCCCAAAAACCGCAGTTCGCCACACCCGATTCGCCTTCCGACGTTTCGACATGCAGACATTGCTTCTGCGCATCATTAAGCAAATCATCAGTGGCTATTGACAGTTTCGCACTCTCGTCCGTCGGAAACGCAGTCCAGAAATCCGGCGTCGCAGCGTCCTCAAACGAGCGGTTGCGGATGAGTTCGGCGTAAAGGCCGCCGTCGGCAGCGTGATTGATGTCTTCGTAGAAAATGCCGTAGAGCGTACTGCTGACTGGCACTTCCGGCGCATCGCTGTCGATGGCGATGGTGATTTGCGCGTGCGCAGTCAAGGCCGTAAACAGCGCGGCGGCGAGGGTGATTTTTTTCATAGTTAAAAAATTGTTTTCGTTAGTGGTTTATGCGCAAAGATACTGATTTCCCGGCCTTTCGCGGCATATTCGCCCAACATTTCTCATTTGCGCGGGAATTCATTACCTTTGCATTAACTCACTGCTAACTGACAATTATGAAACTGCCCGCACGCCCTTTCGCAACAATAATTCTGCTCCTGTTTCTCGCCGTTTGCCCGGCCGGTGCATGCCCTGTTTGCGGCCTGCTCGAACGCATCTGCGAGGGGTCGTCGGCGAAGTTTTCCATCGAGCTGACAGACGATGAAACCGGCTTCTTCGAACTCGGCATGAGCGGCGGAAAGGTGCTTGTGCGCGGCGATAATTACGTCGACATCGCGGCGGGCGTCAACTGGTATCTGAAACATTTTTGCGGCGTGCACCTCTCGTGGAACGGCATGACCGCCAACCTGCCCGACACGCTGCCCGAAGTGCCTGAAACTCAGCGACATACGACGAGTTTGGCGTTGCGCTACAACTTTAATTATTGCACGTTCTCCTACTCGATGGCGTTCTGGGATTGGCCGCGGTGGGAGCGCGAAATCGATTGGATGGCACTGCACGGGATAAACCTTCCCTTGGCGGCTGTCGGGATGGAGTGCGTGTGGCGGAACATGCTGCTGCGACTGGGGTATTCGCGCGATGAGACAAGGCGGATCATCGCGGGACCGGCGTTCCTCGCGTGGCAGGCGATGGGCAATCTCGAGGGTTGGGGCGGACCGCTGTCAGACGAGTGGTTCGCGCGGCAGGAGGCGTTGCAGAAACGCATTTTACAACGAATGCGCGAGTTCGGCATGCAGCCCGTTCTGCCCGGCTACTGCGGTCTGTTGCCGCACGATGCAGCAGAGCGACTGGGGGTAAATGTCGTGCCGGACGCGGGATTATGGAACGGTTTTCAGCGGCCCGCAACACTGTCGCCCGACGATGCGCGGTTTGCCGAGATTGCCAGTATTTACTACGAAGAACAAGCGAAACTCTTCGGTGCGGCCGACTATTATTCCACCGACCCTTTCCACGAAGCCGAAGCTGCGGATGTCGATTTCGCGGCGGCGGGAAAAGCGGTGCTCGCGGCGATGCGGAAGGCGAACCCGAAGGCTGTGTGGGTGGTGCAAGGCTGGACAGAGAACCCGCGCGAGGAGCTGTTGAGCGCATTAGACACTGGCGATTTGCTGGTGCTCGACCTGTTCTGCGAATGCCGCCCGATGTTCGGTGTACCGTCGATCTGGCGGCGCGATAACGGTTACGGCCGGCACGAGTGGCTGTTTTGCCTGCTCGAGAATTTCGGCGGAAATGTCGGCTTGCACGGCCGTCTCGACCAGCTATTGCGCAACTTCCGCCTTGCGTGCAGCAAACCGTTTTCGAAGCACCTGCGCGGCATCGGACTGACGATGGAAGGCATCGAAAACAACGCGGTGATGTTCGAATTAATGTGCGAATTGCCGTGGTTGGGCAACGAGGAATTACAAGGTTTAACGAAAGAGCAATGGTTGCTAAATTATTATATTCCAGCGCGTTACGGTAAATTCGACGAGCGTATTGCCGCCGCGTGGAACATTCTTGGCAGCACGATTTATAACTGTCCCGAGGGCAACAACCAGCAAGGCACGCACGAGTCGGTGTTCTGCGCGCGGCCGTCGCTGGACACGTTTCAAGCGTCGAGCTGGTCGAAGATGGAGAACTATTACGACCCCGCGGCAACGGCCGAAACGGCGCGGCTGTTCCTCTCGGCGGCGGACGATTTTCGCGGCAACAACAACTACGAATTCGACCTCATCGACATCGTTCGCCAGGCCGTCGCGGACCACGCCCGAGAGGTGTATAATTCCGCCGTCGCAGCATTCAAAAGTAACGATGAAATCGGGCTTTTTTCGCGCTCGGACGAGTTTTTGAAGCTCCTTCTTTTGCAAGATAAACTGCTTGGCACGCGACGCGAATTTCGTGTTGGAAACCGCACATTGCAAGCGCGAAATGCCGGTTCGAACGACGACGAAAAAGACCTGTTTGAATGGAATGCGCGCGTGCAGATTACCACGTGGGGCGGACGCGATTGTGCCGATGCAGGCGGCCTGCACGACTACGCTCACAAAGAGTGGAACGGCATCCTGCGCGACCTTTATTACAAGCGCTGGGCGGCGTTTTTCGACACGCTGCGGACATCCTTAGGCACCGCGCCGCAACCCATTGATTACTACGCGATGGAAGCGGCATGGGCGCGCGACTTGACGCCTTATTCCGCCGAACCCGAAGGCGATTGCATCGACACGGCGCGCGAGGTTTTTCAAAGCATTTTCCCGGAATGAGCGGCGGCAGACTTTTATCGTTGGATGTGCTGCGCGGCGCGACGGTGGCGGCGATGATTTTGGTGAACAACGCCGGCGGAAGCGTCTCGTTCGCACCATTGCGCCACGCTGCGTGGAACGGCCTGGCGCTCGCCGACCTTGTGTTCCCGTTTTTCCTGTTCATCGCCGGCGTGTCGCTCGCGTTATCGTTGCAAAAACACGCCATTTGGCCGAGGCGAAAACTGCTTCTGAAAATCATGCGTCGCACGCTGCTGATCCTGCTCGCCGGTTGGTTGCTCAACGCGTTCGAGCTGTTTTTCGACGGCGGCGGACTGCGCGAAATCCGTCTCACGGGTGTGCTGCCGCGCATCGCAATTTGCTATTTTATCGCCGCAATAACCAGCCTTTACGCGAGGCCGCGAACAATTATTTTCATCATAATCCTCGTGCTGGCCGTCTATGGCGCGATGCTCGTTTTGCTCAATGGCTATTGCGAGAGCGGCGAAAATTTCCTGTCGAAAACCGACCGCCTGATCCTCGGCGCAAACCACCTCTACCGCAAGAGTCCGGTCGACCCCGAAGGGCTAATCAGCACCTTGCCCGCGGCGACGAACACGCTCATCGGTTACTGCTGCGGCAAGTACCTGAAATTCAATTGTTTAACTCGAAAAATCATACTTTCTGGCTTAGGATTAACTTTCTTCGGACTACTGTTGTCGCTGCTCCTGCCGCTGAACAAACGCGTGTGGTCGCCGTCGTTCGTGCTGCTCGGTTGCGGCCTCGCGATGCTGCTTTTCGCCCTGCTGCATTTCATCATCGAAACGAAAAACCGCACGGCGTGGACCGGCATTTTCCGCTACTACGGCACAAACCCGCTCGCCCTTTATTTACTGGCAGAAATGCTTGCTGTCGCTCTGTCGGGCAGCGGCGCGAAAACGGCCATTTTCAGCGCAATCCGCAGCCTTATTCCGAACGAATATTTCGCCTCGCTCGCCTACGCCATCCTTTTCACGCTGGTCATCGGCGCGGCAGGTTTTGCCCTTTTCAAAAACAAAATTTTCATCAAGATATGACTCGCCAAAAAAGTTATTTCAAGCCGTTGGCAACAAGCTTGATTTTTGCCTTAATGCCCTTCGCTGCAACGGCGCAAACCGCTCTAAATCAATATGTTGACACGCGCGTGGGCACGGCTGCGAGCACGTTGCAATCGGCCGGATTGTTCGGGCGCGGCACGGAGCAGTTCGGTCAGACCCTGCCCGCTGTTACCGAACCGAACGGCATGACTTTTTGGACGCCGCAGACGCGAGACACCGAGCAAAAATGCATTGCGCCATATTACTTTACCGACCAATATTTACAGGGCTTCCGCGCGTCGCACTGGCTCAACGGCGGTTGCACGCAGGACTACGGTTCGATGACGCTCATGCCGCTGTTCGGGCAGTTGCGCACGCAGCCGGAGCAACGCGCCGCGCGCTTCTCGCACGACGCCGAGACGGCCGCACCGGCATACTACTCCGTCGCGCTGCCCGATGAAGGCATTTTCGCGGAGATGACCGGCCGCAGCCGCACGGCGATTTTCCGGTTTACTTATGCAAAAAACGGTAAGGCTTACCTTGTCGTAAACCCCAATAGCGACGAGGGCGAAGGCGCAATCAGCATCGACATTGCGGCGAAGACGATCACGGGCGAAAATCCGGTGCACCTCATCTACCAAGGCTGGGGCGAGCCGGCGGGTTTCAGCGGGCATTTCCTTGTTGAATGGCAGGCGGCGGCGACGGCTTTCGGCGTGTTTCGCGGCGATGAGATTTTCGAAGGACAAACAAGCATCTCCGGCGACGGCGGCATCGGCGCGTACATCGAGTTCGACGTGTCGGCCGGCGACAGCCTGCTTGTGAAAGCGGCCACGTCGTTTGTCGATGCGAAAGGTGCGGAGGCGAACCTCGCGGCGGAGATTCCGCATTGGGACTTCGAGCAAACACGCGGCGAACTGGCGCAAATTTGGGAGCAACGGTTGGCGCTTGTGCGGGTCAACGGCAATGAAACGGACATGCGGAAATTCTACGGCGCATTCTACCGCGCTTCGCTCTTGCCGCGCACGTTCTCCGATGCCGACGGGCGCTATCCTGCGTTTGCAAGCAGCAATAAAATTCTTCAAAAGACCAATGGCGACAGGTACTTCGACGATTTCAGCCTTTGGGACACCTACCGCGCGCTGCACCCCTTGCTCACCCTCCTTACTCCGCAGCTCAGCGGCGAGATGATGCAGTCGCTCGCGGACAAATATTCGTCGGGCGGCTGGCTGCCGATTTTCCCGTGTTGGAACAGCTACACGTCAGCTATGATTGGCGATCACGCCATTGCCGCCATCGCCGACGCGTACGTGAAAGGCGTGCGGAATTTCGACATTGAGACGGCTTACGAGGCGATGCGCAAAAACGCGTTCGAGACGCCTTCGCCCGAGGATTATGCTGCCGGCAAAGGGCGCCGCGCGCTCGGTTCGTACCTGCGCTACGGCTTCATCCCGCTCGAGGACAGCGTGCCCGAGGCGTTTCACACGAACGAGCAAACGTCGCGCACGATGGAGTACGCCTTCGATGATTTCGCCCTTGCGCAAACGGCGAAACTGTTAGGCTACACTGATGATTTCAACGAATTGATGCGGCGCGCGGCGAACTATAAAAACGTCATCGATCCGCGCACGGGTTACGCCTCGGGCAGGCACGCCGACGGGCAATTTGCGCCTTGCGAGCCGACAGCTTTCGCGCCGTTCATCACCGAGGGTGCGCCGTGCCATTACACGTGGTATGCGCCGCACGACACTTACGGTTTGATGGAGGTTCTGGGCGGCAAAGAGGCGTTCGCGGCGCGGCTCGACTCGATGTTTTCCGAAGGGCGCTACTGGCACGGCAACGAACCCTGCCACCAAATCGCGTACATGTTCAATTTCGCGGGCGAGGCATGGAAGACGCAGCGCGCGGTGAGGGCCGTTCTCGAAGCGGAATATGCCGACGCGCCGGGCGGGCTGGCGGGCAACGACGACGCGGGCCAGATGTCGGCGTGGTTCGTCTTCTCCGCGATGGGTTTCTACCCCGTTTGCCCGGCCTCGCCGACCTACCTCATCGGCAGTCCGCTGTTCGCCGAGACGACCCTTTGTCCCGAGGGCGGGCGGCCGTTCACGATCAAGGCTTTGAACAATTCCGAAGAAAATATTTACATCCAAGAGGCGAAGCTCAACGGCGAACCTTTCACGCGCAACTATCTGACACACAGCGAGTTAACTGCCGGCGGAACGCTTGAACTTGTTATGGGTGCCGAACCGAATTGCAGGTGGGGCGCGCGACCTTCCGATTGTCCGCCGAGCGAGATTAGTAGTTGCTACTAAAATCCCGGCGCAGTCGAGCGCGGGCGACACGCAGCCTTAATTGTCGGGTTCGTTTCAACGGTAACTCAAATTTCAAAGCATTTCAAAGCATTTCAAAGTATTTCAAAGCATTTCAAAAAGCAATTTAAAGCATTTTCAATGCCATTCAACGAGCAACTTAATTCTTTTCAAAAGCAATATGAAACACTTGATTTTCACTTCAATTTTCACCTTAACCATTAGTTTAACCGCGACGTGTAAAACGCTGAATATCAACAACTTCGGTGCTGTTGGCGACGGCGTTACGGACGACGCTGCGGCCATTCAAGCGACCATCGACAGTTGCGCGGCGGCGGGCGGCGGGACGGTGGTTGTGCCGGGCGGGAAGACCTTTGTTTGCGGGCCGATCCGCCTCGCTTCGGACATTGATTTCCGCGTTGAGAAAGGCGCCGTTTTGCTCGCTTTGCCCGACGAGGACGCTTACACGGCGAGTGCTTTTCGCGGCAACCGCGGCGAGGGGATGATGTGGATTTGCGGCGAGAATCTCGTGAATTTAAGGCTTTCCGGCGGGGGCGTGATTGACGGCAACGGCGTGTTTTTCATGGGCGGCGAACTCGAGGATTCTTACGAATTGAAGCCTGTTTCGACCTTCGACCCGCGTCCGCATATCCTTACTTTAATCAATATTAACAACCTGAAAATCAGCGACTTAACCTTTGCCAACAGCGCTTATTGGACGGTGCACCTTGTCGGTTGCGAGGACGCGGCGATTGAGAACGTTACCATCCGCAACAACGTGAAAATCCGCAACAGCGACGGCATCGACCTTGACCATTCGCGCGACGTTCGCATCACGGGTTGCCGCATCGAGTCGGGCGACGATTGCATTTGCCTGAAAAACCGCCGGGAGTACGGTGAATTCGGGCCTTGCGCGAACATCACGGTGGCGGATTGCGCGATGAGCTCGCGTTCGTGCGCGTTCAAGATCGGTTCGGAGAACGTCGACAGGATCGAGAATGTGGCGGTGTCGAACTGCGTCATCACCGGCAGCAACCGCGGCATCGGCATCCAAAACCGCGACGAGGGTGAGGTGAGAAACGTTGTTTTCAAGGACATCACCATCGCCGGCCGTCTCTTCTCCGACGTGTGGTGGGGCAAGGCCGAGCCGATTTACGTAACGTCGTTCCCGCGCGCGGCGGCGGACAACAAGGACGGCAACTGGCGCTTCCCGAAAGGTGCGGCGGCGGGGCGTTGCGGCGAGGTGTCGGGCATCGTTTTCGAGAACATCGCGGCGACGAGCGAGAACGGCGTTTTCATCAGCGGCGACACGCTCGGAAAGGTGAGAAATATCACGCTGCGGAACGTTGAGATTAACATTGAAAAAACGACAAGCTACCCCGCCGGTTTCTACGACCGCCGCCCTTGCGACGGCGACGAATTTACCTTTTCAGCGACGGCTGCAGCCCTTGTTGACACCGCTTGCGACATCGTTTTCGAGGGCTTTAAAGCGACGATTGAAGGTCAGCCTGTGATTGCCGAAAATGCTATTGTGCAAAGGGCTTGCGAGGGGATTACAATAAAATGAATTCAGGTTTTCTTACCCGCAACCAAAACCTTGCCCATCGACAAAGAAAAGCCACGCAGAATTTTGCATAACGCGGCATAATGGTTAATTTTGCGTATCGGATTTTCCTGCTTGGGAACAACGTTTTTTAACGCGAAACGAGGATGGTACTCACACAAATTGCGAAGCTTGTTTTCCGCCGCCGCCAACGGCAGATCGCGCGCTACGGCACCGACGCGGCGGGCATTCAGCAGCGTGTGCTCGGAGAGTTGATTTCGTGCGCGAAAGGCACGGAATTCGGGCGCAGACATCATTTTTCAGCCATCGAAAACTACGATGCTTTCGCGGAAAATGTGCCGGCGGCGACCTACGAGGACCTCAAGGGCGACATCGACCGGATGCGGCACGGCGAGCGCGATGTGCTGTGGCGCGGGCAGGTGAGATGGTACGCCAAATCGTCGGGCACGACCAACGACAAATCGAAGTTCATCCCCGTCAGCGGCGAGGGCCTGAGAAACCTGCATTACCGCGGCGGCACCGACGTTGTTGCGCTCTACCTCGCCGAGCACCCCGCCAGCCGCGTGTTCGACGGCAAATCGCTCATCCTCGGCGGCTCGCACGCACCGAACTACAACGTGGCGAACTCCATCGTTGGCGACCTCTCCGCCGTGCTCATCGAGAACATCAACCCGCTCATGCGACCGCTGTGGGCCATCAAGAAATCCACCGCGCTGCTTGCCGATTTCGAGACAAAGCGCGACCGCATCGCCCGCGAGATTGCCGGCAAAAACGTAACAAGCATCTCGGGCGTGCCGTCGTGGATGCTGTCGGTGTTGCTTCGCGCGCTGGAAGTGTCTGGGAAACAAACAGTTAGCGACCTTTTCCCGAACATTGAAGTGTTCTTTCACGGCGGCATATCCTTCGCGCCTTACCGCTCGCAATACGAGAAAATCATCGGCAAAAAAAGCATGACTTTCATGGAAACCTACAACGCATCGGAGGGCTTTTTCGGCATCCAAAACGCGCAGAGCGACCCCGCCATGCTGCTCATGATTGACTACGGCGTGTTCTACGAATTCTGCCCCATCGACGCCATCGACGAGCACGGCATCATCTCCGACACGGCGCGCGTAGTGCCCCTGTGGAAAGTCGAGATTGGCAAAAACTACGCGATGATTATCACGACCAACTGCGGGCTGTGGCGTTACGTCATCGGCGACACTGTGCGCTTCACATCGGCCAACCCGTACAAGTTCGTCATCACCGGCCGCACCAAATCGTTCATCAACGCGTTCGGCGAAGAACTGGTGGTGGACAACGCCGACAAAGGCATCGAAGCGGCGTGCAAGGCCACGGGCGCAGAAGTGGCGGACTACACCGCGGCGCCGGTCTTCATGGACAGCAAGGGCAAATGCCGGCACCAGTGGCTCGTCGAATTTGCCAAAAAGCCCGAAAACATCGAGGGTTTTGCGATGATGCTCGACAAAAAATTGCAGGAACTCAACTCCGATTACGAGGCCAAACGCTTCAAAAATATCACGCTTCAACCGCTCGAAATCGTCGTCGCAAGGAAGGACCTGTTCAACGACTGGCTCAAAGCGAAGGGGCAGTTGGGCGGGCAACATAAAGTGCCGCGATTGGCAAATAACCGAACCTTAATAGATAAGTTGCTGAAAATGAACACGTTAGCCTCAACGAAATAGTTGTTCATTGCCCGAAAAACAGCATTAGCCGCAAATGAAACGCTCACTCTTTTTCTTCCTCGCCGCAGCAGTAATCACCGTTGCCGGTTGCGCGCGGATGGGTTCGCCCGACGGCGGCTGGTACGACGAGAAACCGCCGGTTGTGCTTTCCACTTCGCCAGCCGACGGGTCGGTGAACATCAAGCAAAAGAAAATCACTATCGCCTTCGACGAATATGTCGTCATCGACAACGCCAGCGAGAACGTCGTTATTTCGCCGCCGCAAATCGAGCAGGCCGACATTAAGACAAAGGGCAAGAGCATCGTTGTGGCGCTGAACGACACGCTGCGCGAGAACACCACGTACACCATCGATTTCTCGAACGCCGTGAAGGACAACAACGAGGGCAACGTGATGGGCAATTTCACGTATTCGTTCTCCACCGGTGAGGCCATCGACACCATGCAAGTGGGCGGCTACGTGCTCGACGCCGAGACGCTCGAACCGGTTGAAGGCATCCTCGTGGGCCTCTACGCCGCGGCCGACACCATCGTTGAAGACAGCGACATCGTGAAACAGTTTCATTCCGAACCGATGTTGCGCGTGGCGAAAACCGATCAGACCGGCCATTTCTCCGTCAAAGGCGTCAAGCCCGGCGAATACCGCATCTACGCGCTCAACGACGTCGACGGCAACTTCTTCCTCACGCCGAACAGCGGCGAGCAGACGGCCTTTCTCGACGAGACAATCATCCCTTCCGTCATCGACGACACGCGCCAAGACACCACCATGCTCGACTCGCTGCGCATCAAGAGCATCGACATCGTGGCCTACAAACATTTCCTGCCCGACAACATCCTCCTCCGCGCGTTCACCGAAGAGCAAACCGGCCGTTACTTCGTGAAAAGCGACCGCTCCGACGCCGAGAAATTCACGCTTTTTTTTAGTTACGGCGACTCCCTTTTGCCCGATGTCCGCGGCCTGAATTTCGACCTTGAAAATAATTTCATCCTCGAGAACAGCGAGAAAAACGACACCGTAACCTATTGGCTGCGCGACACGATTTTAGTGAACACCGACTCGCTCGAAATCGAGATGACCTACCGCATGACCGACACGCTGGGCTGCCTCGTCAGCGAGACCGACACGCTCATGCTGCTGCCGAAAATATCCTACGAGAAGCGCCTCAAACAGAAGAAGGACGATTTCGAAGACTGGCAAAAACAGGAGAATAAAAAGAAGAAGCGCGGCCAACCGTACGACTCGATCATGCCGCCGCCCGAGCTCAAACTGCAATCGAGCGTGAAGAACACCCTCGACCCCGACCAGAACATCATCTACTCGTTCGACACGCCCATCGAGACCGTCGACACCGCCAAAATCCACCTTTACATCAAGCGCGACACGCTGTGGTTCAACGCCCGCCGGCTGCTGCGCGACAAGCCCGAAATCAACATCCGCACCTACGAGCTGCTCGCCGAATGGCAACCCGGCTGCGAATACAGCGTCGAGCTCGATTCCGCAGCATTTATTGACATTTACGGCAACGCAACGAAGGCCGAAAAGACCGGTTTGAAAGTGAAAAGCCTCGACGAATACGGCACGCTGCAAATGAACTTCCCCGCGCTCGCAGGCAAGAACGTCATCGCGCAACTGCTCGACCAAAGCGGCAAAATCGTGAAGGAATGCACTGCCGACAACGGCACGGCGAAATTCTGGTACCTCGCCGAAAAAGACTATTTCTTCCGCGTCATCATCGACGACAACGCCAATGGCAAATGGGATTCCGGCCTGTTCGACAGCCTTCTCCAGCCCGAGCAAATTTTTTATTACCCCAAGCCCGTCGCCTGCCGCGCAAAATGGGACATCGTCGAAACATGGAACCCCTTCGACAAACAGCTCAACGAGCAGAAGCCGTCGCAGCTGAGGAAAAACACGTCGCGCGGCAAGACCACGCAATCGAACAAAAACCGCCAACGCGCCGAAAAGCTCGGCATCGACCTGCCCGAAGAACTGCAATGATTCGCCTTAAAATCATCATCGTCTTCCTCGCCGCAACCCTCGCCGCGCACGCCCAATGCCCGCTGCGCAACACCGCCATCGACGGCGAAGAATACATCACTTTCAACCTCTATTTCAACTGGCAATTCGTGTGGGTGAAAGCCGGCACAGCCTCGCTGACAACAACCCCGACCACCCGCCACGGCCGCGACGCTTTCCGCACATCGCTCATCACGCGCGGCAACGGTAAGGCCGACAAATTCTTCATCCTCCGCGACACCATCAACGCCGTCTGCACGCGCAACCTCGAACCGCTGTCGTTCCGCAAAGGCGCACGCGAGGGCGACCGCTACACCGTCGACGATGCCAATTATAATTACTCAAACGGCCGACTGCACGTGAAGCTCCACCGCCAGAAAAACGACGGCACGCACGTCTGCGAAACGAAATCGCCCGATGCCTGCGTCTTCGACATGCTCAACCTCTTCCAGCGCGCACGCTCGTTCGACCTTAACACGTGGCAGAAAGGGCACGAGGAGCACATCACCGTCGCCAGCGGCGTAAAGCTCGTCGAGGCAATTCTTCGTTATAAAGGCCGCGAAACGGTCAAGGGCGACAACGGCGTGAAATACTCGTGCCTGAAACTGGAATACATCGAAAAACCCGACGGCAAAGAGAAAAGCGTCGCCACCTTCTTCGCCACCGCCGACAAACGCCACATCCCCGTGCGCATCGACATCAACCTCCGCTTCGGCAGCGCGAAAGCCTTCCTGACAAACATTAAAACGAACCCGACAAATTAGGCTGCGGCAACGGCCCTTTTTCACGCGCTAATCTTTTATTAGCGACTAAGATTTTGATAAAAATTTGCTACATTTGCAAGGGTAAATTTTGCTTGGTAAATGGCAGTTCACGACGATAATTTAACCCCGATGATGCGGCAGTTCCTCACGCTGAAAGAGCGCCATCCCGAGGCGTTGCTGCTGTTCCGTTGCGGCGATTTCTACGAGACCTATTTGCAGGACGCGGAGATCGCTTCGAAGATCCTCGGCATCACGCTGACGCATCGCAGGAACAACGGTTCGGACAGTAACATTGCCATGGCCGGCTTCCCGCACCACGCGCTCGACACCTATCTGCCGAAGCTCATCCGCGCCGGCTGCCGCGTGGCCATTTGCGACCAGTTGGAAGACCCGAAGCTGACGCGCAAGCTCGTCAAACGCGGCATCACCGAGCTCGTTACGCCGGGCGTGGCGATGGAGGACAACGTGCTCGAAGGGCGCGAAAACAACTTCCTCGCCGCGGTGCATTTCGGCAAAGGGGCGTGCGGCGTGGCGTTCCTCGACATCTCCACCGGCGAGTTTCTCGTCGACGAAGGCACGCCCGATTACATCTCGAAACTGCTCGATAATTTCAGCCCGAAAGAGGTGCTTTACAACCGCCAGCGCAAGTCGGAATTCCGGCAATATTTCGGCGATAAATTCTGCATCTACGAGATGGACGACTGGGTGTTTTCCGAGCAACAGGCAAACGCGAAACTGCTCGCGCACTTCAACGTGAAATCGCTCAAAGGCTTCGGCGTGGCGCACCTGAAAAGCGGCGTCATCGCGGCCGGGGCAATCATGTACTACCTCGAATATTCGCAGCACACGCGCATCAAGCACATCACATCCATCGCGCGCATCGAGGAAGAGCGCTACGTCCGCATCGACAAGTTCACGATGAAATCGCTCGAACTGCTCGCGCCGATGAGCGAAGGCGGCACGTCGCTGCTCGAAGTGATCGACCGCACGGCGACACCCATGGGCGGCCGCTTGCTCAGGCGGCAGATAGCGTTCCCGCTGAAAGACAAACGGCAAATCGACCTGCGCCTCGACGCCACCGAATGCTTCTTCCGCCACCCCGAGATGCGCGACACGCTCGACGACTGTTTCCGCGGCATGGGCGACATCGAGCGCATCATCTCGAAGGCTGCGGCGGGAAGGGTGAACCCCCGCGAAGTGGTGCAGCTGAAAAACGCGCTGCGTCTGCTCGCCGACGTGAAAGAAGCATGCCTCGCGGCCGATGACGCCACGCTGCAAAAGATGGGCGAGACGCTTGACCTATGCCCGGAACTGACGCAACGCATTGAAAATGAATTAGTTGCCGAACCGCCGGTACTCGTTTCGAAAGGCAATGTCATTCGCGACGGGTTTAATTCTTCGCTCGACGAACTGCGCGGCATCTCGCGCGGCGGCCGCAACTACTTGCTCGACATCCAGAAGCGCGAGACGGAGCGCACGGGCATCGTCGGTTTGAAGGTGGGTTACAACAATGTTTTCGGCTACTACCTCGAGGTGCGCAACACGTCGAAAGCGCGCGTGCCCGACGATTGGATCCGCAAGCAAACATTAGTGCAGGCCGAGCGTTACATCACGCAGGAACTGAAGGAATACGAAGAGAAAATCCTCGGCGCCGACGAGAAAATTCTTGCCCTCGAGGAAAAGCTGTTCGCCGAACTCGTGAGTGACCTCGGGGCTTACATCGCACCCGTGCAACTCGACGCGAGCATCATCGCGCAATTAGACTGCTTCCTCTCCGCCGCCGCCACCGCGAAAGAGCGGCATTGGGTGCGCCCCGTGGTGGACGACACCTGCGTCCTCGACATCAAAAACGGTCGCCATCCCGTCATCGAAACGCAAATGGCTGCCGGCGAGACATACGTGCCGAACGACCTTTATTTAGACACCGAGAAGCAGCAGATAATGATCATCACCGGCCCGAATATGGCGGGTAAATCGGCGTTGCTCCGGCAGACGGCGCTCATCGTCTTGCTTGCGCAGACAGGCTGTTTCGTACCGGCGGATTCCGCGCGCATCGGACTGGTGGACAAGATTTTCACGCGCGTGGGTGCGACGGACAACATTTCGCTCGGCGAATCAACGTTCATGGTGGAAATGACCGAGGCGGCGAACATCCTGAACAACGCCACAAACCGCTCGCTCATCCTCTTCGACGAACTCGGGCGCGGCACGTCGACCTACGACGGCATCTCCATCGCGTGGGCCATCGTCGAGCATCTTCACGAGAACCGCCACACGCGCGCACGCACCCTTTTCGCCACGCATTATCACGAGTTGAACGAGATGGAAAAGCATTTCGAACGTGTCAAAAACTACAACGTGGCGGTGCGCGAAGCCGACGGACAAGTGATCTTCCTGCGCAAGCTCGAGCGCGGCGGCTCCGAGCATTCCTTCGGCATCCACGTGGCCGAAATCGCGGGTATGCCGCCGAGCATCGTCAAGCGCGCCAAAACCGTTCTGGAGCAGCTCGAACGCGAGAACGCAGGCGTCGGCGCAACGACAAAAACCGACAGCGTCACACCCGTGAATGCCGGCGAAGCGCAACTGTCGTTCTTCCGCCTCGACGACCCCGTGCTCACGCAAATACGCGATGAGATCCTCGGGTTGAACATCGACAACCTCACACCCGTCGAGGCTTTGAACAAACTGAACGAAATCAAACGAATCATCACCGGACAACAAAATAAATAATCTTATAACACATTCAAAATCAACACGATGCGCATACTTTTCACACTCATAACCACCCTCTTCTGCATCTTCGGCCACGCGCAAACCGCACGCGAGGACATCGCCGCCGACCCTTGCAAAGCGGGCAGCAATTACTTCGCATACCCCGCGCCGCAAAAAGCGCTGTCGCCCGCGCCGGAGGGCAAGCAACCGTTTTACATCTCGCACTACGGCCGCCACGGCTCGCGTTTTCACGGTGCCCGCGACGCATATTACGACGCGCTCGACATCTTCCACGCGGCGGATTCGGCCGGTTGCCTGACCGACAAAGGGCGCGAGACGATGGGTAAAATCGAGCGGATGGCCGCCGAGAGCGACAACCGTTACGGCGAACTGACGCTGCTCGGTGCCGCCCAGCACAGGCAGATCGCGCGGCGCATGTTCGAACGCTTCCCCGAAGTATTCGCCGACAGCGCGTGCATCGATGCGAAAAGCACCGTCATCATCCGCTGCATCCTCTCAATGGAAAACGCGCTGCTCGAACTGGCCTCGCTCAACCCCGCGCTGCAATTCAAATCCGACGCCAGCGAGCACGATATGTATTACATGAACCTCACCGACTCGCTGCTGCTCGAAGAGGGTGCGAACGACGAAACTGAGGATTTCCTTAGCGACTGGGAAGAAACGAATATTAACCCTAACCGCTTGATTTCCAGCCTGTTCACTAATCCGGAAATTGTCTCCACGCGCATCGAGCCACTGCTTTTCATGCGCCGCATGTTCAACCTTGCGAACATCATCCAAGACTCCGAGATACGCCGCGAATTATCGCTCTACGACCTGTTCACCGGCGACGAAATTTACAACCTGTGGTACGGCGCCAACCTATGGTGGTTCGCACACTACGGCGCGAGCGAGCTCAACGGCGGGCGGCAACCGTTCTTGCAGCGCAACCTGCTGCGGAAAATCATCGAGGAGGCCGATTCCTGCTTGCTTCTGCCGCACCCCGGCGCGACGCTTCGTTTCGGCCACGACACCATCGTCCTGCCCCTCGCGTGCCTGCTCAACCTCAACGGTTACGGCCGCCTGATGCACCCGTTGGAAGCGGTTGAAAACGGCTGGTGCAACTACCGCATCCTGCCGATGGGCTGCAATATCCAACTTGTTTTCTACCGCGCGAACGCCGACGACAGCGATGTCTGGTTGAAAGTATTGCTCAACGAGGAGGAGGCTGAACTTCCAATTGAACCTGTCGAAGGGCCGTATTACCGCTGGGTCGATTTTAAGTCGTATTACCTCGGTTTGCTCGATTCGTTTAAGAACTAAATTGTCGCGAACACCCTTTATATAATGGCACAGACGCTCACACAGGAACAGACGCAGGAGCAGAAAATTCTGCAACAGCAGCGCATCACCCAGCAGCATTTGCTCGGCGTGAGACTGTTGGGCATGCCGCTCGCCGAACTCGAACAAAGCGTTAATGCCGAACTCGACGAGAACCCCGCCCTTGAGCGCGCTGCCGACGACGAAACCCTCGATTCTATCGATGAAACCGGCGATTTTGACGAGGAGAATGCTGCGGCGAAGGAGGAGCGCGAAGAGCGGCAGGACGAGCTCGACAAGGCCCTCGAGCACATGGAAAGCGACGACGAACCCGGCGATTATTACGCTTCGAGCGCGGCCGTGCCCGATGATGTTTTCGGTCAGGCTAAATCGTTCCGCGACGACCTCAACGAGCAAGCGGGCGAACTCGTGCTGTCCGAGCGCGAACGCAGCATCATGGACTACCTCCTCGGCAGCCTCGACAGCGACGGTTTCCTGCGCAAAGAGACGGCCGTACTCATTGAGGAACTCGCCATCTACGAGTACATCGAGACGACCGCCGACGAGGTGGAGCGCCTCATCAGCCTGCTGCAATCGTTCGACCCGCCCGGCATCGGCGCGCGCTCGCTGCAAGAGTGCCTGCGCATTCAGATTGAGCGCAAGGACGACAGCCGTTTGAAAACGTGCATGTTGCGAGTGGTGAACGATTATTTCGCGGATTTCACGCACCTGCGCTGGGACAAAATTCAAGAGGCGTTGCAGCTGAACGACGTGCAGACAGACACGCTGAAAAGCGAATTCCGGCGGCTCAACCCGAAGCCCGGCGCGGCATTAGGCGAGACGATGGGCCGCAGCACGCAGCAGATCACGCCCGATTTCATCGTATGGCCTACCACCGGCGGACGCTTGACTTTCGAAGTAAACACTGGCCGTTTGCCCTCGCTCGCCGTCTCGGATTCGTTCCTTGCCATGCTTGAGAATTACAAGAAAACGCCGGCGAAAGAGCAAGGCAAACGCGAGCAGGAGGCGATGGTCTACGTCAAGCGGAAAGTGGAGCAAGCATCATGGTTCATCGATGCCGTGAAGCAGCGCCAGCGCACGATGGAAGCAACGATGTCGGCCATCCTCGCGTGGCAGCGCAAATTTTTCCTCACCGGCGAGGAGAGCGACCTCCGCCCGATGATTCTCAAAGACATCGCCGCGCAAACGGGTTACGACGTGTCGACCATCTCGCGCGTCTGCAACGAGAAATACGCGCGCACGCAATGGGGCACGTTCCCGCTGAGGCATTTCTTCACCGACAATTTCTCGTCCGACGAAGGCGAAGAACTCTCGTCGCGAAAGGTGAAAATGGCACTCAAAGAACTCATCGACGGCGAAGACAAAGCTCACCCGCTGTCCGACGAAGCTTTAGTCGACGAGATGCGCAAACGCGGCTACAACATCGCGCGGCGCACAGTGGCGAAATACCGCGATAAAATGGGCATCCCCGTATCAAAAATGCGCACCGAGCGTTAGTGGGTTATGGAGAAGAAATTAGTCGCCGCATCACGCATCCTGAGCATGGTTTTCAACCCGCTCTACCTGCCCGTCGTCGGCATGATTGTCCTCTTTTTTTTCAGCTACCTCAACATGCTGCCGTGGACGTACAAGCTCACCGTCCTCGCGCTCGTGGCACTGTTCACGCTGCTTTTGCCGACGTTGCTCATCCGCTGGTACACCAATTATCACGGGCGCAAACTGTTCAGCCTCGGACAGAAAGAGCGGCGCGCCGTACCGTACATCATCTCCATCCTTTGCTACTTCTCCTGCTGCTTCATCATGGCGTATTTCCACATCCCGCACTTCATCAGCACCATCCTCGTGGCAGCCCTCGCCGTGCAGGTGGTCTGCGCCTTCGTCAACGCGTGGTGGAAAGTGTCGACCCACTCGGCCGCCATCGGTGCCGTAACGGGCGCCATCGTCGTGTTCAGCGTCGTGTTCGGCTTCTATCTGCTGTGGTGGCTGTGCCTCGCGCTCATCGTCTCCGGACTGGTCTGCTCGTCGCGCCTCGTACTGCGCGTGCACACGTTGTCGCAAGTGGTCGGGGGCTATTTCATAGGTTTCGCATTAGCCGTTTTAGTGGTGCTATATATTTGATTTTCAATGAGTTAAAATAAAAATATGAAGCCGATTGTAAGCATAATTATGGGTTCGACAAGCGACCTGCCCGTGATGGAAAAAGCTTGTCAGTTCCTCAACGAGATGGCGGTGCCGTTCGAGGTGAACGCGCTGTCGGCACACCGCACGCCGGAGCAGGTGGAGGCCTTCGCCAAAGGTGCGGCAAGTCGCGGCGTGAAAGTGATTATCGCGGCGGCGGGGATGGCTGCGGCGCTGCCCGGCGTCATCGCGGCGAACACCGTTTTGCCCGTCGTCGGCGTACCCGTTAAAGGCATGCTCGACGGCCTCGACGCACTGCTCAGCATCGTGCAGATGCCGCCGGGGATACCCGTTGCGACCGTCGGGGTCAACCAAGCTGTCAACGCTGCCATCCTCGCTTGCGAGATCATTGCTTTGCATGACGAAGAAACGGCTGTTAAAATGGCTGATTACAAGGCCTCTCTTTGTAAAAAAATAGATAAGGCCAACGCTGATCTTGCACAAATAAAGTATGAGTTCAAGACGAATTAGCTCGGTGGTGAGCGTCGGCAACCTGCGCATCGGCGGCAACAACCCCGTGCGCGTGCAATCGATGGCGACGGCCGACACGAACGACACCGCCGCGTGCGTGGCGCAGGCAAAACGCATCATCGATGCCGGCGGCGAATTAGTGCGCTTCACCACGCAAGGGCGGCGCGAGGCGGAGAACCTGCGCAATATCTCGCACGCGCTAAAAGCCGACGGGTATTTCGCGCCGCTCGTGGCCGACGTGCATTTCAATGCCGATGTGGCCGACATCGCCGCACAGTGCTGCGAGAAGGTGCGCATCAACCCCGGCAACTATGTCGACCCGGCGCGGCGTTTCGAGAAACATGAATATTCCGACGAGGAATACCTCGGCGAACTGCATAAAATCGACCTGCGCTTCACGCCCTTCATCAATATCTGCAAGGCTTTCGGCACAGCCATACGCATCGGCGTCAACCACGGCTCGCTGTCCGACCGCATTCGCAACCGCTACGGCGACACGCCCGACGGCATCGCGGAGAGTTGCATGGAATTTCTGCGTATCTGCAAGCGGGAAAATTTCGAAAATGTTGTTTTATCAGTGAAAGCAAGCAACACGGTGGTGATGGTTCGCGCGGTGCGGCGCCTCGTCGAAGCGATGGACGCGGAGGGCATGCGCTTCCCGCTTCACCTCGGCGTTACGGAGGCCGGCGACGGCGAGGACGGGCGGATTAAATCGGCTGTCGGCATCGGCGCACTGCTCACCGAAGGGCTCGGCGACACCATCCGCGTGAGCCTCTCCGAAGAGCCCGAAGCCGAGATCCCGGTGGCAAAAAAATTGGTTGCGTTCACCGAAGAATGCGCGAAAATGCGCGAAAATGCAGTCATCCGCGACGGTAAACTTATCCTTTCTTTCTGCGAGGCCGACAGCGAAAACCTTATGCTGAAAGCAGCGATGACCGCCGGCGGCATCCTCATTGATAACTTAGCTAACGATTTGGAAATCAATAACTTCGGTGTTAAAAATCAAGCTCTTGCCGACGCCGTTCTGCAAGCCGCGCGCAAGAAATTCACGAAGACTGAATTCATCTCTTGCCCGGGTTGCGGCCGCACGAAATACGACCTTCGCGCAACTGTCGCAAGGGTGAAGGCTGCGCTGGCCGAAGAAGCCCTGACAAACCCGAAAATCAACACGCTCAAAATCGGCATCATGGGCTGCATCGTCAACGGTCCGGGCGAGATGGCCGACGCCGATTTCGGGTATGTCGGTGCCGCGCCGGGCAAGGTCGCGCTTTACAAAGGCCGCGAGTGCATCGAGAAAAACATCCCTGAGGGCGAGGCCGTCGCGCACCTTTTACAACTCATCCGAAACAGTTGATTTTCAACCTTTTACAGCCTTTTTTCAGAAAGGAAAAACTATCGGCAGGAAGAACGTCATCGCTATGCCGAGCAGTATTTGCAGCGGCAGGCCGACCTTGATGTAATCCATGAACGCATAGTTGCCCGCGCGCATCACCAGCACGTTCGGCGGCGTGGAGAATGGCGAGGCGAAGCACATGCTCGCGCCCAGCGTAACGGCGACGAGAAACGAGTAAGGACTCACCCCGAGCTCGCCCGCGGCAGTCAGCGCGATCGGTGCCATGAGCACGGCCGTGGCGGTGTTGCTGATGAAAAATGTCAATAGCGAGGTTGTGAAATAAACGCCGGCAAGCAGCGCCGTGGGACCGATGCCGCCCAGCGCAGCTACCAACCCGTGCGACACAATCGCGGACGTACCTGTTTTCTCGAGCGCAATCGACATCGGCATCATCGCGGCAATCAGCACGATGCTCTCCCAGTGAATGGTTTTGTACGCCGCCTCGACGCTGCGCAGACAGCCCGTTAGCACCATCAATAACGCCGCCGCCATGATCGCCGTAATCGGGTTGATTGGTATAAAATCGAACACCATCGACAAAATCATAAGCAGCATAATCAGCGTCGCGACAGGCGCTTTATAGTCGAGGATGACGTGGCCGAGTTGCTCCAGCGGCCTGCCTAAAACAACCCAGTCGCCGCCGCTCTCAAGTTTGCCGATGTTGCGCCAGGAGCCTTGCACAAGCAGCACGTCGCCGGGCATCATCGTCTGCGTCGCGATGTCGGCAGTGATGTAATCTTTCTTTCGCCGGATGCCGACAATATTGATGTTCAGTTGGTCGCGGATATTCGAGTCTTTAATCCTGCTGCCCGCCATTTTCGAGCCCGGCATAACAACAATTTCCGCCATGCCGATGTCGTAAAAATCGATGCCCGACATTTGCACTTCCTTCACCTTAAACTCGCCGCAAAACCGCTCGAAAGCGTCACTTCCGCCGGTGATGTAGATGATGTCGCCGGCCTCGAGGCGCGTTGCCGCGGACGCCACTTTCTGCTTCACCTTCCGGATAATCCGCCCGTGCGAGCCTTCGGTTTTTCGTATCTCCAAAATCGACAGGCCGTACCGCCGCCGCAGGTCGAGCTCCGCCACGCTTTTGCCCTCCGCCTGCGAGCCGGCGATGATGCGAAACGCGCGCATGTTGTTTTGCAGATGGTATTCAGCAACAAGTTCGTTCAAGTCCTTACCGTGCGCGCCCGAACCCTTTTTCCCGTCGCTTTTCTTTTCCAAAAACCTTTTGCTGAGCGGCATTAAAACGATGATGCCGATTGCGATGACCACAAGGCCGACGGGGAACAGCGAGAAGAATTTCAGCGACCGGAACCCCGCGGCGGTGAGCGCGTCGTTGATGATGAGGTTCGGCGGCGTACCGATGAGCGTGAGCATTCCGCCCATGCTGCTGGCAAAGGCGATGGGCATCAGCAGCCGCGACGGACTCTTGCCTGTTGCCGCGGCCATGCTCACCACAATCGGCATCATCAGCGCCACCGTACCCGTGTTGCTCACCACTGCGCCGATAAACGAGGTTGTCAGCATCACAAGCAGGAACGTCAGCGTCTCGTTGCCGCGCGAGAGCCGCATAATCCTCGCCGAGATGCCTTTCGCGAGGCCCGTCTGGATGATTGCGCCGCTGATGACGAACAGGCCGGCCATCATTATCACCACCTCCGACGAGAAGCCCGACAGCGCCTCCTGCGGCGTGAGGATGCCCGTGAGCGAGAGGATGACCAGTGCGCAGAGGGCCACCACGTCGGCGCGCACTTTCCCGGTGATGAAAAAGGCGACCGTCAGGCATAGCACAATCAGCGTAACAACCATTATTTATTGATTTATTTTATAAGAAAAACTTATTTGATAATGCTGTTAATAGACGGTTGAAAAGGTTGAAAACAGCGCAATAATCAGAGCGACAATTATTTAGATTTTGATGATGCGGTTAGAAACAAAATTGATGTTGTTTTGGTGTCGGTTGAAAAGTAATAAGCTGCAATTCTTTCAACTGTTTCAACCGCCGCTTTCAACCGTTTTCCACCTGTTTTCCACCGTCGGGCAAGCCATTGTTTTGTTTCTTCGCACTGCCTGCACTTTGCTTTTGCCTATTGGCCTTCGCTGCATTTACATTATCAACAAACGTGCTGCTTTTATGCAGTTTTTCGAGCGTCTGCCGCGCGGCTTTCTGTTGCGCCTCTTTTTTCGAATAACCTTTACCTTTTCCCGCGGCGAGGCCTTCGAGAACGACGCTGTATTCGAACGTCGGGTTGCCGTTGGCGTCCTGCGCCTGTTCGATCAACTCGAACTTGGCATCGATATGGTTTTTCTGCGACCATTCGAGCAGCTTCGACTTGAAGTTCACCTCTTTGTACGCCACGCGGTCGATGTTGACGAGGTTGGCCAAAATCTTGTTTTCGACGAAGCGCATGCAGGCGTTGTAGCCGCGGTCGAGGTAGATGGCGCCGACGAGCGCTTCGAACGCGTTGCCGCCGATGTATGAGTTGTGGCTCAGCGTGCTGTTCGACGACAGCAGCAGGTCGGTTACGCCCATCTCTTTGGCCAATTTTCCGAGCATCTCGCGCTGCACGAGCTTCGAGCGTGTGGTTGTAAGAAACCCTTCGCGCTTGCCGGGGAAATGCTTGAAAACGATGTGGCCTACCACCGCGCCGAGGATGGCGTCGCCGAGGAATTCGAGCCGCTCGTTGTTGACGATTTGCCCTTTGCGGTTGCGGTTCATGATGCTCTTGTGCGACAGCGCGAGTTTGTAGAGTTCGATTTTGCGCGGGTAGAAGCCGATGATGGGGCGCAATTTGCAATAAAGCTCCTTATCCTTTTTCAGGAAGAGGAGCTTTACGCGAATCATTAAATCATTAAACATTTAATATTTCTTGATGATGATGCATGCGTTGTGTCCGCCGAAGCCGAAGGTGTTCGACAGCGCTGCGCGAACGGTGCGGCGTTGCGCTTTGTTGAACGTGAAATTGAGGTTGTAATCGATGTCGGGGTCTTTGTCGTCTTCCTCGTGGTTGATGGTTGGCGGAATGATGTCGTTCTGCACGGAAAGGACGGTGAATAACGCCTCGACAGCGCCTGCCGCACCGAGCAGGTGGCCTGTCATGCTCTTCGTCGACGAGATGTTAAGGTCGTAAGCGTGTTTGCCGAAAACCTCTTTGATGGCTTTCACTTCGGAGATGTCGCCAACGTGCGTGGATGTGCCGTGAACATTGATGTAATCGATGTCTTCGGGCTTCATTCCCGCGTCGGCCAGCGCTTCGCTCATGACGATGATTGCGCCTGCGCCTTCGGGGTGCGAGGCGGTGATGTGGTAAGCATCTGCCGACATTCCTTCGCCCGCGATCTCGGCATAGATCTTCGCGCCGCGCGCCTTTGCGTGTTCGAGCTCTTCCAGCACGAGGCAGCCCGCGCCTTCGCCCATGACAAACCCGTCGCGGCTGGCGGAGAAAGGCCGGCTGGCGTGCTCGGCGTCGTCGTTGCGTGTGGACAGGGCTTTCATCGCGTTAAACCCTCCCACGCCCGCTTCGGTGATGGCCGCTTCGGCGCCGCCGCTGAGCATGATGTTCGCTTTGCCCAAGCGGATGAGGTTGAACGCCTCGCCGATGGCATGTGTCGACGATGCGCACGCCGATGTTACGACGTAGTTCGGGCCGTGGATGCCGAATTTGATTGAGATATGTCCGGTGCAAATGTCGGCAATCATTTTCGGGATGAAGAACGGGTTGAACTTCGGGCCGTTTTCCCTGTGCGACGCGTAGTAACCCACCTCCTCCTCGAAGGTCTGGATGCCGCCGATGCCGACGCCGAAGACCACGCCGATGCGGTTGCGGTCGACCGTCTCAAGGTTGATGCCAGAGTCTTTCATTGCTTGGTCGGCCACGATGAGGGCGTACTGCGCATAATTATCGATTTTTCTTGCGTCTTTCTTTTCGATGAAGTCGTAGACATTAAAGTTTTTCAATTCGCAGGCTATCTGCGTCTTAAACTGCGAGGCGTCGAAATGCGTGATCGGCGCGGCACCGCTTTTACCGGCGACGAGGTTGGCCCATGTCTCTTCGGGCGTGTTGCCCAAGGGGGTGATGCAACCCATTCCGGTTATCACTACTCTTTTTAATTCCATTTGCATTTAAGTTAGTACGAGAGCACGTTGCAGCTTGCCGCCTTGCGTCCCGAATGATTTATTCCATTAACAAAATATTGGTTTATAGCAAATAATCGTGCAGGGGCAACCCGCGGATTATAAGTTATAAACCAAGTAAAAACCGAGGTTTTCGCTCGGCTAATCAAGCCTTTGTGTTTTCTTCGATATACTTGATGGCGTCGCCAACGGTAGCAATCGATTCAGCCTTGTCGTCGGGGATGGAAATGTTAAATTCTTTCTCAAACTCCATGATGAGCTCTACGGTGTCGAGCGAGTCGGCCCCGAGGTCGTTAGTGAAACTTGCATTTGCAGTAACCTCAGCCTCATCAACGCCGAGCTTGTCAACGATGATTGCCACAACTTTTGATTCAATATCAGACATAATAATAAGATTTTAATTGTTTTATATAAATTTCATTGTCAAATCGCTTGCAAAGGAACACAATAAATACCACACCGTGAAGAAAACCGTTTATTTTGTGTGGAGATATGCACAATCGACCGTACAGTGTGCAAAATGGCAAGTCGGAAAGGGCATAAATTGCTACTTGGAAATATCAATTTCGCTGTCGGCTATTTTCTTCGCGTAAAGCACCGAGTCGTCCGGCGGATAGTTGTAAATCTTAATCTTGCGGAACACCTTCATGCGCTTGCGTCCTGCGGCGATGTCGTCGAGCAACTGGTCGATGGCTTTCGACAGGTCGATCTGCTGCTCGAGGAGGATGGCGAGCTTGCCCTTGCACTTGGTGATATGCTCTTCCGGCGCGTCGGTGCGGGCGGTTTGCTCGCGCATGTGGTAGATTTTCAGCGCGAGGATGCTCAGGCGGTCGACAGCCCACGCGGGACTCTCGGTGTTGAGCGTCGCCTCGGGCAAGGGCGTAACGTCGCTGAACTGCGTGCGGAAATGCGAATCGATCTGCTCGACAAGGTCGATGCGGTCCTGATTGCTTTTGTCGATGCGCTGCTTCAAGAGCAAGGCGTCGGCCGGCGAGATGTTAGGGTCGCGGATGAGGTCCTCGAGGTGCCATTGCACGGTGTCGATCCAGCATTTCTGATAGAGCTCGCGCTCGATGCTGCCGATGTCGTAAGGGATCTTTATTTGTGCGTCAACGCTGTTCGTCAGGTGGTAGTCGCTGATGACGCCGTTGAAAATCATATTTGCCGTTGATGAGAAATTCATGACTGGTTTTTTGGTCGCGCAAAGGTATAATAAATAGGCGTAAAAGCCAAACAATTCGCCCCGCTTATGGCCCTTCGCGGCGGAAAACATGCGCTAAATTTATCCTTGCCGAGCCTAATTCCGGCGGAAAATATTATTTTTGCAAAACGCTAACCCAAACGCGAATTTTTTTATGGAGAAGCAATACACACTGCACAACTACCGGACGGTGGAAGAGAAGAAAATGCACACCGTCGAGTTCATCAACAACGCAATAGAGAAAGGCTTTTCGTCGGACATGATACTCGTTACCGAGGCCCTGCAAGAGCGGCAGTTAATTAAAATAGCCGAGGAAATTGCGCACCGGCAAGGCGTGAAAATAGTGCTGCTCGCCGGACCGTCGTCGTCGGGCAAAACATCGAGCAGCATGCGCCTGTGCATTCAGCTTATGGCAAGCCACCGGCACCCCGTCGCGCTGTCGACAGACAACTGGTTTGTGCCGCGCTCGAAGACGCCGCGCGACAAGGACGGCAACTACGATTTCGAGTGCATCGAAGCAATGGATTTGGAGCAGTTTAATGCCGACCTTAACAACCTCCTTGCCGGCCGCGAAGTGGCTTTGCCTACTTACAATTTCGCACGCGGCGAGCGCGAATATCTCGGCGAAAAATTAACCTTGGCGCCCGACATGATCCTCGTCATCGAAGGCATTCACGCGCTCAACCCGATGCTCACTTCGCAAATCCCCGACGCTGTGAAGTACAAGATTTACGCTGCGCCGCTCAGCCCCATCTCTCTCGACGGCGAGCATTGGATTCCGACCACCACCAACCGCATCCTCCGCCGCATCAGCCGCGATTACCAGACGCGCGGCAAGACGGCGCAAGAGACCATTGCCGGCTGGGGCTCGGTGAGAAGGGGCGAGAAAAAGTGGGTGCTGCCGTTTAAGAAAGAGGCCGATGCGGTGTTCGACACATCGATGCTCTACGAACTTGCCGCGCTGAGAAACAAGGCCGAAAGCGTGTTGCGCGAGGTGCCGCACGATGCACGCGAATACCGCATTGCCGAGAAGCTACTTAACTTTTTAACTTGCTTCCGGCCTATCAACGAGGATCAAATTCCTTGTTCGTCGCTGCTCCGCGAATTCATCGGCGACTCGATTTTCAACGTAGGTTAAATTTTCAACGAAGGCTAAATTTTCAACGTTGCCAAATCTTTCAATGTAGCCTGATTTTTCAACGCCGGCTGACCTTAAAACAAGGGTTATTCCACCGTGCAACCGGGCTGCACATCCTTCGTGGTAGTAACTACGGAGAGTGTCCCGTTGCTGTCGACGGCGGAGAGGATCATCCCTTGGCTCTCCTCGCCCAGCATTTTCCGGGTCTCGAAGTTTGCCACGAACAGCACTTGCCTGCCGATTAACGCCTGCGGGTCCTCATAATACGGAGCGATGCCGGAGAGGATGGTGCGCCCGTCCGCAGTGCCGTCGTCGATGTGGAATTTAAGCAGCTTCTTGCTCTTCTTCACCTTTTCGCATGCCCGCACGGTGCCCACGCGGATGTCGAGCTTTGCAAAGGTGTCGTAAGAGACATTCTCTTTGACTGCCTCAGGAGTGAACCCGCCGGCGTTATTGGCGGTTTTAGTGTCTTCCAATTTCTTCAATTGCGCAGCGATCTCACTGTCGTCAATCTTCTCGAACAGCAGTTCCGGCTCGCCCGTCTGATGGTTCGGTTTCAGCAAATCGTCGTCACCGAGCCGTTGCCAACCGATATTGTCGTCTAAAAGAAGCATTCGCCGGAGCGCCTTGCTGCTGAACGGCAGGAACGGCTCGAATACTATTGCGAGGTTTGCCACGAGTTGGAGACTTACGTAAAGAATGGTTTTCACCCGCTCCGGCTCTGTCTTCCATAGCTTCCAAGGCTCGCATTCGGTCATGTACCGGTTACCCGTGCGTGCGAGGTTCATTGCTTCGCGTAGTGCGTCGCGGAACTTGAACGTCTCCAAAAGCGCCTCAACTTTCTCGCGCGTGCGGCGGAATTCAAGTATTGTTTCTTTGTCGATGTCGAGCAATTCGCCGCATTCCGGTACTTTTGAGCCGAAGTATTTCTTCGTCAGTTGCAGGGCGCGGTTGACGAAATTGCCGTATATCGCAACGAGCTCGGAGTTGTTACGCTCTTGAAAATCGCGCCACGTGAAGTTGTTGTCTTTTGTTTCGGGCGCGTTGGCGGTGAGGACATAGCGCAACACATCCTGCTTGCCGGGGAAGTCGGTGAGATATTCGTGGAGCCACACTGCCCAGTTGCGCGACGTGGAAATCTTATCATTCTCAAGGTTTAAGAACTCGTTTGCCGGCACGTTATCGGGCATAATGTAACCTCCGTGCGCCTTCATCATCACGGGGAAGATGAGGCAATGGAATACGATATTGTCCTTGCCGATGAAATGGACGAGGCGTGTGTCGCTGTCCTGCCACCACTTTTGCCACTTTCCCCACCGCTCCGGGTTGCTCTCGCACAGCTCCTTTGTATTGCTTATATAGCCGATTGGCGCGTCGAACCAGACATATAACACTTTCCCCGTCGCGCCCTCAATCGGTACGGGAATGCCCCAATCGAGGTCGCGCGTCATAGCCCGCGGCTGGAGATCCATATCGAGCCACGACTTGCACTGCCCGTAGACGTTTGTCCGCCACTCCTTGTGTCCCGTGAGAATCCAGTCCTTCAGCCACGCCTGATATTTGCCCAAGGGCAGGTACCAGTTGGTTGTAGGTTTCTTAATCAACCCGTGTCCGGGATTGTTTTTATTGGTCGGGTTAATCAGTTCGTCGGGTGAGAGCGTCGAGCCGCACTTCTCGCACTGGTCGCCGTATGCATTTTCCGCACCGCATTTCGGGCAAGTGCCGACGATATTACGGTCAGTCAGGAACTCGCCCGTTACCTCGTCGCAATATTGCATCTCGGTTATTTCTTCAAGCACGCCGTCGTCGTAGAGCTTGCGGAAGAAGTCGGAGGCAAACTTGTTGTGCGTCGGCGACGTGGTGCGGGAATAAATATCGAAGCTGATACCGAAGTCGGCAAACGACTGTTTGATGAGATTATGGTAGCGGTCGACAACCTCCTGCACCGTGATACCTTCTTTCTTGGCGCGTATCGTAACCGGCACGCCGTGCTCGTCCGAACCGCAGACAAACATCACTTCGCGACCTTGCAAGCGCAGATACCTCACGTAGATGTCCGCCGGAACATAGACGCCGGCAAGATGACCGATATGCACGCCGCCGTTGGCGTAGGGCAGGGCTGCCGTAACAGTTGTTCGTTTAAAATTCTCGTTCATAAGAGTTGCGTTTTACAAATCTGAAAACAAAGCCGCGAAAGCAATTGGAACAGCCTTTCGAAGCCTCGCCGCAAAGGTAATTATTTTTTGTTAAAGGTTGAAAGACGGCTCAAAAATACGAAGAAACCTGCAAAAATATTTACCTTTGCGCAAACGGAAAAACGGCAACGAAAAATGAAGAAAATCGGTTTAGCTCTCTTGTGCATCGCCATGTGCCTCGCAGCATGCACAAACAAAAAGGCGCACATCCGCGGCACCATCACCGGGGCCGACGGCGAAATGCTCTACCTCGAAAACGTCGGGCTGGACGGCATCGAAGCGGCAGACTCCGCGAAACTGTCGGCCGACGGCACGTTCGCCTTCGCCCTTGCAGCCTGCGACGCGCCGGAATTCTACCGCCTGCGCATCGGACAGGCAATAGTGAACATCGCGGTGGACTCAACGCAGACAATCACGCTGACGGCGAAATACCCCGGCATGGCGCAAAACTATGAGGTTGAAGGCTCGGACGACTGCGCGCGGATGAAGGAGCTCGCGCTGCTGCAAACGCAATTGCAACTCACCGTGAACGCGATAATCAACGACCCTACGCTGAAAATGTACGCCGTCGAGGACAGTCTGAACAGCGTCATCGGTGCGTATAAGGACTACGTCAAAAATGAATATTTATACAAAGAACCCCAGAAGGCCAGTTCCTACTTCGCGCTCTTTCAAACCGTCACCATTGCCGGCAGCGCCTCGCTCATCTTCAACCCCCGCGCCGACGAGAACGACGTGAAAGCATTCGCCGCCGTGGGCACAAGCTGGGACACGTTTCACCCCGGGTCGGTGCGCGGCGAGAACCTTCACAACATCGTCATCGAGAGCATGAAAAACATCCGCATCCTTCAGGCGCAGCGCAGCCAGACGATCGACCCGGGCAAGATCGACACGTCGAACGTCATCGACATCGCGCTGCCCGACAGAACCGGCACTGTGCGGCGGTTGTCCGAACTGAAAGGCAACGTCGTGCTGCTCGATTTCTGCTCGTTCGCGCAGGACGGTACGGCGAAACGGATCATGGCGCTGCGCGAGGTTTATAATAAGTATCACGCGCGCGGGCTCGAGATCTATCAGGTGTCCGTCGACGCCAACGAGCACTTCTGGATGACGCAGACCGCCGCGCTGCCGTGGGTGTCGGTGAACGATGCGAGCAGCCTGTCGAGCAACTATCTCATGCTCTACAACGTTCAAAAATTGCCCACGTATTTCCTGCTCGACCGCAACTGCTCGCCCTCGAAGCGCGACGAACAAATCGACGATATAAACAAGGAAATCGAGGCGCTGCTCTGAGCCTTTTCCAAATAAAATAAGCAGTAGCAACAACTACGAAGCGGCGCGAAAAAAGGGTGGAGATTGTTTTCCGCCCTTTCGTTTTGTATAATTATTCAGTTCTTGCCCCTAAAAGCTGTTCAGCCACGCGCGGACGTTCATCAGCATCTCGAGGTGGAAAGCGAAATCGGTGCTCATGCCCCAGCCGTGGCCGCCGGTGGGGTAGACCATCAGCGAGGCGGGGATGTCGTGTTTGTATAGCGCGAAATAATAGTTGACGCCGTTGGCGGGAACAACGAGGCCGTCGTCGTCGGACAGCAGGATGAGCGCGCGCGGCGTTGTTCGCGACACTTGCAGGTCGTTGCTGTATTCAACCTCGTCCTTTTTCTTTGCTTTTTGCCCGAGGAAATTGTCGTGCGAACCCATGTGCGTGAACTCGGGATCCATCGTTATCACAGGGTAAAAGAGAATTTGGAAGTTCGGCCGGACATCATCCTTGGCGTGCGTGGCGACAGTGCTGGCGAGGTGGCCGCCGGCGGAGGAACCCATGATGCCGATGTCGTCGGGGTTGATGTTCCACGCTGCGGCGTTGGCGCGGATGAGGCGCATGGCCTGTTCGGCGTCGCTGATCGGCACGTTTTTATTGCCGTGCGGCATGCGGTATTTCAAGACGATGGCGGCGATGCCCATGCTGTTGTAAAACTGCGCCCACATTGTACCTTCGTGCTCCATGGCGAGGCCGACATACCCTCCGCCGGGGCAGATGAGGATGGCGCGGCCGGTGGCGTGGGCGGCGGGCAGGAAGATGTAAACGCGTGCGGTGTCGGCAGCGTCGGAGCTTTTCACGGCTGGTGCGCCAGGCCACAGGTCGACGGTGAGCGGTTCGGCGGCGCGAAGGGTGTACGAAGAGAGGAGCATTAGCAGAAAGAATAGGGTTTTGAAGGTTTTCATAACTGTGGTTTTGAATATTTATGCAAAAAATCGATGTCCCGTTTCGCGAGCGAATTAAAGCTCTGTTCCGCGAACAAAGTTAGGTTTTTCCTTCGAAAGAGGCAAACGTTCGCGCGGGGTTTGTCAGGCAACGGACAAATAAAGCTGCTGCGGCGTTGCCCTCAATATTAAGTTTTTAACTTGTATTATGTTCTTTTCTCTTGCACAATTTTGTTGAAGTGAGTACTTTTGCAGTCGGAAAAGCGGGTTTTAAAAAGATTGGGACTATGGAGAATTTCGGATTGGGGATAACGCTGATGGTGATAGGTATGGTTACCGTTTTCGCCATTTTGTTGATTGTGATTTATCTCAGCAGACTGCTTATTGCGTTGATTAACCGGATTGCTCCCGACGAGACCCGGCCGGCGCGGCGCCAACCCGAGGCAGAGGCGGTGAGCCCTGTTACGATGAGCGTCATCGCGGCCGCTGTCAACCGTCTCACCGGCGGAAAAGGTGCGGTGAGGTCGGTGGAGAGGCTTTGACGGGAAGCTTTTGCGAAAGGCTTTTTACAAAGAACTTTGACGAAGGGCTTCTGACGAGAGAGTAGTTCAAGGAAGTGTGGTTTCGCGCGCTGCGACGGCCGAACGTGGCGCGCCTTTAAGGAAAAAGAAAGGAGACTTTTTTATGGCAAAAGAGGTGAAATTCAGTTTAATGTTCAGGGACATGTGGCAAAGCGCTGGCAAGTACCAACCGCGTGTGGACCAGCTTGTCGACATCGCCCCTTCAATTATAAAAATGGGTTGCTTCGATCGTGTGGAGACCAACGGCGGCGGCTTCGAACAGGTGTGCCTGCTGTTCGGCGAGAACCCCAACACGGCGGTGCGCGAATGGACAAAACCTTTTCACGAGGCGGGCATACAAACGCACATGCTCGACCGCGCGCTTAACGGACTGCGCATGAGCCCTTGCGCGAAGGATCTGCGGAAGCTTTTTTACCGCGTGAAGAAGGCGCAAGGAACAGACATAACCCGAATTTTCTGCGGCTTGAACGACCCGCGCAACGTCATACCGTCCATCCAGTATGCCCACGACGCGGGGATGATTGCGCAGGCGGCGCTCTGCATCACTTATTCGCCCATCCACACGGTGAAATATTACGTCAACCTTGCAAAGCAGTTTATCGATGCCGGCGCCGACGAGATTTGCCTGAAAGATATGGCGGGCATAGGTCGTCCGGAGACACTGGGCAAGATTGTGAAGGGCATTAAGGACTACAAGAAAGACATCATCGTGGAGTACCACTCGCACGCCGGGCCGGGCTTCTCCGTAGCATCTATTCTCGAGGTGTGCAAGAACGGTTGCGACATCGTGGACACGGGTATGTCGCCCTTGTCGTGGGGTACGGGACACGCCGACATTATGGCTGTTCAGGAGATGCTGAAGGATGCGGGCTTCAAAGTGAAAGATATAAACATCGAGGCGTATATGGAGGTGCGCTCGAAGATGCAGGCGATGTCCGACGATTTCCTCGGATATTACACGCCCGCCCTCAACCGCGTCGACAACTCGCTGCTTATCAAGCCGGGTCTGCCGGGAGGTATGATGGGGTCGCTTATGACCGACCTTGAGGACAACCTTAAGTCACTGAATAATTGGAAGCGGAAGCACAATCAGCCGGAACTGACCACAGACCAACTGCTCGTCAAACTATTCGATGAGGTGGCTTACGTGTGGCCGAAGGTGGGCTATCCGACACTCGTTACGCCGTTCTCGCAATACGTGAAGAACCTCGCGCTGATGAATGTCCTGCAGATGGAGAAGGGCAAGGAGCGCTGGACGATGATTGCCGACACTATCTGGGACATGATTTTGGGCAAGGCCGGACAGCTGCCCGGACCCGTCGACCCGCTGTTTGAAAAGATGGCGAAGGCTGAGGGCCGCGAGTTCGTGAAGAACGACCCGCAGGAGAATTACCCCGATTGCCTCGACGAGTTCCGCAAGCTGATGAAAGAGAAAGGCTGGCCGCTCGGCAAGGACGATGAGGAGCTCTTCGAATACGCGATGCACCCCACGCAGTACGAGGCTTACAAGAGCGGTAAGGCTAAGGCCGATTTCCTCGCCGACTTGGAGAAGCGCAAGGCTGAAAAGGAGTCCGGCGGTACGGCGAAACCCGACAGCATTGTTGTTACCGTCGACGGCCAAAATTACAAGGTGGCAATCTCTTACGACGGCACGCCCGCGCAGGCAACGGACAGCGGCGCGCAGGCTGCACCCATCGGCAAAGGCAACGAGCTTACCGCCCCGCTCGAAGGCAAATTTTTCCTTGTCAGCGGCTCGGGCGAGCAACCGAAAAAGGTGGGCGACAGGGTAGAGAAAGGCGAAGTGGTATGCTTCATCGAGGCAATGAAAACCTACAACGCCATCAAGTCCGAGTTCGCCGGCGTGATCACTTCGATCAACTTCCATCCGGGCGAGGCGGTCAACGAGGACGATGTGCTGATGATCATCGCATAAGGCAAACGTGAAACACTCAACTTTAAATTTTTGAACAGTGGAAATCCTGCGTAATTTATGGGACATGACCTCCTTCTCGCAAATCGGCGGAAACTGGTCGTTCCTGATAATGTTGGCCATCGCGTGCGCACTGCTCTATCTGGGCATTGTCAAGAAATACGAGCCGCTGCTGCTCATACCTATCGGCTTCGGCGTGCTGTTGGCGAATTTCCCCGGCGGAGGGATGGACGTGCTGCAAGCCGACGGCGACGGGTATGTGATGCTCTCCAACGGCGTAACGGCGGACATCTGGGACATGCCTATCCACAAGATAGCGCACGAGCTGGGACTGATGAACTTCCTTTATTACATGACGATTAAGACGGGCCTCATACCGCCGATAATCTTCATGGGCGTTGGTGCGCTGACCGACTTCGGGCCGATGCTGCGCAACCTGCGTCTGAGCATCTTCGGCGCCGGCGCACAGTTCGGCATCTTCGCCGTACTGCTCTGCTCGTTAGCCATAGGTTTCACCCCGCGCGAGGCGGCTTCGATGGGCATCATCGGCGGTGCTGACGGCCCCACGGCAATCTTCACCACGATAAAGCTCGCGCCGCATCTGCTCGGCCCTATTGCCATCGCGGCCTATTCCTACATGGCGCTCGTGCCCGTGATTATTCCGCTTGTCGTGCGGCTGCTTTGCACGAAAAAGGAGCTGATGATAAACATGAAGGAGCAGGATAAAATTCACCCCGACACCCTGCAAATAAAGAACATCCGCGTGGCGAAAATCATGTTCCCCATCACCGTTACCGTCGTCGTGGCGCTGCTCGTGCCCACCGCCGTGTCGCTCATCGGCATGCTCATGTTCGGCAACCTGCTGAAAGAGCTCGGCACCCTCACCGGACGCCTTTTCCAGACGGCCAGCAACGGCATAATGAACACCGCAACGATCTTCCTCGGCCTGTGCGTCGGCGCGACGATGACCGCCAAGGCCTTCCTCAACTGGCAGACAATAGGCATCGTTGTCGGCGGTTTCCTCGCCTTCGCCCTGTCGATTGCCGCGGGCATCTGCATGGTGAAAGTTTTCAACCTGTTCGCCAAGAAAAAGGTTAACCCGCTCGTCGGTGCGACAGGCCTCTCCGCCGTGCCGATGGCCTCGCGCGTGGCCAACGAGATTGCCACGAAGTACGACCCGAAAAACCACGTGCTGAACTACTGCATGGCCTCTAACATCTCCGGCGTCATCGGCTCGGCCGTCGCCGCGGGCGTGCTCATCTCGTTCCTGCAATAATCAAGCTGAAAATCAATTAAGCTGAAATTCAATAAATAAAAGCGGGCATGTTCATTGCGACACCCCCGCTTTTTTCTTTGTGCAAAGTCTTTTCGTTCGCGCCAAGGCTAAATTTTCTCGCCGTAACAAAGGTCGCCGGCGTCGCCAAGGCCTGGCACGATGTATTTCTTGTCGTTCAGCGCGGGGTCGATGACGGCGGTGTATAGCGTAACATCCTCATTTTCAAAGGCTTTCGTTAAAAAATCGATGCCTTGTTGCGCGGCGATGACGGCGGCGATGATGAAGCGTCGCGGCGTGCCGTGCGAGAGGAGTGCGCGGTAGGACAGTTCGAGGCTGCCGCCGGTGGCGAGCATCGGGTCGACGAGCAGGAGCGTCTTGCCGTTGAGGTCGGGCGAGGCGAGGTATTCCGTTTTTATCGCCACCTGCGTGTGCGCCGCGTCTTTGTAGTAGCGATAGGCCGAGACGAAGGCTGCATCGGCGTGGTCGAAGATGCGGAGGAACGCTTCTTGCAACGGCACGCCGGCGCGGATGACGGTGGCGACAACGATCTCGTCGTCGGGTGTGGAGACGGTGGCCGTGGCGAGCGGCGTAACGATTTGTTTGGGCGAATAATCGAGCTGTTTGCTAATCTCGTAGGCCATCATTTCGCCGATGCGCTCGATGTTGCGGCGGAAGAGGTGGCGGTTGCGCTGGTAGTCGGCGTCGCGCAATTCGGCAACGAACCGGTTGACGATGGTGTTCTGTTCGGCGAGGTTGATAATTTTCATCGGGTAAAGGTTTTTTGTTCGCTGCAAATATATGAAAAACAGGCAGTTTCTTTGCAACTCATAACTTACAAACACAGGGCCGTTTCGCGCCAATTACGTTTAATTAACGCAAAAATCGGTTTCATACGTAGCAAACAAAGGTCTTTTCGTTTGTGCAACATCTTGAAAAGAATTAATTTTGCGCCTCGAAAGGATACAAACAAATTAAATACAAACAATTAAATCAGAATTTTTATGGCAAAGTTTGACAAATCGGTACTTCAAAAGTACGGCATTACAGGGACAACGGAAGTTGTGTACAACCCCTCGTACGAAGTGATGTTCGAGGAGGAAATGAAGAAGGACCTTACCGGTTACGACAAGGGTCAGGTTTCCGAGCTTGGTGCGGTTAATGTGATGACGGGCGTTTATACCGGCCGCTCGCCCAAAGATAAATACATCGTTTACGACGCCACATCGAAGGACACTGTTTGGTGGACGACCGACGAATACAAGAACGACAACAAGAAGATGAGCGAGGAGACATGGGCCGCCGTAACGAAGTTGGCCAAGGCCGAGCTCTCGAACAAGAAGCTGTACATCGTCGACGGCTACTGCGGCGCCAATGCCGACACGCGCATGGCCGTGCGCTTCATCATGGAGGTGGCTTGGCAGGCGCACTTCGTAACGAACATGTTCATTCGCCCGACGGAGAAAGAGCTTGAGACCTTCGAGCCGGACTTCGTGGTTTACAACGCGTCGAAGGCGAAGGTTGAGAACTACAAAGAGCTCGGCATCAACTCCGAGACCTGCGTGGCGTTCAACGTGTCGACACGCGAGCAGGTAATCCTCAATACGTGGTACGGCGGCGAGATGAAGAAAGGTATGTTCTCTATGATGAACTATTACCTGCCTCTGAAAGGGCTCGCTTCTATGCACTGCTCGGCCAACACCGACCTCAACGGCCAGAACACCGCCATCTTCTTCGGACTCTCCGGCACGGGCAAGACCACCCTTTCCACCGACCCGAAGCGCCTCCTGATCGGCGACGACGAGCACGGCTGGGACGACAACGGCGTGTTCAACTTTGAGGGCGGCTGCTACGCGAAGGTGATCAACCTCGACAAGGAATCCGAGCCCGACATCTACAACGCCATCAAGCGCAACGCCCTGTTGGAGAACGTAACCCTCGACAAGGACGGCAAGATCGATTTCACCGACAAGAGCGTAACCGAGAACACGCGCGTGTCGTACCCCATCGACCACATCACGAACATCGTTAAGCCGATCTCCACGGGTCCGGCAGCAAAGCAGGTAATCTTCCTCTCCGCTGACGCCTTCGGCGTATTGCCGCCGGTATCCATCCTGACGCCCGAGCAGACCAAGTATTACTTCCTCTCCGGCTTCACCGCAAAACTCGCGGGCACGGAGCGCGGCATCACCGAGCCGACACCGACCTTCTCCGCTTGCTTCGGACAGGCGTTCCTCGAGCTGCACCCGACGAAATACGCTGAGGAGCTTGTGAAGAAAATGGAGGCTAACGGCGCAAAGGCATACCTCGTAAATACCGGTTGGAACGGCACCGGCAAGCGCATCTCTATCAAAGACACGCGCGGCATCATCGACGCCATCCTCGACGGTTCGATTAACACCGCCCCGACGAAGAAGATCCCGTATTTCGACTTCGAAGTGCCCACCGCGCTGCCCGGCGTCGACCCGGCCATCCTCGACCCGCGCGACACCTACGCCGACGCTTCCGTTTGGGACGAGAAGGCGAAGGACCTTGCAGGACGCTTCATCAAAAACTTTGCGAAATACACCACCAACGATGCCGGTAAGGCGCTCGTGGCGGCAGGTCCGAAGCTCTAAACGTTAAATAAAAGTTACAACAATTGAAAGAAGGGGCACCGTTTTTGCGATGTCCCTCCTTTCTTTCTTTGCCGTTTGCCCGGCCTTAACCTGATTTTGCTTTACCTCATGAACAGCAGTTCGCGGTATTTCGGCAGGGTCCACATCTCGTCGGAGACAATGAGTTCGAGCTTGTCGATGTCGTAGCGTATCTCGTCGAGCTTGGGTTCGACCGTGTCGTGGTAGGCGATGGCCTTCTCGCGCTCGTCTTCGATCTTGTTCGCCACCTTGCGCGCCTCGACAAGGTTTTGCACGCCGCACTCGATGCGCTGTATGCGTTCGGCAATCTCGCGGATGATGCTCATGTTGCTTGCCGAGAGTTTCTTACCCTCTTCTTCGCCGTAGATCTTCATCATGTTTTCCACGTTGCAAGCCAGTTGCGACTGGTACTTTGTGCAGACGGGGATGATGTGGTTCATGGTGATGTCGCCGAAGACGCGGGCCTCGATCTGCACTTTCTTCGTGTAGGTCTCCCACTTGATTTCGTTGCGGGCCTCGAGCTCTTTTTTCGAGAACACATTCATTTTTTCGAACATCTTCACGCTGGCGTCGTCGAGGTAGCGGTCGAGGATGATGGGGCAGGAGCGCTCGGTGTCCAGTCCGCGCCTCTCGGCCTCTGCCACCCATTCGTCGGAATAGCCGTTGCCGTCGAAGCGTATCGGCGCGCAGGTTTTGATGTCCTCTTTGAGGATGGTTACGATGGCGGCGGTTTGGTCTTTGCCGCTTGCAATTAATGCGTCGACGCGGGTCTTGAAATCGGTTAATGCCTCTGCCACGGCGGTGTTTAAAGCAATCATTGCCGAGGCGCAGTTGGCCTCGCTGCCCACGGCGCGGAACTCGAAGCGGTTGCCGGTGAAGGCGAACGGCGACGTGCGGTTGCGGTCGGTGTTGTCAATCATCAGCTCCGGGATTTCGGGTATGCCGAGTTTCATCCCTTGTTTGCCCACGAGGTTGAACGGGTCGTCGGTGTCGCTCTTGACGATATGGTCGAGCAGCTCGCTCACCTGCGTGCCGAGGAACGACGAGATGATGGCCGGGGGCGCCTCGTTCGCGCCGAGACGATGGGCGTTGGTGGCGCTCATGATGGAGGCTTTGATCAGTCCGTTGTGGCGGTAGAGACCCATAAGCGTCTCAACGATGAACGTTACGAAGCGCAGGTTCTCCTCGGGCGTCTTGCCGGGCGCGTGAAGCAGCACGCCGGTGTCGGTCGAGAGGCTCCAGTTGTTGTGCTTGCCCGAGCCGTTGATGCCGTCGAAGGGTTTCTCGTGGAGCAATACCCTGAACCCGTGCTTGCGCGCCACTTTCTTCATAAGCGACATAAGCAGCATGTTATGGTCCACGGCGAGGTTCGTCTCCTCGTAGATAGGCGCAATCTCGAACTGGTTCGGCGCCACCTCGTTATGGCGCGTCTTGCACGGTATGGCCAGCTCGAGCGCCTGAATCTCAAGGTCTTTCATAAAGGCGAGCACGCGGTCGGGGATGATGCCGAAATAATGGTCGTCCATCTGCTGGTTCTTCGCCGCCTCGTGTCCCATAAGCGTGCGGCCGGTGAGAAGGAGGTCGGGCCGCGCCGAGTAGAGCCCTTCGTCAACGAGGAAATATTCCTGTTCCCAACCGAGGTTGCTCGTTACCTTTTTCACGTCGGGGTAGAAATAATGGCAGACATCCGTCGCGGCGACATTTACCGCGTGGAGGGCGCGGAGCAACGGGGCTTTATAGTCGAGCGCCTCGCCCGTGTAAGAAATAAAGACTGTCGGGATGCAAAGGGTGTCGTCGGAGATGAACACCGGCGATGTGGGATCCCATGCGGAGTAGCCGCGCGCCTCGAAGGTGTTGCGTATGCCGCCGCTGGGGAACGAGCTGGCGTCCGGCTCCTGCTGCACGAGCAGTTTTCCCGAGAACTCCTCAATCATGCCGCCCTTGCCGTCGTGCTCGATGAAGGCGTCGTGCTTCTCGGCCGTACCCTCGGTGAGCGGCTGGAACCAGTGGGTGTAATGTGTTACGCCGTTCTCGTCGGCCCACTGCTTGATACCTTTCGCCACAGTGTCGGCGATGGAGCGGTCCAGAGGTGCGCCGTTGTCAATGACGTCGATCAGCTTCTCGTACACGTCCGCGGGCAGATACTTGTACATCTTAGTCCGGTTGAAGACGTATTTGCCAAAGTATTCCGAAGGCCTTTCGATAGGCGAAATCACATCCACGGCCTTCTTTTTCGCTGCTTCTTCCACAGCATGAAACCTTAAACTTGTCATCTTTTCTTTACCTTTAAAACACTTAATTGAAACAATAATTATCTCTCTTTTGGTTATCCTTTAATCCATTTGCTGATGCGCTCCATCGCCGCTGCGCAGTCCTCGTGGTTGCCGAAGGCTGTCAGGCGGACATACCCCTCGCCGCTCGGACCGAAGCCCACGCCGGGGGTGCACACCACCTGCGCGCCGTAGAGCATGCGGTCGAAGAACTTCCAGCTGTCCGTGCCGTCGGGCGTCTTAACCCACAGGTAGGGCGCGTTCTCGCCGCCGTAAACGGTCAGCCCGAGCGAGGTGAGCGTGGAGCGCATCATCTTTGCGTTCTGCATATAATAATTTATTGTGGCCTTAATTTGCTCCTTACCCTCGGGGCTGTAAACGGCCTCGGCGCCGCGCTGGCTGATGTAACTCGTGCCGTTGAACTTGGTGCACTGGCGGCGGTCCCACAAGGGGTTCAGGGGATAACGCTCGTCGCTGCCCACGCACGCCGCCGTGAGTTCTTTCGGCACGACGGTGTAGCCGCAGCGCACGCCTGTGAACCCCGCCGTTTTGGAGAAGCTGCGGAACTCGATGGCCACCTTTTTCGCGCCGCGAATCTCATAGATCGAATGGGGTATATCGTCGTTTTGGATATAAGCCTCGTAAGCCGCGTCGTAGAGGATGAGCGTATCGTTTTTCAGGGCGTAGTTGACCCATTTCTTAAGCTCCCCGCGCGTGATGACCGTGCCCGTGGGGTTGTTCGGGTAGCACAGGTAGATGATGTCGACGCGGCGGTCGGGGATCTCCGGCACGAAATTGTTCGCCGCCGTGCATGGCATGTATGTTACGTTCGTCCATTTGCCGTTGTCGAGGTTGCCGGCGCGCCCGCACATCACGTTCGAGTCAATGTAAACAGGGTAAATGGGGTCGGTAAGGCCCACGCTGTTGTCCCACCTGACAAGCTCGCCGATGTTGCCCGTGTCGCTCTTCGCCCCGTCGCTAATGAACACCTCGCCCGCGTCGATGTTTATCCCGCGCGCGTGATAATCGTTCTTCACTATTGCCTCGCGCAGGAAGGCGTACCCCTCCTCCGGACCGTAACCGCGGAAGGTCTCCGCCGCCGCCATGTCCTCCACGGCCTTGTGCATCGCCTCGATCACCGCCGGACACAAGGGGCGCGTAACATCGCCGATGCCCAAGCTGATGACGTCGGCGCCGGGGTTGGACACCTTGAAAGCGTTCACTTTTTTCTTTATGTCGGCGAAAAGATAGTTTTTCGACAGTTTCAGGAAATGTTCGTTGATGAGTGCCATAAATTGCGGTTTGTGCTTGGTTTATGTTGTCAGTAATGCTTCTAAATCAGTATCTCGCCGTCGAAAACATCCTCAGCTCCGCCGGTCATGAAGACGTGGCCGGAAGCTTCATCCCAGTCGATACACAGCTCGCCGCCGTCCATAACAATCGTGTTCGCCCGTCCGCTGCGACCGGTATGGGTTGCCGCCGCCGATGTCGCGCAGGCGCCCGTGCCGCAAGCAAGGGTTATGCCGCTGCCGCGCTCCCACACCCTGCAACGGATAGCGCCGCTTGGCAGGACGCACGCAAACTCGATGTTGCACCTGTCGGGAAAGACCTTGTCGCGCTCCATCACGCTGCCGTAGCGGGCGATGTCGATGCTGTCGATGTCGTCGACGAAGCAAACGAAATGCGGGTTGCCCATCGAGACGAACGTGCCGGGAAACGCCCTGCCTTGCGCCGTCAGCCTGCTGCCCGCGGCGATAAACGCTTGTTCGTCGAACTGCGAAGGAACACTGAACGCCGGAGCAAGCATGTCGACGGTTACCGACTTCACTCGTCCCTCCTCTACCGCCAATTTCAATATCTTTATCCCGGACTTTGTCTCGAGCCTGACCGATGTTTTAGCTGTAAAGCGCCTCTCGTAAAGGTATTTCCCCACGCAGCGCGAGGCATTGCCGCACATCATCGCTTCCGAACCGTCGGCGTTGAAGATGCGCATGGAGAAGTCGGCCGCGGCGGGGTCCGATGGCGCACCGATGAGCACGAGGCCGTCGCTGCCGATGCCGAAATGGGGGCGGCTGACTCTCCGCGCGAGCCCCTCCGCGTCGGCCACGGCGTACTGCATGGTGTTGACGTAGACATAGTCGTTGCCCGCGCCGTGCATCTTTGTGAAACGTATTTTCTCCATTGCTGTTCTCCGCGTTTTTATCCTGAAAAATTCCGGCCCTTTGCAGCCTGCGGCCTTGTTTCGGGGGCAAAATTACACAAATTCCAATATATCCGCCAACGACGTAGCAAAAATCTTGTTAAAAAGTTAGATTTCTTACAAATTGCTACATTTTCAAGCGAAATGCTTTCAATATGTAACCAAAACCAATGCGAAAGCTATCAATTTGTAAGCATAACGCAGAAATAATAAATAAAAAGTAAGGAAAACTGGCAAAAAGCTGACATTATGCTTACTTTTGCAGCCGAAAAGTTAGCAAACTGTCAGTTTCGAGTGCAATTACTTCGCACTAATATTATAAGAGGTAGAAAGGTTTAATTAAAACGTATTTGAGATGAAAAAGATTGAAGCGATCATCCGCAAAACGAAATTCGAGGATGTCAAGGACGCCCTGCTCGAGGCCGGCATCGAGTGGTTCTCCTACTACGAGGTGCGCGGCGAGGGCAAGATGCGGCAGGCGCGCATTTACAGGGGCGTGATGTACGACACGAGCTGCATCGAGCGCATGCTGTTGAACATCGTCGTGCGCGACAAGAACGTGGAGAAGACCCTTGCTGCCGTGCAGAAGGCGGCGCGCACGGGCGAGATCGGCGACGGCCGCATCTTCGTCATCCCTGTGGAGAACACCATTCGCATCCGCACGGGCGAGAGCGGCGACATTGCCCTTTACAACGCCGAGCAGGCCGAATGAGGTTCGGTTTGTTTTAAAAAACACAGTCAATTCTCAAGTTTGATTTAAGATTTTCAGGTTATGAACACACAAGAAATAGGGTTGTCTTTGGACACCGTCTGGATGTTGCTGGCCGCGATGCTCGTGTTCTTCATGCAACCCGGCTTTGCCCTGTGCGAGGCGGGTTTCACGCGCAGTAAGAACACTGCCAACATCCTCTTTAAGAATTTTGTTGACTTTATGTTCGGCTCGCTGCTGTTCTGGTTTGTAGGCTTCGGTTTCATGTTCGGCAGCGGCGGGCAAGGCTTCATCGGCATGCCCAACTTCGGCGGGCTGAACTTCTATTCCGCCTCGTCGACGCTGCCCGTGGAGGGGTTCCTCATCTTCGAAACGGTGTTCTGCGCCACCAGCGCCACCATTGTTTCCGGAGCGATGGCCGAGCGGACGAAGTTCTCGATGTACTGCGTTTACAGCATCTTCATCTCGCTCATCATCTACCCCGTTTCCGGCCACTGGACATGGGGCGGCGGATGGCTCTGCAACGACGAGGCGTCGGGCTTTATGATGCGCACGTTCGGCGCGGTGTTCCACGATTTCGCGGGCAGCGCGGTGGTACATTCCGTCGGCGGCATACTGGCTTTCGTCGGGGCAATAGCGCTCGGGCCGCGCATCGGGAAATACGGCAAGGACGGCAAGAGCCGCGCTATTCCCGGCCATAACCTTCTCGTGGCGGCATTAGGCGTGTTCGTGCTGTGGTTCGGCTGGTTCGGCTTCAACCCCGGCTCGCAGCTCGCAGCAAGCGGCGCGGTGAACCGCACGGCCATCTCGCACGTCTTTCTCACCACAAACCTTGCCGCTGTCACGGGCGGCGTTGCGACGATGTTCGTAACGTGGATGAAATACGGCAAACCGTCGTTCTCGCTAATGCTAAACGGCGTGCTGGCGGGGCTCGTGGGCATCACCGCCGGCTGCGATATGGTGTCCCCGGCAGGCGCGGTCGTCATCGGTCTCGTCTGCGGCGTCGTCCTGCCGTTCTCGATTGAATTCATCGACCAAAAACTGCATGTCGACGACCCCGTCGGCGCAAGCTCCGTACACGGCGTGTGCGGCATAATCGGCACGCTGATGACCGGCCTGCTGTCGCTCGACGAAGGGCTGTTTTACGGCCACGGCGCGGGCTTCCTCGGGGCGCAGGCGCTCGGCATAATCTGCATCGACCTGTGGGCTGCGGCTGCCGGTTGCGTGCTGTTCTTCGGGATAAAAAAGATAAAAGGGCTGCGTGTCGACAGGCGCATCGAGGAGGAAGGCCTCGACATCTACGAACACGGCGAGAGCTGCTATAATTGAGGGTTTAGAAAAATTTTTTAACTGTTTTCACGAAGAATAGGCCGGATAATCATTACCGGAAAACACACCCTGCCGCCAGCGGAGCAACGCGCCACCCACGCCCTTCGCCGGCGGCATTTGCGTCTTTTCGCGCGGCATGGTTAAGGCTTGTTGCAAGCGACATTTCGTCAGCAAAAAGCCTCTTTTGCAAATAAAATGTCAATTTTTCGCGCGTTTCAGTTGATTATTGCTACTTTTGCAGCCGTTATGTGTGGAATTGTATCTATTTTTAATATTGAGGGTCGAACGCAGGCATTGCGGCCGAAAGCGCTGGCCATGAGCCGCACGATACGTCATCGCGGGCCCGACTGGAGCGGCATCTATTGCGGTCGGTCGGCCATCCTCGCGCACGAGCGGCTGAGCATTGTCGACCCGGCATCGGGCGGTCAACCGCTGCTCTCTCCCGACAAGAAACAGGCGTTGGCTGTCAACGGCGAGATCTACAATCACCTCGAAATACGCCGGCAGCTCGCGGGCAAATATGCGTTTCAGACGGGCAGCGACTGCGAGGTGATACTTGCGCTCTACCGCGAGTACGGCGTCGATTTTCTCGAAAAGCTTAGCGGCATCTTCGCCTTCGCCCTTTACGACGAGGACAGCGACAGTTTCCTCATCGCGCGCGACCCCATCGGCGTGATCCCTTTGTACATTGGCCACGACGCCGACGGTACGCTTTACGTTGCGAGCGAGATGAAGGCGCTCGAAGGCAATTGCGAGGAGTATGCGCCGTTCCCGCCGGGTCATTGCTACGACAGTCGCGAGGGCAAGTTGCGGCGGTATTATAAGCGCGACTGGGAGGATTTCGATAATGTGAAAAACAACGGAGCGTCGGCGGAGGAACTGCGCGCGGCGCTCGAAGGGGCGGTGAAGCGGCAGCTGATGAGCGATGTGCCTTACGGCGTGCTGCTCAGCGGCGGCCTCGACTCGTCAATCATCAGTGCCATCGCGCAAAAATTCGCGCCGCGCCGCGTGGAGGAGGACGGCCGTGAGGTGGCGTGGTGGCCGCGCCTGCACTCGTTCGCCGTGGGTCTGAAAGGTGCGCCGGATTTGTCGAAAGCGCGCGAGGTGGCGGAGCATATCGGCACCGTTCACCACGAGATAAACTACACCATTCAGGAGGGTATCGACGCCATCCGCGACGTCATCTATTTCATTGAAACTTACGATGTTACAACCGTTCGCGCGTCCACGCCGATGTATCTTTTGGCGCGCGTGATCAAGTCGATGGGCATCAAGATGGTGCTTTCCGGCGAGGGCGCGGACGAGATTTTCGGCGGGTATCTTTATTTCCACAAAGCGCCGTCGGCAAAGGAGTTTCACGAAGAGACCGTGCGGAAGCTGGGCAAGCTGTACATGTACGACTGCCTGCGCGCGAACAAGAGCCTCGCCGCGTGGGGCGTGGAGGGGCGCGTGCCGTTTCTCGACAAGGAGTTTCTCGATGTGGCGATGCGTCTGAACCCCGCGGCGAAGATGTGTCCGGGCAACACAATCGAGAAGCGGATTTTGCGCGAGGCCTTCGCCGACATGCTGCCCGCGAGCGTGGCGTGGAGGCAGAAGGAGCAGTTCTCCGACGGCGTGGGTTATTCGTGGATTGACACGCTGAAAAAAATCACGTCCGAGGCTGTGAGCGACGAGCAGATGGCTAATGCTGCCGCGCGGTTCCCGATCAACACGCCGCTTAACAAGGAGGAATATTTCTACCGCTCGATATTCGCCGAGCATTTCCCGTCGGACAGTGCCGCACGGACGGTGCCGCAGGAGGCTTCCGTGGCGTGCTCCACGGCGAAGGCTCGCGAGTGGGACGAGGCGTGGGCGACCGTGAACGACCCGTCGGGCCGCGCTGTTTCGGACGTTCACGAGGCCGGTTTGTGAAGGCTGCAAACAGGCTTCGGGCTTAAGGTTTACGATGAAAAATTTTTGCGTCAGGCGTTTGTGGGAAAGGGTGCGCCGCGCGCCGTGCAGCCGCGGGTTCGGGGTGCAGTCGCCGTCGGACTACAAATTCATCACCAAGACTTTGCGGGGCGCTTTGCCGGAGGCTGTTTGCGGGGCTTTGCCTTCGGACGAGGCTCAAGCGAAATTGTGCAGGCTGGTTTATTTGGTTTGCAAGGAATACAAGGCTCGGCGCGCGGCGAATCTGACGGGCTGCGACGAGCTTGACGCGTTTGTTCGTTTTGCGCGGCCTGACTGCGATGTTTCGCACGCAACTTCCTCAAAATCAATTAGTTCGCGACCGACCTCGGAACAAATTTGCCAGGGGCAATTGACAACGACAGCCGCGGATGTTTTAATCGCCGACGCGACGAAGTTGTCAGTTTCGGGTTCGTTTCAACAATCGGCCTCATTTCAAAAACAGCCTTCATCTTCATTTCAAAAACAACCATCATCTTCGTTTCAACAACAGCCTTCAACTTCGCCTTCAACTTCACTTTTGCCGAACGATTTATTTAAAAATTTATCTTCGCCCTCGCGGATTATCGTGGCGAATATTCACGCTTCGACGGAGGCTTTCAGGGCTTGGCGCGAAATAACGAAACACCCAATGTCTGCTGTCAGTTTCGACCTTTATTCCTCGGGCGTTGTGCTTGTTGACGGGGGTCGTTGCCGCGCGGAATACTCGCTGTGGTTTTAAAATATGCAATTAAATATTTGCACATACTTTTGAATTTGCTATTTTTGCAGGTCAATCAAATTTAGAATCAGGCTTATGTATTGGACATTGGAGTTGGCTTCAAAGCTGGAAGATGCGCCTTGGCCCGCCACGAAAGAGGAACTGATCGACTACGCCATCCGCTCCGGCGCGCCGTTGGAGGTGCTGGAAAATCTGCAAGAGATTGAGGACGAGGGCGATGTTTACGAGGGAATCGAGGAGATTTGGCCGGATTACCCCGACAAGGATGATTTCTTGTGGGATGAAGACGAGTACTAACTGATTGTTCAAACTAATTAGGAAGCGGTAGCGGGGCGAAATCCTTTGCTACCGTTTTTTTATGCTTCCGCGGCGGGCTCTTTTTTTACGACAAGGAGGGAGAGTTCGTAGAGCAGATAGAGGGGGAGGAAGACGATGGAGAGTGTGAACGGGTCGCCCGAAGGAGTGATGACGGCAGCGAGGACGAGCAGAATGACAACGGCATGGCGGCGGTATTTCTTAAGAAGCTTTCTGTTGAGAAGTCCCAACCGGCTTAGCAGCCACGCCACGAGCGGCATTTCGAAGACTATTCCCATGATGAGTATGAGCATGGTGAAATAGTTGATATACGACTGCAGATTAATTTGATTGACTATCTCCGGGCTGAGCTGATAGCCGGCCAGAAAGCGGAACGTGAAAGGGAAGACCAAAGCATAGCCGACGAGACAGCCTAAATAGAACATTATCGTTCCGCCGGTGAACGCCTTGCGGACAGCCCTTATCTCGTTCGTGTACAGCGCGGGACGGACGTAAAACCATAGTTCATACACGCAATAAGGAAAGGTGATGACCGCCGCCATCAGCATTGACATGTTAATATGTGTCAGGAATTGCGCGGCGAGATCGATGTTTATAATCTGCACTTGGAGAGTCCCGATGCCGCCGAACATATCTGCACTTGCGCCGCGAAGAAAGCGGTAAATGAAGAAATCGTCTGATGCGGGAGCGAGGATAACGGCGGTAAAGATATGCGGCATGAGCCAAAGAATTACCGCAAAGAGCACCACGAAGACTGCAAGAACACGGAAGATGACCCGTCGGAGCACTTCGAGATGGTCCCAGAACGACATCTCCGCCTGCGCGCCACCTGCCTCATTGCGCTCCGTCATTCCTCTTTTTGCTTCTCGTCGGTTTTCTCTTCGTCGGGTTTTTCCGTCTCGTTCAGCCCGTCTTTGAAACTCTTCACGCCTTTGCCAAGACCTTTCATGAGCTCCGGAATCTTCTTGCCGCCGAACAAAAGGAGTATCACCAGAGCGATGATAATTATCTCCGTGCCGCTCAAATTGCCTAAAAAGAGTAGTTGATTCATATTGATTTATACGTTTATTTGACCGTTTGTCCGCTTGCGAAGATATGAATAATGCGGTATAAAGCGAAACTTTTTGCTGCTTTTTCCGCTGTCAGAGCAACATAATTCCCGCGAACGCCGCCAGTCCTATCATCTTTATCGGGTTCACTTTGAAGAACATTGTGCCGACGAAAGTGGCGGCGAAGAGAAACACGCTGATATAAAACTGCCACGCATTGACGTGGGGAGAGGAGAAATTTTCTTCGGTCATGAGTGCCAATACGGCGGCAATCAGCAGTCCCACAACTGTGGGTCGCAGCCCTCGGAACGCTCCTGCCACGGCGTGATGGTTCATGTATCGCAGCAGCATTTTTGCGATGAGAATCATCAATATGACAGACGGCAGCATCACAGACGTGGTGGCGGCGAGCGAGCCGAGCAAAGCAAAGGGCGCGGCATATCCCGCGTTCTGCACCGCCACATAACCGCAATAGGTAGCCGAGTTGATACCTATGGGACCGGGCGTCATCTGGCTGATGGCGATGACATTGGTGAATTCGGCGGTCGTGAGCCAAGCGTGATGCGTTACGACCTGTGCCTGTATGAGCGAAATCATACCGTATCCGCCGCCGAAACCGAACAGTCCTATCTCGAAAAAGGTTAGTATGAGTTGCAGAAAAATCATGGAACGGGGTTACGTGAACAGTCGTGTGGAAGAAAGATAGCCGAGAAATGCCGCGGCAAGAAGAACGATGATGGGGTTTATGCCGAACATCCATATCAACAGCGCGGACACTATCGGTATCCAGAAAGTATAGATTGTAAGCTTTGCGCTCTTTGCCAGAGAGAACGTCGGCACGGCGATAAGCGCCACCACTGCGGGGCGTATGCCGCGAAATGCCGCCGCTACGACGGGCACATCCTGAAACTCGCGCCACACGGAAGCAAGGATGAGGATAATCAGAAATGAAGGTAAGGAAGCGCCGATGGCGGAGACTACCGCGCCGGGAGTTTTCTTCAGCTTGTATCCGATGAAGGTACTGATGTTCACCGCGAATACTCCGGGGCAGGTCTGTGCCACGACAACGAGGTTGAGGAACTCGTCTTTGGCAATCCATTTCCGGCGGTTCACCACCTCCGCTTCAATCATCGGAATCATCACGTAGCCTCCTCCGAAGGCTGCTACACCGATTTTCAGAAACGTAAAAAACAGTGCCCGCTTCATCCTTTTCCTTTTTTCCGCTCCACCCAACGTCGGGCATTGACGAATGCTTCCAACCATGGTGTCATCTCGTCGCTATGGAGACGGTCGGCGGGATAATAGCCGCATTGCCACGGGAAGATTGTTCGCTCGGGGTGGGGCATTATTGCAAGGTGTCTGCCGTCAGCACTGCAGAGGGCTGCAACATTATAATCCGAGCCGTTGGGATTAGCCGGATACCCGGCATGATTGTACTTCGCGACGATATTATACTCCGTTTCAGCTTTCGGCAAACGGAATTTCCCCTCGCCGTGAGCCACCCAGATGCCGACCTTGCTCCCCGCTAATGACGAGAACATGACGCTGTTATTCGCAGGTATGGCGAGGGTTACGAACTCCGATTCGAACTTGTGCGAGTCGTTGTGAAGCATCTGCGCATAGTCGGCGGCATTGCTTACGGCGTGCGTATGGTTAATCAGTCCGAGCTCAATCATAAGCTGGCAGCCGTTGCATACGCCGAGCGAGAGAGTGTCGTCGCGTCCGTAGAAGCGGTCTAACGCCTCCTTCGCTTTCGGATTAAACAAGAACGCGCCCGCCCAACCCTTTGCGCTCCCGAGCACGTCGGAGTTGGAGAAGCCCCCGCAAAACGCTATTACGTTAACGTCGTCGAGCGTCTCCCGCCCGCTGATAAGGTCGGTCATGGTTACGTCCTTCACGTCGAAGCCGGCGAGGAAGAACGCGTAAGCCATCTCGCGCTCGGAGTTGCTGCCCTTTTCGCGGATAACCGCCATACGTATGCCGCTTTGCTCCTTGCGGTCGGGAGTAATGTTATAAGAGGACAAGAGCCCCGTGAAACCTGCGGGGAAGGAATATTCCAACGGCTGAAGACCAAGGTTTTTGCAACGTTCCGTCGCCTTATTTGCACTGCATTGCCGCTCGTCGAGCAACGCGGAAGGAGCGAACCAGAGAGCCCGCAGCTTGTCTATGTCGAGCCCGATGTTTCGGTCGCCGTGCTTGATTGCTATCTTCCTCTCCGCCTGCGGCACACCTATATTAATATATGAAACGCCGTGCGAGGAGAATATCTCCCGTGCTTTCTCCACGTCGGCACTGCCGATTTGCAGCACCATCGCGGGATTTTCGGCGAACAAGAGCTTTACTATATCCGTCTCGCCGGTATCGTCAAGGCATATCGCCATACCGCCGTTTACATTGGCAAAGCACATCTCCAAAAGCGTCGTAACCAAGCCTCCGGCAGACACGTCGTGCCCTGCGAGGATGAGATTTCCGTTCACAAGGTCTTGCACGGCACTGAATGCGGCGCTGAAATAGGCTGCATCTGCCACTGTCGGAGCCTCGTCGCCGAGAGTGGAAAGACTTTGCGCGAAAGCCGAACCGCCCAGTTTACGCTCGCAGGAGGAGAAGTCAACAAGCCAGAGAACGCTGCTTTCGTCCGTCGCGAGCACCGGTGACGCCACCCTGCGGACATCGCTCACCTCGCTTCCCGCCGACACTATCACCGTGCCGGGCGACAGCACTTTCCTGCCGTCAGGATACTTCTGGGTCATCGAGAGCGAGTCTTTTCCCGTCGGCACGTTCACCTTCAGCGCCCTGCAAAAATCGCTCAACGCCTCCACTGCCATATATAGCCGTGCGTCTTCCCCCTGCTCCGCCCGGCAGGGCCACATCCAATTGGCTGACAGGGAGATACCTTCTATGCCGTAAGACAATGGTGCGAGGGCGATGTTAGTAAGGGCTTCGGCAACCGAAAGCACGCTTCCCGCCCGCGCATCGATAAGCCCCGCCTGCGGTGCATGACCGATAGAGGTGGCTATTCCCTTGTGTCCGCGATAGTCAAGAGCCACCACGCCGCAGTCGCTGAGCGGCAGTTGCAGCACGCCCTGGCACTGCTGACGCGCCACACGACCCGAGACGGAGCGGTCCACTTTGTTAGTCAACCAGTCCTTGCAAGCCACGCTCTCAAGCTGCATGACCTGTGCAATATAACTTTCGATGTCTTGGTCTTGATATCTGACAGCGGCGTATGTATGCCGCACGGTCGTGTCTTTCATCACCGTTTTGGGCGAGGAACCGAACATCTGCGCCACCTTCAAATCGAACGGACGCACTCCGTCCGCCTGTTCAAAGGCAAACTTCCCGTCGCCCGTTGCAGTACCCACGACATACATCGGCGCCCGTTCACGTCCGGCAATCCTGCTGACGCGGTCGATGGCGGCATCGTCGATGAGCAGTCCCATCCGTTCTTGGCTCTCGTTGGCGATAATCTCCTTTGAGGAGAGAGTCTTGTCGCCGACGGGCAACTGCGCCATTTCTATCAGTCCGCCACAGTCCTCTACCAGTTCGGAAAGACAGTTGACGTGTCCCGCCGAGCCGTGGTCGTGAATGGATATAACCGGGTTCGTCTCCTCTTCCGACAATGCGCGGACGACGTTATACGTCCGTTTCTGCATCTCAGGATTGGCGCGTTGGACGGCGTTGAGCTCTATTCCCGTAGAGTAGCGCCCGGTCTCCACAGACGACACCGAGCCCCCTCCAAGACCTATGCGATAGTTGTCGCCGCCCATAAGAACGATGCTGTTGCCCTTCGCGGGCGTACCTTTGAGGCAGTCTCTGCGCCGCGCATAACCCACGCCGCCTGCCAACATAATCACCTTGTCGTAAGCAAACAAGCTGCCGTTCTCGGCGTGTTCGAAAGTCAAAAGCGACCCGCACACCATCGGTTGCCCGAACTTATTGCCGAAATCACTTGCCCCGTTGCTCGCCTTAACCAGTATTTGCGCCGGTGTCTGATAGAGCCAGCAGCGCTCGCCGACGGCACTTTCCCATGCCGGCAGGTCCTTGCGCATACGGGGATAAGATGTCATATAGACTGCCGTTCCCGCGATAGGACACGACCCGACGCCTCCTCCCATGCGGTCCCGGATTTCTCCGCCCGTGCCCGTAGAGGCTCCGTTGAACGGCTCGACCGTCGTGGGGAAGTTGTGTGTCTCCGCTTTTAGGGAAATAACAGTATCGATGTCGTGCGTCGAATAATAGTCCGGCACGTCGTGATTTTGTGGTGCAAACTGCTCTACAACAGGACCTTCGGCAAACGCGACATTATCTTTATAAGCCGACAGGATACGCCCGGGATGCTCGCGAGTGGTCTGTTTTATCATCTCGAACAGCGAGCGCGGCTGCTCCTTGCCGTCGATAATGAACGTGCCGCCGAAGATTTTATGACGGCAATGCTCCGAGTTGATTTGCGCAAAGCCGAACACCTCGCTGTCGGTCAGAGGTCTGCCGTTCTCTTTCTCCACCGCTTTCAAGTAGGCTATTTCCTCCTCTGACAGGGCGAGACCTTCGCTTTGATTGTATGCCTCCAAATCTTCGATATAGCGGATGGGCTCGGGACGGATATCGACAGTAAAGATATTCTGGTCCAGACCCTTATATATGCGTTGGAGCATGGGGTCGTGTTCGGCATCTTCATCGGCGACGCGGGCGTACTGCTCAATACGTGTGATGCCGCTGATGTTCATGTTCTGCGTTATCTCTACGGCGTTTGTGCTCCACGGCGTAATCATTTCGCGGCGCGGTCCGACGTAGGTGCCGTCAAGCCGTTTCTCTGTCGTCGGCACGGCACCGGAGTAGAGCCACGACAGCTTGGCATTGTCTTCGATGGTGAGGCTGCGCTCGCTTTGCGTGGCAATGACGGTGTTGTCGCTCTTTAAGAAAAAGGTTATCATTTGCTCGGAGATATGCTGTCTAATGCTTGTTTGATATCGTCTATCAGGTCGTCGCAGTCTTCTATGCCGACGGAAAGACGGATAAGGTCGGGTGCGATGCCCGCTTCAGCCAATTGCTCCTCACTGAGTTGGCGGTGTGTGTGGCTTGCGGGATGGAGCACACAGCTGCGTGCGTCCGCCACGTGTGTGGCGATATGGATAAGTCGGAGCGAGTCCATAAACTGCACCGCGGTGTCCCTGTCGCCTTTCAGACCGAACGACATGACGCCGCAACTCCCTGCCGGCAGGTATTTCTTTGCCAGCTCATAGCCCTCGTCATCGGGGAGGTCGGCATAGCGAACCCATGCCACACGCGGGTCATCGTGAAGGAATTGCGCTATGCGCAGGGCGTTTTGGCAGTGGCGTTCCATACGCAGATGCAGCGTTTGCAGACCGAGATTAAGGAGAAAAGCGTTCTGCGGCGAGGGGATGGAGCCGAGGTCGCGCATGAGTTGCGCCACGAGCTTGGTGGTGTATCCCATTGCTCCGAATGCCTTGGTATATATAAGTCCGTGGTAGGAATCGTCGGGCGTGCACAGCCCCGGGTATTTCTCCGCATAATCATTCCACGGGAACCGCCCGCTGTCTACCACGCAGCCGCCCACCTGCGTCGCCAATCCGTCCATATATTTAGTGGTGGAATGGGTTACTATATCCGCTCCCCACTCGAACGGGCGGCAATTTATCGGCGTCGCGAAAGTATTGTCGACGATTAACGGCACGCCGTGCGAATGAGCTATGCGCGCAAATTTTTCTATGTCAAGAATCTTGCAACCGGGGTTCGATATCGTCTCTCCGAACAGTGCTTTCGTGTTCTTGCGGAAGGCGCGGGAGATGGTCTCCTCGTCGTCCTCCTGATTGATAAACGTGCAATCTATGCCGAGTTTCTTCATCGTAACACCAAACAGATTGTACGTGCCGCCGTATATCTCGCTTGACGTAACTATGTGGTCGCCCGCCTGACAGATGTTGAAGATAGCGAAGAAGTTTGCCGCTTGACCGCTCGACGTAAGCACCGCCCCGACGCCGCCTTCCAATTCGGCTATCTTAACCGCCACTGCATCGTTGGTCGGGTTTTGCAGACGCGTGTAGAAATAGCCCTCTTTTTTCAGGTCGAACAGCATTGCCATCTCGTCGGAGTTGTCATATTTGAATGTTGTACTTTGATAGATAGGCACTTCCACCGGCTCGCCGTTCTTCGGCTTCCACCCCGCGCGCACGCAGAGAGTGGCACGTTTCAATTCTTTCTTCATCGCTTTTTTGAGTTAAAAATTATAGTACAAAGGTAGTGTATGAAGAAAGAATAGGCAAACAAAAGCGGCTAATTGCTTCGCGCAAAATTAAAATGGCGGAAAATTTGCGGCGCGAGGAAAAAACCTTTACCTTTGCAGCCGCTTCGCAAAACAGTTTAACAAAAAATAAAGGCAATTGCATGATTATCGTACCAGTAAAAGACGGTGAGAACATCGAGAGGGCGTTGAAAAAATTCAAGCGCAAGTTTGAGAAAACGGGCATGGTGAAAGAGCTGCGCGCACGCCAGCATTTCAACAAGCCGTCGGTTGTCCACCGCTTGAAGATCCAGCACGCCGTCTATGTTCAGAAGTTGCGTGCCGCAGAGGAATAACGTTTTTTGAAGCTGCCGCCGAGAGGCAATTAGTTGCGCGCGGGGATGGACGGGCTGATTTCGGAATTTGCCGCTTATTTGCAGTTCGAACGCCGCCGCTCGCCGCACACGGTAGCAAGCTATCGCATTGATTTACAGCTGTTTCGCGACTATGCGAAGACGGTTGACGCGGAAATCACTTGGCAGTCGGTAGACGCAGATATTATCCGCGGTTGGATGGAGGACATGATGGACAAAGGCCGTTCGGCAACGTCGATAAACAGACGTCTGAGCAGCCTTCGTTCTTTTTTCCGCTTCGCCGTGATGCGCGGCAAGGTGGCCTCCGACCCGGCGTTCCACGTGCGCGGACCGAAGAAGGCGCGCCCCCTGCCGCAGTATTTGCAGGAGCAGGAGATGGACCGCTTGCTCGGCGATGATTATTGGACCGACAGCTTTGCCGACCTTCGCGCGCGCACGATAATCCTTACTTTCTATTCCACAGGCATTCGGCTGTCCGAGCTGACGGGCCTCGACGACGCCGACATCGATTTCGCCAACGGCGCGCTGAAGGTGCTCGGCAAGCGCAATAAAGAGCGGGTCATCCCTTTCGGCGACGAGCTTTCTAACGCTTTGAAGACATATATCGCGCGGCGCAACGAGGCTGTCGGGCAGACTAAGGCTTTGTTCGTTACCGACCGCGGCGGGCGCATGAAAGACTGGCAAGTGAGAAACCTTGTCCGCACGCACGTCGCGAGGGTGTCGACGATGAAGAAGCGTTCGCCGCATATCCTGCGCCATTCGTTCGCCACGGCAATGCTCAACAACGATGCCGCCCTCGAAAGCATTAAGGAACTGCTCGGCCACGAGAGCGCCTCGACAACGGAGATCTACACGCACACCACGTTCGAGCAGTTGCGCAAGGTGTACAACCAGAGCCATCCCCGCGGCAACGATGCGGCCGACGATGCCTGACGCGAACGCCTATTATTAAAGGTGCCGCCGGCCTCTCGCGCTTTGTACACACGGGCGAAAAAGATTGAAAATTTTTTGGAGAATTAAATTTTATATCTACCTTTGCAACCGCTTTGCGTCTTACCGCCTCTTTAGCTCAGTTGGCCAGAGCACGTGATTTGTAATCTCGGGGTCGTTGGTTCGAATCCGACAAGAGGCTCTCGCAAGGGGGAGACAAGATGGCGGCGGGCGGCGGCAAGCATTGAGAAAAGGGTGTTTTCCAGAGTGGCCAAATGGGGCAGACTGTAAATCTGCTGTCTTACGACTTCGGTGGTTCGAATCCATCAGCACCCACTTTCTTTTGCGCACCGCTCGGCGAAGGGTCGCAGGCGGCGGTCAGGCGTGACGGCGGCGGGCGCATCGTTCTGCCAAATGTGCCGGAAACACCCCAACAGGCGGAAATAGCTCAGTTGATAGAGCATCAGCCTTCCAAGCTGAGGGTCGCGGGTTTGAGCCCCGTTTTCCGCTCTTTTGCTGCTTTAGCTCAGTGGTAGAGCGCATCCTTGGTAAGGATGAGGTCCCGAGTTCAACTCTCGGAAGCAGCTCTGCAAGCCGGCTTTCCGCAGGCAATAGAAACGAAGAGAACAAACGATATCGTAATCAAATAAACTAATTAAAAGGTTAATAAGAAGAAGCTATGGCTAAAGAACAATTTAAGCGTACCAAACCGCACGTAAATATTGGTACGATTGGTCACGTTGACCACGGTAAGACTACTTTGACCGCCGCTATCACGCTCGTGCTGTCGAAGCAGGGTCTGTCTGAAGTGAAGTCTTTCGACCAGATTGACAACGCTCCCGAGGAGAAGGAAAGAGGTATCACTATCAACACGGCGCACGTGGAGTATGAGACGGCCAATCGCCACTATGCTCACGTGGACTGCCCGGGACACGCCGACTATGTGAAGAACATGGTAACGGGTGCGGCCCAGATGGACGGCGCGATCCTCGTCGTTGCCGCTACCGACGGTCCGATGCCGCAGACGCGCGAACACGTGCTTCTCGCACGCCAGGTGAACGTGCCGCGTCTGGTCGTTTTCCTCAATAAGTGCGACATGGTCGACGACGAAGAGATGCTCGAGCTCGTGGAGATGGAGGTGATGGATATCCTCACGCAATACGACTACGAGGAAGACTCGCCGATCATCCGCGGTTCCGCCCTCGGCGCGCTCAACGGCGTTGAGAAGTGGGAGAAGAAAGTGATGGAGCTCATGGACGCTTGCGACACATGGATCCAAGAGCCTCCGCGCGATACCGACAAACCGTTCCTTATGCCTGTCGAGGACGTGTTCTCCATCACCGGCCGCGGCACCGTCGCAACAGGTCGTATCGAGACCGGCGTCATCCACGTGGGCGACGAGGTTGAGCTGCTCGGCTTGGGCGAGGACAAGAAGTCCGTCGTAACAGGCGTCGAGATGTTCCGCAAGATTCTTGACGAGGGTCGTGCAGGCGATAACGTCGGTCTGCTCCTCCGCGGCGTGGACAAGCGCGAGATCAAGCGCGGTATGGTGCTCTGCCATCCGGGACAGATCAAGCCGTTCAAGCGCTTCAAGGCTTCCGTCTACGTATTGAAGAAGGAAGAGGGCGGCCGCCACACCCCGTTCGGGAACAAGTACCGTCCGCAGTTCTACCTCCGCACGATGGACTGCACCGGCGAGATCACTCTGCCCGAGGGCATTGAGATGGTGATGCCGGGCGACAACGTCGAGATTTATGTTGACCTGATTTACGCCGTTGCCCTGAACACCGGTCTGCGCTTCGCCATCCGCGAGGGCGGCCGCACGGTGGGTTCCGGCCAGATCACCGAGGTCTTCGAGGACTAATTCCCGCAAAGAGATAAATCCGAATCGGATTAGTTTCGCATCGGTTCCCGCTATCAGAATTTGTTAGCGGGAACTAATCTACGGGAGTCTTCCAATGGTAGGAAAGCGGTCTCCAAAACCGTCAATGTGGGTTCGATTCCTGCCTCCCGTGCGACAAGATTTTCCGACTATGTTGAAGAAAGCATACACCAAAGTTAAGGATTACTGCAAGTCTTGTTACGAAGAGCTTGCACACAAAACAACCTGGCCGACACGCAAGCAGTTGGCGCACAGCGCGGTGGTAGTGTTATCAGCTTCCCTCGTCATCGCGCTCATCGTCTTCTGCATGGACAGCGTGTTTAAGTTTGCCATGGGCATCGTCTATCCCAACTAACACCCGAGCAAGATGGCAGAGGCAGATAAGAAGTGGTACGTGTTTCGCACCGTGAGCGGCAAGGAAGCCAAGGCGAAAGAGTATATTGAAACGGCGATGACGCACGACAAGATGCTCTTTTCGCACGTGAGCGAGCTGCTGCTGCCGATGGAGAAACAGACATCGCTGCGCAACGGCAAGCGCGTGGAGAAGGAGAAGCTCCGGCTCCCGGGCTACTTGTTTGTCTTGGCCGACATGAACGGCGATGTGGCGCACGCGCTGCGCTTCACACCGAACGTGCTGGGCGTGCTGGGCGGCATGGACAATCCCACACCCGTCTCCTCGGCGGAGATTAACAGGATGGTCGGCGCGGCCGAAGAGACCTTCGTGCGCAGCGAGATGGACATCCCGTACCTCGTCGGCGAGACGGTGAAAGTGACGGACGGGCCTTTCACGGGGTTCAGCGGAGTGGTCGAAGAAGTGAGTACCGAAAAGAGAAAGCTGAAAGTCATGGTGAAGATTTTCGGCCGGAAAACACCGCTCGAACTCAGTTATATGCAAGTAGAGAAAGAAGGTTGATCGTTGTTACGGACCCTCAGCCGGACCATTTCTCGCTATTAACATCAAAATCAAAATTGAACAATGGCTAAAGAAGTTGCTGGATTAATCAAACTGCAGATTAAAGGCGGCGCGGCAAATCCCTCTCCCCCGGTAGGGCCTGCTCTGGGCTCGAAAGGCATCAACATCATGGGATTTTGCAAAGAGTTCAATGCTCGAACGCAGGATAAGGCGGGGAAAATCCTTCCCGTCGTCATCACGTGCTATACCGACAAGTCATTCGATTTCATCATCAAAACCCCGCCGGCAGCAGTGCAGCTCCTCGAAGCGGCAAAGCTCAAAGGCGGCTCCGGCGCGCCCAACCGCCAGAAGGTGGGCAGCGTAACGTGGGATCAAGTGCGCGCTATAGCAGAGGATAAGATGCCGGACTTGAATTGTTTTACAATCGAGAGTGCGATGCGCCTTATCGCGGGAACAGCACGAAGCATGGGCATCACGGTCAAAGGGGACTTCCCCGGCAAATAATTTTTTAACTTCACTTTGAGACAATGAGTACACTGACAAAAAATCGGAAATCAGTAGCCGAAAAGGTTGAAGCGGGGAAATTATACACGCTCAAAGAAGCCTCGTCGCTCGTCAAAGAAATTACCACTACCAAGTTCGATGCCTCCGTCGATATCGACGTCAGGCTCGGCGTCGACCCGCGTAAGGCCAACCAGATGGTGCGCGGCGTCGTGTCGCTGCCAAACGGCACGGGTAAGGTAACACGAGTGCTCGCCCTTTGCACCGCCGACCAAGAAGCTGCCGCAAAAAGCGCCGGCGCCGACTATGTTGGTCTCGACGAATACATCGAGAAAATCAAAGGCGGCTGGACCGACGTTGACGTGATCATCACTATGCCCTCATGCATGGGCAAGCTCGGACCCTTGGGCCGCATCCTCGGCCCGCGCGGCCTGATGCCGAACCCCAAGAGCGGCACCGTTACAATGGACGTGGCAAAAGCAGTGAAAGAGGTGAAACAAGGCAAGATAGACTTTAAGGTTGATAAAACGGGCATCATCCACACGTCAATCGGCAAAGTGTCGTTCACCCCGGAGCAGATTTACGAAAACGCGAAGGAATTCGTGTCCACCATACAGAAGCTCCGCCCCGCCGCTGCCAAAGGCACGTATATGAAAAGCATCTTTCTGTCGAGCACAATGAGTGCCGGTATCAAAGTGGATCCGAAATCGGCGGTTGAATAAACAATTAAAATTTTTAACTACGATGAGAAGAGAAGAAAAAGATACCGTCATCACCCAGATCGGCGAATACCTCGCAGCCTACCCGCATTTCTACCTCGTGAACCTCACGGGCCTCGACGCCGGCAAGACAAGCGAGCTGCGCCGCAAGTGCTTCAAGAAGGAAATCAAACTCGTAGTTGTGAAAAACACCTTGCTCAAAAAGGCGTTCGAACACTGCGACACCGACTTTTCACCCCTGTATGAGGCTTTGAAAGGGAACACCGCCCTGATGCTCTGCAACGTGGCCGCAGCCCCCGCAAAGCTCCTGAAAGACTACTCCAATGACGAGTTCCCCGCGCTCAAAGCAGCCTACGCCGAAGAGAGCATCTTCGTGGGCGCCGACAAGCTCGAAGAACTGTCGAACATCAAGAGCAAGAACGAGCTCATCGCCGACGTCGTTGCACTGCTGCAATCGCCCGCGAAGAACGTCCTGTCGGCTCTGCAATCCGGCGCGAACACCATCCACGGCGTGCTCACGACGCTTGGCGAACGCCCCGAATAGACAAATAAAAATTTAATTAAAACAAAAAATCATTATTATAAATTATGGCAGATATTAAAGCTATTGCAGAAAGTTTGGTAAACCTTACTGTAAAAGAAGTAAATGAGTTGGCACAGGTGCTCAAAGACGAGTACGGCATCGAACCCGCAGCCGCAGCAGTCGCCGTTGCTGCAGGTCCCGCCGCCGTTGGTCCCGCCGCTGCCGAAGAGAAGACCTCGTTCGACGTAGTGCTCACCGAGATCGGCGCAGCCAAACTGGCCGTCGTTAAAGCCGTGAAAGAGGCTTGCGGGCTGGGTCTGAAAGAGGCGAAAGACCTCGTCGACGGCTGCCCCGCCACCATCAAGGCCGGTCTGAACAAGGACGAAGCCGAGAACCTCAAGAAGGTCATCGAGGACGCCGGCGCGAAGATCGAACTGAAATAATTCGAACACACTTTTCATCAAACACATTGGTTAGGGTTTGTCCAATAGGCGAATCCTAACCTTTTTGTGTCTTTCACGCCCGTGCCTTACAGAAGCGCGGGCAAGAACGTTGCGGACAGCGTTACATCACAACCAACATATAAATCGTTTATGGCATCAAAGGTTATCAATGACAGAATAAATTTCGCAAGCGTGCACAACCCGCTACCCTATCCGGACCTGCTCGACGTGCAGCTCAAGTCGTTCAGGAACTTCCTGCAACTCGACACGCCCCCGGAAGAGCGCAAAAACGACGGACTCTATCAGGTGTTCGCGAAAAATTTCCCCATCACCGACACACGTAACAACTTCGTGCTCGAATTCCTCGATTATTACATCGACCCGCCGCGCTACAGCGTGGAGGAATGCCTCGAGCGCGGACTGACGTACAACGTGCCGCTCAAAGCGAAAATGAAACTGTATTGCACCGACCCCGACCACGAGGACTTCGGCACAATCATCACCGACGTCTTCCTCGGCTCAATTCCCTACATGACCGACAACGGCACGTTCGTCATCAACGGCGCAGAACGCGTGGTAGTGTCGCAGCTCCACCGCTCGCCCGGCGTGTTCTTCGGACAAGGCGTGCACGCCAACGGCACACAGCTCTACAGCGCGCGCATCATCCCGTTCAAAGGGTCGTGGATTGAGTTCGCAACAGACATCAACAACGTGATGTACGCCTACATCGACCGCAAAAAGAAGTTGCCCGTAACAACTTTGCTTCGCGCCGTGGGCTACGAGAAAGACAAGGACATCCTCGAGATCTTCGACCTCGCCGAAGAAGTTAAGGTGAACAAGAAAAACCTTAAAGCATGCATCGGACGAAGCCTCGCCGCACGCGTGCTGAAAAGCTGGACCGAGGATTTCGTCGACGAAGACACGGGCGAAGTGGTGTCCATCGAGCGCAACGACATCATCCTCGAGCGCGAAACGGAGATCACCGAAGACAATATCCCCGACATCCTCGACAGCGGCGCACCGTCGATACTGCTGCATAAGGACGAGGAGAACGCCAGCAAATATTCCATCATCTTCAACACGCTGGCAAAAGACCAAAGCAACTCCGAGAAAGAGGCCGTAACATACATCTACCGCCAGCTGCGCAGTGCCGACCCGGCCGACGACGCCAGCGCCCGCGAGGTGTTCCAAAACCTCTTCTTCTCCAATAAACGCTACGACCTCGGCGACGTCGGACGCTACCGCATCAACCGCAAGCTCGGGCTGAACACCGACCCCGACATCCGCGTCCTGACGCGCGAAGACATCATCGAGATTATAAAATATCTCATCAACCTGATTAACTCTAACGCGAACGTCGACGACATCGACCACCTCAGCAACCGCCGCGTGCGCACCGTAGGCGAACAGCTCGCCAACCAGTTCAACATCGGCTTGGCACGAATGAGCCGCACCATCAAAGAGCGCATGAACGTCCGCGACAACGAGGTGTTCACGCCCACCGACCTGATCAACGCCAAGACCATCTCCGGCGTAATCAACTCGTTCTTCGGCACAAACCCGCTGTCGCAGTTCATGGACCAGACCAACCCGCTCGCGGAGGTAACCCACAAGCGGCGTCTGTCAGCACTCGGCCCCGGCGGTCTGTCGCGCGAACGGGCAGGCTTCGAGGTGCGCGACGTGCATTACACCCACTACGGCCGCCTGTGCCCCATCGAGTCGCCCGAAGGCCCGAACATCGGCCTCATCTCGTCGCTCTGTGTCTACGCGAAAATCAACAACCTCGGCTTCATCGAGACGCCTTACCGCAAAGTGGCGGACTCGAAAGTGGATATGGACAACGACCATGTTGTTTACCTCACCGCCGAAGAGGAGGAAGGTCTGATTATCGGTCAGGGCAACGCACCGCTGCGGCCCGACGGCACATTCATCCGCAAGGTGGTGAAATGCCGCAAGGACGCCGACTACCCCGTGGTGCCGCCGGCAGAGGTGAGCCTCATCGACGTGTCGCCGCAGCAGATAGCATCAGCCTCGGCCAGCCTCATCCCGTTCCTCGAACACGACGACGGACACCGCGCGCTGATGGGTTGCAACATGATGCGCCAAGCCGTGCCGCTGCTCCATAACGACGCGCCGATCGTCGGCACAGGTCTCGAGAAACAGCTGTGCGAAGACTCGCGAACAATGATCACCGCCGAGGGCGACGGCGTGGTCGAATACCTCGACGCAACAACCATCCGCGTGCTTTACGACCGCACCGACGACGAGGAATTCGTCAGCTTCGAGCCCGCGCTGAAAGAATACCGCATCCCGAAATTCCGCCGCACAAACCAGAATATGGTCATCGACCTCAGGCCCATTTGCAAGAAAGGCCAGCGCGTCAAGAAGGGCGACATCCTCACCGAAGGGTACGCCACAGAGAACGGCGAACTCGCGCTCGGGCGCAACCTGCTCGTGGCGTACATGCCGTGGAAAGGGTACAACTACGAGGATGCCATCGTGCTCTCCGAACGCCTCGTGCGCGAAGATATTTTAACCTCGGTGCATGTTGACGAATATTCGCTCGAAGTGCGCGAGACAAAGCGCGGCATGGAGGAATTCACCTCCGACATCCCTAACGTGAGCGAAGAGGCCACGAAGGACCTCGACGAAAACGGCATCATCCGCATCGGCGCACGCGTCGAACCCGGCGACATCCTCATCGGCAAAATTTCGCCGAAAGGAGAGTCCGAACCCTCGCCTGAAGAGAAACTCCTGCGCGCCATCTTCGGCGACAAGGCCGGCGACGTGAAAGACTCCTCGCTCAAAGCCAACCCGTCGCTCTCGGGCACGATTATCGACAAGAAACTCTTCTCGCGCGCAGTGAAAACACGCGAATCGAAGAAGCAGGACAAGGTGATCCTCGCGCGCCTCGACGAGGAATACGAAGCGAAGAACAACGACCTGAAAGACATCCTCGTGGACAAGCTTAAGACGCTCGTCAAGGGGAAGAAATGCAAAGGCATAAAAGACTATTCCGGCGCGGAAATCGTAACGAAAGGCAGCAAGTTCGACATTACAACGCTGAAAAACCTCGACTACGACGGCATCCAGTCGAACGAATGGACCGACGACGCTCACACCAACGAGCTCATCCAGCGCCTCATCATGAACTATATCCGCAAGTACAAACTGCTCGACGCCGAACTCAAACGCCGCAAATTCGCCATCTCCATAGGCGACGAACTGCCGCTCGGCATACTGCAAATGGCGAAGGTGTACGTTGCCAAGAAGCGCAAGATCGGCGTGGGCGACAAGCTCGCCGGACGACACGGAAACAAAGGTATTGTCTCGAAAGTGGTGCGCGTGGAAGATATGCCGTTCCTCGAAGACGGCACACCTGTCGACCTCGTGCTTAACCCACTCGGCGTGCCCTCGCGAATGAACCTCGGACAGATCTTCGAAGCAGTACTCGGCGCCGCAGGAAAGAAGCTCGGCGTGAAGTTCGCCACACAGGTGTTCGACGGCGCACACCTCGACGACCTTAACGAATGGACCGACAAGGCCGGACTGCCGCGCTACTGCTCGACGCACCTCTACGACGGCGAGACAGGCGAGATGTTCGACCAGCCCGCAACGGTCGGCATAACCTACTTCCTCAAACTCGGACACATGGTTGAGGACAAGATGCACGCACGCTCCATCGGCCCGTACTCCCTCATCACCCAGCAGCCCCTCGGCGGTAAGGCGCAGTTCGGCGGACAACGCTTCGGCGAGATGGAGGTGTGGGCGCTCGAGGCCTTCGGCGCATCGCACGTGCTGCAAGAGATCCTCACCGTCAAGTCGGACGACACGACAGGACGCTCGAAGACCTACGAGGCCATCGTCAAAGGCGACCCGATGCCCACGCCGGGCATACCCGAATCGCTCAACGTGCTTCTCCACGAGCTCCGCGGACTCGGACTGAGTATCAAATTAGATTAATCCTCTAAGCAACAAGGAATATGGCTTTCAAGAAAGATCAAAAAGTTAAGAACAACTTCACGAAAATAACCATCAGCCTCGCCTCACCCGAGGAGATTATGGAAAACTCCTACGGCGAGGTTACCAAGCCCGAGACGATTAACTACCGCACGTACAAGCCCGAGCGCGACGGACTGTTCTGCGAGCGCATCTTCGGTCCGACGAAAGACTATGAATGCGCCTGCGGCAAGTACAAACGCATACGTTATAAAGGCATCACGTGCGACCGCTGCGGCGTGGAGGTTACCGAGAAAAAGGTGCGCCGCGAGCGTGCCGGACACATCGAGCTCGTCGTACCCGTGGCGCACATCTGGTACTTCCGCTCGCTGCCGAACAAGATTGGTTACCTGCTCGGCATGCCGACAAAGAAGCTCGACTCGATTATCTATTATGAGAAATACGTCGTCATCAACCCCGGCACGCTGCAAGGCGAGAAAGGGCCCGACGGCCTCGACCTCAACGGCTCGCATAAGTTCGACCTGCTTTCCGAAGACGAATATCTGAACATCGTCGAGACGAAGCTCGATGCGAACAATGCCGCGCTCGACAACGCCGACCCGAACAAGTTTATCGCCAAGATGGGCGGTGAAGCCGTGTACGACCTGCTCGCCGGCCTCGATCTCGACGCCCTGTCTTACGAGTTGCGCGACCTCGCCAACCAAGAAGGCAGCCAGCAGCGTAAGGCCGAAGCGCTCAAACGCCTGCGCATAGTAGAGGCCTTCCGCGCCAGCCGCGACGTGAACCGCCCGGAATGGATGGTGATGAAAATTATCCCCGTTACGCCGCCGGAATTACGCCCGCTTGTGGCACTCGACGGCGGACGCTTCGCCACATCCGACCTTAACGACCTCTACCGCCGCGTCATCATCCGCAACAACCGCCTCAAACGGCTCATCGAGATACACGCCCCGGAGGTCATCCTGCGCAACGAGAAGCGCATGCTGCAAGAAGCCGTCGACTCGCTGTTCGACAACAGCCGCAAGGCCAGCGCGGTGAAGAGCGACAGCAACCGCCCGCTGAAATCCCTGTCCGACTCGCTCAAAGGCAAGGCCGGACGCTTCCGCCAGAACCTGCTCGGCAAGCGCGTCGACTATTCCGCACGCTCGGTCATCGTCGTAGGCCCCGAGCTGAAAATGGGCGAGTGCGGACTGCCGAAACTCATGGCCGCAGAGCTGTACAAGCCTTTTATAATTAGGAAACTCATCGAGCGCGGCATAGTGAAAACAGTGAAGTCGGCAAAGAAAATCGTCGACCGCAAAGAACCCATCATCTTCGACATCCTCGAGAACGTGATGAAGGGCCATCCCGTGCTGCTCAACCGCGCACCGACGCTTCACCGCCTCGGCATACAAGCGTTCCAGCCGAAGATGATCGAGGGCAAAGCAATACAGCTGCATCCGTTAGCCTGCACCGCGTTTAATGCCGACTTCGACGGCGACCAGATGGCAGTGCACCTCCCGCTGTCGAACGAGGCCATCCTCGAGGCGCAGATCCTGATGCTGCAAAGCCATAACATCCTCAACCCCGCCAACGGCAACCCGATCACCGTGCCGTCGCAGGATATGGTGCTCGGACTGTATTACATCACGAAGTTGCGGCCCGGCGCGAAAGGCGAAGGCCTGACATTCTACGGCCCCGAAGAGGCCATCATCGCCCTCAACGAGAAAAGGTGCGACCTCCACGCGCAGGTGAGGGTGCTCGTCAGCACGCAGCCCGGACAACCGAAGCAGCTCGTCGACACCTCCGTCGGCCGCGTCATCGTCAACGAGATTATCCCCGACGAGATAGGTTTCTTCAACGATATCATTTCGAAAAAAACGCTGCGCGGACTCATCGCCGATGTAATCCAGACGGTCGGAATGGCGCGCGCCTGCGAGTTCCTCGACGGGTTGAAGAACCTCGGTTACCGCATGGCATACGTCGCCGGATTGTCGTTCAACCTCGACGATATCATCATCCCGAAAGAGAAAGAGCAGATTGTCGAAGAGGGCAACCAAGCCATACAAAGCATCACCGACAACTACAACATGGGTATGATCACCGACACCGACCGCTACAAGCAGGTGATCGACACATGGACGCAGGTGAACGAGAAGCTCGGCAACGTGCTCATGGACCAGATGAAGAACGCCGACCAAGGGTTCAACGCCGTGTATATGATGCTCGACTCCGGCGCGCGCGGCTCGAAGGACCAGATACGCCAGCTCTCGGGTATGCGCGGACTGATGGCCAAGCCGCAGAAGGCCGGTGCCGAAGGTGCGCAAATCATCGAGAACCCTATCTTGTCGAACTTCAAAGAAGGCATGTCAGTGCTTGAATACTTCATCGCCTCGCACGGCGCACGAAAGGGCCTTGCCGACACCGCGATGAAGACCGCCGACGCAGGTTACCTCACGCGCCGCTTGGTTGATGTGTCGCACGATGTCATCGTCAACGAAGAAGACTGCGGCACGCTCCGCGGACTCGAATGCCGCGCATTGAAAAACGGCGACGAGATAATTTCCTCGCTCTACGAGCGCATCCTCGGCCGCGTCAGTGTGCACGATGTCATCGACCCGCACACCGGTGCCGTCATCTGCGCCTCGGGCGACGAGATAACCGAAAGTAAAGCGAAAGCTATCGAAGACGCGGGCATCGAGATGGTGGAGATCCGCTCAGTGCTCACCTGCGAGAGCCGCCGCGGCGTGTGCGTGAAATGCTACGGCCGCAACCTCGCCACGCAGCGCATGGTGCAGATAGGCGAGGCCGTTGGCGTCATCGCGGCACAGGCAATCGGCGAGCCCGGCACGCAGCTCACCCTCCGCACATTCCACGCGGGCGGTGTGGCCGGCAACGTCGCTGCAAACGCTTCAATCACCGCCAAGCACGATGCCAAAGTCGAGTTCGACGAACTGCGCACGGTGCCCTTTGCCGAAGGCGGCGAGAAATGCGAAATGGTGGTAAGCCGCTTGGCGGAGGTGCGCTTCATCGACCCACACACCGGCATCACCATGTCGAACCTCAACGTGCCCTACGGCTCATCCATCTACCATAAGCACGGCGACATCGTCAGGGAAGGCGAGCTCATCGCGCGCTGGGACCCGTTCAACGCCGTCATCGTCTCCGAATTCGCGGGCAAGGCAAAGTTCCGCGACGTGGTGGACGGCGTAACATTCAAGAGCGAGACCGACGATACGACAGGTCTCACCGAGAAGATTATCACCGACTCGAAGGACCGCGCGCTCGTGCCTACTTGCGACATTGTTGACAAGAAAGGCAACGTCATCGGCACCTATAACCTGCCCGTCGGCGGACATATCGTTGTCGAGGACGGCGAAACGGTGAAATCGGGTATGACGCTCGTCAAGATACCGCGCGCAGTGGGCGGCGCAGGCGACATCACAGGCGGTCTGCCGCGCGTAACGGAGCTGTTCGAGGCGCGCAACCCGTCCAACCCCGCCATAGTGTCCGAGATCGACGGCGAAGTAACGCTCGGCAAGGTGAAACGCGGCAACCGCGAGATAATCGTTACGTCGAAGACCGGCGACCAGAAGAAATACCTTGTATCGCTCTCGCGACAGATCCTCGTTCAAGAGCACGACGCCGTGCGCGCCGGCACGCCCTTGTCCGACGGTGTGGTTACGCCGAACGATATCCTCGCCATCAAAGGTCCGACGGCCGTGCAGGAATACATCGTCAACGAGATTCAGGATGTCTACCGTTTGCAGGGCGTACCCATCAACGACAAGCATTTCGAGATCATCGTGCGCCAGATGCTGCGCAAGGTGATGATTGACGAGCCGGGCGACACCGCTTTCCTCGAGCAGGAGATGGTGGACAAGTTCGATTTCATCGACGAGAACGACCGCATCTGGGGCAAGAAAGTAGTGGTCGAAGAAGGCGATTCGGAGAACATGCACAAAGGGCAGATCGTGTCGCTGCGACGTCTGCGCGACGAGAATTCCTCGTTGAAACGCCGCGACCTGAAGACCGTCAAGGTGCGCGACGCCATACCCGCAACATCCACGCAGGTTTTGCAGGGCATCACGCGCGCGGCACTCGCCACGAAGAGCTTCATGTCCGCCGCATCGTTCCAAGAGACCACGAAAGTGCTCAACGAAAGCGCCATCCGCGGCCGCGTAGACTACCTCGAAGGCATGAAGGAGAACGTCATCTGCGGACACCTCATCCCCGCCGGCACGGGCATGCGCCAGTGGGACAAGATCATCGTCGGCTCGCGCGAAGAGCACGACCGCATCGAGGCCAACCGCAAGAACGTGCTCGACTATGCCGAACCGATAAAAGAGCAATAATCATTAATCATTTCATAACGCGTGAGGGGTTGTCCGTTGCCGGGCGGCCCTTCACAAAATAAAAAAAACAATGGCTGAACAAGGCAAACAACTCCAGTTTAACATCGACCCCGACGTGGCCAAAGGCATCTACGCGAACCTCGCGCTCATCGTCCATTCACCCTCGGAGTTCATCGTCGATTTCGCGGCAATGATGCCCGGCATGCAAAAGGCCAACGTCGGCGCGCGCATCATCCTCGCACCCGAGCACGCCAAACGCCTCCTGCTCGCCCTGCAAGACAATATCTACAAGTTCGAACAGCAGTTCGGCACGATAAAAATGCAGAGCGGACAGCAAGCCAAAACCATCGCGCCGTTCTCCACAGGCGGTAACAACAAGGGCGAGGCGTAAATAGCAAGCGCGCTAAAAAAATCTTGCGTTCCGTTGCCGCACAAAAGCCGCTTTTTCGCGCTTATAATGCAAAGCAAGTGTGGCAAGAACGGGGATTTAACACGATTTAAGAGAGAAAAATTTGCAAGGGCGGGGTGAAGACCTAACTTTGCAACCGCGATTAGCTCCGTATCGCACTCGTTTCCGGTTGACGGCCGGCGATGAGGAAAGCGTGGGAAGGGCAGTCGCAACGGGCTTCTAACGCCCTCAAACACAACAGACTAAACAGATGACAAGAGTAAAATCCATTTTCATTTTGGCGGCAGGTGTGTTCCTTTCATGCCTGCCCGTTGCCGTACAAGCGAGTACGGAGAATTTATTTCCTGGTACAAAAGAACAGCCGGCCGAATTTGACCTCAGCGAAAGCAGCGTCTTTCTCACCGAGGGCGGCTACTACGACATCTCGGGCAGCAGGGACGACATCATAACGGACTCCATCCAGTTCAACCCCGCCGCGACGAAGACGTTTTACATCACGCTGCGGCACGTCCACATCGACACCACGGATGTCGAGGGCGAATACTGCGGATTGTTCATCCCCGCGGGCATCAACGTCGAACTGACGCTCTACGGCACAAGCACCATCGCGGGCTCCGTTTACGGCATTTTCGTCTCCGAAGACGCGACGCTCACCATTAAAAACGAGCTCGACGAGGTGTTCATCATCCGCGGCGACAACGGCATTTACAACCTCGGCAACTACCTGATGATTGACGGCGACACAAGCACCGGCGACCTCGGCAGCACGGGCATCTACGCGAAGTATTACGGCATTTACAGCCCCGCGGGATTGCACCTGAAAAATACCGACATGAAAATCGTCGTAACCGGCACGGCCACGGACGAACAACCCGTGGCGGGCATGGCGCTCGGACAACCGAACGCGAAGCAGTCGGACCTCTCGGGAAACGTAGTGGATATTGACGCTTCGCAAGGCACGAACACCTACGGCATCTGGCTGCGCAACGCCGAAAGCTGCTTCTGCGGATGGCTCACGCTCAACGTCTCGGCAACAGGCTGCGTGCTCCACCGCGAGAACCAATACACCGGCTTCGTCATGGAGACGGCCAACCTGACGCTCAGCGGCCCGTTCGACAGCCATCACGAGCAATGGACAGGCGACTGGTACTGCGACGACGGCATAGCCATCGACGAGGCGCAGATCCACGACGGCAGCGACTACCCGTTCCACGGCGACCACTCGGGCTTGAACAAGCTCAGCATCATCGGGCGCACGCTGTACAGAGGCTGGAACACGCTGTGCCTGCCCTTCGAATATGCCGTCAGCGGCACCGGCGACGACCCCGACGAGGCGCGCAACTGGATCGACGATTTCACAGCCTACGCAGGTAACAACGAGGTGGTAGGCGAGGATGGCACGACGGCTAAGATGCTGGTTTTCAAGACGATAACCGAGCCGTCGCTGATGCCTGACAAAGCGTATCTCGTCCACGTGAACGACGACATGCTCGACAGCGGACAAGACGAAGTGGTGGTGAAATTCACGGCATCAACGAAGCAAATAGGTAGGGTGCACGACCGCAGCGGCGAATACCTTAAAACGGTTTACCGCCGACTGGAGCTCGCCAACACGGACAGCATCTTCAAGCTCGGCAGAAAAGTAGGGCCCGACGGCGAGGTAACCAACTATTTCAACCACTCGCGCGGCGCCAGCGTGGACGCATACCGGGCATACATCAAGACCGACACGCCGATGGCCGAAAGCAAGTTGCTCGTCAGCTTCAACGACGAGACGACCACCGCCGTCGAAACCATCGATTGCCCCGCGGGCATCAGCGTCGAGAACGGCAGCATCATCTACAACGCGCGCACCCCGGCCGTGCTGAATATTTACACTGTCAGCGGCAGCCTCGCCAGACGAATCAACGCGCACGAAGGGCGGAACATCATCTCCGCTTTGCCCAAAGGCATTTACATCGTCGACGGGAAAAAGGTCGCCGTTTGGTAGGAAATAAAGGGCGAAAGCCTCAAACATAGAGCCCGCGCAAACAAGCTTTGGAAAGGGCTCAACCGACTTGGCCGGGCGCGGCAGCCGGAGATTTAACACAACACAAAAACAAACAGACTTATGAACAAAAAGATTTATCAACGCCCCCGGGCGACCGTCATCGCGCTCGATGCGACTGTGATGGATTTAGCCCTCCCAGCACAGAGCGGCAGCGACGACGCGAAGGGGTATTCAAAGACGACGGGCGACAGCGATTTCGAAGGGGATTTCTTCGACTGACAAGCAAAGCCCCGACAAAACAAACAAGAAACAAATAACCAAGAACGAAGCAGACAAGAGATTAAGGCAGATCATTTTTTCATAATATTACATGTTTTAGTTTTTTTGAAGAGCCAGGCTCGTGAGGGTATGGCTCTTCCTTTTTTTGCACCTTTCGCGGGGCGTTGCTTTATCTTAGTTGCTACTGTAATCCTTCGCAGTCAGCGGCGCGGAGCCTGCCCGAACAAGTGTCGCCTTCGTTTCCGGGCTATTCCGAGGTGATGACAAAGGCGCCATTGCAGGGTATTTCCACCTCGACGGTTTGCTTTTTGTTTATAACCTTAGCCTTCACGCCGCCTTCAAGTTTGCCGTTGTCGCTGTAAACATTCACCGTTTCGCCTTGCGCAAGCATCGGCAGGGCAAGCGGCAATTTTAAAGGTTCTTTTTCGGCATTAACGCCGGCGATGTACCATTTTCCGCCATGCCGCCGCGCGAGGATGACATACCGCCCGGGATAGCCGTCGATGAAGCGCGTCTCATCCCATGTTGTCGGCACTTTTTTCATAAAATCGACGGCCCACGACGGCGCATCGATGAGGTTGTTCGGCGCGAGGGCGAAATGCTGCACGGCCGACTGGAACAGCACGGCGCAGGCCAGTTCGAACACGTCGGAAGTAACGCGCCGTCCGCCGCCGTGAGAGGCATCATTCTCGCGGTTGTAAAACCTGTTCAGCGCGCTGCCGCCGAAGTCCATGCTGCCGACGCTGTTGCGGATGAACGGGTGCAGACAAGCGTTAAAGGCTTCGTTGTCGTCGAAACTTTGCGCGAAATGCAGGTTCTCGCTGGCCAGAACGGCCTCGCTGGACACGTAGTTCGGGTACATCCGCTCCCACCCGCGCGGGATGGTGCAGCCGTGGAAGATGACGAGCAGGCCGTAGTCGTTCGCGTCGGCGAGGATCTCTTCGAAGAGCTGCATTGCCGCTTGCTTGTCGCTGCCCATAAAATCCACCTTTATGCCGCGCACGCCGGTGTCTTTGAGCCATTGCATCTCCCGCCGCCGCGCGATGATGTTGTTCATAATATTTCGCGGGGTCTGCGGCGCGTCGTTCCAATAGCCGTTGGTGTTGTACCATAAGAACAGCGCGATGCCTTTGTCCGCGGCGTAACGCGCGAGCCTCTCTATGCCGTCGCGCCCGATCTGCTTGTCCCACCAGTTGTCGATGAGGACGCTTTGCCAACCCATCGCGGCGCTGAAATCGATGTAACGCTTCTGTTCGTCGAAACTGACGCTCTCGTCGCCGCCGATGATCCAGCTCCACGCGCCCGCACCGTAAACAAACTCTTGCTTCGGGCTGTAAAGTGGCCGCACAAGGTCGAAGGCGACGGTGGTCTCGACGATAGGCGCGAGCGTGGCGCCGAGCGTGACGGTGCGCCAAGGGGTCTCGCCGGGAAGAGGAATGCCGGGCGATGATGTGCCGTTGCCGTTAAACTCGCTCGCTTGCGGGAAGGAGATGGTGTAAAGGCCGCCGTCATGACCCTCGAGACAACTGCCGCAATACGCGCTCGTTACGCCCGTTTCGGAGATCAAAATCCAACCGTCATCGCCGTTGCGGAACAGGCAGGGGAACGTGTAACCGAAGCCCAGCCCGTTCTTCCCGACAGGTTCATCGGCGGCGTAAGGCGTCTCGTAGCTCGGCGTGGTGCGCGCGAACCCGCCCATCGTGGCGCTCTGCGGACAGAGAAAGGTCGTTGCGGCGGCAGGCAACCGGAAGCCCGTGGCCTCGCTGTCCACCACGCAACAGAGGGTGTCGCCCTGCGGATAAAGCCTGTATTTAAAGGCAACGTCGCGGTTGCTCACTTGGAAAATTAAGTCGAATGCGCGGCGGCCGTTTTTCGTAAACGAGAACACGCGGCGATTGGCTTCGTACACCACGTGCGAGGCCTTGATGTCCGGCAGCGAATACTCGTCGCGAATGGTTTCCTGTTCAGATATATCGGTCAGTTCGAGGCCGTTAGCAAAGTCGCCGGCGTTGGTTGTCATGCCCAGCGGCGAGGGCTCGAGGAACGTCTTTCCGCCGCAACTGACGCTGTAAACGGGTTTGCCGCCGTCACACGAAACAGCCACGCTGATTTGCCCGTCGGGACTGCTCACCGTTTGCCCGGTTTCGTTAGTTGCTACTAAGGGCATCGCCAAGAGGGTTGCCGCGAACGCAGTAATAAATTTGGTTTGCATAAGATTTCATTTAGGGTGTTTTCGTTTATGTTGCTTGATAATTCTTACGCAAATTTAATGATTTTCATTCGTTTGCACTACCTTTGTGCGCAGTCAATATTTAGTTCGGAAAATGATTTCTTGGAGTGACGGCGAGCGTCGCGGGCGCGGGCGGATTGAGGTGATTTGCGGGTCGATGTTTTCGGGCAAGAGCGAGGAGTTGATCCGCCGTTTGCGCCGTGCGCGGTTTGCGCGTCAGAAGGTGGAGGTGTTCAAGGCCGCCATCGACGGGCGCTATTCGGCCGTGGATGTTGTGAGCCACAACCGCACGGCCATCTCGTCGACGCCGGTGGACGGTTCGGCGAGCATCCTGTTGCTGTCGTCGGACGTGGAGGTTGTTGGCATCGACGAGGCGCAGTTTTTCGACGACGGCATAATCAATGTTTGCAAGGAGTTGGCTGCGAAGGGCGTGCGCGTGATTGTTGCGGGCTTGGACATGGATTTCCGGGGCGTGCCGTTCGGGCCGATGCCGGCGTTGTGCGCCATTGCGGACGATGTTACGAAGGTGCATGCCATCTGCGTGCGTTGCGGCGCGCAGGCGTATATCTCGCACAGGAAGGTGGCCGAAGAACGAAGGGTGCTCATCGGCGAGGCGGAGGAGTACGAACCGCTTTGCCGCGATTGTTACGCGGAGCTGGAGGGTGCGTTGTAAGGTTTTTTAGGTTGTGAGGTTGTGAGGTTATAAGGTTATAAGGTTTTAAGGTTAGGGAGAATGGAGCGGCGGTATACTTTCGACAAGGTGGTGCGGTTTGTGATAATCGCGGGTGCTTGCGTGTGCGTTTTCTTTGTGGTGCGCTATCTTCGCGGCGTGCTGTTGCCGTTTTTCTTAGCGTGGTTCTTCGCGTATTTGCTTTACCCTATTGTGAAGTTCGTGCAGTACCGCCTGCGTGTGCGCATCCGCGTGCTGGCCACGATTATCACGATGGTGTTTGTTGTGGGCGTTGTTGCGGGCATCGTGTGGCTGATTTTCCCGCCGATGGTGAGCCAGTTTGAGAAGTTGGGCGAGTTCATCCGCAACTATGTTCACGCGCAGGGTTACACGGAGGTGCTCGTCCCGGCGGTGCAGGATTTCCTTCGCGAGAACGAGGACAATCTTCGGCGGCTTTTCGAGGGCGGCGGACTGTCTGACGCGCTGTCGGCGGTGTCGTCGCATGTGCTGGCCGTGCTGGGCTATACGGTGAACGCCGTGGTGAGCGTCGTGGCGTCGTGCGTCGTGGTGCTGTACATGTTTTTTATCTTGCAGGATTATGAATATTTGGCCGACAACTGGGTGAGGATTTTCCCGGAGAAGTCGCGCGCGTTTTGGAAGGAAGTGATGTCGGATGTGGAGAAGGCGCTGAACTCGTACATCCGCGGGCAGGGGCTTGTCGCGCTGTGCATGGGCGTGATGTTCTGCATCGGGTTCACCATCATCGATTTCCCAATGGCTATTGGCCTCGGCATATTAATCGGCATCCTCGACCTCGTGCCTTATTTGCATGCGATTGCGTTAGTGCCTACGGCGTTGCTGGCGATGCTGAAGGCTGCGGACACGGGGCAGAATTTCTGGATAATCTTCGGCGGCGCGGTGCTGGTGTTCGCCGTTGTGCAGGTGATAACCGACTTTGTTTCCGTGCCGAAAATTATGGGTAAGGCGATGGGGTTGAACCCGGCGGTACTGCTGTTGTCGCTGTCGATCTGGGGTTCGCTGCTGGGCTTCATCGGCCTCATCCTTGCGCTGCCGTTGACGACGCTGATTTTCGCGTATTGGAAGCGCTATGTTACAAAGGAGGATGCTTCGCGGCCTTCGCGTTCGGGCGACTGAGCGTTTTGCCTTTTCGTTTTAATTTATTATCTTCGCGGCGCAAACGGTTCGCTTTGTCACGGTGACGAGCGATTAAAAGGGAATCGGGTGGAAATCCCGGACAGTCCCGCTGCTGTGAGCGGTCTTTATGTGAGGCAAACGAAAGCCATTGACTTTTTTAAGAAATGTCGAGAAGGCGTTTGCTGATGACCGCAAGTCAGAAGACCTGCCGTTGCCTCCGTTCGGGAGACCCGTTGGCTGCGAGAGACGGCACAGGATAAAACGAACCGACAGATTGTTGAGATTATTTCTACTGCTATTAATGTCGTTATCGTGCGCAGACATCTCCGCACAGACCGACAGCATTGCCGCCGCGTACGACATAGACGAGGTGAACGTGAACGGCGTGCGTGCTGCCGGCGACATTCGCGACATCGCCTCGCGCTATTCTCTTTCCTCGTCCGACTTCGCCCGTCTGGGTGTGTCCGACCTGACCTCCGCCCTGCGCCGACTGCCGGGCATCACGCTTCGCGACTACGGCGGTGCGGGAGGGATGAAGACCGTCAGCGTGCGCGGCATGGGCAGTCAGCATGTCGGGGTTGCCCTCGACGGACTGCTAATGCCAGACGTACTGAGCGGACAGATTGACTTGCAGCAGTTCTCGCTATCTGAAATCTCCCGTATGACGCTCTCCGCGAGTGGTCTTGCCGACATCTTCCAGCCCGCCCGCAACTTCTCACGAGCCTCAGTCTTGTCGATAGAAACGCAGCCGACAGAGGGCACGCGCATCGGTTTTGCTACGGGCAGTTGGGGCTTATGGTCGCCGGCGGCATCGTTCTCGCGCCGAATAAAGCGCACTACGATCAGTCTGCAAGGCGGCTATTCACAGGCGGACAACAACTACAAGTTCCTGATAAAGAACGGGGCGGACACGCATAAAGAACGCAGACAAAATTCCAAGACGCGGCAGGGCTACCTCGGCGGCAGCGTCTTATGGCAGCCGACCGACAGTTCTTCGCTCCGCACCACGCTGCGACTGAGCGATAACCGCCGCGAACTGCCCGGCATAGTGCGCCTTTACAGCAATGACAACGATGAGGTTTTGCGCGACAAAAGTTTCCTCTTGCAGTCGCAGTACCATGTTGCGCTGTCGGAGAAATGGCAGGTGAAAGCCGCCGTGCGGTGGGACATCAGCGGGCAGAAATACCACAACGGGCAACCGAGCGGGGGCATACGGAGCGAGAATTATTTATGCAGAGAATATTACGCGACGGCATCCGTGCTCTTCGTCCCCGTCCGCCAGCTCCGCCTGAGCTACTCCGCCGACTTCTGGCACGACGCTCTCCACACCACCATCGTCGACCGACAGCGACCCCGCCGCAACTCTTTCCTGCAATCGCTGTCGGCGAAATGGTCGGTCAGGCGTCTGTCGCTGATGGGGCAAGTGCTCAACTCGAACATCGGGAAAGAACGCCACGTGTCGCCCGCCGTCGGCGCTTCGTATCGGTTGTTGCCCCGCAAAGAATTGTATATCAGACTGATGTACAAAGATATTTTCCGTATGCCAACCGTCACGGAGCAGTATTATTATCATCTCGGCACGCAGGATTTGCGACCCGAAAAGACACGGCAGGCAAATCTCGGACTGAGCTTCCGCCACGTGCCGACCGCCGACAGAGGCTTCGGCATAGAGACTTCTGCGAACGTCTATCTCAATTCCGTGAAGGACAAAATTGTGGCTATCCCGTTCAATATGTTCGTCTATCGCTACCAGAACGTGGAGAAGACCGTCGGCAAGGGACTGGACTTGATGCTCGATTTGGATTGGTTCTTCTCCGAAAAGCAGAGCCTGTCGCTCACGACGAATTACAGCTTGCAGGACATCGAGACGCGCCCGACCAACAAAGATTATAGTCCGCAGCAGATAGCCTACACGCCTCTCCACAGCGGCAGCACCACTCTGACGTGGGGCAATCCGTGGGTCAACGTCGCCACTACACTCCTCTTCGCCTCCGCGACATGGACGACCAACGAGCACGATACGGGCACGCGCATCGCCGGATATGCCGAGTGGGGAGCGTCAGTCTACCGCACGCTGCGGATAAAACGGAGCGAGTGGGAAATAAAATGCACGGTGCAGAACCTGCTCGACCGAAATTATTGCATCGTGGCGCACTACCCGATGCCCGGCAGGAATTTCAATATGACAATCACATATAAAATAAATTGACATGAAAAAGTTTGATTTAAGATTGCTGACACTCCTCGTCGGCGTAGTTTTTTTCACAGGTTGCAGCGACGACGACGGCGATACGCCCGTCATTGATCCCGTCTACGAGATGACGACAACAGGCGCATTTGTCTTGAACGAGGGCAACTATTACAGCGGCATCGACGGCTCGTTGTCGTACATCGACTACGCTTGGTCGACGATAACGAACAACTTGTTCTATGCGAAAAACTCCCGTTCGCTCGGCGGCACGCCCAATTCTATGGTGATAGACGACTTAACGGGCGAGATTTACATCGCCTGTACAGACGAGAACCGTGTGGAAATCACCGACAGCGAAGTAAACTCCTTGGCGTATGTCGCTGTCAATCAGCCGCGTGAGATGGCGGTCGGCGACGGCTGCGTCTATGTAACGAGCTACGACGGGACGGTGTCGAAAATCAGCACTTCGACGCACGAGATAACCGCCGTGAGCGATGTCGTGGGGGCGTGCCTCGAAGGGATTGCCGTGCGCGACGGCGTACTCTACGTCTGCAACGCGTATAATTCGGACTACACCTACAACACTAATGTGGTGAAAATGGATGCTGCGACACTCGCAAAGACGGGCGACGTGGAGGTGGCGTGCAACCCGACGGCAATCAAAGCGCTCGGCAACGACCTCTATGTCCTGTCGACGGGGAACTACTACGACGTGCAGGCACAGATACAAAAGATTGACTCGTCCGACAATGTCTCGTATGTCTGCGACGGCACCTGCTTCGATGTGGCTGACGGAAAGATTTACGTCATCAACTCCGTCACGGATTGGACCACCTACGAGACAAACATTTCCTACACGTGCTACACCACGTCCGGCACGTCTACCGCCATCGTCCCGCCCGTCGAAATCGCCTCGCCCTGCGCCATCGCCGTCGACAGCCGCACGGGCAAAATATTCATTTCGTCATACGTCATGGGCGCCTACGGTTATGCGGATTATGCCGCCGACGGATATGTCGTAGCGTTCGAGGAGAATAATCCGGAGGAATACACCGTTTATTATGCGGGCGTAGGACCTTGCAATATCGTGTTCCGCGCGGAGGAAGAAGAGGTGCTTGCCGACTGATAAATGTGTAACAAGCTTTACATTCTGATTGCTCTATTCCTGACGGGTATCCTTTTTGCTTGTCGGGAGCGTCGCGGCAATCTCTCGTCAGACACTCCGGCAAAGCCTGACGACAGCTGCCTCGTGGCGGTGGATGCCTCTGTCTATCGGGGACTGATGGAGATGTTGGGCATCGGCGACAGATGTATCGACTTCTCCGATGAGGGGAAAATCGACGCGGAACGGCTTGTGGCGTCGGGCGCGAAGATACTGATGTTGTCGGTCTACGACGGCATCGATACGGAGAAATACCGCCGGACGGGCGTCAAAGTCATAGAATGCACCGACTTCAACGAGTCGACAGCGCTGCGGAGAGCGTATCGGATGGTGGGCTACGGCGCGGCGCTCGGCGTAAAAGACCGTGCCGACAGCCTATACAGAATAGTGGAGGCGCGCTACGACAGTCTGCGGCGCAGTGTGGCGGCGGACGGTGCACGCCCCGTGGTGATGTTCGATTTGGTCTACGGCAACGTTTGGTACCAGCCGGGAAATGACTCGTCTACGGGCGGCATCGTGGCGGACGCGGGCGGCAATCTGCTCTTTCCTGCCGGCGGAAAGAACGGCATCACGGCGCTCACAAAGGAGCGGATGCTGATGAAAAGCGACGCGGCGGACGTGTGGATTATCCGTTATAGTGCGGCGAAACAACTCTCCTTGGCGGCGTTGGGCGGGCAGAATCCGGCATACAAGCAATTCAAAGCATTTCGCGAAGGCAACGTCTGGGCGTGCAACACGTCGCGGACGGCATACTTCGACGAAGCACCGTTCCGACCCGACTATCTGCTCGAAGACATCATCCACATCCTCCATCCGCAACAAGACAAAGATTATCAAATGCGTTATTTCGAGAAATTGCAATGAAAAAAGACCTGTGGCTCCTCCTTGCCGTTTTTGTCCTCGCCCTTGCCAACGTCTTTATCGGCTCGGCGGATATAAATTTTAGAGATGTTCTTGCCGTATTGACGGGCGACGAGACTGACGCGGCGATACGCTTCATCATCCTCGACGGGCGTATTCCGCAGACTGTTACCGCGCTGCTGACGGGTGCTGCGCTGGCTGTGGCGGGACTGCTCCTGCAAACCGCGTTCCACAATCCTTTGGCGGGGCCGTCGGTGCTGGGCATCAGCGGCGGTGCGGCGTTGGGCGTGGCAATCGTAGCTCTATGCGGCGGCGCGGGCATCTTCTCCGTTGTGGGAGCAGCGTTCACGGGTGCCGCGGCGGTAACCTTGCTGCTGCTGTTCCTCAGCACTTTGCTCCGCAGCAACCTCGTCCTGCTCATCACCGGTTTGCTCTTGGGCTATCTCATCTCGGCGATTATCACAATCCTCGGTGTGTGCGCCACGTCGGAAGGTCTGCGCGGCTACGTCCTATGGGGTATGGGCGACTTCTCCTCCGTCGGTACGGAGCGACTGCCGGCGTATGCTCTTGTCCTGCTTGCGTTAATGTTGTTGTCCGTCTTGATGATTAAACCGATGAACGCCCTGCAGCTCGGCGACGGTTATGCCGCCAATCTCGGGGTGAGTGTCCGCATCCTGCGAGGCGTGTTGCTCCTCCTCGTAGGCGGCGTAACGGCAATCACCACGGCGATGTGCGGACCGGTGGCATTCATCGGACTGGCGGTGCCGCATATAGCACGTCTGTGGTGCCGTAGCGACGATTTCCGCCGTCTCGTGCCCCTGACGCTCTTCATCGGCGCCCTTGTCGCACTGCTCTGCAACCTCCTCTGCGTGCTGCCCGGTCGCGTCCTGCCCCTCAACGCCGTTACGCCCCTCGTCGGTGTGCCCGTCATCGTGTATGTGCTTGTCGGGAAGCGCTTCTGAGGGGCAATTTACAAAGGGCTGTCCCGCGCGCGAAGAAATAATTTCATTTGCACCTGTTTTTTGTTGTTGAAAAGTGTTACCTTTGTACGCGATTTGCAATTTCCACTTTTCAGAATTGCGGATTGACATCGGCTTCAGCAACAAACTCTAATTTATCGATAAATAGTTTATGTATTTCACTTTGTTCATCACCGTAATTCTCACGGGCGTTGTGTTGGTGGTGGCGGGAGCGGCGGTAACCATACTGCTTTCCCCGCGCACGTACAACAAGGTCAAAGGAGAGCCTTACGAGAGTGGTATCCCTACGCGCGGCAGTTCGTGGCTTTCAGTCCACATCGGATATTATCTGTTTGCGCTGCTCTTCCTGATGTTCGACGTTGAGACGGTATTCCTCTATCCGTGGGCGGTAGTAGTGCGGCAATACGGCGCGCTCGCCCTGTTGACAGTGGGATTCTTTATGGTTGTCCTCGTGTTCGGGCTTGCCTACGCGTGGCGGAAAGGAGCGTTGGAATGGAGATAAAGAAACCTGCGATAAAGAGCATCCCCTACGAGGAGTTCAAGGACAACGCGTCGCTCGAGGCGATGCTCAAGGAATTGAACGACGGCGGGGTGAATGTAGTGTTGGGCAACCTTGACCGGATGATCAACTGGGGTCGGAGCAACTCCCTCTGGTCTTTGACGTTCGCCACGTCGTGTTGCGGCATAGAGTTTATGGCAGTGGGTTGCGCTCGTTACGACTTCGCCCGTTTCGGGTTCGAGGTAACGCGCAACTCTCCGCGCCAAGCCGACCTGATAATGTGCGCCGGCACCATCACACACAAGATGGCACCGGCGTTCAAGCGTCTCTACGACGAGATGTCGGAGCCGAAATATGTCGTTGCCGTTGGCGGGTGCGCCATCTCGGGCGGACCGTTCAAGTCGAGCTACTGCGTCGTGAGGGGCATTTCGGAGATTGTGCCGGTGGATGTCTACGTGCCCGGCTGTCCTCCGCGACCCGAAGCGATACTCTACGGCATGATGCAGCTGCAGAGGAAGATCAAGATAGAAAAATATCTCGGCGGCGTCAACAAGAAAGAGCCGATGCCCAATCCTATCGTCATACGCGACATCCCGCAGATGTTCCTCGACGAGCTGAAGGCGCAAAAGGAGAAGGCGATGAAGAGCGTGAAGAAGACAATAGACAACATAATCAGATAAGTACGGCGCGATATGAAACTAAACAATTTGGAATTTCCGCTGAGCACGTTTGCCGAAGAGATGGGCAAGCTCAAAGAGGAGAAGCACTTCGACTATCTGATTACCATCGTCGGGGAGGACTTCGGCGAGGAAGGGCTCGGCTGTATCTATATCCTTGAGAATACGGATACGAAAGAGCGTATTTCCGTCAAGGCTATTGCCGACAAGGATGACTGTTGGCTGCCGTCGGTGTGCGGCTTGTGGAAGATTGCCGATTTCCTCGAACGCGAGGTGTACGATTTCTTGGGTATAAAGTTTGTCGGACACCCCGACATGCGGCGTCTCTACCTCCGTCAGGACTTCAAAGGCTACCCGCTTCGCAAGGACTACGACATGAGCCCCGAAGCGAACACCTACACGCTCTCCGACGATGACGAGCCGAACAGCACCACCGAATATTACCTCGACGGCAAAGGCAGGCTGAAAGCGAAGACAAGACCGCTGTTCTCCGATGATGACTACGTGATCAATATCGGACCGCAGCACCCCGCCACTCACGGCGTGCTCCGCCTGCAGACCGTTCTCGACGGCGAGATAATAAAAGCTATCTATCCGCATTTGGGCTATATCCACCGCGGCATAGAGAAGATTTCGGAGAGCTATACCTACCCGCAGACTCTCGCGTTCACCGACCGAATGGACTACCTCTCGGCGATGATGAACCGCCATGCCCTTGTCGGCGTGATTGAGGAGGCGATGGGCGTGGAGGTCAGCGAGCGGATAAAGTACATCCGCACCATCATGGACGAGTTGCAGCGTCTCGACTCCCATCTGCTCTATTTCGGCTGTTGCGCTCAGGACTTGGGCGCTCTCACGGCGTTCCTCTACGGCATGCGCGACCGCGAATATGTTCTCAACGTGATGGAGGAGACGACGGGCGGACGGCTGATACAGAACTACTACCGCATCGGCGGCGTGCAGGACGACATCGACCCGACGTTTGTGGCGAACACGAAGAAGCTCTGCACGTATCTGAAAACGAAGTGGAACGAATACGAAGACGTGTTCACGGGCAACGTGATCTTCAAGAACCGCTTTATCGATGTCGGCGCGTTGACAAAGGAAGAAGTAATCAGCTTCGGTTGCACGGGCGGCACGGGGCGTGGCGCGGGATGGGCTAATGACGTCAGAAAGAACCATCCCTACGACATGTACGACAAAGTGGACTTCGACCAAATCCTCTATTCAAAAGGCGACTCATACGACCGTTACTTAGTGCGTATGGAGGAGATGAAGCAAAGCGTGCGGATTATCGAACAGTTGATAGACAACATCCCCGAAGGCGAATACTACATCAAACAGAAGCCGATAATCAAAGTGCCGGAAGGACAGTGGTACTTCTCCTGCGAGGGTTCCCGCGGGGAGATTGGCGTCTACCTCGATTCGCGCGGCGACAAGAGTCCGTACCGCTTGAAGTTCCGACCGATGGGGCTTCCGCTGATTGCCGCTCTCGACACCGCGCTGCGAGGCGAGAAGCTTGCCGACCTCATCGCGGCGGGTGCGTCGATGGACTATGTGATACCGGATATTGACAGATAACACACCTTATTTATATAATAAAGAAATATTATGTACGACTTTTCGGAAATAACAACATGGTTCGACCTGCTCCTCCGCGTCGGCTGGGGCTGGCCCGATTGGCTCGCCATACTGCTCGAATGCGTGATTGTGGGCGTGGTGATATTGGTGGCTTATGCCGTCCTCGCCATCGTCATGATCTACATGGAGCGCAAGGTGTGTGCTTTCTTTCAGTGCCGTCTGGGTCCCGTGCGTGTCGGTATGTGGGGCACGCTGCAGGTGATTTGCGACGTGTTGAAGATGTTGATAAAGGAGATATTCCTCGTCAAGCGTGCCGACAAACTGCTCTATTGCCTCGCTCCGGTGCTGGTGATAGTGGGTTCGGTGGGCGCGTTTGCCTTCCTGCCGTGGAACAACGGCGCCATCGCCCTCGACTTCAATTGCAGCATCTTCCTTTATACTGCGGTGTCAAGTCTCGGCGTGCTCGGCGTGTTCCTTGCCGGCTGGGCGTCTAACAATAAATATTCCGTCGTCAGTGCGATGCGCGGCGCGATGCAGATGATTTCCTACGAGATTTCTCTCGGCTTGTGTCTTATCGCCGCCTGCATTCTTGTCGGCTCGATGCAAATCAGCGAGATAATCGACGCGCAGAGCGGTGCATTCGGCTGGTTGCTGTTTCAGGGGCACATCCCCGCCATCATCGCTTTCGTTGTGTTCCTCGTGGCGGGTAATGCCGAAGCCAACCGCGGACCGTTCGACCTCGCCGAGGCGGAGTCGGAGCTGACCGCCGGCTACCACGTGGAATATTCGGGCTTGGCGTTCGGGTTCTACTATCTGGCGGAGTTCCTCAACCTCTTTATCGTCTCGGGCATCGCCGCCACGGTCTTCCTCGGCGGGTGGATGCCGCTCCATATCGGCGTGGCGGGCTTCGACATAGTGATGGATTATATCCCCGGTATCGTGTGGTTCCTGCTCAAGACATTCTTTATCGTATGGCTGCTGATGTGGGTGAAATGGACGTTCCCCCGTCTGCGTGTCGACCAAATCCTCAAATTGGAGTGGAAATACCTCATGCCCGTGGCGCTGTTTAACATCATCCTGATGACCGTCTGTGTGGCGTTCGGCATCACGGGACGAGTCTATGTCGGCATCGTTGTGGCGCTTCTCGTCGTCCTGCTTGCCGTGATTGTCGCGGCGCGTGCCGTGAAGAAAGCGCGTAAAGCGGGCGGGGAACAGCGATTGGTGATAGACTAAGACGACAAGAAAACAAACAGTATAGCTAATACTACAATGGCAAAAGAAAAATCATATTTCGGCGGCGCCATCGAGGGAATAAAGTCTCTGCTCACGGGAATGGACGTTACGATGGGCGAGTTCATCACTCCCAAAGTAACCGAACAATACCCGGAGAACCGCAAGACGCAGCACGTCTCGGCGCGGCATCGCGGCACGCTCGTCATGCTGAAAGACTCTAACGGCAAAGACAAATGCACCGCCTGCACCCTCTGCGAGAAGAGCTGCCCTAACGGAACGATAAAAATCACGTCGACAACAGTTACCACTGCCGAGGGGAAAAAGAAGAAACTGCTCCTCGACTACCAATACGACTTGGGCGACTGTATGTTCTGCCAGCTCTGCACAAATGCCTGCAACTTCGGCGCAATCGCTTTCGTGAAGGACTTCGAGAACTCCGTGTTCAGCCGCAACTCCCTCGTGCAGCACCTCAATACTCCGCCGACGGACGAGGAGATGAGGCAGTATGAGGAGAACGCGCGTATCGCGGAGGCGAAGGCGGCGGAACAGGCGGCAAAGCTCGCAGCACCCGCAGCACCGAAAGCGACAACCCCGCCGGCAAAGGAAACCGCTCCTGCGGCGGAGAAAAAAGCGGCGGAAGCAAAACCGCAACAGACTTTACAGGCGGCAAAGACCACTAACAAAACAAAGGAGTAATTATGGCAAATATAATAATCTTCGGTATTCTGGCGGTCGTCATCATCCTTGCGGCTGTCTATTGCGTATCCACGAAGTACATCATGCGCTCCGCCACATCGCTGCTGTTCGTGCTGTTCGGCGTGGCGGGAATGTATTTTGTGCTCGACTATACCTTCCTCGGCGCGGTGCAGCTCAGTATCTATGCCGGCGCAATAACGATGATTTACATCTTCGCGATACAACTCATCGACCGCCACAAGTTGCAGGGACTGAAAGAGAAACTCTGCGGCTCGCGCGTCGCTCTCGGCGCTGTCGTCGGGCTGGCGGGGCTGGTAATGATTATTGCAATCCTGATGAAGAACCGCTTCCTCTACGGCGGCGAGCTGCTGCCCGACCGCGAGGTGAATATGCAGACTGTCGGCACGGCGCTGATGGGAGCGGACAAATATCAGTATGTGTTGCCGTTCGAGTTTATCTCGATATTCCTTTTGGCATGTATAATCGGCGGTCTGATGATTGCCCGCAACAGAAAAGAAGAGGAGGAATAAGACCATGACATTACCAATAGAATGTTTCTTCGTGCTTTCCGCACTGCTTTTTATGATAGGTTTCTTCGGGTTCATCACGCGGAGAGACATGATCGCGATGCTCATCTCCGTAGAGTTGATACTCAATGCGGTAGACTTGCAGTTCGCCGCCGTCAACCGCTTGCTCTTCCCGTTGGGCAACGAGGGGATGTTTTTCACTCTCTTCTCTATCGGTGTGAGTGCGGCGGAGTCGGCTGTCGCCATCGCAATTATCATCAGCGCATATCGCGTCTACCACAGCGACAGCGTAGAGTCAATCAAGAACTTAAAGGGATAAGACGAGACAATGAATAATTTCAGTTACACTATTTGGATACTCCTGTTGCCGCTGCTGTCGTTCATTGTGGTGGCTCTTATCGACTATTTCAGGGGCAAGCGCGGCTGGCCGCATCGTGCGGCGGGGCTCATTGCGACGTGCGCGATAGGTATTGTTACTGTGCTCTGCTACACGACCGCCATTCAATATTTCAGTATGGACCGTGTCGGAGGAGCGTTCCCGACGATTGTTCCTTACAACACGACGTGGCTGCCGCTGGGACGGCTCCACTTCGACCTCGGCATACTGCTCGACCCCATCTCGGTCGTGATGCTCATCGTCATCTCTACGGTTTCGTTTATGGTGCACATCTACTCGTTCGGATATATGCACGGGGAGAAAGGGTTCCAGCGTTATTTCGCGTTCCTGTCGCTGTTCACGTTCTCCATGCTCGGGCTCGTGTTGGCGACCAACATCTTCCAGATGTACCTGTTCTGGGAGCTTGTGGGCGTCAGCTCTTATCTGCTCATCGGCTTCTACTACACGCTCCATGCCGCCGTTCACGCGTCGAAGAAGGCGTTTATCGTTACCCGTTTCGCCGATATGTTCTTTCTCATCGGCATTCTCATCTTCGGCTACTACACGGGGAGTTTCAATTTCTCCTTCGCGGGTGATATAACCTATATTGACGGCGCACAGGTCTTCACCACCTGCGAGGTGTCTCGCGCCATAGCCGCAGGCGGAATGCTCCTGCCCACAGCACTCGTGCTGATGTTCATCGGCGGCGCGGGCAAGTCGGCAATGTTTCCTCTGCATATCTGGCTACCCGACGCGATGGAGGGTCCGACGCCCGTCTCGGCGCTCATCCATGCCGCCACGATGGTGGTTGCGGGCGTGTACCAACTGGCGAGGATGTTCCCCTTGTGGATTGAATACGCGCCGGGACAAATGTCGATAGTGGTGTATGTCGGTGCATTCACGGCGTTCTTTGCCGCCGCCGTCGCGTGTGCGCAAAGCGATATAAAACGTGTGCTGGCGTTCTCCACCATCTCGCAGATTGCCTTTATGATGGTTGCTATCGGCGTATGTCTGCCGGAGCACCACGGCGCAACTGTCGACAACCACGCCTCGCTGGGCTACATGGCGGGCATGTTCCACCTGTTCACCCACGCTATGTTCAAGGCGTGCCTCTTCCTTTGCGCCGGTTGCATCATCCATGCCGTTCACTCCAACGAGATGAGCGCGATGGGCGGACTGAAGAAATATATGCCGGTTACGCATATCACGTTCCTCATCAGTTGCCTTGCCATCTCCGGCATACCGTTCTTCTCGGGGTTCAGCTCGAAAGACGAGATTATCTCCGCCTGCTTCGCCTATTCGCCCGTCTGCGGCTGGTGGATGACCGTTGTTGCAGCGATGACGGCATTCTATATGTTCCGTCTCTATTACGGCATCTTCTGGGGCACGGAGAATAAAGAGCTGCACGCTCACCACACGCCTACTGAAGCGCCGTGGACGATGACCTTGCCGCTCGTCGTGCTGAGCGTGATAACGGTCGGAGTAGGCATAATAACCACTCTCGCGGGCTTCGGACTCATTAATCCGCTGTGGAGCTTCGGCTCATTCGTATCGGCATCGGGACAGGCTTACGCCATTCATTTCGACCCGACCGTGGCGACCGTCTCCACCGTCATCGCCATCCTCTCCATCTGTCTTGCGACGTATATTTATAAAGGCGAGCGGCAACCTATTGCCGACAGGCTCTATAAGACTTTCCCGCGTCTGCACCACTGGGCGTACCGCCGTTTCTATATTGACGAGGTGTATCAGTTTGTTACCCATAAAATAATGTTCGGAGTATTCTCCCGCTTGGCGCGCTGGATAGACGAGCACATCATCAACGCGTTCATCGACTTCACGGCGTGGGGCGCTAACGAGTCGGGCGAAAGCGTGCGGACGTGGCAGAGCGGCGATGTCAGGAGTTATGCCGTTTGGTTCCTTGCCGGCGCGGTAGGGTTGGTTTTATTGTTATTGTGCATTTAATGACGGAGGTGTAAGATATGAGTATATTAACGTTATACGTAGTTATTCCCGTACTGATGTTGCTTGGTCTGTGGGCGGCACGTAATGTCAACCACGTCCGCGCCGTGATGGTTACGGGAGCGTCGGCGCTCGTCTTGCTCTCCGCAGGGCTGACTATTGCGTTCATCAATATGCGTGTGTCGGGCAACACCGATACCGTATTGTTCGCCGACAGCATATCGTGGTTCCCCTCGCTCAACATCTGTTACGCGGTGGGTGTTGACGGCATCTCCGTCGTGATGTTGCTCCTGTCGAGCGTGATAGTATTCACGGGCACATTCGCCTCGTGGAAGCTGCAACCGCTGACGAAGGAGTTCTTCCTCTGGTTCACGTTGCTCTCGACGGGCGTGTTCGGCTTCTTCATCTCGGTGGATATGTTCACTATGTTCATGTTCTACGAGGTGGCGCTCATCCCGATGTACCTTCTGATAGGCTATTGGGGCAGCGGAAAGAAAGAATATGCCGCGATGAAACTGACGCTGATGCTGATGGGCGGTTCGGCGCTTATTATTATCGGTATTATCGGCATCTACTTCTTCAGCGGCGCCACGACGATGAACATCCACGAGATTGCCGCCATGCACAACATCACGCCGCACGTGCAGAACATCCTGTTCCCGTTTGTCTTTATCGGCTTCGGCGTCTTGGGAGCCTTGTTCCCGTTCCACACGTGGTCGCCGATAGGTCATAGTTGTGCGCCAACATCGGTGTCGATGCTCCATGCGGGCGTGCTGATGAAGCTCGGCGGCTATGGCTGCTTCCGCGTGGCGATGTATCTCTTGCCGCAGGCGGCACACGACCTTGCGTGGATCTTCCTGATACTGACCACCATCTCCGTCGTCTACGGCGCGTTCTCGGCGTGCATACAGACCGACCTGAAATTTATCAACGCCTATTCGTCGGTGTCCCACTGCGGACTGGTGCTCTTCGCGCTGCTGATGATGACGCGTGTCTCCTGTACCGGCGCAATCCTGCAGATGCTGTCTCACGGCTTGATGACGGCACTCTTCTTCGCTCTCATCGGTATGATCTACGGGCGGACGCATACGCGGGACATACGCGAGTTGAGCGGACTGATGAAGATTATGCCGTTCCTCGGTGTGGGGTATGTCGTGGCGGGACTTGCCAATCTCGGCTTGCCGGGCTTCTCCGGGTTTATTGCGGAGATGAGCATCTTCGTCGGCTCGTTTGAGCGCCCCGACACGTTCCACAGAGTCTGCACCCTCATCGCCTGCACGTCTATCGTCATCACGGCGGTCTATATCCTCCGCACGGTCGGCTTCATTCTCTTCGACAAGGTGAAGAACCCTCACTTCGAGACACTCACCGATGCGACGTGGGACGAGAAAGTCGCCGTCTGCTGCCTGATTGCCTGTGTCGCACTGCTGGGTTGCTTCCCGCTCTGGGCAAGCAACGTCATCAGCAATGCCGTCGGTCCGATACTCGATTCCCTGAACATTGTTGCATCAATATAACCTATCCGCTATATGAATTACGGTCAATTCTTGAATATGATGCCTGAGGCGACGCTCACGGCAATACTTATAATCACCTTTGTCTGCGACTTCTGCTCGGCGGGGAAGAGCTGCCGGAAGTGGTTCAATCCCCTCGTGGCGCTGCTCCTGTTGGTGCATATAGTCCTCAACGCCTGCCCGACACGGGAGCTGACGGCGTTCGGCGGGATGTACCGGACCTACCCTATGGCGGGTGTGATGAAGACTCTCTTGGCGGTGGGAACGCTAATCACTGTCATCCAGAGCCGCAAGTGGCTCGGGCGAAAGGACACGGCATTTAAGGAGGGTGAGTTTTATATGCTCGTCATTGCCACGTTGCTTGGCATGGACGTGATGATCTCCTCCGGCAATTTCCTGCTGTTCTTCCTCGGACTGGAAATGGCGTCGGTGCCGATGGCGTGCCTCGTAGCGTTCGATAAATACCGTCATCAGTCGGCAGAGGCGGGTGCGAAATACATCCTCGTCGCCACGTTCTCCTCTGCCGTGATGCTCTACGGAATCTCGCTCGTCTATGCCGCGACGGGTACGCTCTATTTCGACGATGTTGCCGCGAAGATACATCTCACGCCGCTCAGCATTCTCGCGTTGGTGTTCTTCTTCAGTGGTTTGGGCTTCAAGATCTCTCTCGTGCCGTTCCATTTCTGGACGGCGGATGCCTATCAGGGCGCGCCGACGACAGTAACGGGTTATCTGTCGGTAGTGTCGAAGGGTGCCGCGGCGTTCACGCTGATGGTGATCCTGATGAAGGTATTCGGACATCTGACAAGCGCGTGGGTGCCGATGATGGATATTGTGGTTGTAGCCTCTATCGTGCTCGCAAATATTATGGCAATCCGCCAGACGGAGCTGAAGCGGTTTATGGCGTTCAGTTCCATCTCGCAGGCGGGATATATCATGCTGGCGGTTGTGGGGCACAACGCCTTGTCCGTCTCGTCGCTGACGTTTTATATATTGGTTTATATCGTTGCGAACCTTGCCGTGTTCTCCATCATCGGCGTGGTGGAGGAGAACAATGGCGGCAAGACGATGATAGACGACTACAACGGCTTCTATTCCACCAACCCGCGTCTTGCCCTGCTAATGACCTTATCGCTGTTCTCCCTTGCGGGCATACCGCCTTTTGCGGGGATGTTCTCGAAGTTCTTCGTCTTTATGGCGGCGCTCAAAGCGGGCGGCTTCTGGACGTACGTGGTAGTGTTCATCGCGTTGGTCAACACCGTCGTGAGCCTCTACTACTATCTGCTCATCGTCAAGGCGATGTACATCAAGACCGCCGACACGCCCTTGCCGCGTTTCAAGAGCGACTGTAATACGCGCTTGGCACTCTTCTGCTGCATGGCGGGAGTGCTACTTTGCGGCGTGGTCAGCTGCTGCTACGAATGGATTAATTCGGCGCTGTAAGGGGCCGGCAATAAACTAACGTCAAGACAAAGGGCGGTGCGCAGAAACAACGTGCCGCTTTTTTTGTGTTTGCCTTGCCGCACTTTTTCGCGCCTTGTTTTCAAGCCCGTTATTCCGCGCGGCTTGATTTATGTCAATAAAACAGGAGATTTAAAAGTGATTAACCCAAATTAACTTATCGGGGGGGTAATTCGACACTTTCAAATTACTTTTGCCTCGCATTGTGCTTTGTTATCATTGCAATTAATGGTTTAATTTAGTTTAATATTTAAAAGTTAGTAATTTATGAAGAGATTTTTATCCCTTGCGCTTTTAGCGCTCTTCTGTTTGTTTGCCTATCAGGCAAAAGCCGTTACGGAGTTAACCCTAAACGGCACTACCAACATCTCCGGAATCGGGACAATCACCTGCTCCGTTACGCTTCCGTCAGCAGGTTCCCTCACAATTACCGAGATAGATTGTCTTTACACCGATGAAGGTTGTTCTACTGGCGCAGTAGAGGGTACTTACACGAGCGGCTCCTATGTCTACAGTAGCTTGGATTCCGGAACGTATTACGGTAAAGTAAGTGCTTTGGGGTCTGTGGATATCACCACTTCGTTTGAGGCAAGTAGCGGCAGCAGCAGCAGCGAGGTATCCTCGTCTTACGGCGAATCCCTTGGCGAGATGACTGTCGGAACTGAGGACAGCCATGCTTCGTACACGAACCAAAATGTTTCATCGGGGTCGTACTACATGACTTACACTCCGACCGCTGACGGCACGCTCCACATCATTTCCGGTAACGAATTCGTTGTGTATGCTGATGCAGAGGGTCAGGATGGAGTTACCGGTACTTGGGAAGGCACCACCGTATCCTACGTGCTCACCGGCGGCACCACCTATTACGTTGTGTTCACTTCGGGCATGCTCGAAGGCACTGTGGCTTACAGCGGCGCATGGTATGTTGAGATGGACACCAGCGTAAGCTATGACTTCTCCGTTGTCTCCGTAACGGCAGCCGACGGCACCGACCTGACGAGCAACATCACCGCCGAGGGCAAGCTCGACCTTGCAGTGCTCGAGGACGGCATGCAGATGGTTATCAACTGCACCAATGCAAGCGGTTACTATCTTGACATCGTCTTCGGTAAGACTAGTGATGATGATAATACTTTCCTCACCGAGACTGTCGATCTTCTCAGTCCTGATACTGACGGCAACTTCACATGGACCGGCGGATATCCATTTACGCTTACCGAAGGTTACGAATACCCCGTTGTTTGTACCTTGTACGACGGCGAGCACAAAGGCAATAGCAACGTGATTGCACAGGCAACCGTCCTGACGCTCGCCGGCACATCGGAGAACACCGTTTCTACGGTTACGCTCGTTTCCTCCGACCCGATGTACTCCGTTTCGGGTGCCGAAGTAGATAATGAGGTTAACGAGGGCGACGATATGGTCGTTACGCTCACCTTCTCCGACTATGTGAATATCAGCGCGGAGATTAGCGAGGGCTTGAACG
>JAJPYN010000018.1 GCA_021204905.1 Prevotella sp.
GCCACCGATTTCTACTATTACTATCTTGATTACGGCAAGGTAACCACAGCTAACGACTCTACGACCTACGATTATCTCGGTTTCTACTGGATGAACGACGACGGAAGTGCCTTCGAAATGACATCCAACCGCGCATGGTTGCCGCTACTCAAGAGCAACTTCACCGATAGCGACGGCGAGCCGATAAGTCTGAAGATAATCGAATACGTCGAGGACGATTCCGAAGAGCAGACCACCGGCATCACCACCGTTCCGACAGCTGCGGTCAAGAGCGTTTCCGACGGTGCCATCTAACCATCCAAGGCGTTCGCGTGAACAACATGAACAAGCCCGGCGTGTACATCGTTGACGGCAAGAAAGTGATCAAGAAGTAACAAACATTAAACTACTAACAGATTATGAAGACATATTTAAAGCCCGATGTGGAAGTTACGGATGTCGGCACGCGCCAAGTGTTCACATTGGATACTTACAGCACCCCAGGAGCCACCGGCACGATCCACACCAAGCAGAATAATGATTGGGAGTGGGACGAGGAGGACGAAGACGGAGGTCTTTGGTAAATGAACAAGGATGTCCTGAGGAACCGGGAATTAAGGCAAAAAGAAAGAGCGGTCTTCACGTGAGGATCGCTCTTTGCATATTGTTCTTGTCCGCTAAGACCTGTTGTCTTATGTGCTAAGACCTATTGTCTTATCCGCTAAGACTTACTGTTTTATACGCTAAGACTTACTGTCTTGTTCGCTAAGTTTTCCGCCGAGGTCAGAAGCGGACGTAGGTTTCAACCCAGAGGTCGCTGTAATGGGGGTTGGCGGAGGTGCGGTCGTTGTTGTAGTGGTATTCGAGCTGGATATTGAGGTTCTTGTGCAGACGGAAGTTGGGACAGATGCCGTAGATGACGTGCTTTGTGTCGTTGGTCGCCTGCTCGCGGTATTGGTCGTACTTCATGTAGATTTTCAGCCAGGGGAGTACCGGCACGCCGACGGTGGCGTAGAATGCGTCCGCCCTGCCCGTGCCGCTCCATGTGCCGTCGTCATTGTACTCATTCACGCTATGCCCTACGGAGTGGACATATTCCGCGCGTGCCGACCAATTGTCCCGTTCGTACATTCCGCTGATGGCATAGCGGTCGCGTTTCACGGTTACGTCGCCGCTCTTCCAATCGCCTGTCCAGCCGAAGAAACCGAAGAACAAACCTTTAATCGGTTGTACCTGTATCGTCCCGATGACGTCTTTGCGCGAGTTGTTATCAGCCGCGTTAATGCCGTTGCCGTTGTAAACCGCGAGCTGGTAGTGGATGAAGCGGTGCTTGTCCTTGCCCACGGGGAAGAGGTCGCCCTGCACTTGCAAGCCCTGGTCGCGTCCGCCGGCGGTAGATGCCTCGCCGCACTTATCGCCCATACCCGCGAGTTTCTTCACCGCCTGCGAGTAATCGCCCATGCCGACGTCCCACGGATTAAGCGGGTTCTCGAAGGTGAAGCAACGCTTGAACTGACCGATCTTGACGCTGAACTCTTTGAAGTGCGCCCATTCGAGATAGAAGTCCTTGATGTGCGGCGAGCTGCTGAACTCCAACTGGAGGCGGTACTTGAAGTCGGTCAGGATACTGCCGTCGACATACGCGCGGATGTTGCGGGCGTTGAAGCCGTCGCCGTCGTGCTTGCCGTCTTGGCTCGTGTATTTATACGAGCCGATGATATACGCGCCGAAGACAGGAGTTGAAGCGTATTTGCTTATGTTGAAGCCGTACTCCTTCTTCTCCTTCTCTTTCTTCTCCTTGTTCTCTCGAACCTGTGTCATGAGGTCCTCCACAAAATCGGTAACGAAGCCTGTCGACAGCGTCTCTTCGCCGCCGAACTCCGATGTGGGCAGCGATGTCTTGTTGTCCTCCGAGCTACTGCTGCTCTCGGTAGCGCCTGCGGCTCTACAATCATTGTCTATGCTGTTTGCGCAAGCAAACGGCACGCCTGTACTCTCGTTCGCACGTACATTGTCTTCCTCCGCCTCCTCTGCCCATGCCGTAGATGCAATCAGAAGGAGGCACAAAATGAGATAAGTTTTCATCTTATTGTCTTATTATAATTAACGTTATTCGTATGTTTCTCCGGCAGACAAGAGCTTGTCGTATTGCTCGTCGCCGACGGGTTCGAGCCATTCGTTGGATGTCTCCTCGCCGCTCACCTCGATAGCGAGATGTGCGAACCAGCTGTCTGCCGCCGCTCCGTGCCAGTGCTTTACGTTGGCGGGGATGTTTACCACGTCGCCTGGCAGCAACCGTCGTGCCGGTTTGCCCCACTCCTGATACCAGCCCTTGCCGGCGACGCAGACGAGGATCTGCCCGCCGCCGCTCTTGGCGTGGTGGATATGCCAGTTGTTGCGGCAGCGCGGCTCGAAAGTAACATTACTGATATTCACCTGCTCCGTAGAGACGGGAGCGAGGTACGACTGCCCGATGAAATACTGGGCATACGCATCGTTAGGTTCTCCTATGGGGAATATCATGCTTTGGGCGAAGGCTTCCTTGCCGGTGGTCACCGTGCTGTCCGTTTCCCATACTTCTTTTGCCATACGGAAAGCGCCCCATGCTTTCGGCCATCCGGCATAGAAAGCGGCGTGGGTGAGTATTTCGGCTATTTCTTCGCGCGTGATACCGTTTTTCTTCGCTGTCTCAAGATGGGCTTTCAACGAGGAATCTATAATCCCTTGCGACATGAGCGCCGTTACTGTAACTATTGAACGGTCGCGTAACGAGAGCTTGTCGTTGCGGCTCCACACCTCGCCGAAGAGGATATCATCGTTGAGATGCGCGAACTCAGGAGCGAAGCCGCCTAACTGCTCGCGCCCTGCTGTCTGTGTAATTTTTTTCTGTGCCATAACAACATCGATTGACAAAGATAATAATAATGAGATTATAAGAATTTTCTGCATGTTTGTTGTTTTTTTTTTGTGATAAGTTCCTATACCGTGGTCTTAACGGTTGCTCTCGCATCCTGTTATTGGGAGTTAAACGGGAATAGACCGAACAGCTCGGCATCTATCTTGTCGGTTATTGTCTGGAACGCCGCCGGGTCCGATTCGAACTTGCACGTGTCGCCGTCTACGATGATAAGGTTCCCTTTATAGGTTTTTATCCACTTGTCGTATAAGTCGTTGAGACCTTGCAGATAGTCTATGCGTATCGACTGCTCGTAGTCGCGTCCGCGCCTGCCTATTTGCGCTATGAGGTTGGGTATGCCCGAGCGGATGTAGATCATCAGGTCGGGCAACTTCACAAGTGAGATCATCAGGTTGAATAAGTCGGTGTAATTGTTGAAATCGCGGTCGGACATATATCCCTGGTTGTGGAGATTGGGCGCAAAGATGCATGCGTCTTCGAAAATGGTTCTGTCTTGCACTATCGTTTCTTTGCTGCCTGCTATTTCCACCACTTCGGCAAAACGCTTGTTGAGGAAATAGATTTGCAGGTTGAACGCCCAGCGGTTCATGTCGGCGTAGAAGTCGGCGAGGTAGGGGTTGTTGTCTGCCGGCTCGTAGCGCGGCGACCACCCGTAGCGTTTGGCGAGCATGCGGGTCAGCGTCGTCTTGCCGCTGCCGATGTTTCCTGCTATTGCGATATGCATTGTATTGTTGGTTTAAGGGTTTTCGGAAAAAAGGCCGTACAGCTCGGCGTCAATCTTGTCGGTGATGGCGAGGAAATCTTCCTTTCTGTTGAGGAAGTCCATGCCGTCGGTGTCTATCGGGATGACGCGCCCCTCGTAGATATTGATGAAATCCTCATACGACGAGTTGAGCCCTTGCAGGTAGTCGAGGGGGATGGTCTGCTCGTATGCCCGTCCGCGGCGCTGTATGTTTTCCACGAGCGACGTCAGAGGGGCGCGCAGATAAATGAGCAGGTCGGGATAACTCACAATCTGCGTCATCTGCCGAAACAGTTCCATATACGTCTCGTAGTCGCGCCGGGAGAGCTGCCCCTGAGCGTAGTTGTTGGCGGCGAAGACATAGACGCCCTCGTAGATGGAGCGGTCTTGGATGTAAGTCGTCGTCTTGTCGCGGGCGATGTCGAGAACGGTCTTGAACCGCTCTTTCAGGAAGAACACCTCGAGGCAGAACGCCCACCGCGGGATGTCGGCATAGTAATCTTCGAGGTAAGGGTTGTCAATCACCGGTTCGAGACGCGGCGTCCAACCGTAATGGCGCGCCAGCATCGTTGCCAGCGTCGTCTTCCCGCTTCCTATATTTCCCGCGATTGCGATAAGCATAACCGACGGCAAAAGTATTAAAATTTCCTATCATAACTAAAAGAAGCGCGGGATTATTTCTTGCTAAGAACAACGAAAATCGCTGCGGGCAGGCCTTTATAGTTCGCGATAAACCACAATAAAACGGCGGCGGGCGCGTTATGGTAAATGGTGAAAAAAGGGTGCATAGCATTAGTCCTCGCGGCGATGGCGGTCCTGCCCTTGCGCGCGCAGTACGAACCGGAGTTCAGTCATTATTTCGACATGGAACCCTCGTTCAACTGTGCCGCCGTCGGTAAGGAGTCGAAGCTCAACATCAACGCTGCGTACAATATGGCGCTCGTCGGGTTCGAGCACAACCCCAACACGATGTACGCCGCGGCCGACATCCCTTTCTATTTCATGAAGGCCTACCACGGCGCGGGCCTGCAGTTCATGAACGATAACATCGGCGTGTTCACCCACCAACGCATTGAAATTCAATATGCTGCGAAGATAAAGCTCTTCGGCGGCACACTCTCCATAGGCGCACAGCTCGGTCTGCTCATGGAAGGGCTCAACGGCAGCGATGTCGACCTTGAGGACAGCAGCGACCCGGCCTTCTCCACGTCCGACCAGAACGGTTACGGCCTCGACATCGGCGCGGGCATCTACTACACGCGCAAGGATTTCTACGCGGGCCTCTCCGCCGTGCACCTTAACTCCCCGACCATAGAGCTGGGCGAGACCAACGAACTGAAAATCGACGGAACGTATTATTTCACCGGCGGATACAATATTCGCCTGAGAAATCCGTTTCTGACAATAAAGCCCTCCGTGCTCGTGCGCACCGACCTCACCTCGTGGCGCGGCGACATCACGGCACGCGTGCAATACGCTTCCGACAAGAAGATGATGTACATCGGCCTGGGGTACAGCCCCACCAACTCCGTCACCCTCTTCGTCGGCGGCAACTTCCACGGGGTGGTCTTGGGTTACAGCTACGAATATTACACCTCGGGGCTGAGCGTGGCCAACGGCGGGCATGAGCTCGTCTTGGGCTATCAGATGGACATCAACCTGTTCAAGAAAGGCCGCAACCGCCACCAGAGCGTGCGCATTCTTTAAAGCCTTCACAGCGGATTTAAAACGATAAAAAAGACAAATACACAAGATATGAAAAAGTGTTTCATACTGCCCGGCATCTTGCTCGTAATGCTTTGCACCGCCGCGTGCAGCAGCAGCAAGAAAATGACCTCCTCCTCCGGTGCCGGCGGCGAGGTAACGGGCGTTCGCGGGCGCACCTTCTCCGAACCGTCGCCCTACGGCATGACAAAGATCTCGCGCGGCTACCTCCACATGGGCATCGACAAGCAAGACAGCCTCTGGGGCCGCCAGACACCCGTGAAAGACATCTCCGTCGACGGCTTCTGGATGGACGAAACGGAAGTAACCAACTCGATGTACAAGCAGTTCGTGCTGTGGGTGCGCGACAGCATCCTCCGCACGCGCCTGGCCGACCCGTCCTACGGCGGCGACGAGACGTATATGATCACCGAGGACAAGCAGGGCGAACCCGTCGAGCCGCACCTTAACTGGAAGAAAGCCCTGCCGCGCAAACCCAACGAGGACGAGGAGCGCGCCATCGAGTCGCTCTACACCGTCAACCCCGTTACGGGCGAGAAGATGCTCGACTGCTCGCAGATGAACTACCGCTACGAGGTGTACGACTACACCACGGCAGCCCTCCGCCGCAACCGCTTCAACCCGTCGGAGCGCAACCTGAACACCGACGTGGCGGTCAATCCCGACGAGGTGATAATGATCTCAAAAGACACCGCTTACATCGACGACGAAGGGCGCATCATCTCCGAGACCATCGACCGCCCGCTGTCCGGCCCGTGGGACTTCCTTAACACTTACATCGTGAACATTTACCCCGACACCACCTGTTGGGTGAACGATTTCCAAAACTCCGACAACGAGACCTATCTTAGAAATTATTTCAGTAACCCCGCTTACAACGATTACCCCGTCGTGGGCGTAACGTGGGAGCAGGCCAATGCCTTCTGCGCGTGGCGCACCGACTACCTGCTCAAAGGGCTCGGCGGCGAGGCGCGTTACATCCAGCGCTACCGCCTGCCAACGGAGGCCGAATGGGAGTATGCCGCGCGCGGTAAGGACGGCACGGAGTTCCCGTGGGAGAGCATGGACACCAAGAGCGAGGACGGTTGCTTCTTCGCCAATTTCAAGCCCGACAAAGGTAATTACACTAAGGACGGCAATTTAATTACATCCAAAGTCGGCATCTATTCGGCCAACAGTAACGGCCTGTACGACATGGCGGGCAACGTGGCGGAATGGACCTCCACCGTCTACACCGAGGCGGGCGTCGAGGCGATGAACGATTTCAACCCGCAGCTCGAATACAAAGCGGCGAAGGAAGACCCGTATAAGTTGAAAAAGAAGAGCGTGCGCGGAGGCTCGTGGAAAGACCCGGCAAGCTACATCCGCTCGGCATGGCGCACGTGGGAGTACCAGAACCAGCCGCGCTCGTACATAGGCTTCCGTTGCGTGCGCAGCCTGGCCAACTCCATCAGCGAGAAGAACAAGAAGGAAAAGACAAAATCCAAGAAGAAATAAGCTATGACAAAATACAGTAAATACAACGTGATATACCGCCTCCAGAAATGGATGGACAGCGTCTCCGGCCAGACGTTCATGAACTATGCCTACTCGTGGGGCGCCTCGATTGTGATTCTCGGTACATTGTTCAAACTGACCCACCTGCCCGGCGCCAACCTGATGCTGTTCGTCGGCATGGGCACCGAGGTGGTAGTCTTCTTCATCTCGGCCTTCGACCGCCCGTTCGACAAGACGCAGGACGGCATGGAGCTCGAGACATCGCGCACGCGCAAAGCCGCGGAAGGCGGTGAGGCCGAAGGAGAAGGAGCCGAAACGGTTATCGCCGGCGGAGGAACGGTCATCGCGGGCGGCGGCGTGATAGGCGGCGGCGTGATAGGCGGAGGCACGGTCATCGCAGGCGAAGGAGGAGGTGTTCCTTCGGGCGAAGGCGCTTCCGGCGAAGGCGGCACGGGCGGCGGCACATTCGTCATCGGCGGCATCAACGGTCCGACAACACCCGCGCCCGCAGTAACGCAAGAGACCGCCGAAGCGATGGAAGAGGCCACCACGACGTATGTCAGCCGCCTGAACGAACTCAACGAGCTGTTGCTTAAAGTGGCGGCACAGAGCGAGCGCCTCACCACCGACTCCGAAGAGATGGAGAACCTCAACCGCACGCTCACCGGCATCGCCAAGGTCTACGAGATGCAGCTCAAAGGCGCGTCGCAGCAGATCGGCACCATCGACGAGATAAACTCCAAGACGCGCCGCATGGTGGAGCAGATCGAAGCTTTGAACCAAGTCTACGCCCGCATGATTGAGGCAATGACGATGAACATGCCCGGCGCGGCGAAAGGATAACCGTAACACGCAGCAATCCGGCTTATGGCAATCAAGAAACGGCGTATCAGCCCGCGCCAGAAAATGATCAACCTGATGTACGTGGTGCTCATGGCACTGCTTGCGCTCAACGTCTCTACGGAGGTGCTCAACGGCTTCTCGGTGGTAGACGAGAGCCTGCTGCGGTCCACGGCATTCTCGACAAAGGGCAACAACGCCATCTACGACAGTTTCGACGCGCAGATGAAGGCCAACCCGCAGAAGGTGAAAGAGTGGTTCGACAAGGCGCAGACGGTGAAAGAGATGAGCGACTCGCTGTACGACTTCGCGCAGGCGCTCAAAATAGCCATCGTTACCGAGGCCGACGGCAAGAAAGCCGACCTTAACAACATAAAATCGAAGGACGACCTCGAGGCCGCCTCGCACGTGATGCTCGCACCGGGCACAGGGCAAGGGCGGCAACTGTTCGACGCAATCAACCACTACCGAGAGCGTATTCTGAGGATGATTCCCGACACGACGCAGCAGGCCATCATCGCCGGCAACCTGTCGACGGAAGTGAGCGCGCAGGCGAAGGCGTTAGGCAAAAACTGGCAGGAATATATGTTTGAAAACATGCCCGTCGCCGCAGCCGTAACCCTTCTCTCAAAACTGCAGAACGACGTGCGCAGCGCCGAAGGGGAGGCTCTTCACGACCTTGTGGCGAATATCGACCTGAAAGATATTCGCGTGAATAAATTAAGCGCCTTCGTCATACCCGAATCGCGCACCGTTGTCAGCGGCGACAAGTTCTCCGCGCAGATCGTCATGGCGGCGGTAGACACCACGCTCCAACCGCAGATCTTCATCGGCGACAAGCGGGTCGACCTGCATAACTCCACCTACGAATTCACTGCCGGGGGCGTGGGCGACCACACCTTCTCCGGATACATCACGATGCAGAACGGCGAGGGCGAGACAGTGCGCCGCGATTTCAGCCAGCAATACACGGTTGTCAACCCCTCCGCGACGGTCTCGGCCGACCTTATGAACGTCCTTTACGCCGGTTACGACAACCCGGTGAGCATCTCCATCCCCGGCGTGCCGCTGAACGCTGTCTCGGCAACGATGGCCGGCGGCGAGTTCCGCTCGTTGGGCATGGGGCATTTCGTGGCCAAACCCGCGACCGTCGGGCAGGATGTAACAATCAACGTCTCGGCCAATCAGGGCGGGCGCTCGCGGCAGATGGGGCAATACACTTTCAAAGTAAGGAAGTTGCCCGACCCGATAGCCTACATCCCGATGGGTACCGACCGTTTCAAGGGCGGCACATTGACGAAGCAGCAGCTGATGGCGGCAACGGGCATTGAGGCGGCCATCGACGACGGTCTGCTCGACATCCAGTTCCGCGTGGTCAACTTCGAGACGGTGTTCTTCGACAACATGGGCAACGCCGTGCCGATGGCGTCCGACGGAGCGAATTTCTCCTCGCGGCAGAAGGAGCAGTTCAGAAAACTATCCTCGCGCAAACGGTTCTATATCTCGCACGTAACGGCTGTCGGCCCCGACGGGTTGACGCGCACGCTGCCCGCCGCGACGGAGGTACAAGTGAAATAAAAACAATAAGAAATACGCATTATGAAGAAGCTGTTTTTCATCCTGTTTATAGCCTGCATCGCTGTCAACGCCGCAGCACAACCCGCAGCACGGCGCGCCGAGCAACAGGCACAGGCGGCGAAGTCGAACGCCAACAACCTCTCGACACGCGCGCAGATATCCTTCCCCACGGCGCTGTCGATGGACGAGGATGTGGTGTGGCGGCGCGACATCTACCGCGAGATCGACCTTAACGACCCGGCCAACGCCGGCCTTTATTACCCCGAGGAACCCGTCGGCGACCAGCAGAACCTGTTCACCTACCTTTTCAAACTGATGCTCACGGGCAAGATTAAGGTGTACGAATACCGGCTCGACGGCAACGAGGTGTTCTCCGACAGCGCGCGCGTCAAGCCCCTCGATTTCATGGACAACTACGGCATCTACTACGAGCGCAACGGCAAATCCATCCACATCGACAACAGCGACATCCCCTCGCGCGACGTTACCGCTTACTACTTGAAGGAAAGCGCCTACTACGACCAAGCGTCGGCAACGTTCCACAAGAAGGTCATCGCCCTCTGCCCGATCATCAAACGCATGGACGACTTCGGCGACGGCGCGACATCCTACCCGCTCTTCTGGGTGAAATACGACGACGTGGCGCCGTTCCTGTCGAAACAAACCATCATGGTGAGCGATTTAAATAATGCCGCCACGATGTCCGTCGACGACTATTTCACGAAGAACCAATACAGCGGCAAGATTTACAAAACAACGAACATGCTCGGGCGCACGCTCGCGCAAGTGGCGGGCGAGGATGCCGAACGGTTGACCGCCGAGCAGAAAAAGATTGAAGAAGAAATCGAAGCCTTCGAGCGCAACCTCTTCGCAAGCAAGATAGAGACCGACACGGTGGCTGCGGACAGTACCGAGATCGATGCCGACAAGCAAGCGAAGAAAAAGAGCCGCACAAGCCGCACAACCACCGCCCGCTCGTCGAAATCGAAGTCGTCAAAGTCCTCGTCGGCAGGCACAACGGCACGCGTCTCGGCACGCCGCGAGCGCCATTAACCCGGCCTTTTTTACAAACTGATAACTTGACATAAACCCGAACCTTAAATGCGATTTCCGATTTCACTTTTCTTGCTCGCTTTTTCAGTAGCAACTAATGCCCAGACGCCGGTTTACCTCGACGACAGCGCGCCCGTAGAAGAGCGCATCGACGACGCGATGAGCCGCATGACGCTTCACGAGAAGATTGCCGTTCTCCACGCGCAAAGCAAGTTCTCCTCGCCGGGGGTCAAACGCCTCGGCTTCCCCGATTTCTGGACCTCCGACGGCCCGCACGGCATACGCCCGGAGGTGCTGTGGGACGAGTGGGACCAAGCCGGACAGACCAACGACTCGTGCGTGGCGTTCCCCGCGCTGACGTGCTTGGCCGCGACATGGAACACCGACTTGGCACGGCTCTACGGCCGCAGCTTGGGCGAAGAGGCGCGTTACCGCGGCAAGGATATGGTGCTCGGACCCGGCGTGAACATCTACCGCACGCCCCTCGGCGGCCGCAATTTCGAGTACATGGGCGAAGACCCGTGCCTCGCCGCGACGCTGGTGGTGCCGTACATCGAAGGGCTGCAATCCACCGGTACGGCGGCGTGCGTCAAGCATTTCGCACTTAACAACGACGAGCTCAACCGCCATAAGGTGAACGTCATCGTCTCCGACCGCGCCCTGCGCGAGATCTACCTCCCGGCGTTCGAAGCGGCTGTAAAGAAAGGCAAGGTGTGGGGCGTGATGGGGTCGTACAACCTTTATAAAAACGTGCACAACTGCCAGAACGACATCCTTTTAAACAAAATTCTCAAAGGCGACTGGGGCTTCGACGGCGTGGTGGTCAGCGACTGGGGCGGCGCGAGCGACACCGACGAGGCTGTCTACGGCGGACTCGATATGGAGTTCGGCACGTGGACCGACGGCCTGCAGACGGGCGCGACCGATGCGTACGACAGCTATTGCCTCGCCAAGGCGTATGAGGACGGCATCATCGTGGGAAAATACTCCACAAAGGAGCTCGATGATAAAGTAAGGCGCGTGCTGCGGCTGTTCTTCCGCACAACGATGGCGACGAATCGCGCACGGGGGTTCATGTGCTCCGAAGCGCATTACGACGCGGCGCGGCAGGTGGCGGAAGAGGGCATCGTCTTGCTTAAAAACAAAGGCGATATCCTGCCGCTGAATATCGAAAAAACAAAGCGCATCCTCGTTGTCGGCGAGAACGCGATAAAGCCCATGACCGTCGGCGGAGGGTCGTCGTCGCTCAAGGTGCAAAGGGAAATCTCGCCGCTCGAAGGCCTTAAAGCAAGGCTGGCGGAAACAGATATTGAAATCGACTACCAGCGCGGTTACACGGGCGGGATGACGAGCGAATACAACGGCGTAACGATGGCTGCCGACCTGTCGGAGACGCGCTCCTCCGAACAGCTTGTTGCCGATGCCGTCGACGCGGCAAAGGGTGCGGATTATGTCATCATCTTCGGCGGGTTGAACAAGGACGAGCGGCAGGACTGCGAGGGCATCGACCGCGAGACGTTCGACTTGCCTTACAACCAGCAGCAATTAGTACTTTCGTTGTTGGCGGCGAACAAGAACATCATTTTTGTCAACATCTCCGGTAACGCCGTAAAGCTTGATTTCGCGGACAAGATCCCGGCGATCGTGCAGGGGTGGTACCTCGGGTCGGAGGCCGGCAACGCGCTCGCGGCAATCCTCACGGGCGATGTTAACCCCTCGGGCAAGCTGCCGTTCACGTGGACAAAGGAGCTCGCCGATGTCGGTGCGCACGCGCTTGACACCTACCCCGGCACGTGGCGCGACGACGGCGAGATCATCGACGAGGAATACAGCGAGGGTATCTACGTGGGTTACCGCTGGATGGACAAGCAAGGAATAAAACCGCTGTTCGCCTTCGGACACGGGCTGAGTTATACGTCGTTCAGCCTGTCCGATTTGCAACTTAGTTCGGACACTTTTGCGCCGGGCGACACGCTGGCGGTTTCAGTCAAGGTGAAGAACACGGGCAAGCGCGCCGGGGCCGAGACGGTGCAGCTTTACATTAGCGACAACCACAGCGCGGTCGACCGCCCGGAGAAGGAGCTCAAGGGCTTCGGCAAGGTGTTTCTTGCGCCGGGCGAAGAGCAGACGGTGAGCATTCCGATTAGCGTGCGCGACCTCTCTTACTGGGATGAGGCCACGGGCAATTGGAAGGCTGACGACGGCGCGTTCACGGTGCTTGCCGGCGACGCTTCGGACCACCTGCCGCTGCGGGCTTCGTTCACGCTCGACGGCGCGGAATAACAATTAATTTCCTTCATAATTTCATCAAAGAAAGGGGCTTGTCCGCGCGGCAGGCTCTTTTTTTGCGATGTAACGGAAAAGCTTTGCGGCAGGTGCAAAATTGAACATAAAATACGGCAAAAAGGACAAAAAATGAAAGCAGTTCTTTGCCGATTGCTTAAAAGATTGTAAATTTGCCGCGCAAAGTCTGAGAGAGTGATTTTGCAGTTTACGGAGCGAAATTGATTTTATGCACACACATCGATTGAGAATTTGCATCATCGCATGCATGGCCTGCCTCGCGCTGGCGTCCTGCATCAAGGACGAGGAAGCCACGTGGGAGGCCGACATCACCGAAGCGTGGGTTGATCTGGACGACTATTCGAAGTATTTTTACAATGCCGACGATGTCTACGCCAAGATCAATGCCGACTATGCTTCGTCGATAATCACGTTCGACAATGTAAGGCCCGGCGCGGATCTGTCGGCCATGGCGCCGCAGTTCACCATCACCGAGGGGGCGACGATCACCCCGGCGAGCGGTACGGTGCGGGACTTCTCCGAGGGCGGACAGGAATACACCGTTGTCAGCCCCGGCAACCAGCGTTCTTACCGCACCTACACCGTGCGTTTCTCCACGCCCGACGTGGTGGGTGACACGATCCACTACGATTTCGAAAACTATTACCTCGACGATTCCGGCAAGTATTATTATTGGTCGGACAACGACCCCGACGAGGAGCCTAACTGGGGTTCGGCCAACCCGGGATTCGCCCTTGCGCGCGCTACGGCATCCATCGAGGAATATCCTTCGCTGCCCGTACCCGGCGGCGGTGTTGACGGCGGCGCATGCGTCAAGCTCACCACCTGCGACCTCGGCGCGTGGGGCACGATAACGAACAAGCGCATCGCGGCCGGAAATTTCTTCCTCGGCTCGTTCGACCTGTCGAAAGCATTGACGGAAACATTAAAGAGCACGCGCTTCGGCCTGCCGGTGAACTATAAGCCCGTGCGCCTGACAGGATGGTATATGTATTCGCCGGGCAGCGAGATGATGGACCGCTCGGGCAACCCGCTCGACAGCGACGATGAGGCGATCATCTACTGCCAGCTCTACCGCAACCACGACGAGGACGGCAACTACGTCGTTCTCACCGGCGAGGACACCTTCGACAGCGAGCTGCGCGTCGGCCGCGGCGAATTCAACTGCCCGCCCGTGTCGACATGGACCTATTTCGAAGTCGACGTCAGCTACTGGGACGACGTGGACAACGATATGCTCGAGAACATGGGTTACAACATGGCGCTCGTCTGCTCGTCGAGCAGGAACGGCGCATACTACGAAGGTGCGGTGGGCAGCACGCTCTACATCGACAACCTCTCCGTCATCGTTGAGAAGCCTTACGAAGACGATGCCGACACTGAAACGGAAACTGAAACAGAAAACGAATAACGAGATGAAAAACCTTATCATTTCGGCCGCTTTCCTCCTTGCGTTCTCGGCGCAGAGCTTCGCAAAAGGCGGCCCGAAGGAAAACAATAACGACAGCGAGAACCCGCACGCCGTAACATTCGACGTCCGCTTCGGCGACAACATCGGCGGCACCATACCCCTCGGCATGCCCGCCTGCATAAGGCACCTTAACTCGTTCTCGCCGCATTTCAACCCGCAGTTCGCCTCGTATGTAACCGTCCCGCTGAAACATAATTTCAACATCGTGAGCGGCTTGAAGGTGGACCGCAAATCAATGCGCATCGACGCCGACGCAAAGGCATACTATGTCGAGATGACACGCGGCGGCGAACCGGTGGTGGGCTATTTCACGGGCAAGGTGAACCTCAGCTCGAACCTGTGGACCATCACCATCCCCGTCTTCGCCGGTTACGACCTGTCGGAGCACTTCTCGTTGCGCCTCGGCCCATACATCTCGTTCGCCTTCAGCCGTAATTTCAGCGGCTATGCTTACAACGGCTACCTGCGCAGCATCTCGTCGATGGGGCAGATCGACCAAGAGTTTCTTTACTCGCTCATACAGTCGGGCCTCGACCTGTCGACGATGACCAACGCCGACCTGATTGGCCTGCTCCACAGCGTGCCCCACGACTACCAATACCCCACGGGCGAGCGCCTCGAGGTGGGCACAAGCTCCGACCAGCGCGGCGACTTCGATTTCTCGTCGGACATGCGGCGCGTGTTCTACGGCATCGACCTCGGCGTCGACTGGAACGTAACGCAATCGATGGGCGTCTACGCCGACCTGCAATGGGGCCTGAACGGCATCTTCAAGAGCTCGTTCACCACAGTGTCCTACACGATGTACCCCCTCTTCGCAACAATCGGCATCTACAAGAAATTATAACAAAACAAACCAATTTATAGTATGAAAAAGATTTTTACTCTGCTCTTTATGGGCATGGCATTGGCGGCGAACGCCACAGACTACACGGATGACCTTACCGTAACCGTTGGTACGGCAACACTGACATCGGAAACCACAGTCAGCTTAACGCAAGCTGAGGACGGCACATATACTTTCACGTTGCCTGACCTTTACGTAAAATATTTGGTTATGAATCTTGCTGTCGGCACGATTGAAATAACCGGCATCGAAGGCACTGACATGGGCAACGGCAACATTCTTCTTTCGGCTGAAGAAAATGTAACCATCCAGGACGGCAGCGATGAGGATGAAACTGTAACTTGGGTAGGTTCGGGCATGGAAGTTCCGGTAACGTTTGGCGCTGTTCTGGGTGCCGACGGCACGCTTTATGCCGAGATGAGCCTTTCCATTACCTATCAGGGCGTTATAAATATTGACGCTTCCGCAGTGTTCGGCTCGCCCGTTGTTGAAGAATATACCGGCACATTGACGGCGGTTATCGGAGATGGTACGATTACGGAGGAAGACAATGTTTACCTCACATACAATGCTGACGGCACTTACACTTTCACGCTCAAGAACTTCGTTCTGTACGCCGACGAAAACAGTCCGATGGGCGTTGGCACAATCAACATCACGGGCATTGAAGGCACTGATGTTGACGGCGTGATTGACCTTGCTTTCTCTGACAGCATCACTATCGACGACGGCGACGTGGATTCTCCTTCCGGGTATTGGCTTGGCTCTATGCTTGGTCCTGTTCCCGTAACGCTTTCCGGCACAATGGACGACGGCATAATCACCCTTAACCTTTCCATCGAAGCCCCTATCGGCACTATCACTGTCAACTTCACTACCGCCGAAGACACCGGCATCCAGTCGGTTAACGCAGCAACCACGGCGAAGGACGGCGCAGCTTACACCATCGGCGGCGTGAAGGCTCCGGCAAGCTACAAGGGCATTGTCATTCAGAACGGCCGCAAGGTGATTGCAAAGTGAATTAAATAGGCGATAAAAACAACCGTCATGAAGAAAGTCGCAATCCTTTTCTTGCTCGCCCTGACCACGGTCGGTCTGCACGCGGAGACGTATAAATATCTCGTCTTCACCACTGCGGAGGGCGACATCGCAATGACTGCCGCGGGCACGCAGATCACGTTTGCCGACGGTAATCTCATCGCTGTGAACGGCGAAGAGACGCAGACCATTGCTCTCTCCTCGCTGACGAAGTTCTGCTTCTCCAACGATGTGACGGGCATCCGTGCTGTCGTCTCCGCGCAAGGATTGGAGACGGTGGAGGTGTACAGCGTCTCGGGACAAAGCATGGGGCGCTTCTCTTACACTGCCGGCACGACGCTTCCGCTGGGCAAAGGCACGTATGTGGTTAAGGGCGACAACGGGACGAAGAAAATTGTTGTGAAATGATGAAACGCGCACTTCCTTTTTTCTTGCTCCTGATTGCTGCCGGCACGACGGCACAGACGCTGAATGTGAATACGGGGCAGGTAACCTACGCCTATCCCGCGGATGAGCTCGGCGATGTAACGGTGGCCGAAACGGAGCTCACCATCGCCGGCACGACCTACGCCGTGGCGGACATCAGCTCGATGGCAGTCGATACTGTCGCGGTGGCCGACAACACGGTGAGCGTCGTTTACAATGATGACGCTGCATCGGTGGTCATCGCGGGCAACCTCGCCGGCATCGTTTCTGCTGCTGTCGACGGCGCACACGTAACGCTTCTGCAAGGTGATGCCACTGATGAAATCACATACACATTAAGCGGCAGCTCGAGCGACGGCTCGCTTTATATGGACGGCAGCCTGAAAGCAACATTCGTTCTCGACGGCGTAACGCTCAGCAATCCCGACTCCGCAGCCATCAATATTCAGGACGGCAAGCGCATCGCCATCGAATTAGCTGACGGCACAACGAGCACCTTGACCGACGGCTTGACGGGCGACGACGACGGTTCCGACGCGCATAAGGCCTGCCTCTACGTGCAAGGCCATACCGAGTTCAGCGGCGCCGGCGAGCTCGTTGTCAACGGCAATGTCAAGCACGGGCTGACCTCACACGAGTATTGCCTGCTCAAAAAGTCGGTCGGCGCCATCACAATCAACTCGGCAAACGACGGCTTCCACGTAGACCAGTACTACGAGCAGCGCGGAGGCGAGATCACTGTCAACTCGAAGGGCGACGGCATAGATGTTTCCGCCACCGACGAAAAGACCGACGAGTACAACGGACAGATAATCATCTCCGGCGGCACGCTCACGGCAACGGTAACGGGCGATACTTCCTACGCGATGAAGTGCGATTCGACGTTCACCATGTCCGACGGCACGGTGAAGCTCCTTGCTACCGGCGACGGCGGCCGCGCGCTTAATGTGAACGGTTCGGCAAGCATCTCCGGCGGTTACATCGAAGGCGTAACCATGGGCGGCATCTACGACGAGGATGGACCTGACGAGAAGAAGCCGCACGCTATGGCTGTCGACGAGGATGTAACGTTCACCGGCGGCGAGATTTATTTCGCTTCGATGAGCAATAAAGGCTTTAAGATTGACGGCACGTTCCTCATCAACGGCGGCACGATATTGGGCATTGGCGGCAAGGAGGCGGACACTCCGTCGAGCGACAGCCAGCAGGTGTTTAAGACCTATTCCAAGCAGACTGATTTGAGCGGAGAAGTTACTTACGACGATGTGGTTTTCACCCTTCCGACCGGGTTTGAGATTAGCAGCAAGGGTTACGTACTTGTTTCCCGCGCAGGCCTCACCGCTGATTCTGAATAAGCTTTTGTTTCCGGCTAAAAATTATCATTCGCAAGGTGTTCCTTTTCCGGGGCGCTTTGCGAATCGATTTTTATAAACGGCTATGAACAAATACCTCTACACGCTGCGCCAAGGCATCGTTACTCTCACGCCTTTCGAGACGCTCCTGCTCGCGGCGATACTGCTTCTGTCGATTGCCTCCTTCATCATTAAGGGCGAGTTTGCCGTCAACAACCTCATCGCCTGCATCTCCGCCACGCTCGGCGTGTTCTGCGTGGTGCTGGGCGCAAAGGGGTCGATGGCGAACTGGATTTTCGGTACGGTGGAGTGTGTGCTGTATTCCTACATTGCGCTGTCGGGGCATATCTACGGTGATGCTTTGCAGCGGCTGTTCTATACGCTGCCGATGCAGTTCGTCGGATGGCACCTGTGGAGCAAACGGAAGCGGAATAACGCCGCGGTGCAGATTAAGACGCGCTATATGACGTGGCGCGTACGCGGGTTTTACTTCTTATTAATGCTCGCGCTCATCCTCGCCTTCGGCTATTTCTTAAAGTTCGCCGGGCCGCACCTGACCAGCTTTTTCGAGTATATGCACTTCCACGTTCAGCCCAACTACACCAACGAATTGCAGCTGTGGCTCGACGCGGCGACGACGATACTGTTCCTCGTAACGATGTTCATATCCACCAAGGCGTATGTCGAGCAGTGGTATCTGTGGCTGGTCATCAATGTCTTCTCAATCGTGATATGGGCGCTCTCGAAGACGGATTTCTCGTTTATGACCGTTGCGAAATATTCCGTCTACCTCGTCAACACGTTCTACGGCATCTATATGTGGAACAAGTTGAGCAAGGCGTAACGCGCCGCTAACCTCAAGCAAACATAATAAACCCCGAAATCCAAGCTGAACTTCGGGGCTTTTTCTTTGCGTATTCTTTTGCCTGAGAGCTTATCTGCGCAGACCCAACGCCTTGATGATGGCACGATAGCGCTCGATGTCGCGGTCGTAGAGGTAATCGAGGAGCGCGCGCCGTTTGCCGACGAGCTTGGTCAGCGAGCGTGCCGTAACGTGATCCTTACGATGCGTCTTGAGGTGCTCCGTCAGGTGTTTGATACGATAAGAGAACAACGCCACCTGGCTCTCCGGCGACCCCGTGTCCGTCGCATTGCCGTTCTTGCTGTACTCATTGAAGAGTTCGGCTTTCTTTGCTTGGTCTAAATACATTTTCGTTTCGCGGTGATTGGGATTAACGTATCACATCTTGCTGTCGACATCACGCCTTATCACCATCGGCGGCACAACGTTCGGATGCGTGATTTCCGGGTTGAAATCGGGCGCAAAGGTAGGGATTTCTTCCAAACGTTGCAAAAAATCGACATTTTTTCATTCCGGCAAGGCCGTTTGTCGGCGATTAATGCTCGTCGCGCGCGGAATATGCTTATTTTTGCCGGTGATTTGAAAGAAAAAATTGCTTTTATGAAAAAGAATATCATATTGCCGGCGGTCGTCATCAGCCTGTTGACGGCGTCGTGCGGCGGCTCGGGGCAACAGGAAAGCGAGCGCGAGGTGGCGGTGAAGACCGTCAAGGTGTCGTCAGAGCTGTCGCTGGAAGGCGTCGCATATAGCGGCACGATAGAGGAGATGACCGGTACGGCGCTGAGCTTCGGCAGTGCGGGCACCATCGCCACAATGAGCGTGCGCGAGGGGATGACCGTAGCGAAAGGCCAGGTTTTAGCCACGCTCGACGGCAAGACGCAGGCAAACATGCTCGCTTCGGCACATTCCGCCACGGTCATCGCGCAGCAGGAGCTGAGCAGGGCCGAGGACACTTACGCCCGAATGAAAACCCTTCACGACGCGGGCAGTCTGGCGGAGATGAAGTGGATCGAAGTGGAGACGGGCTTGGCGCAGGCAAAGGCGGCTGTCGAAGCTGCTCAGGCGCAGGAGGCAATCGCCGCGAAGGGGTCGTCGGACACCAACCTTACCGCGCCCTTTGCGGGGTTCGTGGCAACGAAAATGGCGGATATAGGGCAGCAAGTGGTGCCGGGCACGCCTGTCGTGAGGCTCGTTGACATCGACCGCGTGAAGGCGAAATTCAGCGTCGGAGAGACGGAGGTAGGCTCGCTGAGCGTCGGTCAGACGATGGCGGTGCGTATCGCCACACTCGACGGAGCGGTGTTCGAGGGGCGCATCAGTGACAAGAGCGTCAGCGCGGACCCTATCTCGCGCAGCTATGACGTCAGCGTCTTGATAGACAACAGCGGACATCGCATACTGCCGGGCATGCTGTGTGAGGCGGCTGCAACGTCGGCGACGGGCGAGAAAACCATTGCCGTGCCGTCGCAGGTGGTGTCGATCGACGAGACGAACCGCCGGTATGTGTGGTGCGTCAGCGGCGGCAAGGCGACGAAGAAATATGTTACGTTGGGACGCAACGCAGGCGACAAGGTGGTTGTTACCGACGGTCTGGCGGACGGCGACGAGGTGATCACCGACGGCAGACAGAAGGTGTGGGAAGGCGCGACGTGTAAAACGGAATAACCGGCAGACGGGTTAAGATATGGAGCAGGATAATTCCCGGAAGACGAATATCGTGGATTGGGCGATGACGAACCACCGCGTCGTCATCCTGATAGTGTGCTGTCTGATTGCATTCGGCATGTATTCGCTGGGCAAGATGAACAAGAACGAGTTCCCGGACTTCACCATTCGCCAGGGCGTAGTTGTGGCGGTGTGTCCCGGCATGACGGCGCGGGAGACGGAGGAGCAGGTAACGAAGAAGCTCGAAGACTATATTTTCAGTTATAAGGAGGTAAGAAAGGAGAAGACGAAATCGGTCAGCCGGCACGGCATGAGTATCATCCAAATTGAGCTGAACGCCGATTTCAACGACAAAGACCTGTTTTGGAGCAAGTTCAAACACGGCATCGAGGCGTTTAAGAGCACTCTGCCGAACGGCGTGGTAGCTGTTGTGGTGAACGATGATTTCGGCGATACGTCGGCGGTATTGCTGTCGATGGAGAGTACCGATAAGTCGTATCGGGAGTTGTCGGACCTGATGGACGATCTGCAAGACCGTCTGCGCACGGTGGAGGCGATCGGACGTATGAAGGTCTTGGGCATGGCGAAGGAGCAGGTGAGCGTCTACATTGACAACGCCCGTCTGTCGCACTACGGCATCCCGTTCGAGACTTTGGCGCTCACGCTATATACGAAAGGGTTCACCACAACCGCCGGCACGCTGCGGCAAGACGGCTACAACAGTCCCGTCAGAGTGGCGCGGTCGATGAACGTGGAGGCGGATGTGGAAAATCTGATTGTCTACTCCTCGCCGACGGGAGAGATGGTCCGCATGCGCGATATCGGCGATGTCAGACGCGAATATGCACCCTTGAAATCGATGGTAACCACCAACGGCAAGAAGGCGCTGGTGTTGAGCGTGGAGATGAAACAGGGGCGCAGCATCACCGAGATGGGCAGCCATATCAACAAAATATTAAGCTCTTTCGAAGAGACAATGCCGAAAGATGTCAGCCTTACGAAGATTACCGACCAGCCGAAGGTGGTAGGCGACAGCGTTACGAACTTCCTTAAAGAGCTGCTCATTGCCGTCGTTGCGGTGATGATTGTGGTGATGTTGCTGCTGCCGTTCCGCGTGGCCGCCATCGCCTCGTCCGCCATACCCATCACCATCTTCACGTCGTTGGGGTTGTTTTATATCTTCAAAATTGAGCTGAACACCGTTACGCTTGCGGCGCTGATCGCAACGCTGGGAATGATTGTTGACGACACGATAGTCATCATCGACGGATATATCGAGGGTATCAATGCCGGCAGGCCCCGCGCAGAGTCGGCGGTGAAGAGCGCGCGCCATTTCTTCATGAGCATTCTCACCGCCACGCTGTCCATCTCGATAACGTTCTTTCCGTTCCTCCTTACGATAAAAGGCACCCTGCGCGATTTCCTTCTTGCTTTCCCCTACGCGATAACGATAGTGCTGCTGGTGTCGCTCGTCGTGGCGGAACTTGTGATTCCGTTCTTCCTGTATTTCTTCGTGCGCAAACCGGCGGCAAAGGAGAAGGACGGCGAGCAGACGGCGCTGCGGGCGTTCGACAACTGGCTGCAGACGGGGTATAACCGCCTGATCGACGTGTGTTTCAAACATCCTTATGCCACGCTCGCGACAGGCGTGTGCAGCGTCATCATAGGCATCGTGCTGATGCAGTTTATACCGATACGCCTCATGCCTGTGGCCGACCGCAACCAGTTCGCGCTTGAGATTTACCTGCCCACGGGCACGCCCCTTGCACGAACCGCCGCGGTGGCCGACAGTATTGAAAACATCCTGCACGGCGACGAGAGGGTAACATCCATATCCTCGTTCAAGGGGATGGCGTCGCCGCGCTTCCAAATGACCTACGCCCCGCAGTTCGGTGACGAGAGCTTCGCGCAGTTTGTGGTGAACACCAAGAGCAATAAGGCCACCGAGGAGGTGCTCGACAAATTTTGGACGCTGCACGATATGTTCCCCGATGCCTACCTGCGTTTCAAACAGTTGGCCTACGGCATAGAGGAGAACCCCATAGAGGTGCGCCTCGCCGGTTTCGACTATGAGGCCCTGCGCGCGGCGGCGGACACGATAACCGCCCTTATGAGGCGCGACAGCAAGTTATGGCTTGTGCGCCCCGACACGAACGAACCGTTGATGGCCACGCTCGTCAGCCTCGACGAGGACAAGGCGGGCAGGTTGGGCGTGAGCAACGCGGGCGTGGAGATGACCCTCGCCAGCCGTTATATGAGCGACGGCATCCACGTCGGTACGCTGTGGGACGGCGACTACGACATTGACGTGTGCATGAAAAGCACTAATGCCGACTCCGCCACGGTCAATGCTCTCAACGAGGAGATGATCCCCGTCATGGGCGGACTGAGGAGCGTGCCGCTGAGGACTTTCGCCACGGTGAGCAGCGACTACGAGGACGGGCAGATACCCCATCGCAACGGCATCCCGGCCATCACCGTCAAGGCGGAGGTGGTGCGCGGGGAGAACGTGCTGGCCGAGACATCACGTCTGCAAAAGCAGATTGCGGCGACAGCCCTGCCGGAAGGGGTGAGCGTTACCTACGGCGGCGAATTGGAGAACACTAACGAGAACCTGCCGAATATGGTGGCGGCCTTGGGCATCTCGGTGATGATAATATTCTTCATCCTTCTCGGTCATTTCAAATGCATCAACATCCCCTTGCTGCTGCTCGTCGGCCTGTCGCTGACACTCTTCGGCACCGTCGCGAGCGTGTTCCTGCAAGGGACCGACTTCGGCATAACGTCGTTCCTCGGGGTCATCTCGCTGATGGGTATCCTCGTGAGGAACACCATCATCATGTTCGACTATGCCAACGAGCTGCTGCGCGAAGGGAGCATGCCCGTGAGGGAGGCCGTACTGCAAAGCGCGAAACGCCGAATGCACCCCATATTCCTCACGTCGATAGCCGCGTCGATGGGCGTCATCCCGATGATTCTGGGCGGCTCGGGGCTCTGGCGGCCGATGGGCGCAATCATCTGCTACGGCACGCTCATCACGATGGTTTTCATCCTCACCGTGCTGCCGATAGCATATTGGAAAATTCTCAAACACGACTGATATGAAAAAAAACAGTATATACGCCGCGCTGTTTGCCCTTCTTGCCTTATGGCCCGCCCTTTCTACGGCGCAGGAACGCACCGCATTGACCCTCGACGAGTGTATCGACCTTGCGCTCGACAATAACATCCTTGTCCGCACGGCACAGCTGGCGGAGCAACAGGCGATAGAAAAGAAACGGGAGGTGTTCACCACCTTTTTCCCCACCATTGCGGCAAGCGGCGGACTGATGGACATAAACCGCGACCTGCTCGACATCAGCCTTATGGGGATGCCGATACAGTATGTCAAGTCGGGCAATTTCGCGCTGGCGAGCGCCGTGCAGCCTGTTTTCGCGGGCGGACAGATTATCAACGGCAACAAGAAAGCGCGCCTCGGCGTGGACGTGAGCAAGCTCCAACACGAGCAAAGCAAAGACGAGGTGAGGCTTACGACGGAGAGATACTATTGGAACGTGGTGATGCTGGAGAACAAGCTCGTTACTATCGACGCGCTCGACAGCATGCTCTCCCGTCTGCTGACCGATGTTACGCTCGCCGTGAAAGTCGGCGTGAAGATGCAAAACGACCTGTTGCAGGTGCAGCTGAAGCAGAACGAGGTGGCTGCCGACCGTCTTAAAGCGGAGAACATGCTTGCCACGAGCCGCGCCTTACTGGCGCAATACATCGGTGCGGATAGCGTCGACGTGGCGCCGGACGTGGACTTCGACCGTCTCCCGCCTTTCCCCGTGGAGATCAAAAGAGACCATGAAAGCGTGCTGCAAGGGACGAAAGAGTACCGTCTGTTAGAAAAGAACGTCGAGGCAAAACGCCTTGACAAGCGCATAGAAACGGGTAAGCACATGCCCACACTCGCCGTCGCCGCGGGGCTGATGAGCCACAATCTGATCGACGGACGACAGAACCTCGCTGCCATATACGCCACGCTGACCGTGCCGCTGAGCGACTGGTGGGGCGGCGCACATGCCATCAAACGCCTCAAATACGAACAGGATATTGCGCAGGAGCAGCTCGACGACAATGCCCAACTGCTGCTCATAAGCATGCAGAACCAATGGAACGCCGTCGAAGAGGCGTACAAAGAATTGGCATTAGCGCAGAAATCGGTGGGTCAGAGCAAGGAGAACCTTCGGCTCAACAACGACTATTACCGCGCCGGCACGACACCCCTGTCCGACCTCTTGCAGGCGCAGACGCTCTTCCAGCAGTCCGCAGACGGATATATTGAGGCGGTGGCAGGCTACCGTCTCGCCGTGGCACAATACCGCGCGGCAACCTCCACGGCGGAGTAAGCCGCACCCGGCAGCCATAGCAACTTTTCCGCCCTGCAAAATCTTTGTTCTTCTTATTTTATTACCTTTGCAGACGAAACACAGGAGTTATGCAGGATATCAGAAATATCGCCATCATAGCCCACGTGGACCATGGCAAGACCACGTTGGTGGATAAGATGTTGCTTGCAGGAAAGCTGTTCCGGGCAAACCAACAGACCGGTGAGCTGATGCTCGACAATAACGATTTGGAGCGCGAACGGGGCATCACGATTCTCTCAAAGAATGTCAGCATCAACTGGAAAGGTACGAAAATCAACATCATAGATACGCCGGGACACTCCGATTTCGGTGGTGAGGTGGAGCGCGTGCTCAACATGGCGGACGGCTGTCTGCTGCTCGTCGACGCCTTCGAGGGTCCCATGCCGCAGACAAGATTCGTGTTGCAAAAGGCGTTGCAGATAGGCCTGAAGCCCATCGTCGTAGTGAATAAGGTCGACAAACCGAACTGCCGGCCCGAAGAAGTCTATGAAATGGTGTTCGACCTGATGTTCTCTCTCAACGCCACAGAAGACCAATTGGACTTCCCCGTCATATACGGCTCGGCGAAAAACGGGTGGATGGCGGAGGACTGGAAGGTGCCGACGGAGGGCATCGACTATCTTCTCGACAAGATAATCGAGGTGATTCCCGCGCCGGAACAATACGAGGGAGAGCCCCAGATGCTTATTACGTCGCTCGATTACAGCAACTATACCGGGCGCATTGCCGTGGGCAGGGTGCATCGCGGCACGTTGGAGAGCGGCATGAACATCAGCATCTGCCACCGCGACGGCACGATAGAGAAGACCAAAATCAAAGAGCTGCATACCTTCGAGGGCATGGGGCACGTCAAGACAACCGCCGTCTCGTCCGGCGACATCTGTGCCGTCATCGGGCTTGAACATTTCGAAATAGGCGACACGATCTCTTCTTTTGAGAATCCCGAGGCGCTTCCGCCCATCGCCATCGACGAGCCCACGATGTCTATGCTCTTTACTATCAACAACTCTCCGTTCTTCGGCAAGGAGGGCAAATATTGCACCTCGCGCCATATCAACGACCGCTTGCAACGCGAATTGGAGAAGAATCTCGCGCTGAAAGTGGCGCCCTTCCCCGGCACGACCGATTCTTGGATAGTGTCGGGACGCGGCGTGCTCCATCTCAGTGTGCTCATCGAGACGATGCGGCGCGAAGGATACGAGCTGCAAGTGGGGCAGCCGCAGGTCATCTACAAGACGATTGACTCTCAGAAATGCGAACCTATAGAGGAGCTTACCATAAACGTGCCCGACGAGTTTGCAAGCAAGATGATCGACATGATCACCCGTCGCAAGGGCGAGATGGTGTCTATGGAGAACCAAGGGGATAGGGTAAACATCGAGTTTCTTATCCCTTCGCGCGGCATAATCGGTCTGCGCACCAACGTGCTCACCGCTTCTCAAGGCGAGGCAATTATGGCGCACCGCTTCAAAGAGTACCAGCCTTACAAGGGAAGCATCGAGCGGAGGGTCAACGGATCTATGATTGCGCTGGAGACGGGCAATGCTTTTGCCTACTCAATAGACAAGTTGCAGGACCGCGGCAAGTTCTTCATCGACCCCGGCGAGGATGTTTACGGCGGACAGGTGGTAGGCGAACACGTGCACGAAAACGACCTTGTGATCAACGTAACCAAAGCGAAGCAGCTGACAAACGTGCGCGCGTCAGGCACCGACGAGAAGGCGCGCATCATTCCGAAAGTTGTGATGAGCCTCGAGGAATGCCTCGAATACATTAAAGCGGACGAGTATGTGGAAGTTACGCCGAAATCGATTCGCATGCGCAAATGCATACTCGACCACAACGAGCGCAAGAAAGAGCAAAAGAGAGCGACGGATTAAGCTTGTTGAAACAATGATGAAATTACTTTTTACGCTGTTGTTCGCCGCCCTCGCGCAAGGCCTGTTTGCCTCAAAAGCAATGCCTTCGAAGCAAACCGTTACCCTGCAAGACGGCACCACGCGCGTCATCTCCCTGCGCGGCGACGAGCATTTCTCGTTCTTCGCCTCCTCGCGCGGCGAGCTGATTATTCGCGAAGACAACACGTGGCGGCTGGCAACAAACGAAGAAATCTCTGCGGCGAGGCTGCGGCTGAATGAAGTGAAACTCGCGCGGCAAGGGCAAAGCAGTAAGGCCAAAAGCAGCGCGGAGGGTTACGGCATCATCGCCGACAAGCCGTTCCCCTGCACCGGCACGCCGAAGGCGCTGGTCATCCTCGTGAGCTTCTCCGACCGCGATTTCGAATATTCCGCCGACAGCATTAAGGCCCTTTTCAACGGCGAGGAGCTCAACGAGGACGCCGGCCAGAACGACACCTACGGCTCGCTCGCGCAGTTTATGGCGTTTTGCAGCGACAGCCTGTTCATCCCGCAGTTCGACTTCGCCGGACCCTATCAGCTCGGCAACACCGTCGAGTATTACGGTCAGAATTCCGGCGGCAGCGACGCCAAGACTTCGGAGTTTATCAAAGACGCTTGCACCGCCGCCGACAGCGACATCGATTTCTCGCAATACGACTCCGACGGCGACGGCTATGTCGACCTTGTTTACATCGTCTACGCGGGCTTCGGCGAGAACTGGGGACAGAACCCCGACTACCTCCTTTGGCCGAAGTCGGGCACCGGCAGTTACGGCACATACGACAACGTGAAGGTGAACCGCTACGGCATCAACCAAGAGCTCGCCGGCTACGAGTCGCTCATCAACGCCGCCACAGGCAAGCATTACCTTAACGGCATCGGCGTCCTCGCGCACGAGTTTTGCCACACGATGGGCATGTTCGACGTGTACCCCACGGCGGACTGGGAGGACATCTCGTGGTTCGACAACCAGAGCATGGAGTACTGGAGCCTGATGGACAACGGCGAGAACAACCTCAACGGCTACTGGCCCACGCCGCTCAACGCCTTCGAGCGCGAGCTGTTCGGCTGGCTCACTATCGACACGCTCGCCGAGGCTGCAAACATCGCGCTCGCACCCCTCATGGACGGCGGTAAGGCTTACAAAATCATCAACGACAACGACACCACCGGCAACGAATTTTACATCCTCGAAAGCATACCCTCCGGACGCGGCACAGCCTTTTACCACGGTATGCGCGGCAACGGCATGCTCGTCTCGCACATCAACTACGACGCGAACTCCTTCTCCAACTTCGGTCATCCCAACAACGTGCAGGGCGAGCCGCGCTACACCATCATCCCCGCCGACGGCATCATAATGACCTCCTACCGCATGACGCTCGACGAGGACGATTCGCTCTACATCTCCTCCGCCGTCTACAACGCCGACCACGCCGCCGACACCTATCCCGGCACGACGGAGAGCACTGAATTCACCGACTACAAAGCCTACACGGGCACCGTCGACAAGCCCATAACCGCCATCGCGCAGGACGGCTTCGTGGTGTCGTTTAAGTTCTGCGGAGGCATCGAGGATGAAGAAGAAAATGAGGATGAAAACGAAGGCGAAGGCGAAGATGCCATAATAAACATTGCAGCCGAAACCCTTGCCGGCAGCCCCGCCTACAACCTCAGCGGCCAGCGCGTCAGCGGCAATTATCGCGGCATCATCGTCAGCAACGGCAAGAAAATCCTTAGAAAATGATCGTCGAGTTTAACTACGTCATCACGCACCACGGCGAGATCACCGACACCTGCTACACCTCCGTCTCCATCGACGGCGACGAGCTCTGCGAAATCATCGACGAACTCATGGAGGACAACAGCCCCGGCCTGCTCTCCGACCTGCCCAACAAGTACATGAAACGCTTCGTCGACGCCGCCATCAAAGACGCGGTCGAGATCTACCCCGACTTCCCCGACGACAACGAGGAATACGCCGTGATGCTGCAAAAATACCTGCCGCAAGCGTTCATCGAATACCTGCCCGACGAGCTCCTCAACACCTTCGACGACGAGATGTTCGACGGCGGCAAACCCAAAACCAAAAGCCACGATTAAACCCCTCGACATCATCCGCCGGCGACCCCTCTCCGCCGCAATCATCATCGCCATCTGGGTCATCTGCCTCGTGCCCATACCCGACACGCCGCTCAACCAAGTACGCTTCTTCGACAAATGGACCCACCTGGCCATGTACGCCGCGCTCGTGCTCGTCATCGTCCTCGAAAACGCAATTAGGCAAAAGAAAAAAGGGGGCTTGAATGAAAAGGAAAATGATAGTTCAAAGTGCTTAAATGAAAAGCAAAATAATAGTTCAAACTATTTAAACGTACCCGACAACGAAGGCTGCTCCTGCCGGGCGCAAAGGCTGAGCAAGCATCATAGTAGCAACCAAGATGAACTCAAAACAATCCTCCTGACGCTCGCGACAGCATGCGCCATGGGAGGCCTCATCGAACTGGCGCAAGCCTACCTCACCGCCGGCATTCGCTCGGGCGACTGGCTCGACTTCGCCGCCAACGCCGCCGGTGCTGCCTTAGGCGCCATCATCGCCTTCCCCCTCGCGCGGCGAATCACCACTCTTTAAAAGGCTTCTTGCAAAGATAAGAATTGCGGTAACGCGGATCGAACGTTACCTCCTTGCCGATGAACGGCGGCCTGACAAACGCCTCATCCTCGCGCGAGAGCTCCACCTCCGCCACAACCAAACCCTCGTTCGCTCCGTAAAACTCGTCCACCTCAAACACGTGCGCACCGCTCTTCACTAACCACCGCCGCTTGTCCACCTCGCCGCCTTGACACAGCTTGAACAGCTCCTCCGCCTCCGACGGCGTGATCTCCGTCTCAAACTCATAGCGCGAGATGCTGCCCGCCGCCTTGCGACCCTTAATCGTCAGAAACGCACGCTCGTCGCGCATCCTGACACGCACCGTCGCACCCTTCGCCGGGATGTAACCCTGCCGTATGCGGCTGCTCGCGTGAGCCATCGCCTTGTACCCGTCGCCGGCCACAAGGAACTTCCGCTCCGTCTCGATACCGCTCATTGCGCCATCAGCACGCTAATGATGACCCCGTAGCACAGCGCCAGCAATATCAGCGCTGCAAATATCCACTTCACCACGCGCCCTGCCTTGCGGGCCTCTTCCTCCTTGTGGTGCGCCCGCTGCTGCTTCCTTTTCTGCGACATAATTTTAGTTGTTTATCTTTGTAAAAATGGTTATTTGTCTCTGTTAAAAACGTCTTTCCGCTCGCAAAAGTAAAACATTTCCCGCAAAAACAACGCGCAATCGCCGCAAAACTCCGGCTGTCAACTTTATAGCTTAAAAATTTGCCGTTTGCGCGGCGGCGGAGAGCGATATTTTTGCTAATTTTGCTGCGGAGAAGATGAATTTTGTTTAGCTTTTTTCAAGGATGATTAACGGCAGCGGAGAACACGGCGCGGCGCAAACGCGGTTCGGCACGCGCATCGGCGGCTTGCTGGCGGCGGCGGGCTCGGCCGTGGGGCTGGGCAATGTCTGGCGCTTCCCCACAGAGGCGGGCAGCGGCGGCGGCGCGGCGTTCCTGCTCATCTACATCGCGGCGATGCTGCTGCTCGGCGTGCCGGTGATGATTGGCGAACTGGCGATAGGGCGGCATGGCGGAAAGAACGTGTCGCACAGCTTCTTCGCCATGAGCGGCGGACGGCGGGCGTGGGGCTGGATGGGCATCGTGCCGGTGGTGGCCGGCGTGCTCATCCTGAGCTATTACGCTGTTGTGGCAGGGTGGACGCTCGACTATTTCGTGCGTGCTGCGGCGGGCGGTTTCGCGCTTTCGGCAAACATCTCGGCAGGCGGTTATGCGGCATCGTTCGCGGCGTTCTCGTCATCGTTCTGGAAACCGGTGATCTGCCTCGCGGCAATGCTTTTCCTTACGGCGGCGATCGTGGCGTTCGGCGTCAAGCGCGGCATTGAAAGGGCTTCGAAGATTATGATGCCGCTGCTGTTCGTGTGCCTCGCGCTGCTGGCGGTATGCTCGTTGACGCTCGACGGTGCGGCCGAGGGCGTGCGCTTCTTCCTTCACCCCGACTTCTCGAAGATCACCGGCGGCGTGGCGCTCTCGGCGATGGCGCAGGCGTTTTTCTCGTTGTCGGTGGGCATCTATTGCCTTTGCACCTACGGCTGTTACTTCCGCAAAGACGTCGACCTCGTGCGCGAATCATTGTCTGTTGCGGGCATCGACACGCTTGTTGCGGTGATGGCCGGACTGGTGATTTTCCCTGCGGTGTTCTCTGCGGGCATCGCGCCTGATGCCGGTCCGACGCTGGTGTTCATCACGCTGCCGGAGGTGTTCCAGCGCGCGTTCGGCGGTGCGCCCGTGTTCGCCTATTTCTTCTCGCTTGCCTTTTATTTATTGCTTGTTGTGGCGGCATTGACCTCGATGATCTCGATGCTTGAGACCGCTGCCGCGATTTTCATTCGCAAATACAAGATTGCGCGGCCGGCGGCATGTTTCGCGATGGCGGCGTTGTGCACGTTGCTGGGCATAGCCTGCTCGCTGTCGTTCGGCGCGTGGGGCGGCGTGCGCGTGGCGGGGATGGGCGTGTTCGACCTGTTCGATTTCCTTGTGGCGAAGGTGATTATGCCGCTGTGCGCGATTGCCACGTGCCTGTTTTTAGGTTGGGTGGTGGAGAAAAACGTGCTTCGCGACGAGTTGACCAACGGCGGCACGCTGCGCCAACCCTTGTTCGGGTTCTACCGGTTGCTGGTGAGGTATATCGCGCCGGCGGGCATCGCCATAATCTTCCTCAACGGCATGGGTTTGTTTTAAATTAATTTCTCGTAATGCATTGATTTTCAATATATTATGGAACAGAAACGTGGTACTTTCGGAGGGCAGACGGCCGGCGTGCTTGTCATTGCGGGTTCGGCCATCGGCTTGGGCAACATCTGGCGGTTCCCTTACGAGCTCGGGCGCAACGGCGGTGCTGTTTACCTCATCATCTACGTGCTTTGCATCGCGCTGTTCGGTCTGCCGCTGATGGTGAGCGAGTTCGCCGTGGGCCGCAATGCGCAGAGCAACACGGCGCGGGCGTTCGGCGCGATGGGCGGCGGCAGGGCGTGGAAATGGGTGGGTTTCCTCGGGATGGCTGCCGGCACGCTGATCTTGTGCTACTACGGCGTGGTGGCGGGCTGGACGCTGGAATACCTCATTCGCGCGGGTGCCGGCGGGTTCGCGGAAAAAGGTACGGCGGATTTCACGGCGGATTTCAGCGCGTTCATCAGCGACCCCGTGCGGCCTGTCGTCTGCATGGCGGTGTTCATGCTGGTTACTCTCGGCGTCATCCTCGCCGGCGTGGAGAAAGGCATCGAGCGCGTGTCGAAGATTCTTATGCCGCTGCTGTTCCTGTTCGTTGTGGCGCTGGCTGCGGCGTGCCTCACTTTGCCCGGTGCGGCCGACGGCATGACCTTTCTTTTCAAGCCCGACCTAAGTAAATTCACGCCGTCGTCGGTGTTCTCCGCGATGGGCCAGTGCTTCTTCTCGCTGTCCTTGTGCATGGGCTGCATCTGCACCTACGCGTCGTATTTCCGCAAGGAGGACAAACTGGTGCGCAGCGCGACGAACGCCGTAGCCATCGACACGATCATCGCCGTCCTCGCCGGAGTGATAATCTTCTCGACAGCCTTCTCCGTGGGCATCGAGCCTGATGCCGGACCGTCGCTGCTGTTCATCACCCTGCCCAACGTGTTCCAGCGCGTCTTCGCCGGTCAGACCCTGCTCTGCTACGTCTTCTCGCTGATGTTCTACGTGCTCCTCTTCATTGCCACGCTCACCTCCGCGATGGGCTTGCTCGAAGTGCCGACCATCTATCTGAAAGAGGAATACCGCATCCGCCGCCGCTATTCGTCGGTCATCTCAACGGTCTTCTGCATCATCGTCGGCGTGGCATGCAGCCTGTCGATGGGCCTGTGGGCGGGCTTCACCGTCGGCGGAATGAACCTCTTCGACCTGTTCGATTTCGTTACGGCAAAGGTGATGCTGCCCGTCGGAGGCTTCCTCACCGCGCTCTATACGGGCTGGTTCTGCGACCGCCGGCTGCTCTACAAACAGGTTACCTCCGACGGCCGTACAGCGCGCGCCTTCTTCCCCGTCTACCGCTTCCTGCTGCGCTATATCGTGCCCGTGGCCATCCTCGTCATCTTCCTCAACCAACTCGGACTGTTCTGAAATGAAGGCTGATGTTAAGGTGCTGCTCGCGGCCGTATTGGTGTTCGTAGGGCTCGCGGCAGTGTTCGTGCTTGTGGATAAAGGCTCGAAGACAAATGTGAAAGAGAATTTTAAGGCTAAAACAAATGCCGGGTATGATGAAAATGAATATGGCGAAAACGGGCTCGGCGAGGATGTTGAAACGTACCAAACAACTAAGGCTGGAGAAAACTTTGCGCAGGGCGGAGACGAAGGATTAGTAGCGACTAAGATAATCCCGTTCGACCCGAACACTTGCTCCGAAGAGCAGTTGCGCGCCGCCGGCCTGTCCGACTATTCCGTGCGCGCCACCCTCAAGTACCGCGCCCGCGGCGGAGTGTATTCCTCGCCCGAAGACTTCGCGCGCGTGCCCGGCCTGACGCAAGGCCTTTACAAACGCCTCAAACCTTACATCCGCATCGCCGACGATTTCCGCCCCGCTTCGGAGCTTGTTGCCGCGAAGGGCAATAAATACAAATCAGGCGATAGGGGGGGGTGAGACAAATTATCCTAAAAAAATAGAGGCCGGCGAGCGCATCTCACTCAACGATGCCGACAGCCTCGCCCTCCGCCGCGTGCCCGGCATCGGCCCGTATTACGCCGCGAAGATCATCGACCTGCGCAACCGCTACGGCGGCTTCGTCAGCCTCGACCAACTCGCCGACATCCGCGGCCTCGACGAGGAATGCTTTCAATATTTCTTCATCGCCGACGGCGGCATAACAAAAATCAACATCAACCGCGCCGAGTTCGAGCGCCTGAGCGCCCACCCGTACATCGGTTACCGCCGCGCGCGCAAGATTATGGACTACCGCCGCTTGAAAGGCAAGATCACGTCGCTCCAACAGCTGTCCTTGCTCGAAGGGTTCAGCGACAAGGAGCGCGCCCGCCTCGAGCCTTACATCGAGTATTAGCCTTAAATTTAAGCTGTTTTCTTTGGCTATTCCGCTCGTTTGCACTACCTTTGCGCGCTGAATCGGGGTGTAGCGCAGTTGGAAGCGCACTACGTTCGGGACGTAGGGGTCGCTGGTTCGAGTCCAGTCACCCCGACTTCACAAAAAGGGCAGCGATGAATTTACCGCCGCCTTTTTTTATTTGCTAATGCTTTTATTTGCTAATGCTTTGTTGCTAATGCTTTGTTGCTAATGCTTTTTATTTGCTAAGAAAAACCTCAGATCTTCCTGTCGTAAAGCAGCGCGGCATTAAGTACGACAAGGACGGAGCCGGCATTATGCACCAACGCGCCGGACACGGGGTTCAGTAAGCCGAGGACGGAGAGGGTAATGGCTATGGCGTTGATTATCATTGACAAGGTTATATTCAGCTTGATGGACTTTATCACGGCATTAGACAGTCGTTTCAGGTAGGGTATTTTGGCGAGGTCGTCGCCGATGAGCGCAATGTCGGCTGCATCGATGGCGATGTCGCTGCCCATATCCCCCATTGCCACTCCGACGTCGGCTGTCTTGAGCGCCGCGGCATCGTTCACGCCGTCGCCGAGCATGCACACCGTCTTTCCTTTGCTCTGCAGCTCCGCCACCGCCTTGACTTTCTCCTCCGGCAGCAGCTCCGCTCGTACGCTGACGAGTCCCACGTCTTGGGCAAGTCGCTTTGCCACGCGGATGTTGTCGCCCGTGAGCATCACCGTCTCCACTCCCGCCGCATTCAGCTCTTTAACCACCGTCCTTGCTGCAGGACGCACGACGTCGCTCAGAGCGAGCAGTCCGACCGCATGATCATTCACCGCCGTGAGTACCGCCACCTTCCCCTCGTCGCGCAACGACCGGAGTGCGGCATCGACTTCTTTGTCGAGAGTTATGTCATATTCTGCGAGTGCTTCGCTCTTGCCGCACATCACTTTCTTATTGCCTATCGTTGCGCGTATGCCTTTGCCGGGCATGATGCTGACGTCGGTCGGAGTGTCGAGCGTTATGCCGTCGGTTTTTGCCCGGCTGACTATGGCTTTGCCTATCGGGTGCTCCGAGCGCGTCTCCACTGCGGCGGTCAGTCGGAGGATGTCCGTTTCGGAGTAGCTGTCGGAGAAAGCGAGCACGTCGCATACCGTGAGTTTGCCCTGAGTGAGTGTGCCCGTCTTGTCAAACGTGATGCAATCCACCTTTCCCATTCGCTCCAACGCCTCGCCCGACTTGACGAGCACGCCGAACTTCGTCGCCTGTCCTATGCCGGCTACGATAGAGACGGGTGTTGCCAGTGCCAGTGCACAGGGGCAGAAGACGACGAGCACCGTTACGCAGCGCTCGAGGTTGCCCGTAACAGCCCACGCGACGAGGGCGATGACCAGCGCTATCGGCACGAGCCACTCCGCCCATTTGTCCACTATCCGCTGCATTGGCGCTTTCTTGTTCTCCGCCTCGCGGACGAGGTCTATCATCTTTTGCAGTGAGGAGTCGTGGCCCGTCTTTGTGGCGCGTATGTCGACGGCGCCGTAGCAGTTCATCGTGCCGCAGAAGACAGGGTCGCCTTCCGATTTATCAACAGGTATTGATTCGCCCGTTATTATTGCTTGGTCGACGGAGGTGTTGCCGCTTGTGATGTCGCCGTCCACCGTGATACGCTCGCCGGGCAATACGCGCAGGATGTCGCCGGGACGTATCTCGTCGATTGGCACCGTCTCTTCAATCTCCTTGCCGTCAAGAACGGTTATTCTGCGTCCCGTGTCGGGCACGAGGCTTATCAGTCGGCTGATGCCGCGTTTTGCCCGCAGCACGGTATAGTCTTCGAGCAGTGCGCCGACAGCCATAATGAATGCCACCTCGCCCGCGGCAAACAGCGCACCGATATACAGACAGGCGAGCATCGCTATGGTGATGAGCAGTGCGGAAGAGATCCATCGTTGGAAGATGAGACGCGTTACCGCCAGATAGAGCAGAGGCACGCCGCTGATGATGACGGTGAGCCACGCGGGGTCGACCGCCACACGGACTTTCATTAACAGCAATACAAGACTTATCGCAAGCGCGATACCGCTCACGATAGTCATTCTCAGTCCCTCCAAGATGGTTATTACACGTTTCATAAAGGGCTTTCCTTTATGGCATCAACCGCCTTTCTATCTTTATTTTCCAGCTTTGAGTAGCGCCTCAGTGTCTCTTGCTATGACGAGCTCTTCGTCTGTGGGAACGACGCAGACGGTAACCTTCGAATCGTCGGTAGAGATGACGGCTTCCTCGCCGCGGGTGTTGTTCTTCTCCTTGTCAATCTTTATGCCGAGGAATTCGAGTCCCGCGCAGGCTTGTTCGCGCATACCTATTTGGTTTTCTCCCACGCCGGCAGTCCAGACGATGATGTCAACACCGCCCATCGCTGCGGCATACGCGCCGATGTATTTTTTAATTCGATAGGCGTACATGTCGAGTGCTAATTTAGCCTTTTCATTGCCTTCGTTGGCAGCTTTCTCCACGTCGCGCATGTCGGAGCCGACGCCGGAGATGCCGAGCACGCCGCTCTCCTTGTTGAGCCAATCTGCCATTTCCTGCGGCTGCATGCCTGTCTTCTCCATGATGTAGGTTACGGCGGAAGCGTCGATGTCGCCCGAGCGTGAGCCCATCATCAGTCCCGCGAGCGGCGTCAGTCCCATCGACGTGTCGATACATTTGCCGTTAAGTATTGCCGCCATGCTCGCTCCGTTGCCGATGTGGCAAGTGATAATCTTCTGCGTCGTTATGTCGCGGGAGAGCATCTCGCACACCCGCTGCGATACGTAGCGGTGGGACGTGCCGTGGAAGCCGTAGCGCCGCACGTGGTATTTCTCGTATATCTCGTAGGGAACGGCGTAGAGGTATGCCATAGGCGGCATAGTGGAATGGAACGCGTTGTCGAACACGCATACCTGCGGCGTGCCGGGCATGTGGAGGTCGATTGCCCTCAGACCTTTCAGGTGCCCCGCGTTGTGGACGGGTGCAAGGTCGCACAAAGCCTCTATTTTGTCCTCTACGTCTTTGTCGACAATCACGCTCTCGCAGAACTTGTCGCCGCCCTGCACGATACGGTGTCCTACGGCATCTATCTCGTCGAGCGACTTGATGACACCGATTTTCTCGTTGGTGAGCAGGGTGAGGACAAAATTCACGCCCTCGTTGTGCTCCGGCATGTCGTGTTCAATCACTTTCTTACTGCCGTCGGGCATCGTTACCTTGACGAAACTGCCGTCCAGGCCGATACGCTCCGCACCGCCCGAAGCGAGGACGGAACGGTCGGACATGTCGTAGAGCTTGTACTTAATGGAGCTGCTGCCGCAATTCAAAACAAGAATTTTCATATTTCTTTCTCCTATATTGTTTATTGCTCGTTGGCTTTTGCGTCAATCGCCTGGCATGCGGTGATTGCCACCATATAATATATATCATCTACCGAGCAGCCGCGCGACAGGTCGTTCACGGGGCGTGCTATGCCCTGCAAGACGGGACCTATCGCCGTGGCGTTGCCGAGCCGCTCGACGAGTTTGTATGCGATGTTGCCCACCTCGAGACACGGCACCACGAGCACATTCGCCGTGCCCGCGATATGGCAGTACGGTGCTTTCTTCTTCGCCACGGAGGGCACGAGTGCCGCGTCCGCCTGCAACTCGCCGTCAATCTCCAGTGTCGGGTTCATCTCTTTCGCTATCTGCAGCGCGTCGACTATTTTGTCCACACTCTCGTGCTTCGCGCTTCCCTTTGTAGAGAAGCTGAGCATAGCGACTTTCGGATTTTCGATTCGCGCCACGCTCTTTGCCGTCTGCGCCGTGCAGATTGCGATTTGCGCCAGCTGATTTGCATCGGGCACGGGAGTAACCGCCACGTCGCCCATCACCACTACGCCGTCTTGTCCGTAGGGGGAATGAGTGAGCAGCAGCATAGCACCCGATACGCAGTTTATGCCGGGCGCACATTTGATGATCTGCAATGCGGGGCGCAGCGTGTCGCCCGTCGTGGAGAGCGCGCCGGAAATCTGACCGTCAGCCTCGCCCGCCTTGATAATCATGCATCCGAGGTAGAGCGGGTTCTTCATCAGCTCCTTTGCTTTCTCCGGTGTCATACCCTTGTTCCTGCGCAGCTCGAACAGCATATAGGCATATTCGTCCGCCTTGGGGTTGTTGTCGGGGTCGATGATTGTCGCCTTGTCGATGGAAGTAAGGTTCCACGTGGCGGCACACGTCATTATCTCGTCGGGGTTGCCGATGAGGATGATGTCTGCCAATCCGTCTGCCAATACCCTGTCGGCGGCACGCAGCGTACGCTCTTCCGTCGCCTCGGGTAACACGATGCGCTGCTTGTCAGCCGCAGCACGCGCACATAATTCTTTCAGTAAATCCATAATAGTTTTCTATTGTTTTGTTTGTTTTAATTTTTTCGAAAAAGGTTATCCTTCGCGGTAAAGCCCGCCCTGTTTCTTCGCGGCGTTATATGCCCGTGAGAATGCTTTCTAATTCCTCCGCCGAGACGCGCACCTTGAACTGCCCGTCTTTCGCCACGGTGATACGTCCCGTCTCTTCCGACACGGCGATGGCTATGGCGTCGGTCTGCTCGGAGATGCCCATTGCCGCGCGGTGCCTCAGGCCGAACTCCTTGGGGATGCGGTAGTCGTGGGACACGGGCAGTATGCAGCCCGCCGCCTTTATGCGCTTGCCGGAGATGATCATCGCGCCGTCGTGGAGCGGGGAGTTTTTGAAGAAGATGTTCTCGATGAGGCGTTGGTTGATGGCGGCGTCTATCTCGTCGCCTGTGGACACGATGTCGTCGAGGTTGATACCGCGCTCCACCACGATGAGCGCCCCGGTCTTGCTCCGCGCCATATTGTTGCACGCCATCACGACGGGCATCATCGTCTGCAGGTCCGCGCGCCGCGTGTCGTGAACGATGCCGAAGCGTTGCAGGAACCGCCGCGTGCGCTGGTTGGCGCCGAGGTTGTAAAGGAACTTGCGGATCTCTTCGGCGAAGAGCACGATGAGGCCGATGACACCGACGTTAATCAGCTGGCTCATGATGTTGCCGAGCAACTTCATCTCGAACACTTGGCTGACGAGCAACCACAGCAGGACGAACAGCACGATGCCGTTGAACACGTAGATGGACCGCGACTCGCGCATCAGCCGCCACGCGTAATAAAGCAACAGCGCCACAAGGACAATGTCGACAGCGTCTTTTATGCCGAAGGAGAGGAACATGCTTCTAAAATTTTAATTGTTTCCACCGCCGCGCGAACATCGTGCACACGCAGGATCCTTGCGCCGCGCTCGAGGCAGAGGGCGTTCACCACGCTTGTGCCCATGAGCGAACTGTCGTTGCCGGGTTCGGCATCGAGCAACTGCCAGATCAGCCTTTTCCTGCTGACGCCGGCGAGGATGGGCAAACCGAATTCGAGCAACTCTTCCTGCCGGCGGAGAAGGGCGTAGTTTTGCATTAAATCCTTGCCGAAGCCGTAACCCGGGTCGAGGATGATGCTGCGGCATCCGCAATCGCGCAACTGTCTGATTTTCAATGCGAAAAGGTCGGCCGTACGCTCGATTGTCGGTTGCTGCGACATTAAGATATATGTTGCGCCGCAGCTGCCGGCCAAGCGGAACATCTCTTCGCAGCCTTCCGACACGTCGTTGATGACGGCCGCGCCGAACTCCTCGATGCACATCTTCGCCACTGCCGGGCGGAACGTGTCTATCGAGAGCAATGCTTCGGGCTGCTCGCGGCGGATTATCCTTAGCGCAAATCTCAACCGCGCCATCTCGTCGTCCTCGCTCGCGGGCGTGCTGCCGGGGCGTGTCGAGCATGCGCCGACGTCGATTATCTCGCCGCCCTCAGCGATTATTTGTTCGGCGCGAAGGGCTATCTCGCGCTCGGTCTGCACGCGGCTGGCGGCATAAAACGAGTCGGGCGTAACGTTGAGAATGCCCATCGCTATCGGCCGCGCAAATTCCGCCGTGCGGCGGCAGAGTGCCAGTTGGTATGTCCCGGAAAGGAGCATCGTCGAGTGCTTGCTTTTTGTTCGTGCAGTCAAAATTAGGAATAATCCCGCGAATGCCGCAAGGTTTTACGTTTTTTAGCCGTTCGCGCGCCGTTCTAATGATTTTCTAATACCATTCTAACGAATTTCTAACAATGCCCTCGCCGCGCAAGACCTACCTTTGCACCCGAAAAGATTGTTCACAAGGCGTCGGATGACGTTTGTTTATTAAGGTTAAGGTTGAATATCCGCAAAGGTTTTAGTACAAGGAAACACAAAGCAGACACTAAGAGTGTAATAATAAAACCAGAGTTATTAATTTAAAATTTAAGAAACCATGTTTGGAAGAAAGAAACATGACTCGCGGTTTGCGTTTGATGCCGAGAAGGTGTTCATGGCGTCGAGCCAGCCGCTGGACTCGGTCTACAACTATTTCGAGACGAACAAAGACGGTCTCGAGGCCGGGGAAGTAGAGAAGAGACATGAGCTCTACGGCAAGAACGTGGTGGTTCACGAGGCGAAGAAGAATCCCGTCGTGATGTTTGCAAAGGCGTTCATCAACCCGTTCATCGGCGTGCTGACCGCATTGCTCGTCATCTCGTTGATAACCGACGTAATCATCGCCGAGCCCGAAGACAAGGACTGGACCACCTGTATCATCATCTCCGTGATGATCGTTCTCTCGGCCGTGCTCCGTTTCACGCAGGAGTGGCGCGCCAACAAGGCGGGCGAGGCTTTGAAGAAGATGGTGACCAACACCTGTTACGTGCGCCGCAAGGGAATGCCCGACGAAGAGATTCCGATCGAGCAGATCGTGCCCGGTGATATTGTTATGCTGTCCGCAGGCGACATGATCCCCGCCGACATGCGTATCATCGAGACCAAAGACCTCTTCGTCAGCCAGTCCACTCTGACAGGCGAATCGGACGGCATTGAGAAAGTGCCGGAGGTGCTGGAAAAGAAGTTCCGCACGGGCAGTGTGGTCGACTTGGACAACATCTGCTTCATGGGTTCCACCGTATTGAGCGGTTCGGCCACGGGTATCATCTTCGAGACCGGTAACGACACCTACCTCGGTACCATCGCCAAAGGTATCGCCGGCCACCGCGCCGCCACAGCCTTCGATAAAGGTATCACGAAAGTGTCCTTGCTGCTCATCCGTTACATGTTGGTAATGGTGCCCTTCGTGTTCCTCGTCAACGGTATCACGAAAGGCGACTGGTGGGAAGCATTCCTCTTCGGCGTGTCCATCGCCGTGGGCTTGACGCCTGAGATGTTGCCTATGATCGTGTCTGCCAACCTGTCGTTAGGCGCCGTGGCAATGTCGAAGAAAAAGACCATCGTCAAGGACCTTAACTCCATCCAGAACTTCGGCGCCATGAACGTGCTCTGTACCGATAAAACAGGTACGCTCACGCGCGACCATATCGTCCTGGAACGCCACATCAACGCCGACGGTTCCGCCGACCACGACAACCGCATCTTGCGGCACGCTTACTTCAACAGTTATTTCCAGACGGGCATGAAGAACCTGATGGACCGCGCCATCCTCTCGCACGTAAAGGACCTTAAACTTGAACATCTGAGCGAGGATTACAAGAAGGTTGACGAGATCCCGTTCGACTTTGTGCGCCGCCGCCTCTCCGTTGTCGTTGAGGATAACGCCGGCAAGCGCCAGATCATCACCAAGGGCGCCGTCGAGGAGATGCTCACCGTCTGCTCGCACATGGAGCTCAACGGCAAAGTGCTGCCCCTGACCGGCGCCACGAAGACGAAGGCCGAAGAGATTGTCAACGACATGAACCATCAGGGCATGCGCGTGCTGGCATTGGCACAGAAGAGCTTCATCGAGAAAGACCACGACTTCGCCGTAGAGGACGAGAAGGACATGGTGCTCATCGGTTACCTCGCCTTCCTCGACCCGCCGAAGGAGTCCGCCGCACAAGCCATCAAGCAGCTTAACGAGCACGGCATCGAAGTGAAAGTGCTCTCCGGCGATAACGACGCTGTGGTGAAGACCATCTCGCGCCAAGTAGGTATCCCGACGGAGACCGCCGTATCCGGTGTCGACTTCGCCAAGATGAGCGAGGACGAGAAGCTCCGCGCCGTAACCTACGGCAATATCTTCGCCAAGCTGACGCCTATCCAGAAGGTGGAGATCGTCCACTTGCTGCAAAAGCTCGACAACACTGTCGGCTTCCTCGGCGACGGTATCAACGACGCCGCAGCATTGCGTGAATCCGATATAGGTATCTCGGTCGACTCCGCCGTCGACATCGCGAAGGAGTCCGCCGACATCATCCTGCTCGAGAAAGACCTTATGGTGCTCGAGAACGGTGTGCTCGAAGGACGTTCGACATTCGGTAACATCATCAAGTACGTCAAGATGACTGCCAGCTCCAACTTCGGTAATATGTTCTCCGTCCTTGTTGCCAGCGCCTTCCTGCCGTTCCTGCCGATGATGCCTGTGCACCTCATCGTGCAAAACCTGCTCTACGATATTTCGCAGACCACCATCCCGTTCGACCGTATGGACGCCGAATACCTGCGCAAGCCGCGTATCTGGGATGCTTCCGATATCAGCCGCTTCATGTTCTGGATCGGTCCTATCAGCTCCATCTTCGATATCACGACATACATCTTGATGTGGTTCTTCATCACTCACCTGCCCATGGGCGATTGGGCGCTCGAGCACGGCATGACCCTTGCCGACTACAGCGCATCGTTCTTCCAGTCGGGCTGGTTCATTGAAGGCCTTCTCTCGCAGACATTGATCGTCCACATGATCCGTACGCGCCGCATACCGTTCATCCAGAGTACGGCATCCCCGTCGGTTTGCATCATGACCGGCTCGATCATCATCATCGGTATGATTGTGCCGTTCACCGGCTTCGGACACTCGATAGGTATGGTCAACCTGCCTTGGTACTATTTCCCCTGGCTGTGGGCAATACTCTTGAGCTACTGCGTACTGACACAATTCCTCAAGAACTGCTACATCCGCGCATTCCGCCGCTGGTTGTAATCAACAGAAGCGTTAATCGGGAAAAGAACCCCTATTTGGAAATTAGCTATTTTTAGGTATTGCCGCGCATAAGGTCGTCTGACTACCTTTGCGGGCGAGATCAAAAAACCCATCTAAAAAGAACTAATTATGAAACTGAAGGCAATAATCTTAGCGGCAAGCTGTGCCGTGTCTCTCTGCTCGTCCGCACAGATCATCAGCGGCGAATACACCGGTGAGTTGGAGTGGGGAATGAACAGCAAGAACACCAATTTCGTCAACCTCCTCAGGCTTGATTTCAATTGGTCGCCTTGGAAGAACGGCACCATCGAAGCCGCCACGCTCCACATCGCCCGGACGAACGACCCGGTCATCGACGACCTGCAACTCTATTCCAGCGTCTACGAAGAGAACTGCTTCGCCGCCCTCGCCATCCTCGGATACAAGCATTCGTGGAAGAACATGAACCTGTTCGTCGGCGTGCGCAACTCCAACGAAGACTTCTTCACTTCCGACGGCACGAGCCTGTTCACCAGCGCCTCGCCCGGCATATTCCCGACGATAGGGTCTTCCTATCCCATCGCGAATTACCCCGTCAGCTCGCTTAACATCACGTTCGACATCACGTTCGGCAACTGGACCATCACCGAAGCGCTATACAACGGTGTGGGCTACAACGGCTGGAAAGGGAGCGACAACCCGTTCCTCGTACGCCCCAAGCGCGACGGCGTGTACGACGAGATACAGGCGGCTTACGAGACCGACGAGAGCTTCTATTCCGTCGGCGCGGCAATGCACTCGAAGTTCTTCACCTTCGACGAGGACGGCGACTTCACCACAGAGAACAAGTTCAACGCAGCCCTCTGGGCCTACGGCGAACAGACGGTGTGGTCGGGCGCCGACGACCAGAGGCTCAGGCTGATGGCGCAGATCTCGGCGAACACCATGGCGAAGAGCGCGTGCTCCACCTATGCCGAACTGGGATGCATCTACGAGTATAAACAGCACACCATCGGCCTCTCCGGACAGTACGGACGCTTCCACGAATACGACGCGGACGACGACATCTACGCCCCCACCGACGAGTATTCAGTGGAGCTCACATGGCAATATGAAATCAACGACCATATCGCCGTGCAACCCGCGCTCCACTACATCCGCACAGGCAAGGAGAACAATGCAGTGCTGCTCGGACGCTTCAGCTATTCGTTCTGAAAAGGGGACTAAGGTTCTGAAATAAAATCGTTCAATCTTTAAAACAAAAAGATAATTATGGCAACCAAACATGAACTTCAACAGCGACATGCTCTGAAGAAAAACGTGCTCGACGACGTCGTCTACACCAAAGCACAAAAGGTGTGGGCATACATCGGACTGGCCATCGGCCTCTGGGGCGTGTTCTTCGGCTTCGTCTTCATCCTGTTCTTGATGACGCAGAACTTGTGGGGACCGATAGTTGAATTCACACCCCCCACAATCCTCGCAAACTAAGGAAATAAAGTGCTGATTCGTTAATCCCCCGCCGTCATGCTTGATGATAAATTGAGCGTGATGTGCGGGGGGTTTGGGTTTGAAAAAGCCTGAATTTCAGTTTCTTGACCCCAAACCTTTGGCGTTCGCACAATTTTGCATATCTTTGCAGCCGATTTCGCCGTGCGGCAAGCAAGGAGAGATGGCAGAGTGGTCTATTGCAGCGGTCTTGAAAACCGCCGTACTGAGAGGTACCGGGGGTTCGAATCCCTCTCTCTCCGCATAAGGAAAATGGTAGCAGAAGCATCCGCTTTTGTTACTTTCTTTTTCCTTCCGCCGCAATGCATTCCTAAGAGGGCAACCCCGCAAAATATAAATGAAAATACTCTTCGTTAGCACCTCCGACAACATCGGCGGAGCAGCCGTCGCCACCAACCGCCTCGTCCGCGCCGTCAACCGCCTCCCCGGCATCGAGGCCACGCTCCTCGTGCGCGACAAGACCACCTCCTGGCCCTTCGTCACGCCCCTGCCACGCAAGAAAATCGGCAAATGGATGTTCCTCGCCGAGCGCCTCCTCGCCTTCTTCCACCTGAGGATGAAAAAGAAAAACCTCTGGGACATCGATGCCGGCGAATTCGGCGAAGACATCACGAACCTGCCCGCGTTTAAAGCCGCCGACGTCATCCACCTCGAATGGATCAACCAAGGCATGCTCTCGCTCGACGGCCTGAGGAAAATCATAGCTTCCGGCAAACCCGTCGTATGGACGCTACACGACCTGTGGCCCGTCTCCGGCATCTGCCACTACACGCGCCGCTGCGACCGCTTCATCACCGGCTGCAAAGAGTGCCAGTTCCTCCCCGCGCAAATCATACACTACGACCTCGCGCGCCGCGTGTGGGAAAAGAAACGCAACATCTACCGCGACTCCGGCATACATTTCGTCGCATGCAGCGAGTGGCTGGCCAACCTCGCGCGGATGAGCGGCCTGACAACGGGCCTGAGCATCTCCGCCATACCGAACCCCATCGACACGCGCGTCTTTCACCCTTACGACAAATGGGAAGCGCGCAAAGAGCTCGGCCTGCCGCTGGTAGGAAAAAACGTCGTCTTGTTCGTATCGCAAAAGCTGACCGATGCGCGAAAAGGCGCGTCGCTGCTCATCAAAGCCTTAGGCAAAATCCGCACCTACCATCCGCACACCGCCGCATCCATCGTCGTGGCGCTGCTCGGCTCGCATTCCGACGAGCTCATCAGCCGCATCCATTTCCCCATCTTCGAACTGGGGTACATCACCGGCGACGAGCGCTTGGCGAAGGTGTACAGCGCCGCCGACGTGTTCGTCCTGCCCTCGACGGAAGATAACCTGCCCAACACGATCATGGAGGCGCTCGCGTGCGGCGTGCCTTGCGTGGGCTTCGATGTGGGCGGCATCCCCGAGATGATCGACCATCTCCAAAACGGGTACGTCGCTCCCGTGGGCAACACCGCCGATTTCGCCGCGGGCATACGCTGGGTGCTGAAAAACCAAGATGATGTGCCGCTGGCCGGTAACGCCGTGAAAAAGGTGCGCACGATGTATTCCGAGAAGGCCGTAACTGAAAAATACATCGAAATCTACCAAACAATGATTGCCGCGAAGAAACAATTATGATGCCCGAAATCACAGTTGTAACTTGCACTTTCAATGCCGCTTCGACGCTTCGCCGCACCTTGCAAAGTGTTCTGAATCAGGACCTTACATCGCTCGAGCACATCATCATCGACGGTCTGTCCGCTGACGGCACGCTCGAGATTATCAGCGGCTACGAAAAGGAGAACCTCGCGCGCGGCAAGCACAAGGTGGTGAAAAAAGTTGAGCGCGACAACGGCCTTTACGACGCGATGAACAAAGGGTTGCGTCTCGCCTCCGGCCGCTACATCGTCTTCATCAACGCCGGCGACACCTTCCCCGACAACCATACCCTGAGCCACGTCGCCGCCGCAATAAACACAGGCGAACCGCTGCCCGGCGTGCTCTTCGGCGACACCGATATTGTCGACGCTGACGGCCGTTTCGTGCGCCATCGCCGCCTGCGCGCGGGCAACAACCTCTCGTGGCGCGGGTTCCGGCAAGGCATGCTCGTGTGCCACCAAGCGTTTTACGCCCTTTCGTCGATTGCCAAAACCACCTTTTACGACACGCAGTTCCGCTATTCCGCCGATGTCGATTGGTGCATCCGCGTGATGAAACAAGCTGAAAAAGAAGGCCGGCCGATTGTGAATGTTAACCGCGTCGTGGCGAACTACCTTGCGGAAGGCATGACAACGGCGCACCACAAGGCGTCTCTTCGCGAGCGGTTCCTTGTAATGCGCCGACATTACGGGCTGTTTGCCACTATCTTATGCCACGCGTGGTTCGCCGTCCGCGCGGTTTTCAAGCATTAAATTTTTTACTCTAAATTAAGTCCCGAGAGCAGCACGCCGGCACCTTCGGCCTGTTGATCCTCCTCCGCCCAGTTCACAACGACCGTCCTCTTTTCCGAAGGCAGAAGGTGGAAATAGTTGTCGGAATAGCGCGCGGGCAGGATCTGGTTGCCGTCGCCGTCGACAAGGTTCAGCCGCAGCAGGTACGCCGTCTTATCGCCTTTATTCACAAGGTTAACCGTCATTTGCCGCATGCCGTCGCCGGTTGTTGAAACGCTGTCTGCGGCGAGCTCCACCTCCGTTGTGGCCAGCGATGAAAGGTCGTCGGCGAGGATGTACGTGTTTTCGGAAACGAGTCTTTTGCCGTCGAACAGTTTAAGGCGCAGCACATCGCCCGCCACATCGATGAGCTCGGTGGTGCTGTCGAAAGGCGATTTCACTCTCATCTCCGCGTGCGAGAGGCGTTTGCCGTCGAGGGTGTACGTCTCGGCCTGGGCTTTAAGGTTGTCGAAACTGTCCTTGCCGCGGTTGACAATCTCCACCTTTTTCGTCAGCGCGTTGTACTGGATATGCAGCGGTTCGCACGCCGTTTTGCAACCGAAATAGGCGGCGGTCGGCTCGAAATAATAATCGTAGCAATCCCAGCTCATCGACGGCCAGCACGAGTGGCTCATCCAGATGAGCAGGCCCATGCGGTGGCGGCTGCTCGCCTCGTACATCGCGCGGTAACCCTCGTAGTTTATCAGTTGCGCCTCGCGTGCGAACGCCTCTGCCGACTGCGGCTCACCGAAGCGCGCGGCAATCAGTTGGTTGAACGACTCGCCTTTCTGCGCACCGGTCATCGTGTAGTCGTGCTGGCCCCACACGTCGCCCTGCGGCCAGAGATTTTCGTCGCGCAGCGTGCGTTGCAAACCCTCAATGGTCATTATGTTCGGCAGGCCGCGCTCGCTGTGAAGCAACCCTGTTTGCCGCTCGAAATATTCCTCTGCCGGCAGCGCGTTGTAAGGCCCGTGCCCGCTCACGCCGTCGTCGGCCGAGGACGAGATATAGGCTATGCCGGGGTGGCACGTCGATGTGATCTGCCGCAAAGTCTCGTCGAGCGTCGCCGGAGGATAACCCTCGTTGCGGCCGCAGTAAAGGGCGATCGACGGGTGCCGCCGGATTTTCATCGTGTAGTCGAGCGCGTTGGTTTCAAACAGTTTCTCATCGTCGGGGTCGGGACCGTCGGCAGGGTTCGCGAGCCAGAAATCTTGCCATACCATTATGCCGTACTTATCGCACGCGTCGTAAAATTCTTCATCGCCTACTTGCCCCACCCAGTTGCGTATCATATTGAAATTCATATCTTTATGATTGCGCACGGCGATGTCGTACTCCCGCGCGCGGTAGTTGAGGTTCTGCTCGGAGAAGCCCCAGTTGCCGCCCATGGGCACGACGCGTTTGCCGTTGACGAAAATCTTCAGCGCGGTGTCGATATCCTCGTAGGTCATCTGCCGGCAGCCGTACTTGAAACTGACCGTCGAGAGCGTGTCGCCCGCGGCGGAGATGAAGCTGAACCCCGCGTCGTAAAGGTAGGGCTCGCCGTAACCGTTCGGCCACCACAGCCGCATCTGTTGGCGGCTCAGACCGGGGAATTCGGTCGGCAGAAAGGCGATGGTACCCGCGCCGGGCTTCACGGTTGTCTCTTTTTCAAAGGTCTTGTCGCCAACCCACGCGCATATTTTGCCGCTGATGTCGCCGCCGCTGAAATTCTGCCAGCAGATGGTCGGCGTCATCGTGGCCAGCGTGTCGGGCAGGTTGAGCGTCGTGGCGATGAACGGGTCGGAGAGCGCGAGGCCCTCTTCGGCGGTGAGGTAGATGTCGTTCCAGATGCCGGTCTCGCGGCCGCGAACGGTCGGGATCCAGTCCCAGCCCACCGACGCGTGGAATGTCGGGTTGTCCGCCCCGAGCAGGCCGCCGTTTGCGCCGGGGAACATGTGGTCTTTCTCCTTTGTCGCGCCGGGGTGCGCCGGGTGTTCAATCGCAACCAAAAGCACGTTTTTGCCCGCTTTAAGCCGCTTCGTGATGTTCATTTTCCCGCGCATAAACGCCCCTTCGACGCGCCCGAGTTTCTCGCCGTTGAGCCAAATTTGCGCCTTCCAGTTTATGCCGTCGAGGTTGAGGAAAACATCCTTGCCGCTGAATGTTTCGGGCAAAACGAACTCGCGGCGGTAAAGGAAATCGGCGCAGAAATACGACTCCGAGGCGTACTGCGTGTTGTCGTCGAAATTCTGGTTCGGCACCGCACCGGCATTGACGAACGAGGTGAGTACCGTCGCGGGCACCGTCGCCGTAAGCCAGCCGCGCGTGTCGAAGCCTTCGGAAGAAACCTCTTCGCCCGAAGCGTCAACCATGCTCGCGCGCTGCAAGCGCCAATCGCCGCCGCCAAGCGACAGTTTTTTGCCCGTTGCAACAGACTCCGCGCAGGGTTTGACCACCGTTCCGCCGCGCCCGAAGACCTCCATTTCGGAAAGGATGTAAGGCTCGCTTTGCCCGTCGACCGACACCCTAACATAGCGCCCTTGCGCCGCCGCCGGCAACGAATACGCGAGCGAGTCCTGCGGCAACTGCGCTGCTTCGAGCCATGTCTTCGCGTCGTCCGAAACCTCGATCTTGCCCTTCGGCGCTTGTTTGAGCCAACTGAGCCGCACCTGCTCGATTTCCGCGTCGCCGCCGAGGTCGACATACGCCCATTGTTCGCCGCCGGCAGCACTCATCCACGCGCTTTCGAAGCGGCTCATCGGCAGCAGAGCGGTGTCGACGGGCTTGCCTTCGAGGAAGAATTTTATGTCGGAGACGGTCCAATATTCCGCGCCGTTCATGCTCATCTCGAACAGTAATGTCGCGCCGTCGAAACCGTCCAGACGGAAGCCTTTGCTAATCTTGCGCACGGGCAGTTCCACCGGCGCGGTCTGCTTGTTCGGGTCGGAATGCAGCTCGAACCCCATGTTCTCGCCGGGCAGCGCATTGCCTTTGTCGAGCGCGAGCAATGATGTGCCGTCGCTGATGCGGATCGAATAGCCGTTTTTGGCCTCTTTCTTATGATAAACGACGGTGCTGTTGAGCACGATGCTGTCGGCCTCCACCGTCATGCCGTGCCATTTAATGCAAAACGAAACGTTGCTGCCGTTTAAGGTATTGCGGTTCCAGTCGTTGCCGTCGAAAGCGTATTCGCGCTCGTTTTTCGGCAGGTTCACGCCGTTGGCTAGCACCTCGATGTGCGGCGGCTCGGCTTGCGCGAACAGGCCGTCGGTGATGAGCTGCGCCGTGAGGTTGTAATCGTAGGCCGACGAGTGGTAAGCCGCGTGCTGGTAGGCGAGGTTGCGGTAGTCGTCGCTGCTTGCGATTTCGGGCAAAAATGCTTCGGTTGCGCGACCGGGATAGATGCCGATGCCGCGCGTCTTATCATCGGCGCGAAGGGTGGCGGCAAGGGCGAGAAGTATAATAAACACTGCTGTCGGCAGCATATTCCACGTTGTGTGCCGCCTGACGAAATACTGCCAGATAAGCGAGATGTGCCGCGTGTCGTTCGCCGCGGGCAATTGACGGTTGTTTTGTATCATATCCCTTTCATTTTGATATTGTTTTTTCAGGTTTTTGAAGTCGTTCCTTGCGCGGCGGATGGCCTTTGCTTCGGCGAGATGGCCTGTCAGAAGCGATTGGAAGGCTTTGATGTTGTCGAGCCAACGCCGCGCGCGAAGCACTTTCCCGACCCTTTCGCCGGGCATGTTTTTGAAGATCATCGTCAGGTTGTTTCGGTAATTGAGGTAGGTCTTGCGCGGATTGCCCTGCGGAAGGGTGGCGCCGCCGACATGCCACACTTTGCTCTGCGGCAGGCAGAAGATGCGCTTGCCCGCGATGCGCAGCCGCCAGCAAAGGTCGATCTCCTCTTGGTGCGCGAAGAAACGGCTGTCCAGCCCGCCCGCCGACCGGTAATCTTCCGCGCGAACGGCCATGCACGCGCCGGTGGCCCAATCGATCTCCATCGGTTCGTCGTATTGCCCATGGTCGGTTTCAACTTCGCCATACAGCCTGCCGCGGCAATAAGGATAACCGAACTTGTCAATGAACCCGCCGGCGGCACCGGCATATTCGAAGTTGCACGTTTCGCCCTTGCCGGAGAGGTCGTACTTCAAAATTTTCGGTTGCACCGCCGCCACATCAGGGTGCTTTTCGATGAAATCAGTCAGCGGCGCGAGCCATCCTCGCGACACCTCCACATCGCTGTTCAAAAGCACGAAACAGTCAGCATCCACTTGCTCTAACGCGCGGTTGTACCCCTCGGCGAAACCATAGTTCTCGCTCAGGGGAATGACGCGCACCGAAGGGAATTCCGCTTTGAGCAACCGCAGCGAACCGTCGGTGGAGGCGTTGTCGGCAACAATCACGCTCACGCCGCTGCCGGCGGAATGCGCCACGACCGAGGGCAGGAATCTCCGCAGCACCGCCTCGCCGTTCCAGTTGAGTATCACCACCGCCGTTTTCATCGCCTATTCAACGCTCTTTATGGCGCGCTCTAATTCGTCGGGATCGCTTGTGGCTATTAGTATCTTCGCGTCTTTAACAAGCATCAGGCGCGGGATGAATTTCACGTCGTAAGCCGCCATAAACGCGTCGAGCTGGTTGCGCGCGAGGATTGCCTGCGGCCACGACATCTTCTCCTCCGCCATCGCCTTGCGCCAGTCAGCCTCGTTCCTGTCGCACGAGATGCTCACTATTTGCAGCCTGTCCGCGTATCTCCCGCTCATCATTTTCAGCTTCGGAACAGCCATGCGGCACGGCGCGCACCACGACGCCCAGCAGTCGATCACGGTCAAGTTGCCGCCAAGCATGTCGTGCAAACGGCTGACGGTGCCGTCGGCGAGCGTAACTTCCTCGTTGCCCAGCGCCATACCAATCGCGTGCCGTTTCGCCGCCGCAGCGTTCTGCCGCGCAATGTCGAGACGGTGCGTGTCGGGGTTCGCAGCGATGATGTTCAAAAGGCTGTCGATCTGCTCGGAAGAGTACTTATAAGTGGTGTTCAGCTCGCGACTGACAAGCAAGGCCGACACCGCGTAATCCGGGTGCTGAAGGATAAACTCGCGCGTCTTTTCGTCGATGCTCGCCTGCAACTTCTCCAGCCGCGCACCGTACATCTTCACGCTGTCATCCTCCTCGTTCTCAATGCCGAACTTCGCGTCCATAATCTTCTCGCCGCCTTCTTCCCACAGCGCGGCAACAGCGGCATTCAGCGGCCTGAGGCTGTCAATAAATTCCTTGTATTCCCTTTGCGCGCGACCGCCCTTAACCACCACATTCGCCTCAGCCGACTCGTCAAGGGTGAATTTCGCGAGGGCGTTAAACGAGACCTCAGGCAGCGACACCTTCTCGTTGCCGGCCATGAAACTCACCGCCGCAACAGGCGCCTGCGAACCGTAAGCGGGGTTGTAGCGCGTTACCACAAGGCGCAAAAGGGCGGGCCCGTCGAGCGCGGCTTCCAACTTAAATTTCTCGGTAGCTTCAACATCGGCGTAGGTCGGAACCGAATCGAGCGTGCGGTCTTGGTCGGCGTTGACAAGCACGAGGCGGCAACCGTCGGGCAAGCCTGAAATCGTGCCGGAAAGGGTGAGCCGCTCGTCCGCGCAAGAGCTGATCGAAAGGAGCAGAAGGCCAGTGGCTATTATGTTTCTCATCGTTTTCATCATCAAGTTGTTTTGCGGTTTAATGTTAGTTTGAAATGAAATAATGCTTCGATGAAAATGAAATATCGTTCGAATTAATGTTAGTGATGCGGGGTTGGACTGTTGACTTCGCAGGCGACACTTGTTAAAACGCTGGGTATCAATTAGTTAAGCAGAATTACAGTAGCAACTAAGATAAACTTTTTCTTTTCCGAACTTCGTTCACCCTTGAGCCCCGAGCGCGGCAAGGACGTTCTCCGGAGCGAGCGTCCCGGCAGGCTGCCCCGCGGCGAGGCGGCGGCGGATCTCCGTCGAACTGACATCATAGAGCGGCACGTCGAGCAGCGTTACGCCTTTCGGCAGGGTCGTCGCGTCGATCTCGCAGCCGCGGCGCGGGTAGATGACAATCTCGTGGCGGGCGATGATCTCGCGGCTGTTGCGCCAGCGCGCGAAGTCGAGCCAGTTGTCCGCGCCGATGAGCAGGATGAACGTGTCTTGCGGCCGGGTCAGCGACAACTGTTGCAGCGTGCGCCACGTGTACGACGGTTGCGGCAAATGAAATTCGCAGTCGCTGCACACCATGCCCTTCTCGCCGCGCAACGCCTCGCGCACCATCCTCAGCCGCAGCTCATCGTCGAGCAGGTCGCCGCGCTTTTTCAGGGGGTTGTGGGGCGAGACGACGAACCATACCTCCTCGATCGCGGTCTGCTCCAGCGCCCGCCGCGCGATGGCGATGTGGCCTTTGTGTATCGGGTTGAACGACCCTCCGAAGATGCCGATTATCATGCTCGATTCGCCGCTTTTTTAACTCGAAATTGAAGCTTTTTTCAGCCTTCGCGCAGAAAGGCTTTCACCAGTTTGTAAACCTCCGATTCGGCGCGCGCGAGGTTGTCGTTCACCACGATGTGGTCGTATTTCTCTGCGAACAGCATCTCTTTCGCAGCCTTCGCCACGCGGTTGTCGACAGCCTCCGCCGTGTCGGTGCCGCGCAGGAGCAGCCTTCGCCGGAGCTCGTTTATCGACGGCGGTTGGATGAAGATGCTCATCGCCTGTGCGCCGTACTGCCGTTTGATGTTGCATCCGCCCGCCACATCGACGTCGAAGATGATGTTTTCGCCTTGCCGCAACTGCGCGTCGACCTGGCTGCGCAGCGTGCCGTAGAACCTGCCGGCGTACACCTCTTCGTATTCGATGAATGCGCCCTCCGCGATTTTTTTGCGGAAGTCATCCTCGCCGACGAAGAAATAATCCACGCCGTCGTGCTCGCCCAGCCGCGGGCGCCGCGTGGTGCAGCTCACCGAGAAATGCAGGCGGAACTCGGGGTGGGTGCCCATCAGCCAACGGACAATGGTGGTCTTGCCCGCGCCGGAGGGTGCCGAGAAAATTAACAGTTTGCCGCTCATTTACAATACGTTAAGTACTTGCTCTTTGATTTGTTCCAATTCGTCTTTCATCTTCACCACGATGTTCTGCATCTCCGCTTGATTCGACTTCGAACCGGTGGTGTTTATCTCGCGGCCCATCTCCTGCGCGATGAAGCCCAGTTTTTTGCCTTGCCCGGCGGCCTCGGCGAGCGTCTCGCGGAAGTAGCGCAGATGGTTGGCCAGCCGCTGTTTCTCTTCGGAGATGTCGAGCTTCTCGATGTAATAAATCATCTCCTGCTCGAGGCGGTTGCGGTCGTAATCGACGCCTTTGAGTTGCGCGAGCGACTCCTCTAATTTATGCCTTATTTTCTCGATGCGCTGCTTCTCAAACGGTTCGATCATCGCCAAAAGTTGTTCGATGTTTGCGGCCTTTTCGAGGAACATTTTCTCCAGCGCGGCACCCTCCTGTTGGCGGAAGGCGATGAGGGCGTCGATGGCAGTGTCTATTGCCTGTTCCACGACGTCCCACTCGCCGCCGGAGAGCTCTTCGCACTCGTTTTTGCCCATCACGTCGGGCAGGTGGAGCAGCGTGCCCCAGTCGAGCGGCAGGTTGATGCCGAGTTCGCTGCCGAGCGCGGTGATGCTTTTGTGGTAATGCTCCACGAGCGCTTTATTCACGGGCACGGCCTCGCCGGAAGAGTCGCTCTCGACGAAGATGGTGAAGTCGACCTTGCCGCGCACGAGGCGTTCCTGCAATTTGCGGCGGATGAGCATCTCCTTCTCGCGATAGATTGCGGGGATGCGTGTGCTGAGGTCTAACGCTTTGGAATTGAGCGACTTAACTTCGACGGTAATCTTTTTATTTCCGTGCGCTGCGGCGGTTTTGCCGTAACCGGTCATCGATAGAATCATAGGCAAATGGTTGAAAACGGTTTGAGAAAATGCATTGTGATGATGTGCAAAAATAACATTTTTTCAGTGCATTGCCATCATCGGCAAAGATTTATTTTCGTTCGCGCGCGAGGGCGGCGTTGCGCTTTTTTAAGATAATGAAACGGCGTTATGCGGCGGAAAAAGCTTAATTTTGCGGCTTGTAGGAAACGATGGCTTGCATTTTGAACATAGAGACGAGCGGCGGCGACTGCTCTGTGGCGCTCTCCGACGGTTTGCAGACGGTGTGGAGCGAGGAGTGTGCCGGGCGCGGGTGCCATGCCGAACGTCTGCCGGGCTTCGTCGAGAACGCGTTGTATCACGCTCGGCGCGAGGGCAAACGGCTCGACGGCGTGGCTGTGAGCGGCGGACCGGGCTCGTACACGGGCTTGCGCATCGGCGTGTCTACGGCGAAGGGCGTGTGCTATGGCTCGGGCGTGAGGCTGATTGCCGTGCCGACGCTCGAGGTGCTGTGCGTGCCTGTCTTGCTCGAGCGCGAATTAGAGGCTGATGCGCTGCTTTGCCCGATGATCGACGCGCGCAGGATGGAAGTGTATGCCGCCGTTTACGACATGCATTTGCGAACAGTTAGAGATGCTGCTGCGGACATCATTGACGAAAGGAGTTACGAGGAGTTTCTCGACAAACACATAGTTTACTTTTTCGGCGACGGTGCGGCGAAATGCAAGGGTGTCATTTGCCACAAGAATGCGCGGTTTATCGACGGCATTCGCGCGCTGGCAAGGAATATGCAACCGCTGTCGGACAAGCGTTTTCTTGCTGATGATTTCGCGGACACGGCTTATTTCACGCCGTATTATTTGAAGGAGTTTCGCGCGGGGCGGCCCAAGCCGTTGCTTTAACGCGCTATTTAACGAGATAACTTAATGGTTTTCAACGAGATAAATGCCTTAACAGGCTTTTGAACAAGATAAAAATTTTAGTTTTATGGACATCAAAGGATTGGACTACAACACGATGCGGCAGCGGCTCGAACTGCCGGAATACGGGCGCGAGGTGCAGCGGATGGTGGAGCACGCACTGGCCGTTACCGACCGCCGCGAACGCCAGCGTTGCGCCGAGGCTATTGTCGAGACTATGCAGCGCGTGTCGCCGCAGACGGGCAAGGAGGATGCGTCGCGGCGGAAATACTGGGACCATCTGGCGCTGATGGCGGACTTCAAGCTCGACATCGATTACCCTGTCGACATCGAGGAGGCGCGCAGCATTCACACTCGTCCGCAGCGTGTGGCGTATTCCGCGCCGGACAGCCGCGCGTGCCATTACGGAGCGTTGCTCTTCCGGCTGTTCGACAAGCTCAAGGCGATGCCCGCCGGTGAGGAGCGCGACAGGCTCACGGTGCAGACGGCGACGATTATGCGGCGGTGCTTGAAGGAATACAGCCGCAACAATGCCGACGACGCGAAGATTGCCGACGATTTGGCCTATTACACCGAGGGCGTCATCGATGTCGAGCCTGCCGCGCTGCATACTGCCAACGGCCGCAAACGCAAGAAATAAATTTAAGGCGAAAACGAACTGTCATTATGTCTTCATTTGTCATCGACGGCGGAAAACTATTGTCCGGCACCATCACCCCGCAGGGCGCGAAGAACGAGGCGCTGGAGGTGATTTGCGCGTCGCTGCTCACCGATGAGGAGGTACGTATCAGCAACGTGCCTGACATCCTCGACGTGCAGCATCTCATACAGTTGCTTCGCGATATGGGTGTGGCTGTTGAGCGGCACTCCCGCCACGACTATACGTTTTGCTCGCGCGGCATCAACCCCGACTATTTAGAGAGCAGGGAGTTCGTCAGGGAGTGCTCCGCGCTGCGCGGCAGTGTGATGCTGATCGGTCCCTTGCTCGGGCGGTTCGGCAAGGCTGTCGTGGCGAAGCCGGGCGGCGACAAGATAGGACGGCGGCGGTTGGACACCCATTTCTTAGGTTTCAGCAAGTTGGGAGCACGGTTCGCCTACAAGCAAGACGAGCTGTTCACCATCAGTGCCGAGCATCTCAAAGGCTGTTATATGCTGTTGGACGAGGCGTCGGTTACGGGCACGGCGAACATCATCATGGCTGCCGTCCTCGCCGAGGGCACTACCACCATTTATAACGCGGCGTGCGAGCCGTATGTGCAGCAGCTCTGCCGTATGCTGTGCGCTATGGGCGCGAGGATTGAGGGCATAGGTTCAAACCTGTTGAAGATTGAGGGCGTAGACAGTCTGCACGGCACTTCCCACCGTCTGCTGCCCGACATGATAGAGATAGGATCGTTTGTCGGACTGGCTGCGATGGCAGGCGACGGCATCACTATAAAAGACGTTTCGCTGCCCGATCTCGGCATTATCCCCGAGGCGTTCCGACGCTTGGGCGTTACCGTAACGGAGCGGGGGGACGACCTGTATATCCCCCGCCACGAACATTTCGCTGTGGAATCGTTCATCGACGGCACTATTATGACACTGTCCGACGCGCCGTGGCCCGGTCTGACACCCGACCTGCTGTCTATCCTGACGGTGGTGGCGACGCAGGCAAAGGGGTCGGTGCTCATCCATCAAAAGATGTTCGAGAGCCGTCTGTTCTTCGTCGACAAGCTGATAGATATGGGTGCGCAGATCATCTTATGCGACCCTCACCGCGCCGTCGTCGTCGGCAGCGACAGGGGGAAGCTGCGTCCGGGACGTATGACAAGCCCCGACATCCGCGCCGGCATCGCACTTCTCATCGCGGCATTAGCGGCGGAAGGGACATCAACAATGGCAAATATATCGCAGATAGACCGCGGTTATGAAGACATCGAGCGGCGGCTCAACTCGCTCGGAGCACACATCATCAGGCAGGAATGATACCCGTTGACAGCGTTTACAAGATAGGGCAGCTCGGCAGGCCCCACGCTCTCGGCGGCGAGATAGTGTTTTTTTGCGACGACGACATCTTCGACCGTTGCGACGCGGACTGCCTCCTACTGAAGCTCGACGGACTGCTTGTGCCGTTCTTCATCGAGGAATACCGCTTTCAAACCGCCGACCGCGTGCTGATGAAGTTTGACGGCATCGACACGAAAGAACAGGCGGCGGAGCTTGTCGGCGCGGAAGTATATTTCCCGAAAGATGTCGCCGCGACGCTCGACGACGGACTCTCGCCCGCCGCACTGATCGGTTACGCCATATACGACACCGCGACAGGCACCGTTACCGCTCCGCTCCGCCGTATCGACACCGCGACGGACAACCCGCTGTTCGAGCTCGCAGACGGGACGCTCATCCCCGTTGCGGAGGAGTGGATAGAAGATATTGACCACGAAAAGAAAACCATACGTATGACCCTTCCCGAAGGATTACTCGCACTATGACCGGCACGGACGACACAAGAAAACAGCAGATATGCATCCTCGGCTCCACCGGCTCTATCGGCACGCAGACGTTAGACGTTATCCGTCGGCACCGCGACCGCTACGAGGCATATTGTCTGACGGCTAACACGCGCACGGCAGAGCTTGCGGCACAGGCTCGCGAGTTCCGTCCCGCCTGCGTCGTCATCGCCGATGAGAGTCGTTATGACGAGATGAAAGCGTTGCTCGGCGACTGTAAGGACATAAAGATTTATGCGGGCGCGGCGGCGTTGGACCAAGTTGTTGAGGCGGAGCCGGTAGATATGGTGCTTGCCGCGATGGTCGGTTTTGCGGGACTAAAGCCCGTCATCCACGCCATAAAAGCCGGCAAGAAGATATGCCTCGCCAACAAGGAGACGCTTGTCGTGGCGGGCGAGTTGATATGCTCCCTCGCGCAGGAACACCGGTCTCCCATTCTCCCCGTCGACTCCGAGCACAGCGCCATCTTCCAAAGCCTCGTCGGGGAGGACTGTAATGAAATAGAGAAAATACTCCTCACGGCAAGCGGCGGACCGTTTCGCACGTTCCCTTTGGAAAAGATGAAGAACGTAACCGCCGCCGACGCGTTAAGGCATCCGACGTGGGATATGGGGGCGAAGATAACAATTGACTCCGCGTCGATGATGAACAAAGGCTTCGAGGTGATAGAAGCGCGGTGGCTGTTCGGCATCCCGGCGGACAAGATACAGGTGTTGGTCCATCCGCAGAGCATAGTGCATTCGGCGGTGCAGTTTCGCGACGGTGCCGTGAAAGCGCAGCTCGGCGTGCCCGATATGCGGCTGCCGATACAGTATGCGATGTCGTTCCCGGAGCGATTACAACTCGACCTCCCGCGCCTTGATTTATTTAAACAGCCGTTAGAGTTTTTCGAACCTGACTTAAAAAAGTTCCCTTGCCTCGCGCTGGCATACGAGGCGATACGGCGCGGAGGCAACATGCCGTGCATCATGAACGCCGCCAACGAAACGGCGAATCTTGCGTTCCGTCAAGGCAGATGCGGCTTCCTGCAAATGGCGGATATCATTTCCGAGACGATGGAACGCACGCCGTACATCGCCCGACCGACGCTCGACGACTATTTCGCCACAGACCGCGAGGCGCGACAGACAGCCGCAACATTATTATAATATTACAAACATACAAGATAAACCGATATGACAACATTTCTAATTAAAGCCGCACAGTTCATCCTTGCACTGCTTCTGCTGGTCCTGCTCCACGAGTTGGGACACTTTTTCTTCTCTAAACTCTTCGGTGCAAGGGTGAATAAGTTCTACGTTTTCTACTATTGGAAGTTCTCTCTATGGAAGAAAAAGATCGGCGAAACGGAGTACGGCGTGGGGTGGATTCCCCTTGGCGGCTTCTGCCAGATAGACGGGATGGTCGACGAAACACAGCTCGATAAGGAGAAGTTCAAAGCTCCGCCGAAGCCTTGGGAGTTCCGCAGCAAACCCGCTTGGCAGAGGTTGCTGATAATGCTCGGCGGCGTGCTGGTCAATTTCCTCCTCGCGCTGTTCATCTATTCGATGATTATGTTCGCTTGGGGCGACTCTTACGTGGCGACAAAGGACATGACCTGCGGCATGAGTTTCAACAACGAGGCGAAGGCAATCGGCTTCCGCGACGGCGACATACTGCTCTCCACCGACCTGAGAGAGTTCAAATCGTTCGACGCCGACCTGTATCGCGACCTGTCGAAGGCAAAGGAATGCCGTGTCCTGCGCGACGGCAAGACGATGACCATCCCCATGCCGGGCAACCTCAATCTGCTCGACATGATGAAGGCGAGCCCCTCTTTCGTTACGCCGCTCATACCCGCCGTGGTGGACAGCGTGCTGCCGGAGGGTCCCGCAAAGGCGGCGGGCATCATGCCGGACGACCGTGTGCTGGCGGTTGGCGGGCAGACGGTCAACTCGTGGAACGAGATTTTCGACATTCTCGGGCACAGGTCTGACGGACTGATAGATGCCCGGACACGGCGCGACAGCCTCGACCTGCGCACGGTAAGCGTGGTGTTCCGGCATGCCGAAGCAGCGACGGCGGACACCGCGACGATAGTTCTCACGCCGGAGATGCAGTTCGGAGTAACGGTGGCAAGTGCGGTGGGCAACTACAAGGAGACACATATCGCTTACGGATTTTGGAGCAGCTTCCCCGCGGGAGTGAAGTACGGGATCAACGTGCTGGGCGGTTACGTGGGCGACTTGAAGTATGTCTTCTCCTCCGACGGCGTGAAAAGTCTCGGCGGATTCGGCACTATCGGCAGTCTCTTCCCGAGCGTTTGGAACTGGCATCTCTTCTGGTTGATGACCGCATTCCTGAGTATTGTGCTCGCCTTCATGAACCTCCTGCCCATCCCCGCCCTCGACGGCGGACACGTGTTGTTCCTCCTCTACGAGATGATCACGCGCCGCAAGCCGTCGGACAACTTTATGATAGGCGCGGAATATGTCGGGTTCGGCATTCTCATCCTGCTGATGGTGGTGGCCAATCTCAACGATATTCTCCGCTGGATAGGCGTGATGTAAACCCCTCATTCTTAGCGGCATACGCCATTTTCGCGCGTTGCATTTTGTTAGCACAACGGCGCAATGAGCAAAAAAAGGTAAAAATTATTTGCTTTTTCTCTTGCTTGTTCCGCCGCCTTGTACTATTTTTGTCTGCTTCAATATCGAAGACAATTTTAAACCAAAAACGTTAAAACCTTTAACAAAAACCAATTTGAACAATATGCGGAAACAGTTGATTTTTACTGTCTTGCTGGCGGCGATGAGCCTGTCTTGCCACGCGCAGGAGAAGACGTTCGCCCTTTATGCCGTCGGCTTTTACAACCAAGAGAACCTGTTCGACACTATTCACGACGAGGGCAAGAACGACTATGCTTTTCTGCCCGGCGGTTCGTATAAATGGAACACGCTGAAATACGTGAATAAACTGAAAAACATGGCGCAGGTTTTAGCCGACCTCGGCACCGACAAACTGCCGGGCGTGGGCTGCGCGTTCATCGGCATGGCCGAGGTGGAGAACGACCGCGTGCTCGACGACCTCACGGCGCAGGAGCCCATCGCCGAGCGCGGCTTGAAATACATCCACATCGAAGGACCCGACAAGCGCGGCATCGATGTAGCTGCCCTTTACAACCCGCGCCTGTTCACGCCGAAGAAGATTTTCGACAAGCAATATGTCTATGAGAACGGCGACACAACCCACCACACGCGGCCGTTCCTCGTCGTGCAGGGCGAGCTCGCCGGCGAAGACATCACCTTTGTCGTGTGCCACCTGCCCTCGCGCGGCGCAGAAGGCAAGTTCCGCGACTGGGGCGGCAAGCAGGTAAGGGCGTTGACCGACTCGATCCGCGCCTCGCAGCCCGAGATGAAGATTATGGTGATGGGCGATATGAACGACGACCCGGACAACACGTCGATGGCGAAATACCTCGGTGCGCGCCGCGAGATTAAGGATGTGAAAAAGGGCGATTTCTACAACCCGTGGTGGAACATCCTGCGCAAGAACGGGCAGGGCACGCTCGCCTACCAAGGGTCGTGGAACCTGTTCGACCAGATCATGCTGTCCGACAACCTCCTTTGTGCAAAGGGCGAGCAGGACTATTCCTCGCTTAAGTTTTACACCAACCACATCTTCCGCCGCGACTACCTGATGCAGACCGAAGGCAAATATAAAGGCACGCCCAAACGCACATCGGCCGGCGGCGTGTGGATGAACGGCTATTCCGACCACCTGCCCGTCGTGGCTTACCTCATCAAAGAGCTTAAATAGATGGAGAAAATCACCATCATCGGCATCGCCGGCGGCACCGGGTCGGGCAAGACCACCGTCGTGGCGAAGATCGTGAACGCCTTGCCGAAAGACAGCGTGGTGGTCGTGCCGCTCGACTCGTATTACAACGACACATCATCGCTCACGGCCGAGGAGCGCCGCGCCGTCAATTTCGACCACCCCAACGCGTTCGACTGGAAGTTGCTCATCAAGCATGTCAACGAGCTGCGCAACGGCCGCGCTGTCGAGCAACCGACATATTCCTACATCCTGTCGAACCGCCTGCCCGAGACCGTCCATGTCGAGCCGCGACCGGTGATTATCCTCGAAGGCATCATGGTGCTTCACGAGAAACGCCTGCGCGACATGATGGACCTTAAGATTTATGTCGACTGCGACTCCGACGAAAGGCTTATAAGAAACATCAAGCGCGACACCATCGACCGCGGACGAACGGTTACGATGGTGATGGACCGCTACCAGCAAGTGCTCAAACCCATGCACGAGCAGTTCATCGCGCCCACGAAGCGCTACGCCGACCTGATCATCCCCGAGGGCGGCAACAACGTCAAAGGCATCAAAATCCTCATCGAGTACGTCGAGACGCTAACGAACAAGCACGGCTTGCGCTAAGGCTTTCGAAAGGCATTCAAATTATTTCGAAAACGACAATAAATACTAATCAATCCAATTTTTAAACCTAACAGAAAAAGTATGCAAAAAAAGCTTCAACTACTCTTGTTGGCTCTGTGCGCTGCGACCGCAGCTATGGCGCAAGACACCGAGCCGTCTGCTTCTTCACAAGTAGTAAGACAACAGGGTGGGGCAACGGACATGCAGTTCACTTTCACGGAGAGCCAGCTCGGCGAAGACGATGATATGACGCAAAACGTGATACTCATCTCCTCGGCCAGCGACCTCTTCGCCAGCCAAGTGGGCTACGGGTTCTCGGCAATGAGGTTCAGGTATCGCGCGCTTTCGCAAAAGTATAACGATATCTACATCAACGGTTTGCAGATGAACGACCTCGAATCCGGACAGTTCCGCTACTCCCTCGTGGGCGGCCTGAACAACCAGACGCGCAGCATGGAGGCATCGTTGCCCTTCGAGGACAACCAATTCTCCGTGTCGGCGCTCGGCGGGTCGAACAACTACAACTTCCGCGCGGGCAGCATGCCGGTGGGACATCGCGCCTCCATCCTCGCAACAAACAGCAACTATGTGCTGCGCGGGATGTACACGTACAGCAGCGGGTTCAACCAGAAAGGCTGGGCCTTCACCGGCAACCTCACCTACCGCTGGGCGCACCGCGGCTACGTGAAAGGCACCTTCTACAACGCCCTGTCGTATTTCCTCGGCGTGGAGAAGATTATCAACGAGAAGAACAACCTCTCCTTCGCCACATGGGGCAACCCCACCGAACGCTCCACGCAGGGCGCGGCCACCGACGAGAGCTACTGGTTGGCCAACTCGAACTACTACAACCCCTACTGGGGCTATCAGGGCGGCAAAATCCGCAACTCGCGCGTGGTGAATGACTTCGCCCCGTCCGCACTCCTCACTTGGGACTTTAAGATCAGCGACAAGGCCAAGCTGACCACCACCTTCGGCGGGCACTACTCGATGTACAAGAGCACGAAGCTCAATTATAACAACTCCGACAACCCGCAGCCCGACTACTGGAAGAACCTGCCGTCGAGCTACTACGATGTCGAGGACCCGGAGTCGAACTCGGAGCAGGAATACGCCAGCTGGGTGAACGCCTACGAATACCTCACGGGCTCGGAGGCCAACCGCCAGATCAACTGGGACCGCCTGTATTACTCCAACACGCAAGCCAGCGCGCAAGGGGCCGACGCAATGTATTTCATCGAGGCCAAGCACAACGACGCGCTTAACCTGCAACTGAACAGCGTGCTCAACCTCGAGCTCGACCCGATGAAGCACCTCAATGTGGGCTTCGGGCTCGGCACCAACCGCGGCCGCCACTACCTGACGATGGAGGATATGCTCGGCGCAACGACGTTCCACAACCTGAACACCTACGCCATCGGCACCTACGCGCCCACATCCGATGAGGTGCAGTACGACCTCGACAACCGCGACGCTGTGGTGAAAGAAGGCGATGTCTTCCGCTACGATTACAACATTAACGTGAACAAAGGCACGCTCTGGGCTTCGTATGTGGCCAACGCGCGCAAGATTCATTTCACCATCGGCGGACGAACAAGCTATACCGACATGCAGCGCGACGGCAAGATGCGCAACGGCTTGGCGGCAAACAACTCCAAAGGCAAGTCCGGCGTGGCGCACTTCCTCGACGGCGGCGGCAGGGCTTCGATGTCGGTAAACCTCGGCCACGGCCACGCCTTCTCGCTCGGTGCGGGCTTCGAGACACGCGCCCCGCAAGCGTCCACAGCGTTCGCCGCACCGGAGATCAACAACGATTTCGTTACCGGCCTGAGAAACGAAGAGGTGTTCTCCTCGCAGGTGAGCTACCAGCTGCGCACGGCGTGGGTCGACCTGAGCATCAACGGCTACTATAACTATATGCAGCACGTTACCGAGTGGCAGAACTTCTATTTCGACGACATCAACTCGTTCTCCTACGTCAGCCTTACCAACATCCGCAAGGCCAACTACGGCGTGGAGCTCGGCGCAAGGGTGAAGATAACGTCGTGGCTCGACGCGAAAGCCTTCGGAACAATCTCCGAGGCGAAGTACCTCAACAACGCCAACGTGCGCTATCAGAACTCCACCAGCGCAGTGTATTATTCCGACATCGTGATGAACAAAAACATGCGCGAGAGCGGTACGCCGTTGACAGCAGCAAGCCTCGGCCTGAGCTTCCACAAGAGCGGCTGGTATGTAGAGCTCTACGGCAAGTATTACGACCGCATCTACCTGTCGTGGTCGCCCTGCCTGCGCTATACCGCAACGGGCAAGACCGTGGGTTGGTACGAGCAGACAACCGTCGACGAGAACGGCAATATCGTAACCGAGACCGATGTGCCCGAACAGTCGAAAGGCCACGGCGGCTTTATGATGGACGGCAGCATCGGCCACAGCATCTACCTTAAAAACGGCAGCATGCTCTCCATCAACCTCTCCGTGACGAACATCCTTAACAACCGCAACATGGTTACCGGCGGATACGAGCAAAGCCGCAGCGACTACACCTCCACGCGCGTTGTCAACGACGACGGCACCACCACCGCCACGATGAACAACGCCCGCATCTACCACTTCTCTTCGAACCCGAAGAAGTACTACGCTTACGGCACTACCGGCATGCTGAACATAACTTACAGATTCTGACAACTATGAAGAAGCTTCAATATATTTTATTCGCAGCGGCGGCCCTCCTCCTCGCCTCGTGCATGGACGACGGCTACCCCGACGTGGACACGAGCGTCTCGCCTTACGGGGACAACACCCTGACCGAGACCAATGTCATCACCATCGCCGAACTGAAAGATATGTACAAGACCTACGTTACAACCTCGTACACCTACACGCAGATCACCGACGACATCCAGATCAAAGGCTACGTTGTGGGCAACGACATCGAAGGCAATATCTACAACGAGATAGCTCTGCAAGACGAAACCGGCGCCATCATCATCGCCGTGCAGCAAGGCGGCATGTTCGGCTATATGTCCGAAGGCGCGCAAGTCCTCGTCAGCCTGAAAGACCTGTACATCGGCAACTACGGCCGCCAACCCGAGATCGGCGTGCCTTACACCAACTCGAGCGGATCCACCTATGTCAGCCGTATGCCCTCGTCGCTCTGGCAGAAGCACTTTAAGATCGTCGGCCACGACATCGACGCCATCCAGCCCACCGAGTTCACCGTCTCCGACCTGAACAACTGGGACGGCTACACCGACGGCGGCAAACTCGGCATCTTGAAGAACGTCAGCATCCGCGGCGCCACCGACGAGACAACATGGAGCGAGCCGTCAGGCACATCGTCGATCAGCCTCTATTTCAACGAGATCACCGGCAGCAACACGCTTGTCTACACCTCGCCCTACTGCGACTTCGCGGGCGTGAAAGTGCCCTCGGGCCAGTTCAACATCACCGGCATCTTCAAGAACTACAACGGCAAGTGCGAGATCATCATCCGCAAGATAGCCGACATCGAAGAATTATAAAAAAACTGACAACATAACACCGATAAAAACAATGAAAAAGATATTATTTTATTCAGTGATAGCGTTCTTCTTCACGGCTCTCGCACTGACCAGCTGCGAAGATGTGCCCGCGCCCTACGACATCCCGACATCCGGCAGTAGCAGCACAGACACAAGCGACTATTATCTCAACGAGAAATTCACCAGCGGCTTCGGCACGTTCACCGTACAAACCGTAACGGGCACGCCGTGGATCATCGATTACTCCGTAGCAACAGGCACGGGCTACGACTCCTCAACAGGCGTAACAACAGCCTCCGAGAGCTACCTCATCTCGCCCGCCGTCGACCTGTCCGCAGCCTCCGAGGTCTACCTGCAATTCGATTATATCTACCGCTACAACCGCACCGGCACGGCCGATAAGGTGTACATCACTTCGAACTATACCGGCGACGCGACAACCACCTCTTGGGAGGACATCACCGGCACGCTCGTCGAGGGTTCCGACTGGTCGACATTCTCCACCTATTCGGTGAACATCCCGTCGAAATACATCGGCCAGAGCGCCGTCGTCATCGCGCTTTATTTCTCGTGCACATCGTCAACATCGGCAACATGGGAAGTTAAAAACCTGATTATGGCCGACGGCACAGCCACCGAGACTGACAACACCACCGAGCTGCCCGAAGGCCTCACCGGCAGCGGCACCGCCGACGACCCGTACACCGTGGCCGACGCGCTGTCCATCATCACGGCGATGAGCTCGAGCGCAAGCACCGATTACATCTATGTGAAAGGTATCATCTCGTCCATCTCCGAAATCGACACCAGCTACGGCAATGCGACATATTACATCTCCGACGACGGCACAACCACCAACCAGCTCGAGATCTACCGCGGCTACGCCCTCGGCAACGTGAAGTTCACATCGCAGAGCGAGATAAAGGTGGGCGACGAGGTTGTCGTCTACGGACAGTTCCAAAACTACTACGGCGACACGCCCGAAGCGATGCAAGGCAACTATATCTATTCGCTCAACGGCGAGGGCGGCAGCAGCTCGTCAACAGGCAGCGCCTCGGGCAGCGGCACGCTCGACGACCCGTATAACGTTACCGCGGCGATCAACCTTATCTCTGCGATGAGCTCGAGCGACGAGACAGACAATATCTATGTTGAAGGCATCGTCTCGCAAGTAACCGAGATCTCGACAAGCTACGGCAACGGCACGTATTACATCTCCGACGACGGCACCACGTCGAACCAGCTGTGCATCTACCGCGGCTATTACCTCGACAACGCCAAGTTCACCTCCACGACCGACCTCGAAGTGGGCGACAAGGTGGTTGTCTACGGCAAGTTCGTCAACTACTACGGCAACACGCCGGAGGGCGCTTCGGGCGAGACCTACGTCTATTCGATTGAGAAAGGCGACGGCAGCGGCAGCTCAAGCAGCTCGAGCAGCGGCACAAGCGAGGGGCTGAGCATCAGCGGCGATGTGGTAACGCTCACGAACACGGGCGTTACGGCAGGCACCGAGACGGCATATATCGACCTCGACCTCGGCATCGACAACGGCACGGCAGTAACAGGTCCGTATGAGCTCTCCGACGGCAGCACCGTAACGTTTGCGAAAGGCACGGGCTCGAACGATCCGGCGTATTACACCGCGACGAAGGGCATCCGCGTTTATGCCTGCAACACGATAACGTTCAATTGCAGCAAGACCATCGCAAACATCGTCATGACCTGCGACACCTACAACGGCACAGTCGAGGTGGGCAACGACACGGCAACGGTAGAGTTCTCCTCCACAGGCGCGGTCTACTGCAACTATAACGCAGCGGGCAGCGGCGGCACACAGCTCCGCGTGCAAACCATCACCATCACTTACGCACAATAATTCATCGTTGTGAAAAAGCTTATCAACTATATTCGCTTCATACCGTTGGCATTGGCGGCAACGCTGATGCTGGCGGCGTGCGGCGATGACGACGATAACGGCACAAGTTCGGGTTCGGCTTCGACATCCGCAACCAACGTTAACGCCAATACGAAGAGCACGCCCGACTCGATTAAAGATGTTGTCAAGCGCATCGAAGTGCCGCACCTCGCCTCCGGGCAAATGCTCGTGCTGGTGAACAAGACCGACGAGTACGGCGTGAACTACATCGTCGAATGGGACTGCAACAAAAAGGCGCAACGCTGGTCGTGCTGGGAATGGGACGCAAGCAACTCCGTCTCCAACTGGAACCGCAACAACTGGTCGGGCGCGACATGGCAAGGCAAGACGTGGACAGGCGACCCCTTCCAAGAAGACGCCCGCATCCCCGAGCAATACCAATCCAAGCTGTCGGATTACAGCGGCAGCGGCTACAACCGCGGACATATCTGCGCCTCGGCCGACCGCCTGTGCAGTCAGGATGTCAACGGCCAGACGTTCTACCTCTCCAACATGCAACCGCAGGTGTACGGCTTCAACGCCGGCGTGTGGGAGAACATGGAGAGCCAAGTACGCAAATGGAACACCTCGTCGATGCGCGACACGCTGTGGGTGTGCAAAGGCGGCACGATAGGCGATGTCTACCTCGACGGCGAGGAGCAGACCGGCATCATCGAACAGGTGAAGACACCCCTCATCGTACCGAAATATTTCTTCATGGCGCTCGTGGCGAAGAAGAACGGCGCGTATAAAGGCATCGCGTTCTGGGCCGAGCATAAGGTGAACGACGACGCGGCGCTGGCCAAATACGTCATCACCATCGACGAGCTTGAAGAGCGCACCGGCATCGATTTCTTCTGCAACCTGCCCGACAACATCGAAGAGAGCGTCGAATCGGTGTCCTCGCTCTCCACGTGGGGATTACAATGACAAAACAAACCGACTATGAGAACAATAATTTTATTAACAGCAATCGCCTTCTCCTTAGGGGTTAAGGCACAATCGGAACAACCGACCTTTGCCGGCGACAGCATAACCTTCACGCGGCATCACGCCCCGAGGCATCACGCTCCGCAACGCTTTGTCAAGACAGAGACGGGCGAGAAGGCGCTCATTGAGAGCAAGGCTTACGACAACTGGTACATCGGCGTCAACGGCGGCGCAGCGGTGAAGGCCGCGCACAACAAATGGATGAGCCACCTCATCGGTAACGCCGGCGTGCGCGTAGGGCGTTGGTTCACACCCGCCTTCGGTCTCGCCCTCGAGAGCAACGCTTACTTCTCCAGCCGTCCGTGGCCGTCGACGGGGACAGTGGTGCAATACCTCAACACCGACCTCGCCGCAACGATTAACATCTCCAACTGGTGGTTCGGTTACAACGGCGAGCCGCGCCTGTTCGAGGTCATCGCCGTGCCTGCAATAGGCATGGGCCACGTCTTCGGCACAAGTGCCAACATCGCGCACAACCTTAACGACATGACCGGCAAGATTGCCCTCGACTTTGCGTTTAACGTTGACAAAAAGAAGAGCCTGCAAGTGTATCTCGAACCCGCGATGCTTTACGCCATCTACGGCAACACGTCCGACGATACGCGCACGGGTCTGAACCTCAACCGCGGCCATTTCCAGCTTAATGCCGGCTTGGTTTATAAGTTCAAGAACACCAACGGCACCCACAACTTCCGCTATGCCGAGCCGCAGGTGGTGCGCGACGACAGCGAGATACGCCGTCTGAACCAACGCCTTGCCGACCTCGAGGCCGAGAACGAGCGGTTGAAGAACCAGCCGAAGCCGCAGCTCCAACCGCGCATCATCGAGCGCACGGAGACGGTGCATGTCGGCGTCGTGGCGTTCGCGCAAGGCCAGAGCTACATCGAGCAGTTGCAGTATGCGTCGATCAACAAGGCCGCGAAATATCTTGACGAGAACCCGAACGCGAAGGTAACGATCACGGGTTACGCCTCGACCGAGGGCAGCGACGAGCTCAACCAGAAGTTGTCCGAAGCGCGCGCCGAGGCCGTGAAGCATGCACTGATCACCAAGTTCGGCGTCGACCCGGAGCGCATAGAGATTGTTGGCGCCGGCGCCACCGACCAGTACTCCGACACGCTCGACTATAACCGCGTGGCAGTGTTCAACTTCTCCGAATAGCCCGCCGCGAAATAGCCCGCCCGCGATTTAAGCTCCGGGCAAAGCAAATATTCGCGAATTATAAACAACCAATAGCCGCAGGTACTTCCCGCTTGCGGCTATTATTTTGCTGTTTAAACGTCGTTATAACACTGTTCAAACGCCGTTATAGCGCCCTTTTAATCCCGTTTAAACGCTGTGTTTGCTCAATAGGAACGCTTTGAAGTCGGCGAAAGATGTGCTCATGGGAACCGATTGCTTCGTGCCGCGCATGAACGCCTGCAACTTCTCGGGGATGGGGATGTCGGTGTGGAGGATGCTGTCCACCGTTGCTTTGAACTTCGCGGGGTGCGCCGTCTCGAGGAAAACGCCGATTTCGTCCGCCGCCAGAGAGTCGCGGAGAGACTGATAGCCGCAAGCGCCGTGCGGGTCGCAGATGTAATTATATCGCGCAAAGCAGTCTTTCATCGCCCGCGCAATCTCCTCGTCGGTGTATGTCGCGCCGCTGATGTCCCTGCAAATCGCGGCGTGCGACTTGCCGTAGAGCTCGCAGACACGCGCGAAATTTGACGGGTCGCCGACGTCCATCGCGTTGGCAATGGTCTGCACAGACGGCTTCGGCACATACTCGCCCGTCTGCAAGTAATTGTAAAACACGTCGTTGGCGTTGTTCGCGGCAATAAACCGCTTTATCGGAAGTCCCATCCGCCGGGCGAAGAGCGCCGAGCAGATATTGCCGAAGTTGCCGCTCGGCACACTGACGACGAGGTTGTCAAGCCGTCCGAACCGCTTTTTCAGCTGACCGTAGGCGTGGAAATAATAGAATGCTTGCGGCAGGAAACGCGCCACGTTGATAGAATTGGCGGAGGTAAGGTTAAGCCGTTGCAGGTCGGCATCCATAAACGCGGACTTGACGAGCGCCTGACAGTCGTCGAACACGCCGTCAACCTCGATAGCCGTGATGTTCCGTCCGAGCGTGGTGAACTGGCACTCCTGTATCGCGCTCACCTTGCCCTTCGGATAAAGAACATACACATGGATGCCCTCCACGCCGAGAAATCCGTTCGCCACAGCGGAGCCCGTATCTCCCGACGTGGCAACAAGCACGTTGACTATCGTCGAGCTTTGGCTGCACTCGGTATCGAACAAGTTTGTACTCTCGTTGGCACAAACCTTGACATTGCCCCGCTTACGCCGCAGAAAATATTGTAGCATACGCGCCATGAAGCGTGCGCCGACATCCTTGAAAGCGAGGGTAGGACCGTGAAACAGTTCAAGGGTGAAGATGTTGCCGCCAAGCTCGACGACGGGAGTATCGAAATTCAAAGCGTCGCAGACAATATCATAGAGCGCATCGCCCGATATGTCCTCGCCGAAGAAAGCCTCCGCCACGTTGTATGCCACGTCGCGGAACGGCATGTCTTGAATATCGTCGAAGAACTCCTGCGGCAGCGTGTGGATACGCTCCGGCATATAAAGTCCGCGGTCGGGAGCAAGACCCCTCACCACCGCCTCCTCCAATGTGGCGGGCGCGGACTTGCCGTTGGTGCTGTAATATTTCATATTCTAATAGAGAAATTTCGTCAGTTGAGGAATGCCGGAAGGAAGTCCATGCCGTCCATCACGCCGTAAGCACCTTGCTGGCAACTGTCCTCGTCGAAGGTCAGAACGTCGTCGGCAGTCTGCCCCGGCTTGTAAATCACGAACGGCACAGGCTCGTTTGTATGCGTGCGAAAGACGCAGGGCGTGGGGTGGTCGGGCAGAAAGGCGATGCTGACAGGCTCTTTCATCCTTGCCGTTTCCTCCATCACGGGACCTACAACGCGCTTGTCAATATCCTCAATAGTGCGCAGTTTGAGCTTCAAATTCCCCTCGTGCCCCGCCTCGTCGGGCGCTTCGATGTGGAGATAAACGAAGTCGTCGGTGCTCAGAGCGTCGATGGCGGCTTGTGCCTTACCCTCGTAGTTGGTGTCAAACAAGCCCGTTGCGCCCTCGACAGATATGACGCGCAGTCCCGCGTAGCGCCCGATGCCGCGTATCAAATCCACTGCGGAGATGACGGCGCCGCTCTTTATCTGCGGGTAACTCTCGGTTATCTTCGCCATGTTCGGGCGGTAGCCGGGGCTCCAGGGCCAGATGCTGTTCGCCGCGTCCTTGCCCTGAGCCAAGCGTGCGAGGTTGACGGGATGGCGCGCAAGGAGGGTCTGCGACTTCAATATCAGTTCGTTGAGCAGGTCGGCGGTGGGTTGTGCCGCAGCGCTTCTTGCCTTGATAAGCAGCGGACGCCACTCTTTCATCGGCACGTCGTGGGGCGGAGTGGTGTCAATATCCGCGTTGCCGCCGCTGACGACCAGCAGATGACGATACTGCACGCCCGTGTAGAACCTCACCTTATCGCTTGCCAGCTTCTCGTTGAGATAATCTATGAGCCGCCCCGCCTCAGGAGTTGAGATGTGTCCTGCGGAATGGTTCTTCAATATCTTGCCGTCAATGCACACGATATTGCAGCGCATAGCCATATCGCCCGGTTGCATCTCATACCCTATGCTCGCCGCCTCGAGTACGCCGCGCCCTTGATAGACGAGCCGCTGGTCGTAGCCCAAGATAGTGGAATTTGCCACCTCCGACCCCGCGGGAAACCCGTCGGGAATGGTGCGGAGCATGCCCGTCCGTCCGCGGGAAGCAAGGAGGTCGATGTTCGGAACGGAGGCATATTGGTACAAGGTTTTCCCTCCGAGCTCCTCACAATGCCAGTCGGCACTGCCGTCAGCCAATATAATAATGTACTTCATCCGTCGTATCTCCCGTTTTATTGCCGTGCAAAATTAATGCAAAAGCGAGGAACGCACAAATTAATACCCTTGTTTCAATAGGCACTGCTCCGCGGCAAAGACTGTATTTCGAAGTGCTTTAATGCCCTTTTGCGGCGGCTAATGTAAGAAGTACGGCAGCCACTTCCGAAGCGCAAATCCTATCGTTATAGCGTGTACGCGCCAGCTCCCGCGCCCGTCTTCCCATAGCCCGCGCCGCGTCGGGATGGGCGTTTATATAGTTGATAGCGGCAATCCAACCGTCCGTGTCATAATAGTCCACGCTGATGCCGCAGCCCTCGTCGTCGACGGAAAAGGGGAATTGCGGGTTGCGGCTGCAAATTATCGGTTTGCCGAGAGCAAGCGCTTCGACAAGTGTAGTCAAGCCCGTGGTGTACTTCGTCGGCAGACAGCAGATGCAGACGCAACCGGCACGCTCCACCTCGCGCGATATTTCGTATGGCGAGAACTGCCCCACGAAATGTATCTTTATATTCTCCCGCAGGTCAAGACTTTGCACTATGGCGGCGTAATTCATCTCTCCGTTGCGGCGGTTCGTGTAAATGTCTATCGGCGCACCCGTAGCATTGAACGCCTTAACAAGCGTTTCTACGTCGCGCATCTCCTTGCCTGTGGAAATAAATCGGGGGGGAAGAATAATGCGCCCTTATCGCCGGAAGCCGGGATGTCCATGCCCCAGTGAGCGACAGACATACGTTCCCCGCATGCTTTTTTCGATTTGAGCGAGTCGTCAAGCAGCCTTTCCGAAAAGAAGAACATGTGGTCGAAACCCTTATAGAACAGCCGTCCGACAAGTTCGCGGAGACGGCTCGGCGGCGTGATTATCGGCTGATGTGCCATACGGCAATCGGCTTGCGAAACAACCTCAGGGCGCGCAGGAACACGATTAGTTCCAGTCCGCGGTAGTGCGTGGCGTAGAGCACGTCGTACTTCTCGCGGCACGTGAGTATCTTCCACGTGTTGCGCACAATCATCTTCCACCGCGACGGTTCGGCTTTCGCGGGGTGCCACACAACGTCAATGCCGTAGCCGCCAAGCTTGGTCGCGCCGTAGAGGAAGTGCGGCGGCAACTCGCCCGCGGCAAACTTCCGCAGCAGCAGCGCCATGTCTTGCGTGTGGTAGAAATAAACTCGCATCTTGCTTGCAAATGTAATGCCTTTTTCAGTAAAAACGCGCGTCGACGCCAACATTGCTTGCCGTTGCGGAGAAGGTTTTTACGAACAAATGAAAAAATAAATTGCGAAATGTTTGGCGGGCAAAAAACATTCCTTTACATTTGCAATGTTATCCTGAAAACAATCTTTTTACCTTAAACGAGAATTGACTAATACCTAATGAGTTCTGAGGTGTACCGTGAGGCACGCCTCTCTACTTTTTATGCGGTTGTTGCCCGTGTGGAAAATAATACTTACCTTTGTGCGACGTTAAACGACAGCGTTTTATGGAGCCGATAACATTAGTCCGCACCGCCGGCAATCGTTTTCAAGCAAAATGTGATGAATAAATTTCTTGCATGTTACATCCTTTCGGCAACCCTTTTCCCCGCCGCCTCCAACGCGCAGCATGCGCTCGAGAAACGGGAACGAACAGTAGAGACTTTGAATGCTAACGAATTAATTATCAGGCAGTTAACTGCCAACGGCGTAACGTTCTCGCACGACAACCGCATCGTGCTTTTCAAAAACGGCCAAGACAAATTCGAAGACCTGTTCAAGGCCGTCGACGCCGCGCGCGAGAGCATTCACATGGAGTATTTCAACTTCCGCAACGACTCCGTGGCGAGCCTGCTGTTCGAGCATCTGGCGGAGAAAGTGCGGCAGGGCGTCGAGGTGAGGCTGCTCTTCGATGCGTTCGGCAACTCGTCGAACAACCGCCCGCTGAAAAAGGAACACCTCGAGAAAATCCGCGCCGCCGGCATACAGATTTATGAGTTCGACCCGCTGAAATTCCCGTGGGTGAACCATGTCTTCTCGCGCGACCACCGCAAAATCGTGGTCATCGACGGACGCGTGGCGTACACCGGTGGCATGAACGTGGCCGACTATTACATCCTCGGCACCGAGGAAGTGGGCGAATGGCGCGACATGCACTGCCGCATCGAGGGCTCGGAGGTGAACACGCTGCAAAGGATCTTCTGCGATATTTGGTATAAAGTGTCGAAAGAGCTCTTGACTGACGACAAATATTTCCGCGGCGGCGAACCCTTCGAAACGCCCGGCACCGCCCTGCGCCCGGACACTTGCTCCAGCGCCGGAAACAAGACCATCGGCATCATCAACCGCGAGCCGCGCCGCACGCCGAAGATCATCCGCCGCTTCTATGTCGACGCCATCAACGACGCCCGGAGAGAGGTGAAAATCATCAACCCCTACTTCACGCTGTCGCACAAACTGAAAAAAGCCATGCGCAATGCCGTGCGCCGCGGCGTCGATGTCGAAATAATGCTGTCGGTGGCCAGCGACATTCCCCTCACGCCCGACTGCGGCTTCTACAACGCCCACAAACTGATGAAGCGCGGCTGCAACGTTTGGCTCAACCAGCGCGGCTTCCATCACACGAAAATAATGACCGTCGACAACGAGTTCTGCACCGTCGGTTCGGCCAACCTTAACGCCCGTTCGCTGCGCTTCGACTACGAGGCCAACGCGGTGGTCGTCGACCCGTGCACGACGCTCGACCTTAGCAACTATTTCGAGGCGGAGAAAGCGACATCGTTCCTGCTCACGCCCGAATCGTGGGACGCCTTCCGCACACCATGGCAGAAGTTCCGCGGCTGGTTCGCCCACCTGCTCGCGCCATGGCTTTAACTTATTGCAAACAACTTTTATTTAAAAGGTATCTCATAACTTTACCGCCGCAAGAAAAATTCGTTTTATGCAATTGTCCGACCGCATCAGAAGGGTGAAAATAGTGCTCGTGGTGGCTGCCGTAATCATTGCCGGCGGCTCGCTGCTGGTGTCGAACACGCTCACGCGCGACCTGAAAAAAGAGGAGCAGCGCAAGATGGAGGTGTGGGCCGAGGCGATGCGCTCGCTGAACAATGCCGACGAGAACACCGACATGAACCTCGTGCTGAAAATCATCGACACGAACGACCTTATCCCCATCATCGTCGTGGCCAGCGACGGCAGCGTGGAGGACAGCCGCAACATCAGCATCAACGCCGCGACAGCCGCCGACAGCACGGCCTATCTGCTTGATTTGGCGGACTTTATGCAGTCGAAAGGCAACAGCATCCGCATCGTCATCAACGACGCCGCACCCAAGACCGACTTCATCGACGTGCGCTACGACGACTCGCTCATGCTGCGGCGGTTGCGCCTCTATCCGTTCATCCAGCTCGGCATCGTCCTCATCTTCGTCGTCATCGCCATCTTCGCCCTTTTGACTTCGAAAAAAGCGGAGCAAAACAAGGTGTGGGTGGGCCTGTCGAAAGAAACGGCGCACCAGCTCGGCACGCCCATCTCGAGCCTTATGGCGTGGACCGAGATTCTGAAAGAAAATTACCCCGCCGACGAGCTCATACCCGAGATGGACAAGGATGTGCAGCGGTTGCAACTCATCGCCGACCGCTTTTCGAAAATAGGCAGCAAGCCCGAACTCGTCGAAACGGATATATGCGCCGCGCTGCGAAGGGTGGGCTGGTACATGGAGCGGCGCATCCCGAAAACGGTCAGGCTGCATTGCAATCTGCCGGCGCAACCCGTCATGGTTCGCGGCAACGCCTCGCTCTTCGAATGGGTGGTGGAAAACCTTTGCAAAAACGCTGTTGACGCCATCGAAGGCGACGGCGAGATACGCGTGCGCCTCATCGACGAGGGGCGCGTGGCGGCAATCGAGGTGAGCGACACCGGCAAAGGCATCGCGAAGAAAGACATCAACTCGGTTTTCCAACCCGGTTTCACCACCAAGCAGCGCGGCTGGGGTCTCGGCCTGTCGCTCGCCAAACGCATCGTCGAGGAATATCACAAAGGCAAAATCTGGGTGAAGAAATCGGAGCTCGGCAAAGGCACAACGTTCCGCATCGAACTGAAAAAATAGTCCTTCGCGCGAATTAACCCGCAGGCAAAAAATAACCCTTTCGTTGCAAATTAACCTTGCCGGCAACCCCCTTTCGTTGCAAAAGAAAATAAAACCGCGCGGCCGGCGTTATATTAATGTGCGGGCAAACCCCCGGCGGCAGTTCTAATGAAAAAGATAGTTTTTGCAACAAACAACGAGCATAAATTAAGCGAGATCCGCGCCATCCTCAAAGGTGATTTTGAGATTATTTCCCTCGCGGAGATCGGTTGCATGGCGGACATCCCCGAGACGGCCGGCACGCTCGAAGGCAACGCCCTGTGCAAGGTGCGCTACGTCGTGGAAAATTACCGTACCGACTGCTTCGCCGACGACACCGGGCTCGAGGTTGACGCTCTCGGCGGCGCACCCGGCATCTTCACCGCGCGGTTCGGGGCAATGAACAACTACGGTGCGGACCACGACGCGGAGGCGAACACGCGCTGCCTGTTGGATAAGTTGCAAGGCCAAACCAACCGCAAGGCGCGGTTCCGCACGGCAATAGCGTTGTCGCTCGGCGGCGAAGAGCATCTTTTCGAAGGCATCGTCAACGGGCAAATAGCAACGGCGAAGCGCGGCGAACGGGGCTTCGGTTACGACCCTGTTTTCATCCCCGACGGTTATAATTTGACCTTCGCCGAACTCGGCGCCGACATTAAAAACCGCATCTCGCACCGCGCACGCGCCGTGGCCGAACTGATAGATTTTCTGAAAAAACGATAAGCAATGAAGTCAATCCGATACATCCTCGCCGCCCTTGCCCTTGCCGCAAGCCTGACAACACGCGCGCTGACCGCCGACGAATGGACCGCCTACCTCGCGCTAGGCGACATCACGCGCGTCGTTGCAGCCGACAAACTCATCTACGCCCTCGCCGGCGACGCCCTTTATTCAGTAAGCACGAGCGACTATTCGGTTACCGTCTACGACAAGATGCACACGCTCTCCGACACAAGCATCAGCCTCATCGAATGGTGCAACGCGGCGAAGAAGCTCGTCGTGGTTTATTCGAACCAGAACATCGACCTGCTTACGAACGACGGTCAAACGGAGAACCTGCCCGACCTGAACAGCTATGTTACCACCAACGACAAGACCGTCAACGCTATCGACATTGACGGCGACGACGCTTACCTCAGCACTAATTTCGGCATTGTCAGGATTAACGTTAAGAAGGCCGAAGTAACCAATACCTACAACTTCGGACAGCGCGTCGCATGGGTGCATATTTCCGGCAACACCATCTACGCCGAATGCCCCGACACCGGGCAATATTCCGCGTCGATGAGCGATAATTTGCTCGACCCCGCCTCGTGGACGCTGACCTCGACGAAATACACCGCGAAGAGCGTTACCAACGACCCCGACCTGCTTTATCAAGCCGAGCAGTACCGCCCGAACGCGCCGGCCATCGGTTACTTCGCGTTTATGCGCATCGTCGACGGCGTGCTTTACACCGTGCCCGGACAAAGCGATGTCAAGGAACGCACGGGGGCGGTGCAGACGTTCGACGGACAGACGTGGACCTCCATCGTGGGCGACACCGGTCTGAATGCTGAGCCGCGCTTCAGGAATTTCTACACCATCGACGTCGACCCGACCAACCCCAACCGGTGGCTCGTGGCTGCCGTGCCGGGCTTGTACGAATACCTCAACGGCACGATTACGCAGTGCTATTATTGGAAAAACAGCATGCTCGAGCGCCCCGTTACCGTCGCGGAGACCAATGTCAATTATTCGAACGTGAGAGCGTTACGCTTCGACAGCCGCGGCAACGCGTGGATGATACAACTATCCGTCGCCACGCCGGGAATAATTTGTCTGAAAAAAGACGGCTCGTTCACGCGCTACGAGCATTCGGAGATGGCCCTTCCCGACGGCTCTTCGTGGGCGAGACCGCAGGAGCTTGATTTCAGTTCGACGGGTCTGATGTGGTTTGTCGACAACGATTACCGCAAGTACGCGCTCGCCTCTTACAACCCCGACACCGACGAGCTGACCGTCTACGATGAGCTCATCAACGAGGATAATTCGGAGATTAACCTCACGGGCTTGCGCTGCTGGGCGGAGGATGTCGACGGCAATATCTGGATCGGCACGACGGTCGGCCCGGCCTACCTTGCAAAAGAAGACATAGGCAACACCGGCGCCGCCTTCCAGCAACCGAAAATCCCGCGCGAGGACGACCCGACCCTCGCCGATTATCTGCTCGCCAACGTGTCCATCACCGCGATGGCTGTCGACGCCGGCAACCGCAAATGGTTCGGCACGGAGAACAACGGCATCTACCTCATCTCCGCCGACAACATGGAGCAGATTGAGCATTTCACTGCGGAAAATTCGCCGCTGCTTTCAAATAACATCGAAGCCATCGCCATCAACAACGCCAACGGCCTCGTTTACATCGCCACCGACAAAGGCCTCTGCTCGTATTCCTCCGCCGTCGTTGAGACCGCCGAGACGCTTGTCAAGGACGATATCTACGCCTACCCGAACCCCGTGCGGCCCGATTACGACGGGCTCGTCACCATCGTCGGCCTGTCATACAACGCGCAGGTAACCATCACCACCGCCGCCGGCACGCTCGTCAAAAAAGGTACGGCAACAGGCGGCTCGTTCTCGTGGGACTGCACCGACCAAAAAGGGCGCCGCGTAGCCTCGGGCGTCTACCCCGTGCTCATCGCAACCGAGGACGGCAAGGCGTCAGCAACGTGCAAGATTGCCGTTGTGAGGTAGCCGAGGTTGTAGGAAAAACAGCGTAAAACCATAGCTAAAACGCGCATTTGCAACTGCTTTTCCCGGGCAATTTGCAAAGAGAATCTTCGGAAAGTGTTACCTTTGCGGGGTAAAAATTTTCTGCATCGTTTTTTCGATTTGCGATGACAATTCTAATCACAGGAGCATCGGGGTTCATCGGCAGCTTCATCGTTGCCGAGGCTCTGCGGCGCGGCTTCGAGACATGGGCGGCGGTGCGCGCTACAAGCTCGCGTAAGTATCTGAAAGACAAGCGGATACGCTTTATCGAACTCGATTTAAGCAACGAGGAAAAGCTCGCCGAACAGCTCTCCGGCCACACGTTCGACTATGTTGTTCACGCTGCCGGCGCAACGAAATGCCGCCGCAAGGAGGACTTCTACCGCGTCAATTTCGAGGGCACGAAGAACCTTGTTTCGGCGTTGCTGCGAACAAAGATGAAGGTGAAAAAGTTCGTGTTCCTCTCGTCGCTGTCGGTGTTCGGTGCGGTGCGCGAAGACGAGCCGTTTGTGCCGATTTCGCCAAGCGACACGCCGCGCCCGAACACGCATTACGGCAAGTCGAAACTGCTCGCCGAGCAATTCCTGATGAGCGTCGGCGGGAGCCTGAACTACACGATACTGCGGCCGACGGGCGTCTACGGTCCGCGCGAAAAAGACTATTTCATGATGGTGAAAAGCGTGGCGCAAAGGATGGACTTCGCCGTTGGGTTTTCAAGACAATTATTAACATTCGTTTATGTTGACGATGTCGTCGCGGCGGTGTTCCTCGCGCTGGATTGCTTAAAGAGCGGCGGAGCTTATTTCCTTAGCGACGGGCAGAGTTACGAATCGAAGGATTTCTCGCGGCTTGTTAAGCAAACATTGGGTATGCGCGGACCGGTAATAAGGATTGTTCTGCCTGTTTGCATCATGCGGATTATCTGTTTGTTGTGCGGCTTTTTCGGAAGGATTACCGGGCGGATGACGGCATTGAACAAGGATAAGTTTAACATCCTTTCACAGCGAAATTGGCTTTGCGATATTTCTCCGGCGGAGCATGATTTGGGTTATCATCCTCAGGTGCAGCTTGCCGAGGGCGTGCGGCGCGCGGTGGAATGGTACAAGCGCGAGGGTTGGATTTGATATGGCGAGCATTTTTTCGAGAACACCCAAGCCTGTGAAGGGCCTCCTGCCAGTCGAGCTGCTGGCGGCGAGCTACCTTGTGCTGACGCTCGTGCTGATGATTATCCTGCGCGACGACCTTGTGTGCGGCCGCGAGATGCTGCTGCTGCGGGTGCGCGTGGCGGCGGTAACGCTCGTGATGTGGGCTTTGTACAGGCTTTATCCTTGCACGGCGTTGATCCTTGCGCGCGTGCTGGTGCAGGTGCTGTTCCTCGCGGATTGGTACCCCGACACCTACGAGTTCAACCGCTGTTTCGTCAACCTCGACCATGTCGTTTGCGGTTGGGAGCAATGGCTGTTCGGTTGCCAACCGGCGCTGCTGCTGTCGACGTGGCTGCCGTATAAAGCCGTGTCGGAACTGCTCGATCTGGGTTACGCGGCGTATTACCCGATCATCGTTTTCACGCTGCTGTTTTATTTCATCTACCGAAGAAAGATGTTCCAGCGCGCGGCGTTCGTGGTGATGGGTGCGTTCTTCGTGCTTTACGCCGTGTTCATTTTCTTCCCCGTGGCCGGCCCTACCTTCTATTTCCGCGCCGTCGGAACGGATGTCATCGAGCAAGGCGTGTTCCCCGCGATAGGGCATTATTTCTCGTGGCACAACGACCTCGCCGCCGACTGTCTGCCCACGCCGGGATGGCAGCACGGACTGATGTGGAAGGCCGTCGAGGTGGCGAAATGGGCGGGCGAGCGACCCACCGCGGCGTTCCCCTCAAGCCATATCGGCGTTACGGCGGTGTGCATGTTTTTGCTGTGGAGAACGGGCAACCGCCGCGTGTTCTGGACGGTGTTCCCGCTGGCAATTCTGATGTTTTTCGCCACGGTCTACATTCAGGCGCACTACGCCGTCGACGCCCTTGCCGGCCTCCTCGCGGGCACGCTGCTCTATTTCCTGCTTTACGCCCTCTACGGCGCGCTTTTCAAGAAATAAAAAGGCTGTTTCCTGAAGCGCTTTTCTTGAAAAAAGGCTATTCCTCGATGCGCTTTTCAAGAAATATGAATGCTGTTTCTTGTTGCGCTTTTTAGGAAAAAGGCTTTTTATTAATGCACTTTTCCGTAAACAAAGGAAAGGCTACTTCACGATTTTCTTGCCTCCGGAGATGTAAATACCTTTGCGGCTCACGGCGTTGATGTCGCTCCCGATGCACCGGCCGTCGATGGAGAACACGCGCGTGTCGCCCGCAGGCATTGCCGTTGTGATGTTCGCTATGCCGTCGGATGTATCGTCATCGTCCCCGATTTCGTTCTCATTGGCGAAGGTGAAGGAGACGGTGCCGTCGTCGGAGTTGCGCGCGATGTCGGTGATTGGTTTGTTCATGTAATACGTGCCGTCAACATTGGCATTAGCGAGCGTTGCGGCGGGCGTCGACGTGTTGGTTAATTCGGTTTTGTTGCCGTAAGGGTAGGGGTGGCCGGACTCGTAGGTGGTGGAATAACGGTTGTTCGCCGCGAAGACGGTGTAACGCTCGCTGCCCGTGTTCACGCTGTTGTTCGCCCACGACGACTGGTCGTAATTCACGTGCAGGATGAGCATGCCTTTTCCGGCCAGCCCGGCGTCCCAACTCTCTTTATTATTGCGGTTTTCGAGAAGGTAATATTCGTTCTTGTGCTTGTCGTTGTAAATGATGTACGCCTCGCCCTCGCTGACAAGCGGTTTCATACCTGTAACGGTGGTGTCGTTAGCGAGTTCAACGGGCTCGAGCCAACCGGCAAACCAGCGCTCGTAGGAGGTGTAACCCGCGGGGATGAGGCCGTCGCCGTAAGTGTTGCCGTTGTAGTTGCCGTAACACAAAACATCCCAGTTGCCCATCGCGTAATTGCTGCCGTTCAGGTCGTACATATCCGGCAGGCCGAAGCAGTGCGAGAACTCGTGGCAGATGGTGCCGATGCCGTCGATGTCGTTGTATTTGCCCACCTCGCAACTGCACGCGTAGGTGTCGATTTTCGTGTTGTCCAAAGTGAGCGTTTTGCCGCCGGACATCGAAGAATAAGTCGACATATGCGGCCAAATAGTGTTCGAGCTCGCGCCGTTATTCTGCCCCTCGCCCGCGTAAACGAAGAACACAAGGTCTGCCTCGCCGTCGCCCGACCAGTCGTAATCCGCGAAATTAATGCTGTCGTCAACAGCCTCGCACGCCGACTTAATCATCTCCGCGATGCCGTCGGGATTCACCGTTGCACCGTTCGTGTCCGCACCGTAATAAGCATAACCGTGCGACATCGTTACCGGTCCGGCCACGTCGAAATCAATCTCAAACTGACCGTAACTCTGCGCCTTAAAATAATCCTTCACGCTGCCAACGAATCCCGTTTCGTCGTCGGAATAATCGTCGCCGTTGATGATCTGCTTGTAAAGGTCGAGCGTGTGCCCGTCCTTAAACGACAGGTCGGAGAACTGCACGAGGATCACCAGCCCTTTCTTCGTGCCCTGAAACTCGGTTACGGGCGTGCCGAGCGTAACGCGGTTTTTACTCTTCAACCTTTTTGCCACAGGCTTCTGCGCAGCATTACGCCACACCGCCGCACGAGCCGTCATCGCGTCAATGTCGGCCACAGCATACCTCCCCGTCGCCTCGTCGAGCGCAAACCGCTGGCCGTCCGCCGTCTGCCAATACGCCATAAACTCGTCGCCGCACAGCTCGGCCTTCACCTGTTGCCCGTCGGTAAGAGTTATCGTTTGCCAAATGCCTTTCAGCGCCGGCACAGCATACAGCGCGACTGACATCAACGTGAATATAAGCGCAGTAAAAAGTCGTTTCATATCTCTTAAATTTAATTTGTTTGTTGCTCGTTATTTCTTGGCAAAGGTAATGGAAACGAAAGGAATGCAAAAACGATAGGCTAAAAATCCGCGCGATATTTTGCGCCTTTCCGTACCAATTGCTAACTTTGCAAACGGTTAAAACGATGGCGGCAGCACGCGGCAAACCAAACCCCTCGCGTTTGCTCATGCCCGCCGCCGCAAAACGGACTTGTAGCTCAGTTGGTCAGAGCAACAGACTCATAATCTGGAGGTCCCAGGTTCAAGCCCTGGCTGGTCCACACTGAAAATCAGACAGTTAGCACCTCGCAAGCTGCCTGATTTTCTTTTACGGGAAATTCAGGGGAAATTCGCGAGCGTGGTTTTCCCCTTGTCCTACAAACTGTTTTTTCAAAGGATTTCGGAGGATTTCAAGGGCTTTCGGAGAATTATGAAACCTGATACACTCGAGTGCACTATCTTGCCCCCGAAATCATTTACTAACAAAAAGTGAATGGATTCGGACCGGAATACGCAGCCTCGTTTTTCTCGCCGAGAAGGAAGTTTTAAGTATATTTCGAAGCAAGACAATCGAAACTCGGTTTTAGAATTTGGGCGGCAACGAGATAAAAGGGCGGCAATGATTTGGTGGGAATTGGCATATATTGCAAAAACAATTTGGTGGGAATGGGCATAAATTGAAAAAATAATTTGGTGGAAATGGGCATATATCGCAAAAACAATTTGGTGGAAATGCCCACTTTGCCTTTTTACCTAACATCACTATTCCGTTGTTTCTACTTATTACGTCCACTTTTCTGCATTCCAACCGCAGGACTAATTATGCCTTAAATCAGGACAATAGCAACCATTGCTTATGCCTTATATAAGTAGAGAGCGAGATTATATTTATTTGATTTGTTTTGCCGTGCGACGTTTTCCTTTGTTTTTTGTCGTAAATTCTGCGACATTAACTGCAGCGAAATGTCGCATAACGATAAAAGAACGGCAGACATGCATACTGAACATTTTCCTCGACGGCTACGACGCGAAGATTACGTCTAAGACGTGGGCTGCGCTCGGGAAGTGCTCGAAGGATACCGCCATTCACGACATACAAGACTTGGTGGCGAAAAACGTACTGCGGGAAGATTGCCCCGGTGCCAAGCGTCCTGCCTATTCGATTGTCTATAAAAAGTAAAGCTCTTTTCGTATCAGATAATTCGGAGTTTTCTGCAATAATCGTCTTTTTTTGATTATTTTTGCCGAAATTGTTGCAGTGATGCGCATATAAATTGTTATGCTTCAAGTATTATCTTTTGGTTATTCGCCCGTATTGCCAAGTACAAATTTGGTAATGGTGAGAGTGTGTGCTTATTGAGATATGTTCAAAGTTTCATGGGATAGAGAGACAGGAGGGGTGAAACTTAGCCCGCTAATCGGGAAAGATACAGTAAATATCTCTCCCCGCCCTGTGTTCTTTGAAGAACTGAATCTTCTTGGGCTCAACTCCCGAGGATGGCAATATCCCGAGTGTGAGGAACCGTTGTTGTGGGCATGCAACAAGGAATACTACTATCGTGGTGAATTAGTCTTTGAGGCCAAGAATGCCAACATATACGACAAGGCTACAATCGTATTCCAACCGGGTAAAGAGAAGTTAGAGCTTAAGCCTGTTAACATGGAGGAAATGATTGAACGAACAAAGGAGCAAATGTTCCTTTGTGAGAGCGAGGCCATTGAATTTATCCGTGACATATACGACACATACAGCGGAGCTAACCGTATGACCGAGAAGCATGCTGCTAATAGAATGGACTTTGAATCACTTGCGGAGAAACAAGAGAAGAAGACCAAGCAGAAGATGGCCATTGTAAAGGAAGATTGCGAGAGCTTCGACATAATGCCTTTGAACGAAGCCGAGAAACAAGGAAAGAAAATCTTGAAGGCAACAAAGATTGATTATTTTCTTGCGTCATTCTCCGGCGGTAAAGACAGTCAGGTTGTACTTGACCTTTGCACTCGCGCTCTTCCCCCGGACTCTTTCCAAGTAATTTATTCGGATACCGGTTACGAACTGCCAAGTTCTCTCAAGCTGTATGATGAGGTGCAGAGGTACTATCATAAACAGTTCCCAACATTGAAGTTTAGCACTGCTAAGAACCATGAGTCAGTGCTTAACTATTGGGATAAAATAGGGACTCCAAGTGATTCTCATAGATGGTGTTGTACTATTATGAAGACCGCTCCTTTGTATCGCATGCTCAAAGTGCCTGGTACAAATAAACAGGCAAAGGTCTTAACGATAGATGGCGTTCGAGCAGAAGAAAGTGCGCGTAGATTCGCATATGAGCGCATCGGTAATGGCAAACATACAAATATCATAAATGCTCATCCAATTATTGGCTGGAACACAACTGAGATATTTTTATATCTATTCAGATATTCTCTACCTATAAACCATGCATATAGACTTGGTAAGGCCCGTGTCGGTTGCATTATTTGTCCATTTTCAACTGCATGGGATGACATGATTGTTAAGAACAATTATCCTGAAGAACTAAAACCTTTTGAAGAACGACTAATTCAATGGTCGGCTAATTTGGGAATAAAAGACGTAGATACTTACATTAAGAGTCGGAAATGGAAAATAAAGGCTCTTGGCAATAAAACAAAAACAGATGTGACTTTCCAGGATAGTACAGCCAACTTTATAGCAACAATTGTCAATCCTGTTGATTCCATTTACACGTGGATGCAAATCCTTGGCGATTATACCATAAATAATATGGGAAATAAAGAAATGGGGGAATTGCAATATGATAATGCCGTTTATCACTTTGAAACTCAATATCACGAAAATGGTAAAATCCAATTTGTCTTGTATAATTGCCCTACAAAACTTTCATTGCTTCTACGTAGAGTAATGTATAAAGCAGCATATTGTGTGAGATGTGAAGCTTGTGAGGTTGATTGTCCGACTGGTGCACTTTCAATAGTGCCCAAAGTTTATATTGATAGAACAAAATGCATTCACTGTCAAAAATGTCTTAATTCTCATGATAGAGGATGTATTGCAACAGATTGTATACGTATGATAAATGACACAGACAAAAAATTATCTTTAAAAATACAAGCTTATAAAACGTTCGGCTTTAGAGCAGAATGGTTAGATGAATTTTTAATTGATCCTGAGTACTTTTGGAATGATAACTCCCTTGGAACAGCTCAAGTTGAAGGTTTTAAGGCTTGGTTGAGAGAGGCAGAGATTACTAATCTAAGGAATAATCTCACAGATTTTGGAAGTCTTGTAAAGGAAATCTATTTGAACGATAGTGATTTAGTATGGGAGTTGATTTGGACGAATCTTGCTTTTAACTCGTTTGTGGTAAATTGGTTCGTTAATAACATATATGTAAATCAAGTTTTTGAAAAGAAAACTTTAGTTGAATCAATATGTACAAGCGTTCCTGGTGCCCCATTAAGAACCGTTGAAAATGCAGTAGCTGCATTGCTACAGTCATTCTCATATTCTCCGATAGGGGAACTATTTATGTGTGCTGAAACAATTGGTAAAAATCAATACCAAAGAGGTGAATATGGAGGTGTTTCCAATATAGGACTTGCATATAGTATATATAGGTTTGCAGAACGTATTGGAACAAAATCTTTGAGGGTATCTGATTTTTATAATAATGATGCAGACAGCAGTACAAGTAAGGTATTTGGCTTAAATCAAGATTCTTTTGAAAAAGGATTAAGATCCCTTAACTCCGAGATGAACCGCGTATTAATTGCAGAATTATCTATGGGGTTGCAGCATATTACTCTACGTGATGATTTAAACAGTAAGAATATTGTTAGAATAATGTTTGGGTTATAATGAGTATTTTTTACAAAGAACTTTATTCTGATATGATAATGAAGGTCAAATGTGGCTCATACCATGGTCAGAAAATAAAAGCAAAACCACTTTTATTGTATTCTATTGTTATGATGATTGAAGAAGGCCTGGTACATGATAACCGTGTTTACTTCAATAAAATGTCGGAGGATTTTTATAAGAAAGTATCTGATGTGTATAGTGCGACAATTACCCCATATTTTAAACCCTTCTACTATCTGCAATTTGATGGATTTTGGCATCTAAAAGGGAAAAAGGATAGATTTATAACAGATAGACCTTCTCCTAAGTTCATTCGAGAAAATATAGAATATGCTTATTTAGATAATGCTTTATGGGATTTACTTCAAGAAGCGAATATTCGCGAATATTTTAAGTCAATAATAGAGTCGAACTACTTGAAATAACTGGTTGATATGACAAAGTATTCTGATGCGATACGGATTCGAGAAACCAAATCCGCATACAACATACAAACAGAGGAAAGTGGCGAATGGAAGAACTTCATCCCTAATGAGCAGTTCAACGAAATCCTAAAGAAGGTTATAGGCTCTGCCAGCAATAAAGTTGTTGACGAACATCGTTCGTTCTGGTTGGAAGGTACATACGGCACCGGCAAAAGCCATGCGGTGGCTGTGATAAAACACCTCCTTTGTGATCCAGTTCAAGAGATAGAGGATTACATAAATGATGAGTACAGTGGAGATAAATTTGCGATAATTCGTGAATCACTATTCGCTCTTAGGAAGAACACACGATTGTTCCCTGTGACAATGTATGGTTCTTGTTCTATCTCTAATCGAGATGATCTTTCCTTACAAATACAATTGCATGTGACTCGGGCATTACAAGATGCAGGTATTGATGTAAGTGTTTGTACGGATTTCGATAATTATATCGCAAATATTGAGAAGAATCCATATATCTGGGATATTATAATCAATAACGATGATGAATTGAAATCGTATGCACCAGATCGAGAAAAACTTATCAAGGAACTAAAGGACAAGGAAGCCTCTTCTGCCATACTTTCTTTAGCAAAGAATGCTCTCAGGAATTGTGGATATAATGTTAGGCTGGAACAAGAGAACTTATGCAAATGGTTCTTCGAGGTTCAAAATGAATTGGCCTTGAATACTGATTACAAGGGTATTTTCCTAATTTGGGATGAGTTTACCGATGTCATGGATCTTGATATTGGTGCATCATTATTGGTAGGGCTTCAAGAATTGACCGAAGCAACCATGCGCTCTAACAACAACTCGTATATTTGTCATATTGCCCATCCTTCAGCACTTGACAAACTAAAAGCGGACGAGCGTACGAAAACAACCGGCAGATACCATTATATGCATTATAATATGGAGCCTGTATCTGCATTCAAGATTATGTCTCGCAAGTTTATGCACGAGAAAGATAGTAATAATCCGGCATGCGCTCTGTATCATAAGATGACAGATAAGTACTTTGAGCGAATGCACGAAGTATATGAGAAGTATGCAGAGACATCTAATAATCCCCAAGAAACATTGGAGGATCTCAAAGCGCTTTTCCCAGTTCATCCAGCCACAGCAAATATGGCGACATATTATGCCCGTGAAGTTGGTTCTTCATCAAGAAGTGTGTTTGAGTTTCTTGGCGATAATCAGGCAATACGTCAGTTCTTGGATAATGAAGAATTCTTTGCCCAAGGACAGATGATCACTTCTGATTATCTTTGGGATTTTGTATTAGATGAATTCAATAAGAAGGCTGTTAAATATGGTGTTGTAACAGAACGATTTAATTCGTACAAACTACATGTTGCAAAGAAAGGAGACGAATATCTTGCCGTCTTTAAGTCTATTCTATTACTCAATGCATTCAATAATCTTGCTGCAAATGAAACAGTAACTCCAAGTGAGGAAAATATTCGTAACATGTATGTAGGTACTCCTATTGCCGACCACATGGATACAATTCTTAAATGGATAAATGCCGAGGGTATCGTACAACGCTCACCCTTGGGTATATATGAAATCCGTTTTTCTGCCCTTGACACAAAAGAGATTGAAGAAATAAAGAAACAATTACTTGCTAACGACTATAAATACACTTATCAGTTAATCAAGTTCGGTGATATTGCAAAGAATGCTGTCGGCAATAAGTTGAAGCAATTAAATCGTCCTGTTTGCTTCGAATTTTATTCGGAAGATGTAAATGAATACACGTTATTGAACAAGATTTATAACGGGCGTAAAGAAGCGGCTTCTTATGTTGTGTTCATCGCCTTCATGGTGGCAAGAAGCAATATAGAATTAGCAACATTAAAAGATATTGCACAAAAAGCATCAGGTGAAGAACGTTTCAAAAATGTTGCTTTTTTTATTTTTGATTTTGTCATAGATTCAATGGAATATGATCGCTTCATTGAATATCAAGCAAATGCTATATGTTCAAAGAAGTATGGTTTTACTGACCAAACTAAATCACATGTGGATAATGCGAAGGCAATTATTTCGGATTGGATTAGAGACATCCTAGTTGGTAATTGTACTATTTTTATTCAAGGGGAAGCAGAACATATTTCTGCAAGACTATTGCCGAAAACTATAAATACAAGTATATCGCCTAGGATTTTCTATAATGGTCCCGAATCTTTAGAAATAGTTCGTGCCAGAACTTCATATACATCTTGGGGCTTGCAATTCGCTAAGAAGATTGCCGATTTATTTTTGTCTTATAACAATAAGGATGAGATTGTACAAAGGTGTAATGCCCAGGAGAAAATCATACCTCTTCTTCTACAAGATAGTGTTGATGACAATTTAAGGATTAAGCAGGATGTGAATCCAAATCATCCTTTAAATCTGGTTTGTAATTTCGTTAAATCCAGAATTGATCATTCCGATAGAGAGAACACATTTAATTTGTCAGATAAGTTCCATGATTTAACTCGTGCTCCATATGGTATGTATAAATCTTTTGCTTCATACGGACTCCTTGCTTATGCTCTTCGTCCTTATGTAAGTAAAGTCTTTGACACAAATGGCAAGCTGATAAATGCCCAAAGAATGCTAGAAATTATAGATTTGACATTCAAGATTTGGGATGGTGAAACGAAGCATTATAATAAAGTAGAACTAAAATTCGAAACCAAAGAGGAAAGTTCAATTGCCAAGGGGTTGATTTCAATGTTCCAACTTGGAAAATTAAAGGATTATAAGGACGTTACAAGTTTGACAGACGCACGGTGGGCTCTACGTAATGGATTCTGTTCTCAAGTAGATTATCCATTATGGTCAATTAAATATTGCGATAAGCTTCAATCCCTTAATTGCAAAGAAAAGATAGCTAAGCTGACCGATAACATCATTAAGATTTGTTCCGAAGTAGGCACTAAAAACCCACCTCTTATGAGTGAGACAGCTGAATTGGTAACAGATGTGAGGTTTGAGTATATGGCTCTTCTTAACTATGAAGAGGAGAATAACTTTGAGAATGGCTTCCGTAATTATTTGTTATCTGATTCTAATGTAAGACTGCAAGAGAGCGACTATGATGAAGCATTGACATATATTCGTCAGCATATGGAATTAGGAGTCGGTCTATGGACAGAGGATGCTGTTATTGAGCAGTTGAAGAACTGGAAATTAAGCCTTATGCACACTGCCCCGGCAACAAACATAGTTAAAAGCAAAGATACGCCCGTAACAGAAATACGGAGACAGCCGATCGCTAATACCGATAAGCTTAACAAAGCAAAAGCACGTATTCAGTCGATTACAACCATCGATGAGGCAAGGCAATTGTTGGAAGCATTGTGCGATTTAGGTTATGGGGAGATACTCGACACCGTATTAAAATAAAGTGTATGTTTAGAACTTTCACCAATTTCGAAGACTTGCTTAAGGCCGTAGAGGCAGATCGTAACATAAGAGGCGAGGGTGCAAGTACGGCAAACAGATTCCCTGTGAGATTTGTCTTATTTGACAATTTCCGTGACTGCTGCAAGTTGGTGGAGCACATTTCTCGTCATCTGCCTAATATCAATGTTCAACGTATTGAAGATTGGATGGATAAGGAGTACCCTGATGTGTTTATGCCTCATGACAAGTTGGCAAGAAAGATATTACAGCTTATAAGGTCAACTCCTTCCGAGTACAGGATTATAATGCCGTTTTCAGAGATAGCCCGATTTTATGACAACAGGGATAGATTGGAATTTGATGCATTAATTTCAACTATAAAGGGTTTCGATACAGAGAAAGAAGGCTTTGAACATAAACAGAGAATCTATATTCCTATTGTTGGTCTGGAAGGTAAGATGCAGCATTTCCGCAATGATGCTCAATCGTTTATCTGGTACTATCAAAACCCTGATAGACAGTTGGATTATCGTTTGATTATGACCAATGGCACAACTTATGATGTCAAGGGTTTAGAGAAGAGATACAACATCGCCGGCACGCTTACGGAATGGTTAGGTTGTTGGAGGTATCCGGAACTAAAGCAGAATATTATCTGCACTTCAAAATCTATCTATTCACATAGTGGATATGCTAAACCGGATAATGCGTTTGAGTTTTGCAAATGTGAAAACGCCTACCAATTCTTGACGACCGGATTGAAACTCGATGTGGATTGCATTCCATATAACAGGGCTGAAAATGCATATTGGAATACTCTTGCTTCAAGGGTGAATATCGAAAATTTTCAGTTTGAGAAATTCTTTAACGAACTGTTTGGCATTAACAGACTATCCGGTTACAAACAATTCTTTGAATTATGGTTCAAGAACAAAGAACCTTTTATGCGGTGGCTTTTGTCGAAATACTATGTTTATAAATTTTGTGGAAAGGGATATGTCTGCCGCGTACTGCAGCAGCTTAACGGCTACAGTGACACTGCATTTGTTACGGGCTTGGCTCTGGCCATATTCAGTATGGAGAATCAAGAATCGTATATTGAAGAAAGAAACGAAGGACTCAAGCAAAGTGAAAAAAACGGCATTGAGCTTGCCCATGATGTTCAGTCGTATCTAATTGAAAAGATAAAGAACATTGAGGCAGATGCAGGAATATCGTCCGCGATAAAGTACGTATCTTGTATGTCATACGCTGAAAAGGCTCTTGTAATAGAATGGTATCGAGCCGGGAAGGTTGAAAGAGAAGACCTCGCGCGCGTCTATCCTGACTTGTATTATTATCTGTGCAAAACCGTTGCTTCCGCCGAAGACACATGGGTTCTTGACTACATTGACAAATATAAGGAGGCTAAAGTTAAGAACACATACACTGACGACGTAAAAAACTATATTTCAGACAAAAATAAAAATCACGTCGAGCATTTCAAATGGTCAAACAAGTTCTCTACTACAAAGACTATATTAAGCGCTCGCACCGACATACAATGCTATCTATGGATAGACGGTCTTGGCATTGACTGGATCTCTTTCATCAGCCAGACAGTGAAAGAGTGTGAAGCGGAAAGCTATTATCTTAACGAGGTGTATGTGGCGACTGCAAAGGTGCCAACAAGAACCGACATTAATAGAGCCGATATTCAGGATTTATCAGGAGGCTTGTTTGAGAAGGTTGGGGACTTGGATGAGATTGCCCACTCATGCAGACCATATCCAAAGTATATCATTGATGATCTTGAAACCGTCAGAAATTCAATACATCAGTTCCTGATAGAACACCCCGGCATGAAAATTGCCATTGTGTCCGATCATGGAATCTCTTATTTGTCACAGCTCTTACCCGGATATAATCTGAAGGGATATAAATCGGATCACTACGGCCGCATTGCGGAAGCAACAATGCAGAGCAAGGCATCGGTTGTTTCTGACGATAAATATGATGTAATAAAGATGCCGGATGGCAAGACAATAAGTCTTTGCGCCCTAAAACATGAGTCGCTTATGGCCAAGATACCAGAAGGTATGGGGTGCCATGGAGGCTGTACACCGGAAGAGCAGTTAGTACCAGTGATGATAATATCGCCAGAGAAAACTGTTGCCACATGGCGTTCATCGCTCAAATCATTCGAAGTTGAAGAAGCTAATCCTATCATTGTATATGAGATTGTCGGATTGGTTTCTTCTCAAATTCCTTTCATCGAATATAATAACAAGAACTACGCTCTGAGTGCAAAGGGAAGCCTTTATACAAGTGAAAGATTACAACTCGTCAAAGATGTAACCAAGGTAAAACTCAGAATCGGTACTTGGGAGAAAGAAGATACATTTACAATTAAGATGGCCGTTGTAGAAGACGACCTATTTGATTTCTAAAATATGAATGCGAATATAGTACAGAAGGTTCAAACATATTTAGGTGCACAGGCTTTGTATAAGGACAGTACAACCACAGGTAATCTGTTTGCAGGCCGGAATTTACCTTCATTTGTAAAGGATTACCTCCTTAAGAAATATGCTCACGGAGAAGATGTGGACAGAAATGGACTCACTTCATTTTTGAATAAAGTTATGCCTACGGGCGATCTCCGCAGCCACTTAATATCAGGTCAAGAGATTACATTGTTAACAAGATTTTCGGTTAATATTGATTTGGTGCACAATCTGCGTCGTTTTGGCATTCCGGATCTTGGCATTAAAGAGCGTGAGGGGCAAATACCTGAATATGTCGCTTCAAAGCATCCTGAGTTGGTTGACGGGGAGATGTGGGGCATAATAAAAATGTGCCTATTGCCAGATGACGATGGCAAAAAGAGTCACGTCGAGATGGTTGACTTCAAACCCTTTAAACCTTATACATCTGTGGATGTTGGCTTCATACAGAATGTACGAAAGAACTTTACTACATCAGAATGGCTTGATTTGATAATCTCATCAATGGAGTATGAACCAGACTCATTTGAAACAACACATCAGAAATTAGAATTTATAACTCGTCTCTTGATATTTGTAGAACCGCGCCTTAATGTAGTGGAACTTGCTCCCAAGGGGACAGGAAAGTCATACATATTCAATAATATCAGCAAGTATGGTTGGTTGGTGAGCGGTGGTAAAGTTACTCGTGCCAAACTCTTTTATGACAGAGCGAAGGATCAAGCCGGCATATTAAAGAATCATGACTTCTGTGCATTTGATGAAATCCAGACAATTGTATTTCAGGAGCCTGCGGAGTTGCAAGGCGCACTTAAATCCTACCTTGAGCAAGGTAAGGCAACCATTGGTGATAAGGAGTTTACATCCGAGTGCGGCTTAATGTTGATGGGTAACATACCTTTGACAGACAAAAGAAAACCCATGACCAACCGCTATTTCGATGCTTTGCCTGAAAACTTCCGTGAGTCTGCCCTGCTTGACCGTTTCCATTGTTTTATTGAAGGTTGGTATCTGCCGCGTATCAACAAGAGTATGATTTATAAAGGTTGGACAATGAACATGGAGTACTTCTCTGAAGTCATGCACAATCTTCGCGTTCAGAATTCATACGGTGAGTTGTTTGATAAACTCGTAGATTATGAACGTAAAGCCGGTATGCGGGAGTTTACTGCAGTTAAGCGTATAGCGACGGCATACATGAAACTTCTGTTCCCGCATTGGTTGACTATAAAAGACGTCAATCTTAACGAATTTGACACATATTGTTTACAGCCGGCTATTCGCCGCAGGGGTATCATTCAAGAGCAATGCCATTATATAGACCCGGAATATAAGGCTGAAATGCCCGGAATTTGGGTTATGCATTAATGAAGTGCATTTTCTGTTTTGCAATTCTGTTTGCAAATTCAGTTATGGGCGTCTCCTCTAACTACACATTTCTCTCTATGTTTGGACGCATACAAAGGAAATGGCGATTATTTACCCACAACATGAACTATCACAATGGCAAGGATCATACCCAATGCGAAAATGAGCGAGAGCCAGAAGAGCCAAGTGATGAATGTGGCGAGGGTGCCGCTGAGGTAGATTGCGGGGTCGCGGCGCAAGGTGCGGCGGAGGGTGTTGAGGTGCTCGTCGTGTTCCGATTGGATGAGTTTCCTTTCCGTATCTATGAGTTCCTTGTGGTGTGACGCGAGGAGTTTCAAATCATCTTCACCGAGGGCGACTTTTATAGGGGTGTTCTCCGCCTTGACGATTGCGCGTGTTATTCCGTCGGTGATGTTGGATGCGTTGCCGACTGCCGCGTCTAATGCAGGTTTGAGCTCGTTTGCTTTACTAATGGCGCCGTTTAACTCGGATTGCAGACTGCCGAGCAATGAACAAAGTCTCTCAATCTCCTTTATCTGCCCGTCAATTCGGTTGCACTGCTCCGCAAGTTCCGTCGTTCTTTCAAGGTAGGTAATCCCGTCAGGCTGACTGTCATCGCCGCCGGGTAACTCCCCGTCGTATTTACTCCTTTTCATAATCACATATAGTTATCTGCGTCTGTTTCGTCTTATCGGTTTGCACATCCATATTGCATGACGGGCGCAACGGCGCATCCACGCGAGGTCGTCTTCATCATCTTTCTTGCCCCATCCGGATGAAACACCGCCGCCACCCCCGCACGATTCGGATATGCTCGTTGCCGCGTCGAGATATTGACAGAAAAGCAAAAGAGAAACCTTTATTACATTAGTTACGGCAGTTTCGTCCTGAATATCAATTTGTTCGGGCTGTCTGTTCAATTCCTCTTTAATTGTATCCATATACTTCTCCGGTATATTCATCTTATAAGTTTCGCCGTTGATGGTAACGTATTGAGATACAGGGCGATGTTTGTCTAAGACTACACCTGCCGGACGCTCTGCCCGTGTACTGTTTCGTTCCGTTTGTTTATGCAGCTCACGCCAAGTGGAGACAATCCGGCTTGCCAATAAGCCGCGCCCCTTCAACTCGGATGCCTTATAAATAGAATTTCCCTTTCTGATTGAATAACCGCGGACAAGTCCGGAGCTGTCGGTGCGCAATTGAACGACATATCCCCGTTCTTTGAGCTTCGCTTTATATTGGCTCCAAGTAAAGCTGTCCATCGCCCGCAACACGTCGTAACAAGCATTGGTTATATCCGCGATGTTATCATCTCTCCGTTCCTGCGCCGTAACCCATCCGCGCCGTTGGCTTATAACGTTTGCCGCATGTGCCGCCCTAAGACCAATTCGATGGGCATCATTAACGTTGCCCTCGTTATCTATCCTGTTCACCAGTATATGAAGATGTCGAATGCCGCTTCTTGAATCGGAATGGAGCGACACTACGTATTGGCTGTTGCAGAGATTTGTGGGGCGGACTTGCGAAGAGGAGTTTATCTTCTTTGGATTAAAACCGTCCATCTCTTTAAGAAACTCCTTCGCAAGACGCTTCCAATCATCTATTGTCCAGTTCTCGGTATATTCGTTCTCCGGGGATAACTCGAAACGTAACGCGGTCTTTACAACGGGTTTCGCCTTAGGTTTAATGCCGGACATCAACATTTGATGCCTTACCATCTGCGACCACAAGTCGTCCGCCTCGGGGGTATAATCCAGACCATGCACGCAAACCAAACGTGATTGCTCCTTGTTGGTGTTGTAGTTTATGGCTGTTGCGCCGTGGCTTATTGCGCTTCCTTTGGCTATCATTCGGTTGTCCTATTTTTGAGAAAGGGTTTCGATAATATCCGACCATCGGCGGCGGAGCATGTCAATACTTTCTATCCAATTTTTCAACAAAGCGGGGTTACGGAAGAGTTGTCTCTTCATATCGGCACTGCGCGTGTTTATCAGATTGTAAATCCGCTGCAAATCCTTGCGTGCCGTACGCAGGGTAAGAATCGCGTCCGCCTCCTTCTCCGTGAGGCGGTGCTTGGGGTGATAACCGAGCAACACCCGTCTGCCGAAGTCGCTGTAAGTCAATCCGCACGCGGCGGCTTTCTCCTCGATGATGTGCTTCTCTTCCGGGGTAAGGCGGATGTCGATATGCGTTGTGCGTCCTTTATAATCGGTGTTCATAAACGTATTTAATAAGAGGGTGAAAAATAAAGATGGATAACCGTCTGCGAGCTTGCGAGTAGTGCAAGATGCCGCAAGCCGGACAAAGGGTGTACGCACCTTGTCGGACAACGGCACTTCTTGCATAGGATACCCGCCAAAATACATCTTCCTAAGATTATTCATATAACCGGATTTGTTTGAATTGCGTGCCGAAAGAAAATGTTGGGTGCAGCGTCGTTCTTGGTGCGGGTAACCGGCTCGGCGCTTGCCGTAATGAAGCGGAGGGTGCAATCGGTCAATAGCTAACAGGCTTGTGATTGTGGAGGACATAAGGCAGGTGATTATGTTGTCAGATTGTCCTCCCTTATGTCTGACCGTCCCGATACAGGAAGCGTTTCTGCGGGAGCGGACATTGCCTTGTCCGGACAAAGGGCGGGGGAAGAATTATGTGCGTTTGAGACAACTTGCCCGGCTTGTCCCGAAGTACTACTTGCGACGGTATCGGGGTTGTTTGCGGTTGCGGAAGTTTCGTCCGTAACGACACTATATTGCTCTATTCCGAGTATTGACGGCACGGGTATGCCTTGTACGGTTGCCGAAGTGCTTCTCTTTGAAATTCGCTTGTACATGTCCGTATCTATACCGGCATTATTCTCTTCATTATGAGACGTGAACATCTCTGCGCATGATGTAGAGGCAAATGTCCCGTAGGTAAGGGATGCCGGGTTGTAAGAGGGGGAGAAATACGGGTTGCGTATTCTTACATTATCCACAATCCACGCCGCAACGGGGTGGATGGTATGTACGGATGTTATGTGGTTGCTCGCGGTGGTGAGTATCCCTAACTTATTCATTGAGTTAATCACCTTTGCCGCAGTCTTGGCATCACACGTCCATTCCGAAGCGAGCTGCTTAATCGACTTCTCCACTTGCCCGATTCTTACCGTACCCTTATTACCGGGCAGTCTGCTCGGCATATCCTTCAACGCGGCGCACTTGCAAAGGTGCAGGAACATCGCCATACGGTTGATTTTATAACTGCCGTCCGCCAGATATTCAAGTTGGGGAATGGAGAGGGTGAATTGGATACTAATTGTTGTCTTCATTGTTTGGGTGTGTTTTAAAAGTTACGCCGCTTCCTTTGCTTGATGCTTGTTTGCTTCGGCATTTGCCCGAAAAATCGGTCCGCTTGCTCGCGCAAGCAGAACATCAATGTACCGGAGCCGCAGGCGCCGGCGGCACTCGGGAATATAAGTAAAATCTATTCCGCTCGTTTGCACGATAATTGGCAAAATCTTTTGGCGGCTTTGTATAAAGGATCGCCATAGGGTTGAATACGTTGATTTTTCATCGACCTTTTAACGGCATTACACGATAATTCGACTTGATAAGTTCGTCAACAGCCTTCTTGGAGTAGAGGCTGCGCCGTCCAATCTTGTATACTGCGATTATCCCGTCTTTTTCCATGCGCCACAGTTTGGTTGTGGAGATATGGAGGTGCTTGCACGCAAGCTCGCGGGTGTAGTACTCCTCTTCAATGGTGACAGGTTCTCTCTCCGTTTCACTTCGACAGCACTTCGCGATTACTTCCTGCTTGCGGCAGCCCAGAATCTCCTCCACGACTTCAGCTACAACAGCCTTCAAGTCTTCTTTTTGCAACATTATGAAATTACCTACCATTTTATCTATTGTTTTGATTTCTGCGCCAAAACTATTGCAATGGCATAAGGTGAAGCCTCGGCAAATAAAAACACTTTTTCCGCCGAGGTAATTTTAATGAATAGGGGGATTGTTTTAACAATAGAGGGCAAAAGTGCGGATAACCGCAAAAATACCCTCTACATTTTCAAAGGTGCAAGGAGTGGCGGCAGACAAACGTTAATTTACAGCTTGAATGTTCGGTTTACTTGTCGCCTTCGGTAATGTTTATTGCACGCTTTTTTTAGCCCCTACATAAGGGCGGCAGGTCAGGAGAATTTACAAAATTCTCAATTATTATCTCTCTTTCTCGGTGATGGTATTGTTTGTATGGAATAAATTATATACATTCGCGGACAATTAAATCCCCATAAAAAAGGCATGGGACATTCATCTGCAAGACCACAAAGGAATGAATCCGCACGTCCATTATTGGAAGGACGGGAAGCGTGTGGCGGTGGGAGCATTGTCTGAGGAACAACAGAAACTATTAGATAAAATTAGAAAATTGAATCCATGAAACAAAATCACAATGATGAAGGAGAGGTTCGCACTCCGGGCACGCCGGTAAGTCCGTATGAGCCGGACATAGTATGGGATTTAGATGGTTACCCGATGAATGCCAAGTACCCGCCTGACGTTGAGAGATATGGAAGTTCATTTCATGGATACCCTACGGATGAACGCGAAACAATCTTCTACCATTTCGCGGTACAAAGTTACGACTTGACCTTCAAATATAAAGGCAAAACCTATTACGCTGTGTCCGATGTGGACCATGTCGCGTTATGCGATGAGCATTTCACAAAGGAGTATGAGGTTTATCCGAATGCGAATGCGTTTATAGAGAACTTCAAGATTGACGGGCGGCCGCTTATCGAGCTTATTGACGAGCTGGAAGATGTCGAGCCGGTGTGAGAGAGTTAGCGTCCGGGAGCGGTATTGTCCTCGGGTGTCTTATTTTTTTCTTATGGATTCCGTTGTCTATTGGGAGATAACGCTATTTGGAAGAAGAAGGGGATTAGTATCATAGACTCGCGGCATTAATGTGCTATGTGCGAAAGAATTACCCCAATGAATCGCTACGCACCGAGGCATTATTGACTTACGTCCGGCGACATGATAATCTTAAACCGAAGGCAGATGTTCTCTACCTGCTTTCCACCGTATTTTATTTGGTCTGCGGATATTCCGGCATTGTAGTCACCCTCATTGGTAAGCGCGTGAAATAATGCCTCGGCATGATCATACCCTTGTTTGATGTTGTGATGCGGAAACTTTTCTACCATGGCATTGTGGAAGGTGCGGTAAGCGTGTTTGCCGCCCATCAATTCGCATTTCTGCAATGCTGCGTAGATGTAGGCAAGGATGGAATCTGTATCATCGAATCTCTTCCAGTCAGAGACAGTGTTGTCGATTGCCTTGATAATTTGGTCTGTATGCATTGCCTTTATTATCTCCTCGAGTAACAAGCAATCGTTCCGTCGTCCTCTCCTCCCTTTCAAGTCCATGAGGGTAGACGCGATAAGTTCTCTTGAATCTCCTGTCTCCATGTTTTTCCATTGTTTCTTTGTGTATGCGGCTTTACCAAAGCTGGTAAGAATCAAGCTTTTTATGACATTGCGCCCTATATTCTTAATCAGTTCCGGGTTGCTTCCTTCCAAAAAGGTTTTCGATATAAGTTCCACCGCTTTGAGGAAGCCATCATCAAAAGCAAGCCAGTAGAGTGTGCTGTTGAAGTGTGAATTGTTTTGAAGTATCTTCTGCCGTGTGACTTCGTTGTCTAAATCCGTGTTCAGAATGTTGTTTAGTTCATCATGGAATGAGACACTTTTTGAAGATGCCATCCGCTTCTTGAAGCCGTCCGTTCCCGGTATAAGTTGGAGAATTAGCCCCATTATATTCTTGATCCCTCCAAGGGAAAGCATTTCCATTAGATAATTGAATCCTTTGTTGGCAAAGGTCATGTCACCATCGTATGCCTTGTCCACGGTTTCAAGAAAAGCCGCATACTGTTGTGGGTGTTCGTAGTGCCAGCGTCTCAATGTCAACAGATTCAATTCTTTGACTTCGTCGAGCCTTGGCTGCACTCGGTCTCGAAAGTGTTTCGGACTCTCGTTGGCACAAGCCTTGTCGGAAGCCCCTGCATATTCCTGCCCATTATCCTCTGCCTTTAACAGGAAGAAACCTTTAATGCCTTCCGTAATGCCCATGTGCTCGAGTTGCTTGTCCTTGTCTTCAAGCCCTTTCTTGATTTCTTCCAGTCCATTATCCAAGCAAATGTAGCAACAAATGCAGAAAGCGAAAACGTTCCGATTGTTTATGGCTTCCGTATACCAGTTCTCGATGGCGGATTCTCCTTTGGCCAAGAGTATAAGAATATCTATAAAGCTTTTAATATCTTCCGCTGTTTCTTCGTCTATGCCATCCTCCTCAATGCCGTCCTTTTCAATCTCCTTCAGTAAGTTCCAGTCCGTGTCGGTCAATAGGGTGTCCACCATATTCTTGAACTCGGAATAAGTGTCGGCATTGACCTCCTTCCATGCCGCCAATACTTCCTTGCAGATAGGCCCCTTCTTATTATCAGCTTCTTCCATATATTATGAGATGTATGCCTACAAAGTTATTGAATATAAGCTATTTTGTCAAGGCAGATACGATAGCTTCCTTTTCTTCATCGCTCAGTCCCTTTAACATCTCTATTAAAGCTTTGTTGTCAGTTATTTCCCCGCTTTTCTCAGGTGATTCCTCATGGAGTAGGTAATGGTTGTATTTGAGCATCTTTTCCAATGGATATGCACCTATATAGTTTGAGGTGATGTCGCCATTGCCGCTATGCCCCATGCTGTCACTTATATATTTATAAGGCACTACACCCGAATTGTTGAGGTTGGTGGCGAAGCTATGTCTTGCCCAGGTTGGTGATGGTCTTTGCTCCATGCCCAACAGTTCGGCTACCTTGGCCATGTGCTCACGAATGTAGCGGTTGTATCGCTGGATTACCCATATCTCTTGTTCGGGCGCATTCAATTCGCTCATGATGGGGAACACCCGTCTGCCCATTTTAGGCTCATTGCCGTATCTGTCGATTATTTCCTTGAGTTCCGGCGTTACGGGGAAAACGACCTCGCTTGCACTTTCGTTTCTTTCACGGGTTTTATGGCGGAGGAACCTAAGTTGTTTGCCATTCGTGGCATAATACCATCCGTCGTATGTCAGACGTAGGGTGTCTGCCAAGTTTTGCCCGTCCCCGAGATACATGAACAAGAACAGTCCAAGGTCACGGAATAAGGCATGCTTCTCTCTTGGCATGAACAGTTCGTTCCCATTCTCTGCCTTGGCTTCATCCTTTTTCCAAAAGTCATATAGCATCCGCATGGTAGGTACATCAAGGAATTCGTGTTTCCTGCTTTGTGACTTGTTGTACCCGGTGTCTTTGAACATTTCTTTGGTGTTGCCACTCACCAATCCCTGACTGATACAGATATTCACGATGGTTCGGAAAGTGCGAAGTGCTATGGCAATGGAAGTGGTGCAAAGTCCGTTTTTCTTCTGCACTTTCACCCATCTTTGTATGAAGTCCCTTCCTATCTCGTTGAAGGATACACTCTCGCCCATGTCCTTGCAGAACCGTCTGAAGATGTCCTTACTGCAACGTGCAGAACCGGCTTTCCCTTCAGCACTCTTGTCGGCGATATACTGTTCCCAAATGGAGTAGACGGTGCGCTGATTATTGTCGGGCTTGTTTTGAAAAATGCTCTGAAGATTCGTCAATGAGAAAGTCTCCGACTCCATCAACCTGTTGACCATACATTCGACCTTTGCCAACCTTTCCTTCAATTCCGTCCTCTCCGCCGATTTCTTGTTGCGCCCGAGTTTTTCGCATTCGCACAGTGCCAACCACTCTTCTTCCGTGTAGTCTTTCCCTATAAAAAGGTAGCAATGCCTCTTGGCATACGCCACCCTGACAACGGCGTGATATTTGCCGTCGGCAAGCGGAGCATGGCGTTTGTCGAGGGTCAGCGTACCGTAAACCTGCCCGTTAGACGAGTAGAATTTTGCAAAACTGCTATCACCCCGTTTGCTGTATGTCCTTGTCGAAGGCTCCTGTCTTTGTCGCAAATCAATAGTCTGATGTTCCATCGCAATGTAGTCTGTAAGTTACTCCCAAATTCCCTTACGGGAAATTCAGGGGAAATTCATTTCTGTAATTTTGTGCAAATTTAAGCAATCTTCCGCAATATGACAAAAACGTAACTCGTTGAAAATGAGCGTATTATGATTTTTTAAAATTTCATGAAATCCATTCTAAAAAAGACTCATAATCTGGAGGTCCCTGGTTCAAGTCCTGGCTGGTCCACGCTGCACAATCAACGATTTGAGAACCGTTTACTGCTCTTGCCTGCAAGATAATTTGATGGTCGGCAGCAAGGGGTTGTCGCGGGATTTTATTACCTTTGCAGGGTGAAGAAACCCCTTATTTTTTGTTTGTTGCTCCTCCTGCCGGGGGCATCGCGCGCGGAGGAGTACTGCATTGATACTCAGCGCGTTACGTCGGCGTGCGAGGGCTGGGGCGTGTCGTTGTGCTGGTGGGCGGCGATGTGCGGGCGAGATGACGAAGGGCATTCGGATGAGGGTTCAACCTGTCGGGAATCCCGGCAAGTTCAATTGGAAGAACTGATAGACTGGCTTGTTTCGCCCGAGGGCCTGAATTATTCCGTATTTCGTTATAACATCGGCGGGGGCGACGACCCGGATTGGACAAATTGCTCGCCCCATCATTTCAAAAACGGCAAGGGCTTGCGCGCGGAGATGGAGGGGTTTAAGGACGGTCCCGACGACGATTATCATTGGGAGCGCGACTCGGCGCAGCGCAAGATTCTGCTTATGATAAAGCGCCACCGCCCGGACGCTGTTTTCGAAGCGTTTTCTAATAGTGCGCCATGGTGGATGACAACGAGCGGGTGCGTGGCGGGGGCTTCAAAAGCGACGGACGACAACCTGCCGCGCGCGATGTACGGGTCTTTCGCGCAGTATTTAGTGGATGTTTGCAGGCATTACAAAGACGCTTACGGCATCGAGTTCGCCACGCTCGAGCCGTTCAACGAGCCGATGTCGTCGTCGTGGTTTCAGAACGGCGTGCAGGAGGGTTGCCATTTCGACATAAACAACCAAATCGAGTTCGTGCGCGTGCTGCGTAAAGCATTGAAAAAGAGCGGGTTAGCAACGAAAATCTCCGCGTCGGACGAGGTGAATGTCGCGGTGTCGCTGCGCACTCTCGAGGCTTACACGAAGGCCGGCGCGGCGCGGTTCATCGGGCAGTGGAACACGCACACGTATATCGGTTCGAAAGAGGAGAAAGCGCGGCTGCACCGGTTGTGCGAAGAGCTCAATGTCCGCCTGTGGCAGAGCGAGACGGGCTTGGCGGGCAAAGGCATCGCTGGCAACCTCGCTCTTGCGCAGCGGCTCGTGGACGACATCCGCTACTTGCGGCCGGCGGTGTGGTGCGATTGGCAGTATGTCGAGACGACGGGCGACCAGTGGTGCATGGTGCGCGCCGACGACGAATGGAAGACCTGCACCCGCGTGAAAAGCTACTTCGTTCACCAGCAGTTCAGCCGCTTCATCCCTGCCGGCTATCATTGGCTCGATATCGATGACGAGTGCGGTCTGGCTGCCGTAAGTCCCGATGGAAAGACGCTGGTTTATGTTTCGGTTAATGCTTCGAAAGATGTCAGAAATGTGAAGCTTACAGTGCCGGAGAATGCTGTGCTCACTGCTGTTTACCGCACGTCGGAGAATGAAGATTGCGCGCTTGTTTCAGCTTCGGCACCGATGTTTAATTTAATGCCCTTGAGCGTTACGACCGTCATCTTTTCGCTCGAATAATTTTGACCTAAGGCAAGGTGCGGGAAAGCAACTTAAGGCAAATTGAAAAACTATTGAAACGTAGGCGACACTTGTAACGTGTGCTCGTAGCGCAAAGTTTAGCCGGTTCCATAGTCGCAACTAAGATAAACTTTTTCGCATCGCAAACTCCGCTCGCAAGGCTTGTTTCTTGCCGGCACGAATCTTTGGCGAATTCGCACAAATGAAGAGCCGGCTTCGGGGGAAGGAAGTCGGCTCGTCGGAGTACTGGTTTTAAAAAGAAAAGATTGAAACTCTTGCGAGTCTCGGTTGGGGGTTTTTGATTGTTTTTACTGCGTCCCCGCGTTCACCGCGAGGTTATGCTTATTGAACATCTTGCATTGTTTTCGTTGTCCTTAGTCCGCGCTCTTATCACCTTTGTTCATTGGCGCGCGTCGACCGGGGCGGCCTCTGCTGCGGGCTGGCTGATGTCGGTTATCTCCGCCGGCGCGAGGCGCGTCTGCTTGACGGTGTCGGCCGTTATCGTGTCCGTTTGCGCCACTTGCTCGCCGCCGGCCAAGCCGTTTGTCTTCACGAGGGCGGGGTTGGCGCGGCTGTTGTCGACGGCCGTCTGTATGGCGTTGCCGATGGTGAGCAGCACGGCGACGATGGCCACGGCTTTGTAGAGCGGGCGCAGGCGGAGGGTGAGGCTCATGCGGCGCGCCCTGACTGTCGAGCCTTGACTGCTTTCGCTTGCACGCGCATCGACTGTTTTCTTGCCGTTAATCTTGGCGAGAACCTTTTTGTCGAAGTCGTCGCCGAGGCGGTTGTTCGCGCTTTCTTTCTGCTCATACACGAACAAATCGCGGTATGCCGAGAGGTTTTCCGGCACATCGTCTTGGCTGAAAAAGGCGCGCAAGATAGCCTCTTCCTCGAGCGTCGTGCTGCATTCCCAGTAGCGCTCCAACAGCTGTTCGATGTATTTGTAATCCATGCCGCGTTTTCTTACAAGCGTCTGTTTTAAAGACGAATGAGGCTGCGGAAAAGTTACAAGAAAGGGGTTTTATTTTTTCAAAAACCTCTCTTTAAAGGCTTTGCGGGCGCGGAAGATGTTGACTTTCACTTGCTCTTCGGAGACGGCAAGGACGGCGGCGATCTCTTTGTAAGTGAGGCCCTCGATGTCGCGGAGCTGCATGCACGTGCGCTGTTTCTCGGGCAGAGAGTTGATGATTGCGTCTATTCGGGAGAGGTTGTCCTGCCGTGTGAGGCGCTGCAAAGGGTCGTCGGAGGCGGGCAGGGGAATAGCGGCGATGTCGTCTAAAGAAAGGTTGTCGCGGGATTTTTGTTTGAGGAAGTCGAGCGAGAGGTTGCGGCAGACGGTGAAGGCAAATGCCTCGGGCGACTTTATTTCGTGCGGGTTATTGCGGCTGTTCCACACTTTTATCAGCGTGTTTTGCACTATGTCTTCCGCCTCCTCGCGGTTTTGCGTTATGCGGAGGGCTGTTCTGAAAAGTTTGTTTTTAAGCGGAAGTATGTCATTAAGAAAGTTCATCTCACCGTTGTTCCTCCGAGCAAGTTATCCGCACGGGTGATTTTCACTTCCTTGACCCCCTTCTCAACAGCCGCGAGGGCGTTTTCAATTTTGGGCAACATGCCGCCTTTGATTATCCCTTCCGCCGCGTATTTATTGAAATCCGGGCGCGTCAACAAAGGGATTACGGAGCTTTCGTCGTTCTCGTCGCGCAAAACGCCCGGCTTCTCGAAGGTGTAGACGAGGGTTACGTCGTAGTGCTCAGCCAGCGCGGTTGCTACGGAAGAGGCGATGGTGTCGGCGTTAGTGTTGAGTATTTGCCCTTGTTTGTTGCACGAAAGAGGCGCAATGACGGGGGTTAAACCTTTGGAAATGAGCGTGTTAAGTACTTCGGCATCTACTTGTTTAATGTCGCCGACGAAGCCGAAGTCGACCGTTTCCGTTTGCCCTTCTTCGTTGGTGATTGCTACCGGCGGGCGTTTGTCAGCTAAGATTATGCCGGCATCGGCGCCGGTAAGTCCGATCGCTTTAACGCCGATTGCATTAAGCCGCGCCACGATTGTTTTGTTCACGAGCCCGCCGTAGACCATAGTTACTACCTCAAGCATTGCCTCGCCGGTGATACGTCTGCCGTTCACCATCCTGCTCTCGATGCCTAACGCTGCGGCAATCTTCGTTGCGCGCCGTCCGCCGCCGTGCACGAGCGCCTTCCGGCCGTCTATTCGGGCAAATTTTTCCAACAAACCGATGAGCGCAGACGGCTCTTCCACCACCGCCCCGCCTACTTTCACTATGGTCAACGCTTCCATAGCTTATTCCAAATAGGTGTAGCCGTAAAGTCCCGCGCGGTAGTTGCTGACGAACTCCTTACCCTCTTCGGGCGTGATCTTGCCCTCCTTGATGGCTTTCGTAACCCATATCTCAAGCCGGCGCACGAGGCGTTTGTGGTCGTACTGCACGTAAGCCAGCACGTCGGCAATGGTCTCGCCGTCGATGATTTTATCAATCGTGTAGCCGTCGTCGTCCACCGAGATATGCGCGGCATTGGTAAACCCGAACAGGTTGTGGGCGCTGCCGAGGATCTCCTGATAGGCGCCGGTGAGGAACACGCCGATGTAATACGGTTCGCCCGGGCGCAGCTCGTGGAGCGGCAGGTAGTTGGTTTGCTGCACGCCGTTGACGTATGTCGACACCTTGCCGTCGCTGTCGCAGGTGATGTCTTGTATCTGTGCGGAGCAGGTGGGCTTCTCGTTCAGGCGCGAGATAGGCATGATGGGGAACATCTGGTCGATGCCCCACGAGTCGGGCATGCTTTGGAACAGCGAGAAGTTACAGAAGTATTTATCCGCCATCTGCTTGTCTATGGTGCGCAGTTCGTCGGGGACATGCTTCTGATGGTGCGCCAGTTCGGCCACCTCATGGCATATCGCCCAATAGAGCGATTCTATCTGCGCGCGGGTCTTGAGGTCGATAATGCCGTGCTGGAATAAATCTAATGCTTCCTGGCGAATATCCTCCGCGTCGTGCCAATCCTCGAGCATGGAGCGCGTGGAGAGGTTGTCCCACACCTCCGTCAGGTCGTGCACGAGCTTGTGATCGCTCTCGCTTGCCTCGAAATCCTCGTGCATCTTCTTCACCGAGACGCTCTCTAAAGCCTCCACGATGAGTACGGCGTGATGGGCAGCAAGCGAGCGGCCGCCCTCGGTGATTATGTTCGGATGAGGAATATTGTTTTCGTTGGCAGCCTCGACGAAGGTGTCCACGCAGTCGTTGACGTACTCCTGAATGGAGTAGTTGACCGACGACTCCGAGTTGGACGACCGTGTGCCGTCGTAATCCACGCCGAGCCCGCCGCCGCAATCGACAAATTCGATGTTGAAGCCCATCGCCCGAAGCTGAACGTAATATTGCGCAGCCTCGCGCAGGGCGGACGAGATACGGCGTATCTTCGTTATCTGCGAACCGATGTGGAAGTGCATTAGTTTCAGACAGTCCTTCATCCCCATCTCTTCGAGCAGCTGTAATGCCTCGAGCAGTTCGGAGGAGTTGAGCCCGAATTTCGACGCGTCGCCGCCGCTCTCCTGCCACTTGCCCGCGCCGGACGCCGCAAGCTTGAGACGCACGCCGAGCGTAGGCCGCACGCCCATCTTTGCCGCCGTCTCGGCGATAATCTTCACTTCGGGCAACTTCTCTATGACGTGGAAAATGCGCTTGCCCATCTTCTGCGCAAGAAGGGCCATCTCGATGTAGTTCTTGTCCTTGTGGCCGTTGCAGATGATGATGCTGTCGGAGTCCATGTGAGTGGCTAAAACGGCGTGCAGCTCAGGCTTCGAACCAGCCTCCAGACCGATGTTATACTTCGCGCCGTGAGAGATAATCTCCTCCACGACGGGGCGCATCTGGTTGACCTTTATAGGGAACACGATGTAGTTCTCCGCCTTGTAGTCGTATTCCTTCGCGGCCTTCTCGAAACAGGCGGAGGTCGACTGTATTCGCGAGTCGAGGATGTCGGGGAACCGGAGTATCATCGGCGCGCTGATATGCCGCGACTCCAGCTCGTCGACAAGTTCCTTCAGGTCGACCTGCACGTTGTCCTTGTGGGGCGAACAATAAACGTTGCCCTTCTCGTTGATGCCGAAATAATTCACGCCCCAACCCTTGATGTTGTAGAGCTCCTTTGAGTCTTCAATGGTCCACTTCTTCATGTTACTGCTGTCGATTTAGTGAATGGATATCGTTTCTTTCCGCTGAACGTCTATGCCGAGCATCGCGCTGATCTTCGCCGCATGCGCCGCCACCTTGCCGGAGTTGTCCATAAGGTTCACGTCAAGCACGTGCTTCGCCTTGCTGTAAAAGGCCTCGCGCGCGGCGAGCTGCTCTTGGATGAACGCCCTCGTCTCTTCTTCCGTCTTGCCGAGCAACAACGGCCGCACGCCCTTGCCCATTTTCAGGTGGCACATAAGCACTTCCGGCGAAGCTTTAAGATAAACCGTCTCGCCCTGCCGGTTGAGGTAATCCATGTTGTCGAAGAAGCACGGGGTGCCGCCGCCGCAACTGATGACGACGTTCTCAAACTCCGCCACCTCGTGGAGCATGTTGTGCTCTATCTGTCGGAAACCCTCTTCGCCGCGCTCGTCGAAAATGGCCTTCACCGTGCGCCGCATGCGCGTCTCGATATACCAGTCGAGGTCGTAGAAAGCGAGGCCGAGCAGCTTGGCCAACTCGCGGCCGACGATGGTCTTGCCGGCACCCATGTAACCGATGATGATGATGCGCGTCATTTGCCTGATTCCGACTTTATTTTAAGATAAACCTGCTTTTAAAATGAACCTTATTTGTTACTAAGATGAACTTTATTTGTTGCTAAGACGAACCTTATTTGTTGCTAAGACGAACCTTATTTGTTGCTAAGACGAACTTTATTTGTTGCTAAGACGAACTTTATTTGTTGCTAAGACGAATCTTGCTCATTTCGCTCTCCTTGCGCGCGGGGTGCGTTTGCCCGTTGCCCCGCCTTTGTCCTGAGCCTCTTTGATGATTGCGCGGCATTCGTCCTCAGTCAAAGCTGCGGCGTTCTCCTGCTGCTTCTTCGGGATGCGGTAGTTCTTGCCGCCGCAAGCGAGGTAAGGCCCGTAGCGACCGTTGATAATCTCTATCTGAGGCTCGTTTGCGAACGTTTTGATATGCCGCTGCGCCTCTTTCTCTTTCTTCTCGGCAATAAGCTTTTCGGCCGTAGCGAGCGTTACGGTGAACGGGTCTTCGGTCGACGGAAGCGACGTGAACTGCTTGTCGTAAAGGATGTACGGCCCGAAGCGCCCGACGTTCGCCACCACTTCCTTGCCGTCGATAAGGCCCACGATGCGCGGCAGACGCAGCAGCTCCAACGCCTCGCCGAGCGTGATGGTCTCCATCGTCTTGTCCTTTGGCAGCTGCACGAAGCGCGGTTTCTCCTCGTCGCCCGCCGCACCGATCTGCACCACCGGTCCGTAGCGCCCTATCTTGACGAACACCGTTTTGCCGGACTTGGGGTCAACGCCCAGTTCGCGCTCGCCGGGTTTGTGCTCTTGGCGGGTTTGAATGACGCTCTCGATCTCGGGTTCGAAGTCGGTCCAAAACTCTTTAAGCATCGTCTGCCAAGCCAGTTCGCCGCCGGCGATGGCATCGAATTTCTCTTCAACGTTGGCCGTGAAATTATAGTCCATAATGTCGGGAAAACTGTCCATAAGGAAGTCGTTGACAACAATCCCGACATCCGTCGGCAGCAGCTTGCCCTTGTCGCGGCCGGCAATCTCTTTCTTCGTGCTCTGCGTGACGGCGCCGCCTTTGAGCGTCAGCACGGAGTAGGGCCGCTCCGCACCTTTGTCCTCGCCGCGTTTGACATATTCGCGCTGCTGGATGGTGCTGATGGTCGGCGCGTATGTTGACGGCCGGCCTATGCCGAGCTCCTCCATTTTCTTGACAAGCGTCGCCTCGGTGTAACGCTGCGGCCCTTGCGTGAAGCGCTCCGTGGCGGTGATCTCCTTGCGCAAGAGGTTCTCGTTCGCGGTTAACTGCGGCAAAAGGCGCGCCGTGTCTTCCGCATTGTCGGCCTCGTCGTCGACGGACTCGCGGTAAACTTTCAGAAAGCCGTCGAAGAGCACAGCCTCGCCCGTGGCCGTAAAGGAATAATTCGCGCCGCTGACGGCAATCTCCGCCGTGGTCTTCTCCATCTGCGCGTCGGCCATCTGCGAGGCGAGCGTGCGCTTGCGGATGAGGTCGTAAAGGCGCTGCTCCTGCACCGTGCCGGCAATCTCGCGGCGGTTGATATAAGCCGGGCGGATGGCCTCGTGAGCCTCCTGCGCACCCCGCGTGTGCGTCTTATAGTTGCGCGGACGACTGTAATTCTCGCCGAACGTGCCCGCAATTTCTTCTTTGCAGGCGTTGATGCAGAAGCTCGACAGATTAACGCTGTCGGTGCGCATATACGTGATGAGTCCGCTCTCGTAAAGGCTCTGCGCCACACGCATCGTCTGCACTACGGAGAAGCCGAGTTTGCGCGCCGCCTCCTGCTGCAGGGTCGAGGTGGTGAACGGCGGGGCGGGCGTGCGCTTCAAGGGTTTCTTCGCCACGGAGACAACGGTGAATGTTGCGTCTTTGCACTGTTCGAGGAAAGCCTTCGCCTCGTCCGCAGTTTGAAATTTATGGCTCACCTCGGCGTGAATGTCCTGCTTCGTGTCGCCGGCCTGCTTAGTAAACACTGCCGAGACGCGGTAATGCGCCTCCGAGGTGAAAGCCCTCACTTCGCGCTCGCGCTCGACGATAAGCCTTACCGCCACGCTCTGCACGCGCCCTGCCGACAGCGCCGGCTTCACCTTGCGCCACAGCACCGGCGAGAGCTTGAAGCCCACGATGCGGTCGAGGATGCGGCGTGCCTGCTGCGCGTCGACGAGGCTCATGTTTATCCGCCGCGGGTTGTCTATCGCGTTAAGTATGGCCGGCTTCGTAATCTCGTGAAACACAATGCGTTTCGTCTGTTCCTTGTCCAAGCCGAGCACCTCCTGCAAGTGCCACGCGATGGCCTCTCCCTCGCGGTCCTCATCGGAGGCGAGCCACACCTGCTTCACCTTCTTTGCTGCGGCGAGCAGGCCGTCGACCACCTTTTTCTTGTCCGCAGGGATCTCGTAGCAAGCCTCGAGCGTGTCCATGTCGACGCTGATCTCTTTCTTTTTAAGGTCGCGGATGTGGCCGTAGCTCGACATCACCTTGTAGTCTTCCCCCAAAAATTTCTCTATCGTTTTCGCCTTCGCGGGGCTCTCCACAATCACCAAATTCTCTTGCATAACTCGCTGAATAAGCTTTGATTTTTCCGACCGGCAAAAGTAAGGAAAACTTTTCAACCACATTATTATACGCGCGCTTTTTTTCTTTTTTAGCAAATGGCCGCAACTGTCCGGACGGCTGTAAAGAAAGTGCAACCAACCGATTTTTCGGCGTTTTCTTTGTTATTTGCCCGGCGACGTTTATCTTTGCAAAAGAGTTGGTTTGAACGGCTGCGATGTTGGAATGGTAGACAAGGCAGACTTAAAATCTTCTGCCCGTTTCGGGCGTGCGGGTTCGAGTCCCGCTCGCAGCACACGTTGAGACTACTAACAATTAAAGATACAAATTACAGTTGGAACTATTAAGCACAATTTGAATTAATTACAGTTGAAAGTACTAATCACAATTGAAATAATTACAGTCGGAACTACTAATTACAATTAAAGGCATTAATCACAGTTGACACCACTATTTATCATTCACTTTTTATACAAATTACACTTATGCGCAAAGTATTATTTTTCAGTATCATTGCTCTTTCGGCAATCGTTCTTTCCGCTTGCTCAAGCAAGTTGGGCGAGCTCTCGGCGGACAACTTCACGGTAACGCCGAACCCGCTCGAGACACAGGCCGGACAGGTGCCCGCCACCATCGCCGGCGTCTTCCCGGAGAAGTACCTCAAGAAGAAGGCTGTCATCACCGTTACCCCCGAGCTGCGTTACGGCACAAGCGACGCCGCGCAGGGTGCCGGCGCAACATTCCAAGGCGAGAAGGTGCTGGGCAACAACCAGACCATCTCCTACCGTCTCGGCGGCCGCTACACGATGAACACCGCGTTCACCTATGTGCCTGAGATGCAGAAGAGCGACATGTACCTCACGTTCGCAGCCAAGGTGGGCAAGAAAACAGTTACCGTGCCCGATGTGAAAGTGGCCGTGGGCGTCATCGCAACGTCGGAGCTGTACAAAGCCACCATCCTCGCCGACGGAGGCATTCTCGCCGCTGACTCGTTCCAGCGCATCACCTCGCAGCAGCAGGAGGCGAACATCAAATTCCTTGTAAATCAGGCGAATATCCGCAAGTCGGAGCTCGAGAGCAATTCCGTGCAAGACTTCGTGGCAATGCTCAAACAGATCAACGAAGATCAGGAGCGGCTCGCCATCCAAAACGTTGAGATTCAGGCTTATGCATCGCCCGAGGGCGGCTTCGAATACAACGACAAGCTCTCCGCCAAGCGCCAGAATTCCACGGAGGATTATGTTGCTTCGACGCTCAGCGCAGCCAATGTGCAGACCGATGTCGACGCGCATTACACCGCGCAGGACTGGGAAGGCTTTAAGGCGCTTGTCGAGGTGAGCGACATCCAAGACAAAGACGTCATCATCCGCGTGCTCGAGATGTATCAGGATCCCGAAGAGCGCGAGCAGCAGATACGCAACCTCAGCGAGGGCTTCCAGGAGTTGAAGGAAGGTATCCTGCCCGAACTGCGCCGCTCGAGAATGATCATCAACTACAATGTTGTCGGCCGTTCCGACGAAGAGCTTGTGCAGCAGTTTAACGACGATCCGTCGGTGCTCAGCCTCGAAGAACTGCTTTACACCGCCACGCTCGTCGACGATAACGCCACGAAGACCGCCATCTACAAGCAGGCTGCCGACACCTATCGCGGCGACGCGCGCGCTTACAACAACCTCGCGTCAATGGCGCTTCTCGACGGCGATGTTTCTTCGGCAAAGAGCTATCTGTCGCAGGCCATCAGCATCGACCCGACATCGGCAGAGGCTTACGCCAACCGCGGCTTGATCGAGCTCATCGACGGCGATAAGGAGAATGCCGAACTCGACATCGCGAAAGCTACAACGCTCGGCGACGTAAGCTATGCGCAAGGCGTGCTCGAGATCAGCAAGGGCAACTACTCCGAAGCGGCATCCATCCTCGACGGCAAGAACACGAACAGCACCGCTCTGGCGCAACTGCTCAACAAGGACTACGCTTCGGCGGTTAACACCCTCGACAACGCAACGAACAAAGGTGCGCTCAACACCTATCTCCACGCCGTCGTAGCGGCCCGCAACGGCAATAAATATGCCACGGGATCCTACCTCAAAGAGGCGCTCGAGCAAGACCCGGCACTCAAAGATTACGCCGACAACGACCTCGAACTGGCCATCTTGAAGAACTAACTCACGATGCCCTTTTGATGGGGAGAATCGCAACATTCTTACTGCTCACCCTGGTTCTGGCCGCGTGCGGCACGGACGGCGGAACGTTCAAAATCAACGGCCGCTTGCTCAACCTTAACCAGGGTGAGTTTTACGTCTACAGTCCCGACGGCGTCATCGACGGCATCGACACCATGTTCGTTGTCGCCGGACGCTTCGGCTATAAGGGTTCGTGCGACGAAAGCGGCACGCTCGTCATCGTGTTCCCGAACTTCTCCGAACAGCCTGTCTTCGTCGAACCGGGAAAGAACATCAAGGTCAGCGGCGACGTGTCGCACTTGAAGGAGTTGAAGGTAACCGGCACGGCGGAAAACAAGCTGATGAACGCCTTTCGCGAAAAGGTGAAAGATGCCGAACCGAAGGACATCCCCGCGCTGGCGGAGGCGTTTGTGAAGGAGCACCCCGCGAGCCTCGCCGCACTGTATCTCATCAACAGATATTTCATTCGCAACGGCGAACCCGATTACGCCTCGGCCGCCGGTCTGATGCAGATCTGTCTCGACGCGCAACCCGGCAACGGCCGCCTCAAACAGGACCTGCAAAAAATTAAAGCGCGCGCAGCAACGTCCGTCGGTTGCAAATTGCCGGCCTTCCGCGCCGTAACCATCGACGGCGACACGCTCACCGACAAGCAGTTCTCGAAGGGCACGGCGGTAATCTACGCGTGGGCGTCGTCCGACTTCGAGAGTTGCAACATCCAGCGCGCGCTCAACGGCAAGGACAATCTCCGCGCGCTCGGCATCTGTCTCGACCCGTCAATAAACGACTGCCGCCGTATCCTGACGCGCGACAAGATCGGCACCGACATCGTTTGCGACAGCCTCGCCTTCGACGGCAGCCTTGTTAACCTGCTGGGTTTCAGCGCTTTAACGGAAAACATCATCATCGAAAACGGCAAGATCACCGCGCGGAGCCTGTCGGCACAAGAGATGCGCAAACGCTTTCCGGCAACTAACGCCCCGACAAACATGCCCTTGCGCGAACGCTAAAAATTTATCCGAATTATGCTCGTTAAAACATATTGCGCCGCCGTCAACGGTCTGCAAGTAACCACCATCACCATCGAAGTGAGCATCACCGGCGGCGTGATGTACCATTTCACCGGCCTGGGCGACACCGCCGTGAAAGAAGGCCGCGACCGCATCAACGCCGCGCTGCAACACATCGGCTTCCGCTTCCCCAAAGGCGACATCACGGTGAACATGGCGCCGGCCGACCTGCGCAAAGAAGGCAGCGCGTTCGACCTGCCCCTCGCCATCGGCCTCCTTGTAGCTAATGAGAACATCGTCGTTGACGACCTCGCGAAATACGTCATGGTGGGCGAGCTCGGCCTCGACGGGAAGCTGCAACCGGTGAAAGGCGCGCTGCCCATCGCCATCGGCGCGAAGAAAGAAGGGTTTAAGGCGTTGATTGTGCCCGAAGAAAACGTGAAGGAAGCGGCGGTGGTCAGCGGCCTCGACGTGTACGGCATGGCCTCGCTCGGCGACGTCATCTGCCTGCTCACGGGCAAAGAGCATTTCGAACCGTGCGTCATCGACATCGAGAGCGAGTTCCTCCGCCAGCAATGCCGGTTCCCCTTGGATTTCGCCGACGTGCGCGGACAGGAGAATGTGCGGCGCGCAATGGAGGTGGCGGCGGCAGGAGGCCATAACATCATCATGGTGGGTCCTCCCGGAAGCGGTAAGTCGATGATTGCCAAGCGGTTACCTTCAATCCTGCCGCCGTTGTCGTTAGCCGAGAGCCTCGAGACCACGCAAATCCATTCCGTCGCGGGCAAGCTCAAAGGCGGCGTGTCGCTCATCATGCAACGACCGTTCCGCTCGCCCCATCACACCATCTCCGAAGTGGCGCTTGTCGGCGGCGGCGCCACGCCCCAGCCCGGCGAGATCAGTCTTGCGCACAACGGCGTGCTGTTCCTCGACGAGCTGCCGGAATTTAATAAAGCGACGCTCGAGGTGCTGCGCCAACCGCTTGAAGACAGGAAGATAAGCATCTCGCGCGCGAAGTACGCCACCGAATTCCCGTGCTCGTTTATGTTCGTAGCGTCGATGAACCCCTGCCCTTGCGGCTACCACGGCGACCCCACCCACCAGTGCGTGTGCACGCCCGGCCAGATACAGCGTTACATGAGTAAGATCAGCGGTCCGTTGATGGACCGTATCGACCTGCAAATAGAGGTTACGCCCGTGCCGTTTAAAGATATTTCAAGCCGGCCCGAAGGCGAACCCAGCGCAACGATCCGCGAACGTGTGATGCGCGCGCGGAAGGTGCAGGAAGAGCGTTTCAAGGACGATGCCGCCGTGCATTGCAATGCGCAGATGAGCGAGAAAATGATCCACCTCTACGCCGAACCCGACGCCGCCGGCCTCGAGATGTTGCGCGTGGCGATGCAGCGGTTGTCGCTCTCGGCAAGGGCTTACTCGCGCATACTCAAAGTGGCGCGCACCATCGCCGACCTCGACGGCAGCGAAAATGTGTTGCCCTACCATCTCTCCGAGGCCATCGGCTACCGCAACCTCGACCGCGCCAACTGGGCCGAGCTGTGAGCTATGGTTTTAACTGACGTCAGCATCGGTTACGCCTCGCACGCCATCGCTTCCGGCATTTCCTTCCGGCTCGCACGCGGCACGCTGAACTGCCTCATCGGACCCAACGGTTGCGGCAAGAGCACGCTGCTCCGCACCATCGCCTTTCTTCAAAAACCGCTCGCCGGCAATATCTTTTTCGAAGGGCAAAATCTCGCTTTGTTGGACAGGAAACAGCTGGCGCAAACCGTCGGCATCGTGCTCACCGGCCGCATCGACGCGCAGCACCTCACCGCCGGCGAACTGGCCGCGATGGGCCGCATGCCTTACACCGGTTTCTTCGGCACGCTTTCTTCCGAAGACAAGGAGATTGTGCGCCGCGCAATGGCCATCACCGGCATCACGCATTTGGCCGAAAGGGCAATAGGCACGCTCAGCGACGGCGAATATCAGAAGGCGGTCATCGCCAAGACGCTCGCGCAAGAAACGCCGGTCATCCTCCTCGACGAGCCGACGGCTTTCCTCGATTACGCCGGCAAGGTCGACCTGATGTTTGCGATAAAAAAGCTGTGCCGCGACGAGCGCAAGACGGTGCTGATGTCCACGCACGACGTCAACCTTGCCCTGCGCCTCGCCGACGAGATATTCCTTTTTTCCGAAGGCAAAATCCGGCAAAGCAAACAAGAATCCGACGTCAGGCAGTTCGTCGGCAATCGCGCCGCAGCCTTTCTTTAAAGCCCCCGCGCGAGTGCTAATATTCTTAAAAAAGAATAATAATAGAAACTCGCTGCGGCTTGATAGCTAAAAAAGTGTTACATTTGCGGGCTTGTTTAAAAACGGGCGCAATTCGACGTAATAATCAAACTGAATTTATAAGATGCAAAACAAAGGACTTGTAATTGTAACCGCCGTTCTTCTGACGCTTGCAAGCATATTCTATTTGTCTTTCTCGGCGGCTACACGTTACTACGACACCCAAGCCGCCAAACTCGCCGACCCCGTCGCGGAGCAGAACTATAAGGACTCCGTGAAGTACCTCGGCATTTATTCCTATCAGAAATGTCTCGAGACGCAGATTGGCTTGGGCCTCGACCTGAAAGGCGGCATGACCGTCATCCTCGAGATCTCCGTGCCCGACGTGCTGGAGAACCTTGCCGACCACAAGACCGACGAGGCGTTTGTCAAATCGATGAAAGAGGCTAAGGCGGAGGAGGAAAAGAGCCAGGCGGACTTCATCACCCTGTTTACTGAGGCTTACAAGCGCAACGCGCCCGGCCATAAGCTCGCCGAGATATTCTCCACGCAGCAGTTGCAAGGCAAGGTGTCGCCGCAGAGCAGTGATGCCGAAGTAACGAAAGTTTTGCGTCAGGAGGTGCAGGCCGCCATCGACAACTCGTTCAACGTTGTCCGCACGCGTATCGATAAGTTCGGCGTCGTGCAGCCCAACATCCAGAAGCTCGAAGGGCAGGACGGCAGGATCATGGTGGAGATGCCGGGCATCCGCGAGCCGGAACGCATGCGCAAGCTGTTGCAGGGTTCGGCCAACCTTGAGTTTTGGGAGACTTATAACTCCGAAGAGATAGAGCCTTACCTGCGCCAGCTCGACACGCGTTACGCCGCAGCGCAGACCTCGTCGGCTAAGGAAGATACTGTCGCCGTGGACACCGCTGCGGTTGAAACCGAGACGAAGGCTGCGACGGCGAAGTTCCAACTTAAAGACAACAAAGAAGAGGCAAAATCGGCGGCCGCGAGCGACGCTTCCGAGCAGCTGAAAAAGCAGCACCCGCTACTGTCGCGCTTGCAGACGACGGGCGGACGGAGCCTCAGCCTTGTGGGTTACGCCAATGTGCGCGATACGGCGGCAGTCGATTCAATCATCTATTCCGAAATAGCGAAGCAGGTGTTCCCCTCCGACCTGAAACTCCTCTGGGGCGCGAAACCGGCCGACGGGCTTAATGCAAAGAACGTGTTCGAGCTGTATGCCTTGAAAGTGACGCAGGCCTCCGGGCGCGCACCACTCGAGGGCGACGTCATCACCACGGCTTCCGACCAGTTTAACAACCTCACCGGTTCGCCGGAGGTGTCGATGTCAATGAACACTGAGGGTTCGCGCCGCTGGGCAGCACTGACAAAGGCGAACATCGGCAAGGCCATCGCCATCGTGCTCGACGGGGCTGTTTACTCCGCGCCTCGTGTCAACGGCGAGATTAGCGGCGGCCAATCGTCCATCACCGGCAACTTCACCATCGAGGACACGAAGGACCTTGCGAACACTTTGAAATCAGGCCGTATGCCCGCACCGGCACGCATCGTGCAGGAGGAGGTTGTCGGTCCTACGCTCGGCGCACAGTCGATCCACCAAGGCATCGTCTCGTTCATCATCGCCTTCATCCTGCTGATGATTTACATGGTCGCCATGTACAACTTCAACGCGGGCATGATGGCCAACTGCGCGCTGATTGTCAACGTCTTTTTCACGTTGGGAATATTAACGTCGTTCCAAGCGGCGCTGACGATGTCGGGTATAGCCGGTATGGTGCTCTCGCTCGGTACGGCCGTCGACGCGAACGTGCTTATCTACGAGAGGATCAAGGAGGAGATGAAGCACGGGCTGGGCATTAAGGACGCGCTGGCGAAGGGTTACAGCAACGCCTTCTCGGCCATCTTCGACTCGAACCTGACGTCCATCCTCACCGGTATCATCCTTTACGTCTTCGGCACAGGCCCCATCCGCGGTTTCGCCACGACATGGATCATCGGCATCATCTGCTCGTTCTTCACCGCCGTGTTCCTCACGCGCGTCGTTTACGAGAACCGGATGAAGCACGACAAATGGCTTAACATCAAGTTCTGCACGTCGTTCTCGAAGAACCTTATGCAAAACACGCACGTGAAGTTCATGTCGCTGTATAAGCGCTCGTTCGCCATCGCCGCAGTGCTCATCGTGATCTTCGTTGTAAGCTTCGTTGTGCGCGGCCTGTCGAGGAGCATCGATTTCACGGGCGGCCGCAACTATGTGGTGCAGTTTGAGAATGCCATCGAGCCGGAGGATGTGCGCCTCGCCATCGCCGACGCCTTCTCCGGATACACCACCGGCGCGCTGGCCTTAGGCACCGACAACAAGACGATCCGCATCTCCACCAACTATAAGATTGATTCGAACTCGCCCACTGCCGACGACGAGGCTGAGGAGATACTCTACGGCGCGCTGAAGAAGAAAGGGCTCGTGTCGCAGGCAAGCGTCTCCGATTTCAAGAACCCCGACGTGCGCGAAGGCGGCTCAATCATCAGTTCGACAAAGGTAGGACCGTCGATAGCGAAGAACATCACCTACGGCGCCATCGTCAGCGTCATCATCGCCCTTATCGTGATATTCCTTTACATCCTGCTCCGCTTCCGCAACCTTGCCTTCTCCGTCGGCGCCATCGTCGCGCTGGCTGTCGACACGGTCATCGTGCTGGGCGTCTATTCGCTGTGCTGGGGCTGGATGCCGTTCTCGCTCGAGATCGACCAGACGTTCATCGGCGCGATATTGACCGTGATCGGTTATTCGATTAATGATAAGGTGGTGGTGTTCGACCGTATCCGCGAGAACCTGCGGCTGCATAAGAAGCAGGATTATCAGACCACGTTCAACGACTCGATCAACCAGACCCTTGCGCGCACCATCAACACCTCGGTCAGCACGCTGCTCGTGCTGCTGTGCATCTTCTTCCTCGGCGGCGAGACCATCCGCAGCTTCTCGTTCGCGATGATCCTCGGCGTCGTCGCCGGCACGCTGTCCTCCATCTTCATCGCCTCGCCGACGGCTTACCTCGTCCTCGGGCGCAAGATTGAGAACCGTCTGGCCGCAGTCGAAACGAAAGAATAAAATTAACAGGTCGTGGGCCGATAGTTCCGGCGCGAGTTGGAATTGTGCTCACGATTTTTATGCCCCTATAGTTAAATGGATAGAACGGAGGTTTCCTAAACCTTTGATCCGAGTTCGATTCTCGGTGGGGGTACAATATACACGCCCTAAATGATTGAATTTCAGTTATTTACATTTTTATGGGTAGCAAAAGGGTAGCAAAAAACAACCACACCCCTCACCTTTTGGGGTGATATTGAGCGGTCGGTGTACGGGGTTATTTTAACATTTTCAATGTTGCCGGGTGCAGAGCTCGCCGCCTGTTTGACAATTTCTCTTTGATTGATTTTTGACGTGCAGAGCTCGCCGGTGTTTTTCATCTGGATTTCAGCGCGCGGCGCGGTCGCTCTATCTTGGGGGTGCAGAGCTTTGGCGGTCGCTTCACACGTGCGCCTGTGTATGAAATAATGTTGCCGCGCGGCGGTGCAGTGGCGGTTTAGCTCTGTGGGCTGCCATCAACATACAGGGTGCAGTGGCGGTTTAGCTCTGTGAGCGGTGAGCATATCAACAACACACGGCGCGCCACGTTGCTTTATAAGGCGTTGTTTTTGTTTGGCGGTGCAGTTATACGGTTTTGCCGCGTCTGGACGGTGTGGCGCGTTCTGGACGCTCGCACGGCGGCGCGCTGCACCACCCATCATTGCCTGCTCGTTAAGTTATTCCCTCACGCTTTGCACGTTCCAATCTTTCTTTGGTTTCTGAACTAACTTTGAGTATTATACGGGGTGCGCCTTGCTCTGGTTTCTCTGCAAGTGAGCCATCAAGTTGGGCAATCATCCTTGCCGCTGCAATATTGCCTTTCCACGCCTCTTGGTAAAGAGAAATAACCGACAAAGCATTGCAAGAATATTCTTCATCAGTTCCCAACAATTCATTTGCTTGTTGGTTGAGGCTTGCCGGTGCAGACAATTTGCCCATCGCCAAAACAATTTTTCTTAGGTTGCCTTTCAACCGCCGCTTTTTGCCGCTTGCCACGCCGCCCTTTCTGCCATTTGTCGCGGCTTCATCGCGGCTTTGCTCACTTGTGAACGGTCTCAACTTCAAATTTGCAAGCTGCTTTTCTGTAACCATACCTACACTACTTTTAACCGTCTAAACCATACTTTTCAGCGTGTTCCATCATCTCTTTTATTTCTGGACTTGAAACAATGATTTGGTGTATAACCTTTTCCTGCACATCACCGCTTTCAGGGCTTACCGGCGACTGCTTGGGCAACACGTAGTTCAACAACCCCGTGTACACTCGTATGAATTCAGCGGGCTGCAAATCGTTCAGGCTCGCCTCAAACCGTTCACGCCCGCCATCAAGTATTTGTGCAACCCATCTTTTTAGGTCGCTCGTTATCTTGTTGGGTGTGCCTTTGCCTCGCCCGCCCATCCTGCCTTTGCCATCATTCTTTTGCCTCGCCATACTCAATACTGAATTAAACTAAAATAGAAAAGAGAAAGATAGAAAGAGAGTGTGGGGCGGGGGCGCGTTTCAGCAGCAGAGCATTTTTTCTTGGGGCTTGGAGCCCAAAAAAATGCCGGGACGCGCCCCGCCCACCCACAAAAATAATATGAAAATTACAAAAACGGTAATTAAAAACATCTTACTATAGAGTACTCTTGCCGTTTTCATCTGTAATATCTTATTGCCTCCAACATCTTTTTGTCAAGCTCGGTTATTGCCTCACTCTTAACCGTGAACCCGTTGCCCAACTCGCACGCACTCTTAACCGCCGCCCTCAAATCACACGCCTGTTTGGAAGTTAACGTGCCTTGCTTTCTTGCCTCGTTTATCTGTGAGTACATAGCAAGCTCACCGCCCGCCATCCTAACAAGTGCAAGCACGCCCATAACCTTTAATTGTTTGGTTGTTTTCATCGCCTCAAAGTTTAATTTTATATCGTTAATCTTGCTAACATCTGTATATGATTGCCACCACCGCTTCACTGCTTTGATATAAAACGGCTCACTGTAAAGCATTGCCCCTGTAACCGCCGCCACGCCAAACTGCTTGCCCACGCGCCGCGTGTATCGTTGCTCAATCCTTAACACGTTCCTGCCTTGATATAGCTCTGGTATTTTTTCTTTCTTTGCCCGTTGCTCTTGGTTTTTATCATAGAAACACAATCGTTGGTTTGCCATTGAGTAATACAGGCTGTTGGGCTCAACCAACCGTTTTGCATACTTCATTTGTCCTAAATGATTAAAATACACATCAACGGGGTGCTGCACCATTATGTTTTTTGCTACATCAAGACGGTAAACGCTCGCTTTATCCATCGGTAAGTGCAACGTATCGGACAAACACTCAATCGCCTGTTGAATATCGCCGCGCACCATCGTTTGGTAATTGTCGCCCAAATACCATTTGCAGAGTGAACCATCCCTAACTTTGACTTGATAGCTGTTGCAACTCACTTTCAGATTGCCCAACGTGCCTGTGATTGTCGCCTCGCCCTCGCCATCGGCGGGTGTAATCAATGTAACATTGTCAAGGTAAACGGGTGTTTGTTCCATAAAGTTCACGCCCTGCACATCGTACTTGGTGAGCCTTAAATTCACGGTATCAATCATTACTAAAACGGTAATTAGAAACATCTTACTATAGAGAGAGTTGCCCTTAAACAGAGCAACCCCCACTACATCGTTCACATTGTTGGATTAGCGCGGTTTCTCAACGCCTCGATTTCATCATCCAACTCACCATCAATAAACAGGGTGCAGAGCTCGTTAATGCAGCGTTTATAACCGCGCGCCACAAACACCTCCATCTGCTTCATATCCGCGCTGAACAGGAAAAGCAAGCCATCGCCCGTGCCTTTCACGTCCCCATATCCTTTCAGCGGTTGCTCAACATCCGGTATGTACACGCTTGATATGTTTTTGCCGTTTGTTATAGCATACGTTGCTTTGCGCCTCGCCTCAACCTTGAAAGTATCTGGCACACTGTTACAATATAGGAACAATCGTTTGTCTTTTGAGCGGCGGGCAATTGCCTCAAACGGCTCATACTCGCCCGTACAAGCAACACAATCGTACCGGTGCGACTTGATAACCTTGATTTCCTTGAAAAGGTAGTAATCTGTTAGTTTCATCTTGCACCCCCTCTCATACAAAACGTTTGTGCCTGTTGGTTAAGCTCGCCCCCCGTTGCACATCGGTTTGTCTGCAACCATTGTTCCAACTCCACGCGGTTGAAATAACACATCTTGCCCATCGGTTTGTAGTGTGGTATCTGTTGCCTCATTGTGAGCTTATATAGGTAGCTCTTGGAAATGCCCAAATACCTTGCCGCCTCGTTGCTCGTTAATACTTCCTTTGTGCAGAATAGTGTTTTGTCTTTCAACACGTCTGCAACATCGTTAATAAAATTCTCGCTCATATTACTGCCTTTCTTGATTGTCGATTTCTCTCACTCTTTCTGTAAGTTCTGCACCTATTTCAAACCACTTATCCCTGTAATCAAGATAGTGTTCAATAGCTTCATCAAGCGACTTTGTGAGTTTTTCTTTCATAATGCGTTTGATAGGCTCAAAATATTGGCGGTCTGTATTGCCACACACTAATTGCATTGAAAGGTCGTTTCTCAAACCATCCGGCAAGTAAACGGCAATATATATCTCACCAAATTCTTGTTCTATACGCACACCGCACGGATACGTTGTTTCAATGTGTTGGTTGTAGAGTTGCCCCTCACGTTCCTTAAATTGGCGGTAAGCTTCACCCCTCGCTATGGCAAATTTGTCATCCGGCTTGCCTTTCCCACCGGTCTTTGTTGTTTTCATAATGATATGAATTTAAAAATTAAATAACTATGAGGCGCGGGTGCTGCACGTCTGCAAACCGTTGCCCCGTGAACTTGTGTTCTGAACACGGTGCAAAAATATATAGCAAGGGCAAGCAAAAAAATAAGGTGTTATTGGATAACCATTAACACCCCATTTTGGCAAATATCAACCAATATGCAAATACTGTTAGTTCACATCAATCAAAGAATATATCTATATCCATTTGTTCCATCCATTTACAAAGTGAGTGAGCGCGTGCTTGCCTGTTTGAGCTTTCCAAACTTTTTGCATTAATGCCAAATAGTTCACTCACCGCTTTCAAAGGGAATATACAACCATCATAACCATCTGGTTTTAGTACTTCATACAGAAAATAGGCACATTGTGTTTTCTGTGTTCTGCCATTTCTCCATTTGTAACCATCATCAACCTCACACATATAACCTTTATCGATTGCACGTTGAAAATACTTTGCAATCCTTTCTTCCTGCAAACAATCCAATTCACTCAAAAATCGTTCCTTTGCCGTTTCTGTTATCTTTGAGGCGGTTTTATCCTGCTTGGGTGTAGTTGCCCGCTCGCTCGGTTTCATCGCCTCTTGGTGCAAATCCGGCGCGTCTGTGGCGGTTTCTGTGAGCTGCACGCCCTGCACCCACGCCTCATCCTTAATCTTTTCTTTCTCTGTTTGCAGAGCTATGTAAAGGAACACCAATTCTGCTTCCCGCTCAAAATATGCCATTCGTTCAAAATCCAAATCCCTCTGACTAAACTCTTTTATCTGCTTGCAGAGCTCAAACTCCGGTGTGCCATATACATCATAGAAAACATAGTAAAAAATGTTGCCATATTCATTAACTTCCTCGCCATCATTATGTGCTTGGAAAATTTTACAATAAAAATCATATCGCTGTTGAATTGTTGGGAAAGACGTTTCATATTTCAGAACATAATTATAATGGTTTGCCATCAACCAAATGCAACTCCCAACAGAACCAACAAAGGGTGTGCCATAATTTTTGATATTATCATCATCGAACCGCGCCAAATCAAAGTAGGTGCTTTGCATAAACGCCTCCATCAAGTCTTTGCAGTACTCGATAACATCGCCCACACCGCTTTTGATTTTGTCCTGCACCAAACACACGCCCCTCCACCGTTGGTTAAGGTCGGTGAGCTGCAAATAGTCTGCAACTTGATTGTACAGGCGTTCAATATCCAAATGCTTTGCCTCCATCGCCATCAAGAATTAAGTTCAGGCAGATATTGAGTTAAATCTAACAGGCTGTTAATCGCTTCACGTTTGGCTGTATCGGTCGCCCTCGTGTACTTTTCTGTATATTTCAGCGTGCTATGTCCCAACAGGGTTGCCACCGTCTTAATGTTTGCCCCGTTGATTAATGCATTAGTAGCAAAGCTGTGGCGCGCACAATGCCACGATATATGCTTGGTTATCCCTGCACGCCTCACCCACTGCTTTATTAGCTTCATACAATGCTCATAGCTCGGTAAGGCAAAAATAAGCTCGCCCGCCGCTTTGGGCTCACCTATCAACTGCAACAACCCCGCGTTCAAAGGAATTGCCACGCCGCTCGCCGCGCTGTGTCCCTTTGTCTTGTTCTGCTCGAACTTCAAAAAACCATTGGAATAATCCACATTGGCAAACGTCAAATCTTTCACATCACAGAACCTTAACCCCGTGTGCAGACAAAAGACAAACGCGCGCTGCACCGCCGGGTTGCCCTCGTATGGTGTTGCCAATAGCTGCTTTATTTCATCTTGGGACAAAACATCCTTTACCAAAATGTTATCATCAACCTTGATTGTTATGTGAGCGCACGGGTTTTTGGCAAACACATCGTGCTCCACTGCATACAAAATCACTTTCTTGAACCGTGCATATATCGATTTTGCCCCCGTGCCTTTGCTCCTACTTTGCAGATACTCCACAAACGCCTCCATCATATCCTTGTTTATCTGGTTCGGTTTTATCGCTTTGGCAAACTGCTTGTACTCCGGCGTGTCGTTCAGGAACTCAATAAACCGCCTCAATGCCAATGCCACCATCCTAACATCTTTCTTGGTGTAGCTATCAAGGTATGCCTGAAAGTAATCTATAAAATTTATATCATCATTCTTTCTCAATCGGTAACCGTGCACATCATCCAACAACTCTTGCCCGCGCTCGTACCTTACACGTCTGGCAAGTTCCATCGTTTCCTTATTGTGTTGCCGCTCAAACGGTGTACGGGGTGCAGTCCAAAGGTAGAGCTTCAAAAATTCACGCCGCCTATCTACCTTAACGCCCTCTTTGCCCGTCTGCTCGTTGATTGTCTTGGTGTAACCAAAATAATAATCAAGGAACAAACTTTCCCTGCCATCGCTCAACATCTTTGCCCCCAACTTGGGATTGTCGCCCGTGTCGGTGCTAATCATATAGGTGTTATCACATCTGTAATTTCTTTTTAGTGCCATATTTTCTTGCCTTTCTCAAAATTGAGTACTTTTGCCCTTGCTTTCCCTTGTTTGCAAAGATAGGGATTTATTTTTATCCGGGTAGCAAAAGGGTAGCAAAAAGTAGCAAAAAATAGGCGTTTTTATGAAAACAAAGAAAAATAAGCGGCTCTACAAAATATTGAAATTCAATCACTTACATTCCTTTGGTAATATTATGATTTCCCCCGCTCCTACACGGTGGGGGTACGTCTAAACCCATGAAATGAATACATATAACTGTCCCGGACGGGGGTTCATGTAGCAAAAAAACAGCAAATTTCACCAATGATTGGCCGCAAGATAGTCCTTTCGATAATGTTATTGTTGTGCGCCGCAGTTGCCAATGCGCAAAACGCTATACGCGGCATGGTGTACGACAAGCAGACGGCCGAGCCGCTGGGCTTCGTCACGGTGCAGCTGATGTCGCAAACAGGCGGCAAGCTCGCCGGCGGGACGATGACAAGCGACGAGGGACGCTTCCGCATCGACGGCCTTAAAGCGGGGCGTTACACGCTTGTGCTGAGCTATGTCGGTTACCGCGACGTGAGGAAGGACATCACGCTCAACGCTTCGGGCGGCGTGAAGAAGCTCGACGCGATTTACATGTCGGAGGACTCGCGGCAGTTGCAGGAGGTGCAGGTAACGGGGCTCAGGACATCGATGAAGCTCGAGGTGGACCGCAAATCGTTCGACGTGAGCCAGTTGATAACATCCGAAGGGCAGGCGGCGACCGACCTTCTGGACAACATCCCCTCGGTGGAAGTGGACAACGACGGCAACATCTCCCTGCGCGGCAACACGTCGGTGGAGGTGTGGATCAACGGCAAGCCGTCGGGTCTGAACAGCGACAACCGCTCCACCATCCTCGAGCAGCTGCCGGCCGAGACCATCGAGCGCATTGAGGTCATCGACAACCCTTCGGCGAAGTTCTCGGCTGAGGGTTCGGCGGGGATAATAAACATCGTTTTAAAGAAGCAGCGCGACGCGGGGTATTACGGCTCGATCCGCGCCGGCGGCAGCACGAACAAAGGCGCGAACACGGCGGTGAACTTCAATTATAACTCGTCGCTCGTCGATGTGCTTGCCACCGTCGGCTACCGCCATCATTCGAGCAAGGGGCATGTTACGAGTGAGCAGAATAACTACGACGACGGCGCGCTCTCGGGCTACAACAACTACGACACGGCCAACCACCGTCAGGGCAACAGCCTCTTCTCGCGCCTCGGGGCCACGCTTCACGCCAGTGCGAAGGACGACATCTCTTTCACGGGCATGCTCATGACCGGCGGCAGCAGGAACACGTCGGTGACGCCTTATTATTACGGTTCTTACGCCGCCGACGGCACCACCTTCGACAACTATGTCCTCAACCGCACCACCACCGCGCCGGGGCACATGCTTATGATGCACGGCGAGATAGGCTACACGCACGAGTTTGCCGAGAAGCACAAGCTGGATTTTAACTTTTCTGCGAGCAAATGGGACAACAAGGACCACAGTTTCTACCGGGATTTCACCGATTATTCCACGATGGACACGCCGCAGCCGTCGCTTTACACTTGGCAATACCGCCCGCAGAATATTTCGAACCGGTCCTACGAACTCAAGCTCGACTACGAGAACCAGATAACCGAAAAACTCAAGATAGAGAGCGGTTACAACTGGAACTCCTCCCGCGAGAACACGCCGCAGTACAGCTACGAGGCTGAGGGTGAGGACAAGCCCGCGGTGTACGACCTTACCGACCCGGACGAGGATTATTCCGCTTACGAGGAGCATAGTTTTTTCAACCGTTTCATCTACAACCTCGACGTGCACGCGCTGTACGTTACGGCGCAGTACAACTTCGGCAAGTTCGGGCTCATGGGCGGCCTGCGCGGCGAGTATTGGCACGTGAACACGGAGAGCCTCGACTGGGATCAGGAGCACGGCGTGGCGGAGAAGGATGCGCCTTTCAAAAAGGATTATTTCCAGCTGTTCCCGAGCGTCTTCGCCTCGTACCAGCTCACGCCGAACGACCAGTTGCAACTCAACTACACGCGCCGCCTGCGCCGTCCGTGGGGCGGGCAACTGAACTCCTTCCGCGACACGCGCGACGCCACGATGATCTCCTTCGGCAACCCGCTGCTGACGCCCGAATATTCGAATTCGTTCTCGTTCAACTACCTGCGCACGTGGACCGAGCACTCGATGCTCATCTCGCTCTACTACCGCCCCACGTCGGACGTGATGCAGAAAATCAACTACCGCGACCTCGACGAGGACATCATGTATTCCACCACGATGAACGTTGCGAAAAGCACCTCGGCCGGCGCGGAAATCACGGTGAAAAACACGCTGTTCAGAATCCTCGAACTGTCGACGAACATCAATGCCTATTACTACAAACTCGATGCCTTCACCTACGACATAAACAACCAAACGGTCGAGGGCGAGGCACAGACGCGCTTCACTTGGAACGTGCGCATCCAGGCCAGCGTGATGCTGCCCTACGGCATCACCGTGCAAGCCAACGGCCGTTACAACTCGCGCCAAGCCATCACGCAGGGTTACCGCCCGGCGATGTGCTTCGTCGACCTCGGCGTACGCAAGAGTTTCCTAAACAAAATGTTTACTTTGACGGTTAACTGCCGCGACCTGTTCGACTCGCGCGCGTGGAAGAACGTTACCCACAGCGACACCTACTGGCGCCATCAAATCAACCGCCGCAACTCGCGCAACGTGTTCGTAACGCTCACCTATAACTTCGGCAACCAGAAGGCGAAGAAACCCTCGCGCGGCAAGAACGCCGGCAACGAAGAAAGCGACTTCGATTCCGACGAGGGGTAAGCCTTTTCGAAAAGCTTTTTAATTGCGGTTGTTCCCGAAAATTCTCAGCAGGAAAAGGAACAGATTGACAAAATCAAGGTAGAGCGAGAGCGCGCCGAGAAGGGCAATCTTGTGGGTGGTCTCGTCAGCAATGTCCGCATTGGCAAGCATCGCGCGGATCTTCTGCGTGTCCCAAGCGGTGAGCCCGACGAACACCAGCACGCCGACGTAACTGATGATTAATTCGAGGCCCGAACTCTTAAGAAAAAGGTTCACCACCGACGCCAAAATTATCCCGATTAACGCCATAAACAGCAGCTTGCCCACCGAACTCAGATCGCGCTTCGTAACAGCCCCGTAAACCGACATCACGGCGAACGTGCCGGCGCAGATGAAGAATGTCTTGGCGAGCAACGCCGTTGTGAACAGCAAGAAGATGCTCGACAGAACGACGCCGTTGAGTATCGAATAGCCGATGAACAGCAGCGTGGCCGACGTGATCGACATCCTGTGCAGGCGCGAGGTGAGCCAAATCACCAATGCGAACTCGGCAATTATCAGCCCGAAGAAAATCCAGCGGCTGCTGAAAATGGAATAAACAAGGTTCGGGCTGTGCGCCACACCGTACGCCGTGATGCCCGTGATAGCGAGCGCCAACGCCATCCACGTGTACACCTTGCGCATTATTGCGGGCAGCGCCACACGCCGGCTCTCGGCCTCGTCGATCATCGTGAAAAGTCTGTCTTTCTCCATCATTATCGCTGTTTAAATGCTTGTTTTTAACCTTATTTCCGCTGCAAAAATAATAAAAAGCGGGCAAATGGCGGAACAAAACAAAAGTTTGATATTTTTGCAAGTGAATTAAAACGCCCGCGCAGTTGAAAATGACCTACCGTGATTTGCTGTCGGCGCTGCTGCCCCTCTGCGGACCGAACGAGGCGCGCGCCATCCTCCGCCTCACTCTGGAAAGGCGGTTCGGCCTTGCGTGGAACGATGTGCTCTGCGACGATTTCAGCGCGCTCGACAGCTCTCGTAAAGGCGAACTCGAAAGCGTCATGCTGCGGCTCGAGAACGGCGAACCCGTGCAATATGTGCTCGGCGAGGCGGACTTCTGCGGCAGGCGTTTCATCGTGAACAAAGCCGTACTCATCCCGCGACCCGAAACGGAGGGCCTCGTCGAATTAACCCTTGCCGAAAAGTCTTCAAACTTGAACGTACTCGACATCGGTACAGGCAGCGGCTGCATCGCCGTAACGCTCGCCCTTGCCCGTAGCGACTGGCACTTCGCCGCACTCGACATCAGCCGCGAAGCATTAGCCGTAGCGCGAATAAACGCCGCGAAATTCGGCGCTGCAAACATCGATTTTGTCGAAGGCGACATCCTTTCCCCGGCCTTCTGCACCGCCGCAAAATACGACATAATTGTCTCGAATCCGCCCTACATCCCCGACGAAGAAAAGCGCGGCATGGCGGACAATGTGCTGCGCTATGAACCGCCCGAAGCCCTGTTCGTACCCGACGCCCGCCCGCTGATTTTTTACGAAGCAATCCTGCGGTTCGCCAACTGCCGATTGCGCGCCGGAGGCAAGATTTTCCTCGAAGCAAACACGCGGTTTGCCGGCGAAATAAAGGCCTTGTTCGAAGCCGCAAACTATCGCGCGAGCATCGGGAACGATTGCTTCGGCAAGCAGCGGTTTGTTTGTATTGTTAAATCGTAATAAACTGAAATGCAATGACTTACGAAGCCGCCCTAACCAAGCTCACCGGCCTTTGCGCACGCGCCGAATACTGCGCCGCCGACCTTCGCGCCAAGATGGTGCGCTGGGAGCTCTCCGCTGCCGACCAAGCGCGCGCCATCGACTATTTGACGAAGGAGGGGTACATCAACGAACAGCGCTTCTGCCGCCTTTTCGTGCGCGACAAACTGCGCTTCAACCACTGGGGACGCGCGAAGATACGCCTCGCTGCCGCCGCGAAACAGCTTGAAAAAGAGGCGGTTAGCGACGCGCTGGCCGAACTCGACGATGAGGAATACGCCGCCATCCTGCGCGACGAACTGCAACGCAAAGCGCGCACTGTCAAGGCCGCGAACGACTACGACCGCCGCGCCAAACTGTTCCGCTTCGCCCTGAGCAAGGGCTTCACCTCGCGCGAGATTACCGATGCCCTCGCCGAACTTTGAATTAGGTTGCCGGCACTCTCGCCGAACTTTGATTAAACAGATTTTTACAAAGTGAGCTTCTCGTTAACAACTGTCAAAAACGACTTCGACCTGTCCCTCCGCCGCCTGTTCGATCTCATTGCGCCGCGCCGTTGCGTGGTGTGCGGCCATCGCCTGTCGGTACACGAGGATTACCTCTGCGCCGTGTGCGACTGGCAGTTGCCGCGCACGAATTTTGCCGCGCAGCCTTACGACAACCCCGTGGCGCATTATTTCTTCGGCCGCATACCCGTTGAGCGCGCCGCGTCGTGGCTTTATTACCGCTCGAAGGACAGGGTGGGCGGCATCGTGCGCGAGGCGAAATACCTCGGCAGGGACGACATCTGCCGCTGGTTGGGCGAGGCCGCGGCGAGGGAGTTTACAGAGGAGAATTTCTTCGAGGGCATCGACGCGATTGTACCCGTGCCGCTCACGCGAAGGAGGCGGCGCAAACGCGGGTACAACCAATGCTACGAGATCGCGCGGGGCATCGCCGCGGTAACGGGCATAAAGGTTGTTGACGGGGCTGTGCGGCGCGTGCTGTTCAACCGCAGTCAGGCGACGCTGCGGGGCGAGGCGCGGCGCAATAATGTGGAGGGCGTGTTCCGGCTGGTGAAGCCCGAGCGGCTCGCGGGCAAGCATGTGCTGCTCGTGGACGACATCGTAACGACCGGTGCGACGCTGCTCTCCTGCGCGGGCGAGGTGAGTAAGGCCGGCGACGTCGTCATCAGCATAATGACCATCTGCAAATCGGCAACGTAAACCTTCGGGCAATTGACAATTAACAATTTAAACCATTGGCAATCAACAACTTAGGTTTTTGTTGTTTGGTAATTTAAACCTTTGTAAACATATTTGTTATAAGTCATCAACCTGAGTTTTGTCAAGTGCAACCCCCGGGCAACGGACAAAGAAAACAAATCGCGGCTGCCCTCGTTTGCGCGGGAATTATTATTTTTGTGCGATAAATCAATTTTTTCAGGCTAAATCTTTTTTACGCCAAGCCGAAATATGGAACAGATTGCAAAGAAATTCTCGTCGATGCTGCTGGAGATCGGGGCGATAAAGCTCAGTGCCGACGCGCCGTTCACGTGGGCATCCGGTTGGAAGAGTCCGATTTATACCGACAACCGCAAGACACTGGCGTTCCCCGAGGTGCGCAGTTTTGTCAAGGGTGCGCTGGTCGCACTAATCCGCGAGCATTTCCCCGCGGCGACGGCTGTTGCGGGCGTGGCGACGGGTGCCATTGCGCAGGGTGCGCTGGTGGCTGACGTGCTGGGCTTGCCTTACTGCTACGTGCGTAGCAAGGCGAAGGAACACGGCATGGGCAACCTCATCGAGGGCACGCTGCCGGAGGGGAGCAAAGTAGTGGTGGTGGAAGACCTCATCTCTACGGGCGGCTCGTCGCTCAAAGCGGTGGCGGCGTTGCGTGCGGCAGGGTTCGATGTCATCGGCATGGCGGCAAGTTACACTTACGGTTTTCCGCAGGCTGAAAAGGCTTTCTGCGAGGCGAATGTCAAGCTTTTCACCATCAGCAACTACGCCACGACGATGTTGGTTGCGAAGGAGAAAGGTCTTGTTTCCGAAGCCGACGCGGAGCTGCTTTCCGTTTGGCGTAAGATGCCCGAAAAGTGGACAGGTAAAAACAACGTTGATATCAATAAATAAAGGATGAAAGAGGCGAGCAGTGTGAAGACGGTGAATGCGCCGATAGGACGGGTGTATGCCGTCTTGTCCGACCTTGAGAACCTGCGTCCGGTGTTGGAGCGTGTTGCCGCCGACGAGGGTCTGCGGAGCAAGTTGGCTGCGGAGGGACACGACGGGGCGATAGACAGTCTGAGGAACGTGGCGCTCACGCGGGACAGCATAGAAATACCGGCATCGGCGGCGGGCACGGTAAGGCTGGTCATCACGGAGCGCGAGGAGAACAAATGCGTCAAGTTCGAGACGGAGAAGTCGCCCGTCAAGGCTGCGGTATGGGTGCAGGTGTTGCCCCAAGGCGAGACGCAGACGGCGTTGAAGCTGACCGTAGACGCCGACATACCAATCTTCTTAAAGCCCATGATAGGCTCGAAGATGAAGGCGGGCGTGGAGAGAATGGCTGACATGCTGGCGGTCATAACATATTGAGACACAAGTAAATAGGGACTGAGATGGCACAGAAGCTGTGGGAAAAAGGATTCTCGATGAACGAGAAAATAGAGCGGTTCACGGTCGGGAGGGACCGGGAGATGGACCTCTACCTCGCGCGCTACGACGTGTTGGGCAGCATGGCGCACGTCAGGATGCTGGCGACAATCGGGCTTATCGGCGAGGACGAACTGCCCGTAATACTGCGCGAGCTGAAAGCAATCTATGCTATGTGCGAGCGCGGAGAGTTCGTGATTGAGCCGGGAGTGGAGGATGTTCATTCCCAAGTGGAGCTGATGCTGACGCAGAAGATAGGCGATCTCGGCAAGAAGATACACTCCGGGCGCAGCCGGAACGACCAAGTGCTGGTTGACCTGCGCCTCTTCGCCCGCGCCGAACTGCGGAAACTGGTTGATAATATCGAGGTTTTATTCAATTCATTGTTGAAAAGGAGCGAGGCATCGAAGGACGTGTTGATGCCCGGCTACACCCATTTGCAGGTGGCTATGCCGTCGTCGTTCGGGCTGTGGTTCGGCTGTTACGCGGAGAGTTTGGCGGATGACATGCTCTTTCTGCTGGCGGCTTACCGCATGACCAACCGCAATCCTCTCGGCTCGGCGGCGGGTTACGGCTCGTCGTTCCCCCTCAACCGGCAGATGACAACGGATTTGCTGGGCTTCGACAGTATGGATTATAATGTCGTCTATGCGCAGATGGGTCGCGGCAAGACGGAGCGGAACACGGCATGGAGCATGGGATCCGTCGCCGCCACACTGTCGAAGCTGGCGTTTGACGCGTGTCTGTTCAACAGTCAGAACTTCGGTTTCGTCCGCCTGCCAGACGACTGCACCACCGGCTCGTCTATCATGCCGCACAAGAAGAACCCCGACGTGTTCGAGCTGATACGCGGCAAATGCAACCTCATTCAGGCGTTGCCGCAGCAGATAACACTGATAATGAACAACTTGCCGACGGGTTATTTCCGCGACTTGCAGATGATAAAGGAGGTGTTCCTCCCCGCGTTCGCCATGCTCGGCGACTGTATCGAGATGACGACATATATCATCGAGAAGATGGAGATCCGCCGCGACATTTTGGACGACAAGATCTACGACGCAATCTTCTCCGTGGAGGAGGTGAACCGCTTGGCGGCGCAGGGCATGCCGTTCCGCGACGCATACAAGAAAGTAGGCAGGGAGATTGCCGACGGGACATTCGTGCCCGACAAAAACATCCGCCACACTCACGAGGGCAGCACGGGCAACCTGTGCAACGACCGTATCGCTGCGATGATGAAGAATATCATAAACGAGTTCCATTTTGAACGGATTGACGATGCCGAGAAAAATCTGCTTGCTTAGCCTGACCGTGGCGGCGTTGCTCTCCTCGTGTAGCGACGCGCTGACGGAATACAGCGACTACCCCTGCCGCGTCGTGGTGGACAACAGCCTGTTCCTCGACGCGACGCTCGCCTCGGCGATGAACTCGGTTACCCCCGGCGTGTTCTGCATGATACAAAAGACGATGTCGGGCAGCGCGGAACAGTTCTCGTTCTCCTCCAATCAGGGACTGTCCTCGTCGCAGGTGTTCACCGCCAAGGACCAGCAGATGAGCCTCATCTTCGGCATGAACAACGGTATTATCGTCGGTTACGGCAACATCGATTACCCCGCCGTTTTTTATGCTTACGACCGCGAGTGCCCCAACTGCTTCGACTCGGAGGCGATCCCGGTGAGGAGCAAGCCGCTGACGATGGAGACCAACGGGCATGCGACGTGCGCCGTCTGCGGACGTGTGTACGACATGAACAACCGCGGCTACGTCATCTCCGGCGATAACGGCGACCCTCTGACGCGCTATCCCGCCTCCACGACGGGACCTTACGGCACGCTTGTGGTGCAATGACGACAATTAAAAACCTGAATATATAATGAAGAAACTATTCCTTTCGCTGCTCCTCACGGTCGTTGCGGCGACGATGAACGCCCAGATGCTGGAGCCGGTGAAGTTCACTTCGCAGCTCAAGACGGGCGCTACGGCGGAGGCGGAGATTGTGTTCAGCGCCACCATCGACAAGGGGTGGCACGTCTATTCCGTCAATCTCGGCAACGACGGACCTATCGAGGCATCGTTCCATGTCGACAAGATGGAGGGTGCGGAGCTTGTCGGCGGTCTGCAGCCCGTAGGCAACGAGATTTCCGAATACGACGAGATATTCGGCATGAAGCTGCGCTATTTCGAGGACAAAGTGCAGTTCGTGCAGAAGATACGCTTCACTGCCGCCTCGTATGACATCGACTGCTATCTCGAATACGGCGCGTGCAACGACAGCAGCTGCCTGCCGCCGTCGGAGGTGTCGCTAAAGAAACAAGGGACAAGTCCTGCCGTAGCGGGCGAAAAAAATAATGCTTCTGCTGCGGAAGAGCCTGTTTTAAATAATGAAGAAACTGAAAACGCAGGCGATACGGCAGCTATAACTCAGGCCGGGGACATCGTTGCAACCGGCGAAGAGGCTGTCTCCGGCGGTGTCAACTCCCCGCTGTGGACGCCCGTCATCGATGTTCTTGAAGAACAGGGCGGCGGAAGCAACACGACGAATGCCTCGCTGTGGTATATTTTCCTGATGGGTCTCATCGGCGGCTTTGTGGCGCTGCTCACCCCCTGCGTGTGGCCCATCATCCCCATGACGGTCAGTTTCTTCCTGAAAAAGGCGAAGGACAACCGCGCGAAAGGTATCCGCGACGCCGTTACCTACGGCATCTCGATTGTGGTGATTTATGTCGCGCTCGGTCTGATTATTACGGGTCTGTTCGGCGCCAGCTCGCTCAATGCGCTGTCTACGAGTGCCGTATTCAATCTCTTTTTCTTTGCCTTGCTCGTTGTCTTCGCCCTTAGCTTCTTCGGTTGGTTTGAGATTCGCCTGCCGGAAAAGTGGGGCAACGCCGTCGACAGCAAGGCTTCCGCCACGAGCGGACTGCTCTCCATCTTCCTCATGGCGTTCACGCTGAGCCTCGTCAGCTTCTCCTGCACGGGTCCGATTATCGGGTTCCTGCTCGTCGAAGTGAGCGTCTCGGGCAGCATCTTGGGACCCGCCATCGGCATGCTGGGCTTCGCAATCGCCCTTGCACTGCCGTTCACGCTGTTCGCGATGTTCCCCTCGTGGCTCAAGAGTGCGCCGCGTTCGGGCTCGTGGATGACCACTATCAAAGTGGTGCTGGGCTTCATTGAGCTCGCTTTCTCCCTGAAATTCCTCTCCGTCGCCGACCTTGCCTACGGCTGGCACATAATGGACCGCGAGGTGTTCCTTGCGCTGTGGATAGTCATCTTCGGTTTGTTGGGCTTGTATATGATCGGCAAATTGAAGTTTCAGAGCGACACTATCGGCGGCGAAGAGAATAAGCCGATGCCCGTGCTGTGTATCATGCTGGGACTCGTCTCGCTGGCTTTCGCCGTGTATATGGTGCCGGGACTGTGGGGCGCACCGTGCAAGGCGGTCAGCGCGTTCGCTCCTCCGATGAACACGCAGGACTTCAATATGAACACCAAAGAGGTGCGCGCGGCGTACACCGACTACGAAGAGGGCATGGCTGCGGCGCGGCGGCAGGGCAAGCCTGTGTTCGTCGACTTCACCGGCTTCGGATGTGTCAACTGCCGGAAGATGGAGGCGGCGGTGTGGACCGACCCCTCCGTGGCGGGCATCTTGCAGGAAGATTACGTATTGATTTCCCTCTTTGTCGATGATAAGACGCCGCTGCCACAGAAGATAACCGTCGCTGAAAGTAATGGTGAGGAGCGCACGCTGCGCACCGTAGGCGACAAGTGGAGCTATTTGCAGCGGCATAAATTCGGGGCAAACGCCCAACCGTTCTATGTCGCGCTGGACAATGACGGCAACCCGTTGTCGGGGTCGTTCGTGTATAAAGAAGATGTGCCGGCGTTCCTGAAATTCTTAAACGAGGGGCTGAAAGCGTATGCTAAGTAAGGAAGAACGGGCGAAGATAATCGCTCTCATCAATCAGGAAGTGGTGCCGGCGGTGGGGTGCACCGAGCCGATGGCTGTCGCGCTGTGCGTAGCGAAGGCAACCGAACTGCTGGGGATGCGCCCCGAGAGCATTACGATATCCCTCAGTGCGAACATCCTGAAGAACGCTATGGGCGTGGGCATCCCCGGCACGGACATGATAGGACTGCCCATAGCCATCGGTCTGGGCGTGATTGTCGGCAAGTCGGAGTACGGTTTGGCGGTGATTAAAGACGTTACTCCGCCGGCGCTGTGCGAGGCGAAGCGCTACATAAAAGCCGTGCCCGTCAACATCAAGATGAAAGAGGGCATCACGGAGAAGTTGTATATCGAGACGGATGTTGCGGCGGAGGAGCATAGCGTAAAAGCCGTTATCGCCGGCAGCCACACAAACTTTATTTATCTCCGATGCGACGACAAGGTGATTAAGAACGAGCCTTTGAAAAAAGAGGAGGAGGGCGCGTGCGGCGTATGTCTCAACTTCCGCATGGTCTACGACTTCGCTATGACCGCGCCGCTCGACGAGATCAGCTTTATATTAAAGACGAAAGAATACAACCTCGGCGCCGCGAAGGAAAGTCTGAAAGGCAACTACGGGCATTGCTTGGGCAAGACCATCGACCGTCCTTTGGCGCACGGCATCTTCGGTAACTCCATTTTCTCGCATATCATCTCCAAGACGGCGCTCGCTTGTGACGCACGAATGGGCGGGGCATTGGTGCCCGTGATGTGCAATTCCGGGTCGGGCAACCAAGGCATCTGTGCCACTAATCCCGTCGCCGTGTTTGCATTAGAGAACGAGAATACCGACGAGGAGATGATCCGCGCCTTAACTCTGAGTCATCTCGCGGCAATCTACATCAAACAAAGTCTGGGGAAACTGTCGGCGCTCTGCGGCTGTGTCGTCGCGTCAATCGGCTCGTCCTGCGGCATCACATACCTCATGGGCGGCGACTACGAGCGTATCTGCTTCTCCGTGCAGAATATGATTGCCAACCTCACCGGCATGATTTGCGACGGGGCAAAGCCGTCGTGCTCACTCAAGATAACGTCGGGCGTGAGTACCGCGCTGTTGTCGGCACTGCTGTCGATGGAGGGCAGACACGTAACGAGCGTGGAGGGCATCATCGACGAGGACGTAGATCGCTCGATACACAACCTTACTTCTATCGGTGCCGAGTCGATGTGCCAGACCGACAACATGGTGCTCGACATCATGACGCACAAAGGGCATCGCTGACCCGCAACGCCCTTCCGCCTTACTTTTTTACACCTTATTATATTAATATGTCGCCCTTTGCTATGCGGCGTATGTCGTCTGTCGTGCCGGAGAACGGACCGTTGTGCGCTATCTTCGACGTGCACATGGCGGCGGCAAAGCATGCGGACTGCCTGACGGGGATGCCCTGCACACGGCAATAGAGGTAGCCCGCCATGTAGGTGTCGCCGCAGCCGGTGGAGTCGACAACCGCCGTCGGGGGATATGAGGGGACAGTAACGAACTCGCCGTCGGCAAGGATGAGCGAACCGAGAGCGCCGAGCGTAACGAGCACCTCTTTCGGTCCGTAGCCCGCGATGACCGTTGCCGCCTTGCGCGGACTGCTCTCGCCCGTGAGCACTTCCATCTCCATCTCGTTCACTTTTACGATGTCGACTTTTCTCAACCACGCCTCCTTGTCCGCCCAGTCGCATTTCCCGACTTCCCCGCCCTCCACTCTGCGGAGGAAGCCCTGTGCGTCTACTGACACACGTCCGCGCCTATGGAGCTCCCCCAGCACTTCTAAGGAGAAATCGTCGGCAAGCAGCGTGCCGAGATGGAATATGTCCGCACGGATGCCGCGCACGTCTTCCGTCGTGAACGGGTCGCTCTTTGCCAATACACGCTGGCTGCGCACGTCGTTTATGGTATAAGTGTTCTCAAAGAAAACGGTTGCCTTCGAGTCGCGGCAGACGACATTTATCCCCGCCGCACGCATGTCTTCCACCGTCTTAAAGTCCTCTTGCGCCACTTTCGTAACGAGGGTGTAGTCGGTCCGGCGAGGCAGACAGGCAAGGGCGCAGGAGAAATAATACGCCACTCCGCCGGACATATAGACCGTCCGTTCCGGCGTTACTATCTTGTCGCGCGTGATGTGTCCGATGCAGCAAAGAGTGTTCATTATGCGTGCGAAGTTATAAAAGAAATTTGTTATCTTTGCCCTTGACAAATAAAAATCAAAAACCTGTCATTATGCGAACCAAAATCTTACTTTTCCTCTGCCTTGCCGGCCTGACTGCGACGGCACAGACCAAATCTATCGCCGTGCTGGGCGACTCATACAGCACATACGAAGGCTACATCACGCCCTCCACGAACGAGCCGTGGTATTTCCTGAACCCCAACACCGCGAGCACCGACGTGAGCGACGTGCGGCAGACGTGGTGGCATCTGCTTTGCGCCGAGCACGGCTATAAACTCGAAATAAACAATTCTTATAGCGGCGCGACGATAAGTTACACGGGCTACAACGGCGAAGACTACTCGCCCCGCTCGTTCATCACCCGCGCCGACAACCTCGGTTGCCCCGACATCATCCTTGTATTCGGCGGCACCAACGACTCGTGGGCGGGCTCTCCGCTGGGCGAAATGAAATATGAAGGTATCACGCGCGACGACCTCTACAGCTATCGTCCCGCCGTCTGCTACCTTGTCAATTATCTCTCAGCACGCTACCCCAACACCGATATTTACTTCCTTCTCAACACCGACCTCAAGCCCGAAATCGGCGAGGCAATGCACTCCGCGTGCGCCCGTTACAGCATTTCCGTGATTGACCTGCACGACATCAGCAAGATGGACGGACACCCCGACATCGCCGGAATGAAAGCTATCGCTGACCAAGTGGCTGCCGCGTTAGGCGCGAAATAAAGCCTTTTCGTTTGCCGTTTGAGCCGTTTTGAACTACCTTTGCGGGGCGAAAAAACCTTGATTTAGGGATGCAGAATATTTTGGTTGTCGAAGACGAGAAGCGCGTGGCGAGCCTGCTGAAAAAGGGCTTGGAGGAAAACGGCTACAGCGTCGTCGTGGCGTTCGACGGGGCGATGGGCTTGCGGTTGTTTCAGTCGGGACGCTTCGACCTTGTCGTGTCCGATGTCGTGCTGCCGAACATGCACGGGTTCGACCTTTGCAAAGCCATCAAAGCGGTGAACGCCAACGTGCCCGTGATGATTGTTACGGCGCTGGGTTCCACCGACGACAAGCTCGACGGATTCGACGCCGGCGCAGACGATTACATGACCAAACCCTTCGATTTCCGCGAGCTCCTCGCACGGGTGCGCGCACTGCTCAAACGCGGCAGCTCGGCCAAGGACGACGCTCCGGCGCGCATCGAATATTCCGACCTCGCCATTGACCTGAACACGCAGGAGGTGTGGCGCGGAAAAACGCTCGTGAAGCTCTCGCCGAAGGAGTACAACCTGCTGCTGTATATGGCCGAGCACGCCGAGAAGGTGGTAACGCGCCTCGCCATCGCCGAAGAGGTGTGGCACACGCATTTCGACACCGGCACGAACTTCATCGATGTTTATATTAATTACCTTCGCAAGAAAATCGACAAGGAATTTCCCGTGAAGCTCATTCACACCAAGCCCGGCGTGGGATTTATTCTAAGCGACAAGCTATGACGCTGCGCACACGCCTGACAATACGCATCACCCTCGCCGCAGCGGTTATCGCGGCGTTAATCGTCGTGTTCACGCCTGTCCGCACCGCCCATCCCGGCGAAGTAATCACCACCGCAATCATCGGCGTGGCGCTGTTTTTCGGCCTGTGCTATTGGCAGATTGGCATCGCGTTAAAGCCCGTTCACAACATCGTTCAGGAGATTGAAACCATCACCGAGCACAGGCTTCACCGCCGTCTGCCGCCGAACAGCAGCAGCGACGAGGTGGGGCGTTTGGTGGAGGCGTTCAACGGCCTTCTCGAGCGCATGGAGTCGTCGCTCTCGTCGCAAAAGGAATTCGTCAGCAACGTCTCCCACGAGATGCGCACGCCCCTCGCCGCCATCATCGCCGAGCTCGACCTCGCCCTGCAAAAAGAGCGTTCGAAAAAGGAATACCGCACCGCCATCGAGAACACCCTCGCCGACGCGCAGCGCATGAACCGCCTCATCGACGGCCTGCTCAACCTCGCCAAAGCCAGCTACCACAAGGAGGAAATCATCAAGCAGCGGCTGCGGCTCGACGAACTGCTGCTCGACGCTCGCGAATATATTTTAAAGGCGCACCCGAACTATCGCATCGAGATAATTTTCGAGGACGACCTCAACGACGACGACCGCCGCATCACCGTTCTCGGCAACCCCTATCTGCTCAACATCGCCTTCGCCAACCTCATCGAAAACAACTGTAAATACTCGGCCGACCACGCCTCCGTCATTCAAATATCGTTCTGGGAAAACCTCGCCATCGTGCGACTGTCAGACTTCGGCATCGGCATGACAGAGACCGACAAACGCAACCTCTTCACACTCTTCTACCGCGGCTCACAGGAGAGCGTCGCCGAAGGGCACGGCATCGGCATGGCCCTCTCCAAACGCATCATCACGCTCCACGAAGGCGCCATCAACGTCTATTCCGAAGAGGGCAAAGGCACCACCTTCGCCGTCGAACTGCCGCACGTCTGAGCGCAAAAAAAGTAAGGCCGTCCCGCAGAACAGCCCTACTCATTCTATTTATTAACAACTAAAATTTATCTCACTCTTCGTCCGCTTCGTGCGCCGCTTTTGCACAACGCCCGCAGGGGTGCAGCCTGCGCAACCGGACGTCGTTCTTATGTGCTTAGCACTTGCAATTCAAGAGGTGCTCTATGGCGTTAAAGTCCATTGTGCAATTAGCCCTCTTGAAAAAATTCATAATCTTTTTCATGACTAATTTCCTTTCAATTCTTTTAATTCCGACCCGGCATAAACGCTTATCCCGAGTGGCCCGGAGGCCGGGTCTTCCTCCGAAAACCGCTGCAAAGGTACGGCGGGCGGCACGTTCGCAAGGTTTTGTGAGGAAAAATCGCGCCATCGGGCCGTTTTCCTTGACAAATATCCAAAAAACGAGGCCAACAGGCGTTTTATGACGAAAATCAAGCGCGCAAAGGCATTATCGCGCGGCACAAGCTTGGTTTTCAGGCGCGTTTTGCATATTTTTGCAGGGTAAAAAACGCTCAACCTAATGAATATCGACGGCATATTTCAGTTGTGCAAAACGGCGGGCGCCATCTGCACCGACTCGCGTGAAATCATCAGCGGCAGCGTGTTCATCGCGTTGCACGGCGCAAATTTCGACGGCAACCGGTTCGCTGTCGGCGCATTGGAAAACGGTTGCAGCTACGCCGTAGTCGATGCCAATCCGAACGAGCTTGATGTTGAAAACAAGTTTGCCGGGCGAATGATTAAAGTTGCCGACACGCTCAATACCTACAAGCAAGTTGCGCGTTTGCACCGGCGCGAATTCGCCATCCCCGTCGTCGCCGTAACGGGCACGAACGGCAAAACGACAACGAAAGAGCTGCTCGCCGCCGTGCTTGGCACATCGTACAAAGTACTCGCCACGCAAGGCAATCTCAACAATGATGTCGGCGTACCGAAAACGCTGCTGCGCCTGTCTTCCGAAGATGAGATCGCCGTCATCGAGATGGGCGCGAGCCACCCCGGCGACATCAAGACGCTCGCGGAGACGGCGGAACCCGTGTGCGGACTCATCACGAACATCGGCCGGGCGCATCTCGAGGGGTTCGGCGGCGTCGAAGGGGTGAAAGCGACGAAGGGCGAATTGTATGATTATTTAGCTGAAAACCAACGGTTTGCGTTCCTCAACACCGCCGACAGCACGCTCGTCGAAATGGCGCGCGAAAGGCATCTGCAAACCGTCGGTTACGTCCCGGGCGAGATGGCGGAATGCGCGCCGTACCTTAGCGTGAAGCTCGCCGCCGGCACCATCATCCGCACGCAGCTCATCGGCGCGTACAACCTGCCGAACATCCTCGCGGCCGTAACCGTCGGGCGACATTTCGGCGTGCGGGAGAACGACATCGCCGCAGCCATCGAGGCCTACCGCCCGCAAAACAACCGCTCGCAACTGACAATTACAAGCGCCAACGAGCTCATCGTCGACGCGTACAACGCCAATCCGTCGAGCATGGCCGCGGCAATAGACAACTTTGCGCGCATCATTTCTCCCCGGCCGAAAATGCTCATCCTCGGCGATATGGCCGAGCTTGGCGCCGCTTCCGGCGAGGAGCACGAACAAATAGTTAACTTGTTGAAAACCAAAGGGTTAAGCGACGTTTGGCTTGTAGGGAGCGAATTCAAAAATATCGCTTCGCCCTATCGCTGCTTTGCCGATGTCGACGAGGTGAAGACTGCAATCTCGCGCGAACAACCGCAAGGCAAGTGCATCCTCATCAAGGGCAGCCATTCCGCGCGGCTGTTTGAGTTGCCGGCGTTGCTTTAATTTAAACCGCGAAGAGGTTTGTTTTTTAGCTTAAAATTTTCCCGAAGGCCCTTTATTTAAAGCTATTCTCGACAACGGCGGTGAGCACGTCCTTGATGTCGAGCTTGGCGGCGCGCACCTGTTGCGGGATGAACGAGGTGGCGGTCATGCCGGGCGTGGTGTTCACTTCGAGCAGGTTGATTTTGTCGTTGCCGCGAGCATCTTTCGTGATGATGTAATCGATGCGGATGATGCCGTTGCAATGGAGCAGTTCGTAGATTTTGCGGGTCATCGCCGCAGCTTGGTTTGCCGTGTCGGGGGCTATTCTCGCCGGCGTTATTTCCTCCACCTGACCGTTGTATTTCGCGTCGTAATCGAAAAATTCGTTGCCGGTAACCACCTCCGTGGCGGGCAGCACGATGATGTCGCGGCCGTTGCGGAAGACGCCTTGCGAGATCTCGGTGCCGCAGAGGAATTGCTCGATCATCACCTCGTCGCTCTCTTTGAACGCGAAGTCGATGGCCGCGGGCAGTTGCGCCGCCGTCTTCACTTTCGACACGCCGTAGCTCGAGCCGTCGGCAGCGGGTTTGACGAAGCACGGCAGCCCGATTCGTGCAATGATTTCCTCGTCTGCGGCGCGCGGTTCGCCCTTTCTGACAAGCACCGAGTCGGCCACGCTGATGCCGAAGGCGCGGAGGTGGTTGTTGAGCGCGAACTTGTCGAAGGTGAGGGCCTCGACGAGCACGCTGCCGGTGGAGTAGGGCATGCCGATGAGGTCGAAATAACCTTGCATGATGCCGTTCTCGCCGGGCGAGCCGTGCACGGTGATGTAAGCGTAATCGAAGCCGCATTTTTCACCTAAGTGGCTGTAACTGAAATCGTTAAGGTCGATCTCCGCGCGCTCGTCGGCGAGGTGCACCATCCACCGGCCGTGCCTCAGTTCAACGATGCGCACGTCGTATTTCTCTTTGTCGAAGAAGCTGAACAGGCCTTCGCCGGAGCGCATCGACACGGCGTATTCGGAGGAGTCGCCGCCGCAGATTATCGCGATTCGTCTTTTCATAAAGCTGATTTATTTTTTACCCTCGATGTATGTGCGCCACTTGTCGAGCAGCTGGCTGAAATCGTCGGGCATGTCTGACGAGAAATTCATCTCTTCGCCCGTTGACGGGTGGACGAAGCCGAGCGTGCGCGCGTGGAGTGCTTGGCGCGGGCATATCTTGAAGCAGTTGTTGATGAACGCCTTATACGACGCGCTGTTCTCCCCGCGCAGGATCTCCATGCCGCCGTAGCGCTCGTCGGCGAAGAGGGGGTGGCCGATGTGGCTCATGTGCGCGCGGATCTGGTGTGTGCGGCCGGTCTCGAGCACGCATTCGACGAGCGTTACGTAGCCGAAGCGTTCGAGCGTGCGCCAGTGTGTTACGGCGGGTTTGCCTATGCCGGAGTCGGGCTCGGTAACGGTCATGCGCATGCGGTCTTTGGGGTCGCGCGAGATGTTGCCTTCGATGCGCCCTTCATCGCCGTCGAAATGTCCCCATACGAGGGCGTTGTACGAGCGCAGGGTTGTTTTGTTGAAAAATTGCATGGCGAGGTTCTCGCGCGCCTCTTCATTCTTCGCCACGACGAGCAGGCCCGACGTGTCTTTGTCGATGCGGTGGACGATGCCCACGCTGGGGTCGTCGGGGTCGAAGCCGGGCTGGTTGCTCATGTGGAAGGCGAGGGCGTTGACGAGCGTGCCGGTGTAGTTGCCTATGCCGGGGTGTACGACCATGCCCGCGGCTTTGTTCACCACCACGATGTCGGCGTCTTCGTAGACGATGTCGATGGGGATGTCTTCGAGCACGATCGACTTGTCGTAATGGGGCCGCGAGAGCATGAGGGTGATGATGTCGCCTTGCTTGACGCAATGGTTGTTGCGCACGGTTTTGCCGTTGACGAAGACATAGCCTGCTGCGGCGGCGCGCTGTATGCGGCTGCGCGAGGAATGTTGGAGGTGCTCGGTGAGGTATTTGTCGACGCGCACGGGTTCGCCGGCCACCTCGGCGACGAGTCGGAAATGCTCGTACAGTTCGGCTAGTTCGCCGTCGAGGGCCTCGCTTTCGATGTCGGCATCAACGGCGTTACCTGAGCTTTCGGAGTTTTCGGAGTTTTCGGCCGGGATTATCTTAGTCGCTACTGCAGTCCCTTCGGAACAAGCCCCGTCCGCGACGCCGTTGTCAGTGTCGGGTACGCGGTCAACAGCAGCCTCAATGTTTTCATCAACCTCAATGTTTTCATCAACATCAATGTTTTCATTAACATCAACGTTTCCATCAACAACATTTTCGTTAACGCTTTCTTCAACCTTAATATTTTCGTTTTGCCCGTCCATAAGCCTTTATTGCGGTATTTCCATAAAGTCGTCGCGGTCGCTATAGCCGTCGGGGAAGCTGTTGTCAGCGGCATCCTCATCGATTTCTGCGGCGGGGTTGTACTCGACGTAGACCACGGAATCTTCTTCGGCCACATAGCCGTTTCCTGCCTGCACGACGACGGTTTTATTCACTGCTATGCGCTCGCCGGCTTTGCGTGGTATGCCGTCGACGGTGATGCCGTAGACCCATTCTTTCTCGCCGCTGACGAATTGCGGTTCGCCCACTTTGAAGCCCATCGATTTGAGTCGCGCGACGGCTTCGCGGAGGGAGCAGTTTTGGATGATGTCGGGCAGGGCGATGGCGGGTGTGGCGGAGGCGTTGACGATGAGTGCGATGACGTGGCCTTTTTTCACCTTCGTGCCTGCGGCGGGCTTCTGTTCGAGGATGCAGTCTTTGGGCAGGTCTTTGACGTAGCCGGTGTCGGTTACTTCGACGAGCAGGCCTGTTTCTGCGAGCATGCGCCGGGCGTCGCTCATCGACATCCGCGTTACGTTCGGCACGGGAATGGCCTCGCCGTGGCGCGTGTAGCGGTTGAGCAGGACGGCTGCGGCGATGACGACGAGGATGAGCACGATGACCATCGCGAGGATGTTAAGCCACAGGATCTTGTCGAAGAATTTCTTGTAAATGTTTTTAAGCGACATCGTTCGGCGCGTTGGTTGGTTTGAAAGGGGGTTGCTAAACACAAAAAGCAGCGATCATTCCGCCAAAGGATGATGCTGCTTCTGTCTCTTGCCGCGAAGGGGTGTTATCAGGCGCGGAATGCTTTATTTGCCGTGATTTTCATCCGACACCGTGAGCTTCTTGCGGCCGTGTGCCCGGCGGCTGGCAAGCACGCGGCGCCCGTTCTTCGTGGCCATCCTCTGGCGGAAGCCGTGCTTGTTGACGCGACGGCGGTTGTGGGGTTGGAACGTTCTTTTCATATTCTTTTCTTGTCTTGTTGTTTACCCTTCTGACGATTGAACAGCCTGCCTCGGAGGGCGCGCCTCTTCAATGGCTTGCAAAATTAGAGTTTTCCTTTCAAACGGCAAAGAAAACGCTTGTTTTTGTCGTGTTCGGGCGAATTTTACAGCATTTGCCTCGCCGCCGTGAAATAAAAATCGTACATTTGTGAACTCCAATTTCATTTTAAGTTTAACCCTTTAAAAAAGAAGAAAAATGATTGGTTGCGAAGAAATCAAAAAAGGCACGTGCATCCGCATGGACGGCCACATTTGGATTTGCATTGATTTTCTGCACATCAAACCCGGCAAGGGCAACACCGTGATGCGCTGCAAATTCAGAAACGTCGTTGACGGGAGAGTCATCGAACGCACTTGGAACGTGGGCTTCAAGCTTGAAGATGTAGTCATTGAACACCGTGATTACCAGTATCTCTACAAGGAGGGCAATGACTACATTTTCATGAACCTCGAGACCTACGAGCAGGTTCCCATTGCGCGCGACCTCATCGACGGCGTCGACTACATGAAGGAAAGCGACACGCTCTCGGTGGTCTCCGACACTACGGACGGCACCATTCTCTACGCGGAGATGCCCGTGAAGACCTACCTGAAAGTAACCCACAGCGAACCCGGCGTGAAGGGCGATACGGCCACGAACACGCTCAAACCCGCCACGCTCGAAACGGGCGCGACGATAAAGGTGCCGCTGTTCATCAACGAGGGCGACATCATCCAAGTGGACACGCGCGACGGCAGTTACGTAGGTCGGGCGAAGTAAAGAATTAACTTGCAAACAAGCTTGAAGGATTTGGCGAGTGCAGCAGACGATGACCGGTTTAGCGGGCGCTTCTCCGTCATTGTCCCGGTGTTCAACCGCCCGCAAGAGGCGGACGAACTGCTCGCCAGCCTTGCCGCGCAGACGTATGCCGATTTTGAGGTGATTATCGTCGAGGACGGCAGCAGCGTAACATGTCGCGAGGTGTGTTCGCGATATGCCAACCGCCTGAAAATCAAGTATTTAGAAAAGGAAAACTCCGGACCCGGACCCAGCCGCAACTACGGCGCGGAAAGGGCTTCCGGAGATTTCTTGGTCATCCTCGACAGCGATGTTGTCGTTCCGGAAAATTATTTCGCGCAGCTGGCAAAGGCTTTGAAAGACAACCCTGCCGAGGCGTTCGGCGGACCCGACGCGGCGCACCCGTCGTTCAGCGTTACGCAGAAGGCGATCTCCTACGCGATGACCTCGTTCCTGACCACCGGCGGCATACGCGGCGGCAAGAAGCGCATGGACAAGTTCTACCCGCGCTCGTTCAACATGGGCATCGCGCGCGAGGCGTTCCGGCGGCTCGGAGGCTTCGCAAACATGCGCTTCGGCGAGGACATCGACCTGTCCATCCGACTGTTTAAAGCCGGTTACCGCTGCCGCCTCATCCCCGAGGCGTGGGTGTGGCACAAGCGGCGCACCGACCTGAAGAAATTCTTCCGGCAAGTGTTCAACTCCGGCATCGCGAGAATAGCTTTATACAAACGCTATCCCGACAGTTTGAAGGTGGTGCATCTGCTGCCTTCGGCCTTCGTTGCCGGTATTACTTTGCTCATCGTTCTCGCCGTCGTCTTCGCCTTCGTTTGCCCCGCCGTCGCGCTCGTCTGCCTCTGCCCGATCGCCCTTTTCTGCCTCGCTATTTGCATCGATTCGGCGTTGCGCAACCGCAGCCTGCGCGTGGGCTTGATGAGCGTTCCGGCGGCGTTCGTGCAGCTCGCGGGTTACGGCACGGGCTTCATCGCGGCGTGGTGGCAGGTGTGCGTTCGCGGGAAAGAGAAGCGTGCGGCATTCGAAAACACCTTTTATAATTGACCCTTTCGCGCAAAGTAATATTATGACAGCCGAAGAAAAAACCGCCCTTGAGACGCGCATCGTCGAGGTGCTGAAAACCGTTTTCGACCCGGAAATACCAGTCGATATTTACAGCCTCGGCCTGATTTACAAGATCGACCTGCACGACGACGGCGCGCTCGATGTCGACATGACGCTCACCGCCCCGGCGTGCCCGATGGCCGACTTCATCGTCGACGACGTGCGACAGCGCCTTGAGGCCGTCACGGGCATCACCTCCGCCGCGGTCAACCTTGTCTTCGAGCCCGAGTGGGACCGGTCGATGATGAGCGACGAGGCGAAGACGGAGTTGGGTTTTGACTGATTTTTCATTAACTTTGCCATCCGCAAGAGAAGAATGATGAAACCGATTTATTTTATTTCCGACGCGCACCTCGGCTCATGGGCCACCACCCACCGCCGCACGCAGGAACGCCGCCTCGTGCGCTTCCTCGACGAGATCAAGGGTAAGGCCGGCGCAGTGTTCATGCTCGGCGACATGTTCGATTTCTGGTACGAATGGCGGCGCGTCGTGCCGAAAGGCTTCACACGCTTCCTCGGCAAGATGGCGGAGCTTACCGACAGCGGCGTCGAGGTGCATTATTTCATCGGCAACCACGACATCTGGGCGTATCAATACCTCGAACGCGAATGCGGCGTGATCATCCATCGCGAGCCGTTCAACACCGAGCTCTACGGCAAGGAATTCTTCATCGCGCACGGCGACGGCCTCGGCGACCCCGAAAAGGGCTTTAAGTTCATCCGCGCCATATTCCACAGTAAGGCGTGCCAATGGATGTTCTCGAACCTGCTCCACCCCGACACCGCCATGCGCTTCGGTCTGACATGGGCGCGCCACAGCCGGCTCAAACGCGACGGGGGCGAGGAACCGCCGTACATGGGCGAGGACAAGGAGTACCTCGTCGGCTTCACAAAAGACTATCTGCTGTCGCACCCCAACGTCGATTTCTTCATCTACGGCCACCGGCACATCGAGCTCGACCTGCCGCTCAATCCCGCCACGCGCATGCTCATCATCGGCGACTGGATAAAGCTCTTCACCTTCGTCGTCTGGGACGGCAAGCAGCTCACAATGGATAATTACATCGAGGGCGAGACAAAGCCCTGACAATCAGCTACTTAAACCGCAAGCAAAACCTTCCGTACACCGCGAAAGGCGCATTTTCCGCGCACTTTTGTTTGCATATTTTCCAAGTGTGCACTACCTTTGCCCTCGCATAGGGCTTCGCGCCCGGTGCGGGACATATTGGAAAATAAGCGTTAGCTTTATTCTTGTTCTTGATAATCGCCAATTTAAAGAGCAGCAAGAGTAATAGTTAGTGCTCACGCGAACAGCGTGGGCTTTTACTCGAATATGCTGCACGGTGTTTGCAGATACCTCAGAATACGTAGACAAAAGTAGTCCACGTTTTTCTTTTGCCCCTTTCGAAGGTGTCAACAAACAATGTCAAACTATTTAATTCAAGTATGATATGAAAAAATTTGCTTTTAGAGGACTGTTATTTGTCCTGCTGTTATTCTGCTCCGCTCCCTCTTGGGCGTCTGACTTCTCTGCCGTTAATGATGAAACAACTATCTATTACAACATTATTGAAGGTACGGACTCCGTGGAGGTAACCTATAATGGCAGTACTTATAATGCGCAAAATAACAGTTATAGCGGCGATGTAACTATTCCCGAGACTGTTACGTATGAAGGTACGACGTACCATGTGGGTGCCATAGGCGAATATGCATTCTATTATTGTACCTCACTTACATCGGTAAAAATACCGAGCAGTGTTAAAAGTATTGGAACGTGGGCATTTTTGTTCTGTATATAGTAGCATGTAATTAACCGCGAGGGATAATCAATACTAAGAAATAACACACTGATAATCAATACTTTGCGGGGATTTAACACTTTGCGGGGCATATTTGGTGGTTCGATATTCCGCGCATAATTTTGCGATGTATTTCTACCGCAGTGTATATCGTGGCTGATTGATTGCCGCGTTTGTGAAGCCGGTTGACGAGAGGCGACAACAAGCAACACGGGTTTACATTTCGGGCGGAGTACGACGAAGAGGAGTATAAACCAACAAAATAAGGGAAATGCAAATAACCAAGAAATGTGCTTGTTGCGGCAAGGAGTTCGTGTCGTACAATGGTTTGCAGAAGTATTGCTCGGTGCAGTGTGCCGACGAAGCAAAGAGAGCGAAGA
>JAJPYN010000010.1:0-1770 GCA_021204905.1 Prevotella sp.
GTTTCATCATTAACGGCAGAGAAGTCAGACGCCCAAGAGGGAGCGGAGCAGAATAGCAATAGGACAAATAACAGTCCTCTAAAAGCAAATTTTTTCATATCATACTTATTTTTAAATTGGTTGTTGACACCTTCGACAGGGGCAAAAGAAAAACGTGGACTAACTTCGTCTACGCTTCGAGGGTATCGCCAAACACCATACTATCATATTCGAGTGAAAAGCCCACGCCGGCTGCGCGAGCATTAACTTTTACTCTTGTGTGCTTCGTTTAACTGCCAATTAATTGAATACAAGAAAAAGCTAACGCTTATTTTCCAATATGTCCCGCACACGGCGCAAATGCCGAATGCAAGGGCAAAAGTAATGGAACAGAAAGGATTGTGCAAGCAAAAGGGCGCGAAAAATGCGTGCGCCTTCGTTTGCGCGGGGTTTGGCGGATAGGCGGAAAAACGCTACCTTTGCGGCGCGAAACAAGAGATTTTTTCAGGGCAAAGACTAAGGGACAAATGGACAACGTACAAGAGGAGAACATGCAAATGGAGAACGTGCAAGTGGAAAGCGTGCAAAAGGACAAGCTTTGGAATGCTAATTATATAAAGGTGTGGACGGCGAACTTCATGCTTAATTTCTCGTTCATGCTGCTCACGCCGTTGCTGCCGCTGTATCTGAGCGAGCATTTCGGTGCGGGCAAGGACGAGATCGGGCTTGTGCTGTTCGGTTACTCGATTACGGCGCTGCTCATCCGGCCTTTCAGCGGCTTTTTTGTGGACAGTTTCCAGCGCAAGACGGTGCTGCTCATTTTTTATTTCATCTTCGCCGTGCTTTTCGGCGGTTATATTGTTGCGGGCAGCCTGCTGCTGTTTTTCATAGTAAGGACGCTGCACGGTGCGCCGATGGGTGCCGCGACGGTGGCGAACAGCACAGTGGCTATTGATGTTTTACCGTCAAGCCGCCGCGCCGAGGGCATCGGTTATTACGGCATTTCGAACAACACGTCGACGGCCATCGCGCCCGCGATAGGGTTGTATATTTACCATCTCACCGGCAATTTTAATTATATCTTCTGCATCTCGCTCACGGCCGCGTTCATCGGGTTCATTGTCAACACGACGTTGAAGCTGCCCAAGCGCGAGTTGGTGCACCATAAGGAGCCGCTGTCGCTCGACCGTTTTTTGCTCCTTAAAGCGTGGCGCGAGATGATCACGATGGCGTGCTTCGCGTTCTCGTTCGGCGTGGTGAGTACGTATCTGGCCATCTACGGCAAGGAGAAGCTGGGCATCACGGCGGGGTCGGGCCTGTTCTTCGTGCTGATGAGCGCGGGCCTTGTTTTAAGCCGGCTGATTGGCGCGAGATCGCTGCGCGAGGGGCGGCTTGTGAAGAACGGCACGCACGGCATCCTCATTGCGCTGGCGGGCTATCTGCTCTTTGCCGCGCTGCATAACCCCATTGGCTACTACGGTGCGGCACTCATCATCGGCTTCGGCAACGGCCATCTTTTCCCCGCGATGCAAACCATTTTTATCAACCTCGCGCCTCACAGCCAGCGCGGTACGGCGAACAGCTCGTTCCTCATCTCGTGGGATTGCGGCATGGGCATTGGCATCATCATCGGCGGCCTCATCGTGGAATATTTCAGCTACGGCACGGCGTTCTGGGCTGCTGCCGCCACCACCGGCCTTGGTGCGGCGCATTTCCTGTTGAGCATCCGCAAGCATTACCTTGCGAACAGGTTGAGGTAAACCCGCAATATTAGGATAAAAGAAGAGTGCC
>JAJPYN010000010.1:1870-47459 GCA_021204905.1 Prevotella sp.
TACCTTGCGAACAGGTTGAGGTAAACCCGCAATATTAGGATAAAAGAAGAGTGCCGACCCGGGAAGGATTGACACCCTTTTTTATTGTTGCGTACCTTCGGCACGCATAATTTGTTAAACGCCTTTTCCCGAGGGCTGAAGCCCCCGGCTATTCTTATCGCGTACCTAAAGGCACGTTATTTCGTTCGTGCAAAAAATATTTCACATTTGTTTGCGCATCACGATTTTTGCCTTGCCTTTGCTCCTGCATTAGGCTTTTGCGCCTTGTGCAAGACATATTAGAAAGCGCATTTTCGCTTTATTCTGTTTGTGTGAACTTAGGCACTTCACGAGGTAAACAGGAATAACGATTAAGACCGCTCTTCTTGTGTATGTCATTCGTTTATTGATGACATCCAGGTGGGGTTACTTCTTTTTCCTTATTGAGTTTACCGGGAAGCCTAAGTCCTACACAAATAAATGAGGCAAAATGTTGGCCTCACTTTTCTTTTATGTCTTCCCCGAAACAGAACTTAATCGCCATTGCAAGGTCAACAGCGGCAACGAAAAAAGGACAGCTCACGTCCCTGTACTTGTACGAAGCATTCATTTTCTTTATTGATAATTATCATTTTAACCAATTAAACAAAACAGAGCAATGAAAAAATTAGTTTTAATTGCAGCATGCGCATTCTGCGTGCTGACAGCGTCGGCTCAGTCCGACAGTGAAGGTATTACTTGGGGCATTCGCGGCGGACTCAACGTCTCTAATCAGCACGGTACAGGCGAGAATGCCGGTTCAAAAGCGGGATTCAATGTAGGCGTAGTTGCCGACATCCCTATCATCAGCCAATATTTCTACATCCAGCCGGGATTGTACTACACGATGAAAGGGTATAGAGCAACAGACAAGGATAGTGGCGACTGGGGCTACGATAAGTATACGGAGAAAGTAAATCCTTACTACATTGAGATACCTATTCTCCTTTCCGGTCGGTACAATATCACCGATAAGATTCAAGCACAAGTGAACTTCGGTCCGTATTTCGCTATAGGTATAGCCGGCAAATACAAGAATAAAGACAAGTGGGAAAATTATATCACTGAAGAATCCGGAATTGATAAGAGGAAATACGACTACTTCGGTCCATTTAATGATTATTACTTTGGTGGAGAAGGATATAGAGGCGGTTTGGAGGGCAAGCGTTTCGAATGCGGTTTGTCTTTCGGTGCCGGCTTCACCTTTGTAAAGCATTACTACATCGGCTTCCAGTATGAGCTTGGCTTGACAAATGCGTATTCAGACAACTTCATTCAGTATACCCGTTTCAATTCCATCAAGAACCGCAACTGCATGATTAGTCTTGGCTACAATTTTTAATCCGATAATGGCATATTAGTGAACGGGGTGCGGGGCTGTGTGAATAGTTCTGCACCCTGCTTTTTGCATCTTGCTTTTTGCGCCTTGCTTAGCGCAATGATTGGGGCAAAAGAAGAGTGCCGGACCTTTGTTGGAGCGGCACCCTTTTTTATTTGTGTCTATTGAAATTTGTTTACTCTTCGGGCGACTGGATTTCGGGAGAGTCGGGCTCTATCTTAGTTGCTACTTCAGCACCGGCTTCGTTGTTTGCTGCCGGTTCCTCAGCCTTAGTTGTCGGGTTCGTTTCAACGGTTTCCTCAGCAGCTTTCACTTCCGATGCAACTTCTTCAGCAGCCTTTTCAGCAACCTTAGTTTCTTCAGCCTTAGTTTCTTCAGCCTTAGCTTCCTCTTCAGCCTTAGCTTCAGGTTCTTTTACAGCTTCGGCTTCTTTCTTTGCACCTGAGCGGCGGCTGCGGCGTGTTTTCTTGACGGTTTTGGGTTCCTTAGCCATATTCTCGTCGAAGTCGACCAGTTCGATGAAGGCGATGGGGGCTGCGTCGCCTTTGCGTATGCCGAGTTTGATGACGCGCGTGTATCCTCCGGGGCGGTCGCCAATGGCGGAAGCGACTGTTGTGAACAGTTCGGTGATGGCGGCTTTGTCTTGTAGGTAGCGGAAGACGACGCGTCGGGAGTTGGTGGTGTCGTTTTTGGCGCGTGTTATGAGGGGCTCGACGTATTTTTTGAGCGCCTTGGCTTTTGCGAGGGTCGTAGTGATTCTTTTGTGCATTATGAGCGACACGGACATGTTTGCGAGCAAGGCGTGGCGGTGTGATGCAGTACGGCCCAGATGGTTGAATTTCTTATTGTGTCTCATTTCGGTTTACACGTTTATGGGCAGGGTTTATTTGCTGTCCAATTTGAATTTTGTGATATCGGTTCCAAACGACAGATTCAGACTCTCGAGCAAATCATCAAGCTCGGAGAGCGATTTCTTGCCGAAGTTGCGGAATTTGAGCAGGTCGGTTTTGTTGTACTGCACGAGGTCGCCGAGTGTCTCGACGTCGGCTGCTTTGAGGCAGTTGAGTGCTCGCACGCTGAGGTTCATATCGACGAGGCGCATCTTGAGCAGCTGGCGCATGTGGAGCACCTCTTCGTCGAATTCCTGGTTGTTTTCCTGCTCGCTTTCTTCGAGCGATATTTTCTCGTCGGAGAAGAGCATGAAGTGCTGAATGAGTATTTTCGCGGCTTCTTTGAGCGCATCTCGCGGGTGGATGGAACCGTCGGTGGTTACTTCGAGGACGAGTTTGTCGTAGTCGGTTTTTTGCTCCACGCGGTAGGGCTCGACGGCGAACTTGACGTTGCGTATCGGCGTGTAGATGGAGTCGATGGGCAGCACGGTGATGTCGGTGCAGTACTCGCGGTTGTCGTCGGCGGGCACGTAGCCGCGGCCTTTGTTTATCGTCAGGTCAATCTGCATTGATGTTTTGGCATCGAGATGACAGATGACCAGTCCCGGGTTTAACACTTCAAATCCGGTGAGATACTTGCCGATGTCGCCGGCTTTGAACTCTGTGGTGTTCTCGACGGTGATGCTGACTTTCTCGTTTTCGAACTCTTCAACTACGTGTTTGAATCTTACTTGCTTCAAGTTCAGGATGATGTTCGTTACGTCCTCCTGCACTCCCGGCACTGATGAAAACTCGTGCTCGACACCTGCGATTCTCACGGTGTTGATGGCATAGCCTTCAAGGGACGCAAGAAGAATGCGGCGCAGGGCGTTGCCGATGGTGATGCCGAAGCCGGGCTCCAACGGACGGAATTCGAATTTTCCGTACTTGTCGGTGGCCTTCACCATTACAACTTTATCAGGTTTTTGAAATGCTAATATCGCCATTAACTTGGGGTTTTATTTAGAATATAACTCTACTATTAACTGCTCCTTGATGTTCTCCGGAATGTCGGCGCGCTCGGGCTTGTGCAGCAGCTTGCCGCTCTTGGAGCTTTCGTCCCACTCGATCCACGGGTATTTGCTGTGGTTGAACCCCGCGAGGGCGGCGTCGATCACTTCGAGCGACTTGGCTTTCTCGCGCACGGAGACGACTTGTCCGGGCTTGACGGAGTATGAAGGGATGTTCACCACCTTGCCGTCGACGCAGATGTGCTTGTGTCCCACCAGCTGGCGTGCGGCGCGGCGTGTGGGCGCTATGCCGAGGCGGAAGACGATGTTGTCCAGACGGCATTCGAGAGCTTGCAGCAGCACCTCGCCGGTGATGCCGTCGGCCTTGGCAGCCTTCTCGAACATGTTTCTGAACTGGCGCTCGAGCACGCCGTACGTGTACTTGGCTTTTTGCTTCTCTGCCAACATGACACCATACTCCGACGTCTTGCGGCGGCGGGTATTACCATGCTGTCCGGGAGCGAAGGATCTCCTGGACAAAACTTTTTCTTTGCCGAGGATGGCTTCGCCGAACCTGCGGTCAATTCTTGATTTCGGACCTATATATCTCGCCATATTTGTTGTATGTAGCTTTTAATTATTACTTGCTTCGAGCGTTCTTTAAACCTTGCGGCGTTTCGGCGGGCGGCACCCGTTGTGGGGCAGCGGCGTAACGTCGGTTATCTCAATCACCTCAATGCCCGAGCTGTGGACGCCGCGGATGGCCGACTCGCGCCCGTTGCCGGGACCTTTCACGTAGGCTTTCACCTTGCGCAGACCGAGGTCGTAAGCCGTCTTCGCGCAATCCTCTGCTGCCATCTGTGCGGCGTAAGGCGTGTTCTTCTTCGAGCCGCGGAAGCCCATCTTGCCTGCCGACGACCATGAGATGACCTGCCCCTCGCTGTTGGCTAAGGACACGATGATGTTGTTGAACGAACTATGCACGTGCAGTTGCCCGATGGCATCCACCTTCACGTTTCTTTTCTTGGAGACTGTTTTCTTTGCCATAATTTAAATTCCTTTCCTTAAATTACTTGGTTGCCTTCTTCTTATTGGCCACAGTCTTCTTTCTTCCTTTGCGCGTGCGAGCGTTGTTCTTGGTGCTCTGACCGCGAACAGGCAGGCCGTTACGATGACGTATGCCGCGATAACAACCGATGTCCATCAGACGCTTGATGTTAAGCTGGATCTCCGAGCGGAGGTCGCCTTCCACTTTATAGTCAGCAGCGATGATCTGACGGATCTTGGTTGCCTGCTCGTCCGACCATTCGTTCACTTTCAGGTCGCGGCTGACACCCGCCTTGTCCAATATCTTTGCTGAACTACTTCGACCTATTCCGTAGATGTAGGTCAATGCGATTTCGCCACGCTTGTTTTGGGGCAAATCTACTCCAACAATTCTTATTGCCATTTTGAATAACTTGAATTAAAAATTTTAATGCTTAGCCCTGCCGCGTCTTGAACTTGGGGTTTTTCTTGTTTATGACGAAAAGACGGCCCTTGCGGCGCACTATCTTGCAATCGGGCGTGCGCTTTTTCAGTGATGTTCTTGTCTTCATATCTCGTTTCGTTTTATTTGTATCTGAACACTATCCGGCCCTTGGTAAGGTCGTAAGGGCTCATCTCCACCTTCACCTTGTCGCCGGGCAGGATGCGGATATAGTGCATCCTCATCTTGCCGGAGATATGGGCGATGATGGGGCAGCCGTTTTCCAGCTCCACGCGGAACATTGCGTTGGAGAGCGCCTCGACGATCGTTCCGTCCTGTTCTATCGCTGACTGCTTTGCCATAGTTTAATATGCTGAGACGCCGCCGCGGGTGTAACCGGAATTAAGCAGCCCGTCGTAATGCCGCATCATCAGGTGGCTCTCGATCTGTTGCAGGGTGTCGATGACCACGCCGACAAGGATGAGCAGCGACGTGCCGCCGAAGAACTGCGAGAAGCCTTGCTGCACGTGGAGCAGGCCGGCCAGCGCGGGCATGATGGCGATGAACGCGATGAACAGCGAGCCGGGCAAGGTTATGCGCGACATCACCATATCGATGTAATCAGCCGTGGGCTTGCCGGGCTTGATGCCGGGGATAAACCCGTTGTTGCGCTTCATATCCTCCGCCATCTGCGTGGGGTTCATCGTGATCGCCGTGTAGAAATAGGTGAAGGCGATGATGAGGATGACGTAGATGATGTTGTAAAGCAGGCTGCGGTTGTCCATCAGCTGCCTCAGCGCCGACGAAGCGTTCTCGGAGTTGAACTGCACGATGGCCAGCGGCACGAACATCAATGCTTGCGCGAAGATGATAGGCATCACGTTAGCTGCGAACAGCTTCAGCGGGATGTACTGCCTTGCGCCGCCCATCTGCTGGCCGCCCACGACGCGCTTGGCATACTGCACAGGCACCTTGCGCGTGCCCTGCGTGAGCAATATCGCCGCGCACACCACTGCGTAGAGGATCAATATCTCTGCGATGAACATCACCACGCCGCCGCCGGAGATGGCCGTCATGCGCGATGAGAACTCCTGCGCGAAGGCCGACGGGAAGCGCGCGATGATACCGATCATAATGATCATCGATACGCCGTTGCCCACACCTTTGTCCGTTATGCGTTCGCCGAGCCAGAGGATGAACATCGACCCTGCGGCGAGGATGATGCTTGCCGGCACCATAAACGCCGTCCATGAGATGCCCGAGGCCAGCGCGCCCGCCGCCTGATATTTCAGGTTGACGAGGTACGACGGCGCTTGGAACAGCAGGATGGCTATCGTAAGCCACCGCGTGTACCAGTTGATCCTTTTTCGTCCGCTCTCGCCCTCGCGCTGCATCTTCTGGAAGTACGGCACGGCCACGGCGAGGAGTTGCATGACGATGGATGCCGAGATGTACGGCATGATGCCCAGCGCGAAGATTGACGCGTTGGAGAAGGCGCCGCCGGAGAACATATCGAGCAGCGACATCAGGCCGCCCGCCGTCTGCTCCTGCAGCTTCGCCAGCTGTGCCGGGTTGATGCCGGGCAGGACGACAAACGAGCCGAAGCGATAAACCGCCACGAAGAGAATCGTTGTCAGAAGTCTCTGGCGCAGATCCTCCACTTTCCAGCAGTTCTTTATGGTCTCAATAAACTTTTTCATTATCCTCTCAGATAACAGTTACATTACCGCCCGCCGCCTTAATAGCTTCCTCGGCGGTCTTCGAGAATGCGTGAGCCTCGACATCGACCTTCGCGGTGAGCTTGCCCTTGGCGAGGATCTTCACGAGCCCTTTGCCGTTGGTAAGGCCGGCCTCCGCGAGTTCGGCGATGCCGATCTTGGTGAGATTCTTCTTTTCCGCAAGCGACTGCAGCACGGACAGGTTGACGGCAAGGTACTCGACATGGTTGATGTTCTTGAACCCGCCTTTGGGAAGCCTTCTCTGCAGAGGCATCTGGCCGCCCTCGAAGCCGATCTTGCGCGAATAGCCGGAGCGTGCCTTCGCACCTTTATGTCCGCGTGTGGACGTGCCGCCGAGCCCGGAGCCCTGGCCGCGCCCTATACGGCGGCGGTAGTGTGTCGACCCCTCGGCCGGTTTCAAAGTATTCAGTTTCATATTGCTTCCTTTCTGCTTAAATTTTATTCAACGATGGTCACGAGATGGTGCACTTTGTGAATCATGCCCCTCATGGAAGGATTGTCTTCTACTTCGACTGTCTGGGAGATCCTGTGGAGCCCCAGCGCCAAGAGCGTCGCCTTCTGGTCTTTCGGCCGGCCTATGCCGCTCCTTATCTGCTTCACTTTTATTGTTGCCATAATGCTTCCTTCCTTTTAGCCGTTAAACACCTTGTTCATGCTGATGCCGCGCTCGCCGGCTATCGTGAACGCGTCGCGCACCTGTGTCAGGCCGATGATGGTGGCTTTGACGAGGTTGTGGGGGTTCGACGAACCTTTCGATTTGCAGAGGATGTCCTGCACGCCGGCGCTCTCCAAGACTGCACGCATGGCGCCGCCGGCGACGAGGCCCGTACCGGCTGCTGCGGGTTTCATCAGCACGCGCGCCCCGCCGAAATGCGCCTCCACCTCGTGGGGTATTGTGCCTTTGAGTACGCACACCTTCACCAGATTTTTCTTTGCCATCTCGACACCTTTGGCAATGGCCGATGTTACCTCGCCCGCTTTGCCCAGGCCGTAGCCGATGACGCCGTTGCCGTCGCCGACAACCACGATAGCGGCGAAGGTGAATGTCCGTCCGCCCTTCGTCACTTTCGTAACGCGATTGATAGCCACCAAGCGATCCTTCAATTCGACATCGCTGTTTATCTTCACTTTGTTTATTTTAAATGCCATAGCCGTTTAGAATTTAAGTCCCCCTTTGCGTGCTGCGTCGGCCAGTTCCTTGACGCGGCCGTGATAAAGGTAGCCGTTACGATCGAAAACAACAGAGCTGATGCCCGCCGCGAGGGCGTTGGCAGCCACTAGTTCGCCCACCTTGGCGGCCTGCTCTTTCTTGGGCATGGCGTCGAGTTTGAGTGAGGAGGCTGCCGCGAGGGTCTTGCCGCTGACGTCGTCGATCACCTGGGCGTAAATCTGTTTGTTGGAGCGGAACACGCTAAGGCGCGGGCGCTCGGCAGTTCCTTTCACCGCTTTCTTGATGTGGAACTTTATCTTTATTCGTCTTTCTATCTTCTTGTTAATCATAATCTTGCGGAATTAAAATTACTTGGCGGCAGCCGATTTACCGCTCTTGCGGCGGATAACCTCGCCTTGGAAACGAATACCCTTGCCTTTGTAAGGCTCCGGCTTGCGGAAAGAACGAATTTTCGCACAGATGTGCCCGATGAGCTGTTTGTCGCAGCATTCGAGGATGAGCAGCGGGTTCTGGTTGCGCTCCGATTTGGTCTCCACCTTCACCTCCGGCGGCAGCTGGATGAAAATCGGGTGGGTGTAGCCCAGCGAGAACTCGATGACGTTGCCTTGGTTCGACACGCGGTAGCCCACGCCGACGAGCTCGAGCACTTTGCGGTAGCCCTCGCTCACGCCGACAACCATATTGTTCACCAGCGAGCGGTAGAGGCCGTGGAACGCGTTTTTCTGTTTATAGTTCACCGGGCTGTTCTCGTCGACGGTGAAATTGATGTGCCCGTCCTCGATGGCGAGTTTGATCGACGGGTCGATTTTCTGTTTAAGCTCGCCCTTGGGGCCTTTCACCGTTACGACGTTGTCCTTGAAGTCGACTGTTACGCCGGCGGGAATGCTAATTGGCAGTTTTCCTATTCTTGACATTGCGAAATCCTCCAATTAATAGACGTAGCAAAGCACCTCGCCGCCGATTTTCAGCTCGGAGGCTTCTTTGTCGGTCATCACCCCTTGCGATGTGGACAGGATGGCTATACCCAGTCCGTTGATAACTCTCGGCATGTCTTTGTAGCCGGTGTACCTGCGTAGTCCCGGCGTTGACACGCGTTTCAGACATTTGATGGCGTTCTGCATCGTCTGCGGGTTCCATTTCAAAGCCACTTTGATGGTGCCCTGCGGGCCGTCCTCGATGAACTTATAGTTCAGGATGTACCCTTTCTCAAAAAGGATTTTCGTGATTTCCTTCTTGATGTTCGACGCAGGAATCTCCACGACGCGGTGGTGCGCCATGATTGCGTTTCTGAGTCTGGTCAGATAATCTGCTATTGGATCGGTCATAAATATAAATGTTTAATTGATCGGGCCTCCCCCGACAATATTAAATGTTTCTTTCGTTCACCAGCTGGCCTTTTTCACGCCCGGTATCAATCCTGCCGAAGCCATCTCGCGGAACTGTATGCGGGATATGCCGAACTGGCGGATGTAACCTCTGGGGCGCCCTGTGAGCATGCAACGGTTGTGCAGGCGGATGGGGTTGGCGTTCTTCGGGATAGCTTGCAGCTTGCGGCATGCCTCGTACGCCTCCGCCGGGTCGTCCGTCGTGGCAACAATCTTTTTCAGTGCCGCGCGCTTCTCGGCGTAACGGGCAACCAGCTTTGCGCGCTTCACCTCACGCGCCTTCATTGATTCTTTTGCCATATCTGTTTGTCGTTATTTGTTCTTGAAAGGTAAGCCGAACGCTTTGAGAAGGGCGAAACCCTCTTCGTCGGTGGCTGCGGACGTTACGAACGTGATGTTCATGCCTTGGATGCGGCTGATGGTGTCGATGTTTATCTCCGGGAAGATGATCTGCTCGGACACGCCGAGGGTGTAGTTGCCGCGCCCGTCGAGCTTCGTGGCCACGCCTTTGAAGTCGCGGATGCGGGGCAGAGCGATGCGCACGAGCTTCTCGAGGAACTCGTACATACGCTCGCGGCGCAGGGTAACCATCACGCCGATGGGCATCTTCTTGCGCACCTTAAAGTTGGAGATATCTTTCCGCGAATATGTCGCCACGGCCTTCTGACCGGTGATAGCCGACACTTCGCCTATTGCCACCTCGATGATTTTCTTATCTTGCGTGGCCACGCCGAGCCCCATGTTGACGACAATCTTTTTCAGTTCGGGCACCTGCATGATGGAGGTGTATTTGAACTGCTTCATCAGCGCGGGCGCAATCTCGTCCTTGTATGTCTTTTTTAACTGTGCTGTGTTCATCACTTGATTTCCTCTCCAGATTTTTTTGCAATCCGTACTACGTTCTTTCCTTCATGCTTTAATGATACGCGCGTGGGCTTGCCCGACTTCGGGTCAACGAGGCTCAGGTTCGAGATGTGGATGGGCGCCTCCTGTTTGAGTATGCCGCCCTGCGGGTTCTTCGCCGAGGGTTTGGCGCACTTCGACACGAAGCGGCAGCCTTCCACGATGGCGGTCTGCTTGTCCACATTGACCTTGAGCACTTTGCCGCTCTTGCCTTTGTCGTCGCCGGCAAGAACTATGACGGTATCGTTCTTTCTTATATGCAACTTTGCCATTTCTCTTTACGTGTTTTAAAAAGTTAAAGAACCTCGGGCGCCAAAGAGACCACCTTCATGTTCACCGCACGAAGCTCGCGGGCCACAGGTCCGAAGATACGGCTGCCGCGCAGCTCGCCGGCGTTGTTCAGCAGCACGCAGGCGTTGTCGTCGAAGCGGATGTACGACCCGTCGGGGCGGCGGATCTCCTTCTTCGTGCGCACTATCAGAGCCCTTGACACCGACCCTTTCTTCACCTCGCTTGTCGGGATGGCCTGCTTGATGGCCACGACGATGACATCGCCGACACTCGCATAGCGGCGTCTTGTGCCGCCCAGCACGCGGATACAGAGCGCCTCCCGGGCACCGCTGTTATCGCATATTGTAAGTCTTGATTCTGCCTGTATCATTTTACTTGGCTTTTTCGATAATGTTGACTAATCTCCAGCGCTTCGTCTTCGACAGCGGACGGGTCTCCATGATGAGCACCTTGTCGCCAGTCTTGGCCTCGTTGTTCTCGTCGTGAGCGTGGTATTTCTTTGTCTTCTGGACAAACTTGCCGTATATGGGGTGCTTCTCTTTGAACTTCGACGCGATGACTATCGACTTGTCCATCTTGTCGCTTACGACCACACCCTGCCTTGTTTTTCTTAAATTTCTTGTTTCCATCTTGAACCGTTGGTTATTTGTTAAGTTCTCTTTGACGGAGGACGGTTTTCATCCGCGCGATGTCGCGACGTACGGCCTTAATCTGCGAGGGGTTCTCAAGGGGCGACACGGCATGGGTGAGTCTGAGATTGACGAGGCGTGCCTGCGCGTTCTCCAGCTTCTCGGAGAGCTCCTTGTCTTGGAGCGCATTTACTTCTTTGATCTTCATAGCTTAAGCGTTTTTATCGTAATCGCGTCTTACAACAAACTTAGTCCTCACGGGCAGCTTCTGCGCGCCCAGACGCAGCGCCTCTTTGGCCACGTCGAACGGCACGCCCTCCACTTCGAACAGGATGCGTCCCGGCGTTACCGGCGCCACCCATCCCGCGACATCGCCTTTACCTTTACCCATGCGGACATCGGCGGGCTTGCGCGTGATAGGCTTGCTGGGGAAGATGCGTATCCACACCTGGCCCTCGCGGTTCATGTAACGGTTGATGGCGACACGCGCCGCTTCTATCTGCCTGTTGGTGATCCATTTGGCGTCAAGGGTCTTGATGCCGAACGACCCGAACGACAGTTCGACACCCCTGTGGGCGTTGCCTTTGTTGCCGCGCCCGTCTTGGGGTCTTCTGTATTTTACTCTTTTCGGCTGTAACATAATAGCTCTCTTTTTTAGCGATTATTGTTTCTTCTGCGGCCGCCGCGACCGCCCATACGACCTCCGCCGCGACCCATGGCTGACTTCTCTTGCGCGAGGTTAGGCGTAAGGTCGGGCTTGTCGAAGATCTCGCCGCGGCATATCCACACTTTGATGCCGAGCAGACCTACCTTTGTCAAGGCTTCCGTCTTGCAGTAGTCGATATCGGCGCGGAAGGTGTGCAACGGCGTGCGGCCCTCTTTATACATCTCCGAGCGTGCCATCTCGGCCCCGTTCAGTCGTCCGCTGATTTGGATTTTTATGCCCTCGGCGCCGGCGCGCATAGCGTTTTGTACGGCCATCTTTATCGCGCGGCGGTAGGACACCTTGCCTTCCACTTGGTTGGCGATGTTGCGGCCGACGATGGCGGCGTCGAGTTCGGGTTTCTTTATCTCGTAGATATTGATTTGGATGTCTTTCTTATAGAGTTTTTTCAGCTCTTCGCGGAGTTTGTCGACATCCTGCCCGCCTTTGCCAATGACGATTCCCGGACGCGCGGTGCAGATGGTGATGGTTACCAGTTTAAGCGTGCGCTCGATGATGATGCGCGACAGACTGGCGTTGGCGAGGCGTTCGTTGAGGTATTTGCGTATCTTCGCGTCCTCCACGAGGTTCTCGCCGAAGCTTTTGCCACCGAACCAATTGGAGCTCCAGCCGCGGATTATGCCAAGCCGGTTGGCTATCGGATTAACTTTTTGTCCCATATCTTTTAGTTTTCGTCATTTTTTGAGTCCAAATACAGAGTAACGTGGTTGCTGCGCTTGCGGATGCGGTAAGCCCTGCCTTGCGGTGCCGGCCGCATGCGCTTCATTGTAACGCCTTGGTCGACGAACACGCGCGAGACATACAGCTCGCCCTCCTCAGCCTTGCGGCCTGTTTTTGTCTCCCAGTTGGCTATTGCCGAGCGCAGCAGCTTCTCCACGTCCTGCGCGGCCTGCTTGTTGGAGAACCGCAGTATGCCAAGCGCGCGGTTCACTTCCTGTCCGCGGATCATATCCACCACGTAGCGCATCTTGCGCGGGGACGAGGGCACGCCGTTCAGCTTGGCGAAATATTGTGTCTTGAGCGCCGCTTTTCTTGCTTCGGCGGCCGTCTTTTTTCTTGCTCCCATTAGCTTTTTCCTTTTTAATGGTTTCCGCCTACTTACGGTTGCCGGAGTGTCCTCCGAAGCGTCGTGTGGGCGCGAACTCGCCGAGCTTGTGCCCCACCATGTTCTCCGTAATGTAAATCGGGATAAATTTATTTCCGTTATGAACCGCAACGGTATGCCCCACGAAATCCGGGCTGATCATCGAAGCCCTTGCCCAGGTCTTGACGACGGTCTTCTTGCCGCTTTCGTTCATGGCAAGCACCTTTTTCTCGAGGGACACGTTGATGTACGGACCTTTTTTTAATGAACGACTCATATTCTTCTCAGCTTGTTTTTATCGTTTGGATGCTCTTTCAATAATGTATGCACTTGAATGCTTCTTCTTCGAGCGTGTCTTGAGACCCTTTGCGTACAGACCCTTGCGCGAACGCGGGTGGCCGCCTGACTGACGACCCTCGCCGCCGCCCATCGGGTGGTCGACAGGATTCATAACGACGCCACGTGTGCGCGGACGGCGTCCCAACCAGCGCGAACGGCCGGCTTTACCGGAGCGCTCGAGGCCGTGGTCGGAGTTGCCGACGCTGCCCACAGTAGCTTTGCAAGCAGAGAGAATCTTGCGTATCTCGCCCGAAGGGAGCTTGACCACGCAGTAATCTCCCTCACGAGAGGTCAACTGAGCGAAATTGCCCGCCGAGCGCACCAGCATGGCGCCTTGTCCGGGACGGAGCTCGATGTTGTGGATCACCGTGCCGACAGGGATGTTTTTCAGCGGGAGCGCGTTGCCCACTTCCGGAGCGGCATCGGCGCCGGACATAAGCTCATCGCCCACCTGCAGCCCGTTGGGGGCAATAATGTAACGTTTCTCGCCATCGGCATAGAAGAGCAGGGCGATACGCGCCGAACGGTTCGGGTCGTACTCGATGGTCTTCACAATGGCGGGGACACCATCCTTCTCACGTTTGAAATCGATGAAGCGGTACTTGCGCTTGTGGCCTCCGCCGATGTAGCGCATAGTCATCTTTCCGGTGTTATTCCTTCCGCCGGTGGCACGCTTGCCGACAACGAGAGATTTCTCTGGCACGGATGCGGTAATTTCTTCGAACGTGCCAATAACCTTGTGTCTTTGGCCGGGTGTAACCGGCTTCAATTTACGTACTGCCATTTTATGTTAAATATTACCGTAGAAATCAATTGTCTGGCCGTCTTTGAGCGTAACGATAGCTTTCTTGTACGCATTCTTCCGGCCGCGGATCATGCCCGCCTTCGTGTAGCGGTGCGAGCGCTTGCCGGCGTAGTTGAGCGTGTTGACGCTGACGACGTTGACCTTGTACAAATCCTCCACCTCTTTCTTGATCTGGAGCTTGTTAGCCTCGGGGCGCACGACGAACCCGAAACGGTTCGGCGTTTTCTCGGACATGTTGGTCATCTTCTCGGTGACCAGGGGTTTAACTATATATCCCATTTCTTCTCCTCCTTTATTTAATAAGGGTGGCCTCAATCTTCGGCAGCGCGCCCTCGGCCAAAACGAGCACGTCGGCATCGAGCACCTTGTAGGTGTTCACCGCTGCGGCGCCTGTCACCGAGGCGTTTTTCAGGTTGCGCGCCGAGAGGTAGACGTTCCTGTCGGGCTCGGGAAGCACGATGAGCACCTTCTTGCCGTCCACCTGCAGGTTTTTGGCGATGTTCATAAACTCCTTCGTCTTCGGAGCGTCGATGGTGAAATCCTCAACGACGACAATCGCGCCGTCCTTTGCTTTGTAAGCCAATGCCGACTTGCGCGCAAGAACCTTCTCCTTGCGGTTGAGCTTGAACGAGTAGTCGCGCGGCTTCGGTCCGAACACGCGGCCGCCTCCGCGGAGCAACGGCGAGTTGATGTCGCCCCTGCGCGCCCCGCCGCTGCCTTTCTGGCGGATGAGCTTGCGCGTGGAACCGGACATCTCGCTGCGTTCCCTTGATTTGGCCGTGCCTTGCCGGCGGTTGGCCATATACTGCTTCACGTCGAGATAGATGACGTGGTCGTTGGGTTCAATCCCGAAGACGGCTTCGTTCAACGTAACCTTTCTTCCGGTCGGCTGACCGCTGATATTTAATACGTCAAGTTCCATCTTACATCTTGATTAAAACGGTTGAACCATTGTACCCGGCGACGGACCCCTTCACGATGAGGAGGTTGTTCTCCGGAATTACTTTAATCACTCTCAGGTTCTGGGTCGTAACACGCTCGTTGCCCATCTGTCCGGCCATGCGCATGCCCTTGAACACTTTCGCGGGGAACGAGCAGGCGCCGATGGAACCCGGATGGCGCAGACGGTCGTCCTGGCCGTGCGTCGCTTGTCCCACTCCGCCGAACCCGTGGCGCTTGACAACGCCCTGGAAGCCTTTGCCTTTCGACGTGCCCACCACATCAACGAATTTCGCGTCGGCAAAAAGCTCGACGGTGATGGTGTCGCCAAGGTTGTACTCCTCGTCGAATTTGAACTCGGCCAAGTGCTGCTTCGGTGTTGTGCCGGCTTTCTTAAAAGTGCCCATCAGAGGCTTGGACGTATGCTTCTCCTTCGCCTCTCCGAACCCTAATTGAACAGCCTTGTAACCGTCTTTCTCAACTGATTTGAGCTGGGTTACAACACAAGGACCGGCTTCGATAACGGTGCACGGTATGTTCTTGCCGTCGGCACCGAAAACGGATGTCATTCCGATTTTTCTTCCAATTAATCCTGGCATTTCAATTAAAATTTATGTTTGTTCTTTTAACTCTCTGTCGTCGCGAAAACCCTCGCTGACGGAAGGTCTAAACCTTGATCTCCACCTCCACGCCGCTGGGCAGCTCGAGCTTCATCAGCGCGTCGACGGTCTTTGCCGTGGAGCTGTAGATGTCGATGAGGCGTTTGTAGTCGCACAGCTGGAACTGCTCGCGCGATTTCTTGTTGACGAATGTCGAGCGGTTCACCGTGTAGATGCGCTTGTGCGTCGGGAGCGGAATGGGCCCGCTGACAACGGCGCCCGTGGCTTTGACGGCCTTGACGATCTTGTCCGACGATTTGTCCACGAGCTGGTGGTCGTAGGACTTGAGTTTGATTCGAATTTTCTGACTCATTGTTGTCTTTAAGTTGTTTGTTTATTGTCTGTTCCGGAAGGCGCGCGCCGCTTAAGAGTCATTCGCTAAACGGGCATCTCCGCCGTTCCTTGTTTCGTTTACAGCAAATCGGCCCTCCCGTGAATCTCCTCGAGGATGCCTTTGGCCAGTGATGTCGAGACGGCCTCGTGGTGGTCGTATTCCATAGATGACGTGGCGCGGCCGGAGGTGATGGTGCGCAGCGCGGTAACATAGCCGAACATCTCCGCCAGCGGCACCATAGCTTTCACGATGCGTGCGCCGCTGCGTGCCTCGTCCATGCCCTGCACCATGCCGCGGCGTTTGTTCAGGTCGCCGATGACATCGCCCATGTTGTCCTCGGGCGTTACAACTTCGACCTTCATTATCGGCTCCATCAGCACCGGCCCGGCCTTCGGGCAAGCGTTGCGGAACGCGTTATGCGCGGCAAGCTCGAAGGAGAGCTGGTCGGAGTCGACAGGGTGGAACGAGCCGTCGGTGAGCGTTACTTTAAGTCCCATCACGGGGTAGCCGCCCAGCACGCCGGCCTTAAGGCAATCTTGGAACCCCTTCTCGACGGACGGGATGAACTCCTTGGGGATGTTGCCGCCTTTCACCTCGTTGACGAACTGCAGATCGCCCTCGGTGTAATCGGCGTCTTTTGGCCCGATGGTGCAGATGATGTCGGCGAACTTGCCGCGACCGCCGGACTGCTTTTTGTAAACCTCCCTGAGGCTGACCTCTTTCGTGATGGCCTCTTTATAGTTAACCTGCGGCTTGCCTTGGTTGCATTCCACCTTGAACTCGCGCTTGAGGCGGTCGATGATGATGTCAAGATGGAGCTCGCCCATGCCGGAGATAATCGTCTGGCCGGTCTGCTCGTCGGTGTGCACCGTGAATGTCGGGTCCTCCTCCGCCAGCTTGGCCAAGCCGTTGTCGAGTTTGGCAATGTCCGCTTGCGATTTCGGCTCGACAGCGATAGAGATAACCGTGTCGGGGAATGTCATCGATTCCAAAACGATGGGGTGGTCCTCGTCGCAAAGGGTGTCGCCCGTGCGAATGTCCTTAAAGCCCACGCCGGAACCGATGTCGCCCGCGGCAATCTCCTCGACGGGGTTCTGCTTGTTCGAGTGCATCTGGAACAGACGGCTCACGCGCTCTTTCCTGCCCGTGCGCGGGTTGTAAACATACGACCCGGCAGTGATCTTGCCCGAATACACGCGGAAGAACACGAGCCGGCCGACATACGGGTCGGTGGCAATCTTGAACGCTAATGCCGAGGTGGGTTCTTCCTCCGTCGGCTTGCGGTCCTCTTCTTCCTCAGTGTCGGGGTTGGTGCCGATGATATTCTCCGTGTCCATCGGCGAGGGCAAGAACGCGCAAACGTAATCGAGCATCGTCTGCACGCCTTTGTTTTTAAACGACGAGCCGCACATCATCGGCACGCACTGCAAGGAGATTGTGCCTTTGCGCAATGCCGCGATAATCTCGTCCTCCGTTATGGTCTCCGGCGCGTCGAAATATTTCTCCATCAGGCCTTCATCGTATTCCGAAGCGGCCTCGAGGAGCTTGTCGCGCCATTCGTTGCATTCGTCGAGCATGTCCGCCGGGATGTCCTCGATGTCGTACTCGGCGCCGAGGGTCTCGTCGTGCCACAGGACGGCTTTCATACGAATGAGGTCGACCAAACCTTTGAAATGCTCCTCCGCGCCGATGGGGCAGCAGATGCTTATCGGGTTTGCGCCCAGCACCTCCTTCATCTGGCGCAGCACATCGTAGTAGTTCGCGCCGGAACGGTCCATCTTGTTGACGTACCCGATGCGCGGCACGTTATATTTATCAGCCTGGCGCCACACGGTCTCCGACTGCGGCTCGACGCCGCCCACAGCGCAGTATGTCGCCACGGCACCGTCGAGCACGCGCAACGACCGCTCCACTTCCGCCGTGAAATCGACGTGTCCCGGAGTGTCGATAAGGTTAATCTTATATTGATTGTCCTTATATTTCCAGAAACAAGTGGTGGCCGCGGAGGTGATGGTGATGCCGCGCTCCTGTTCTTGCGCCATCCAGTCCATCGTGGCGCCGCCGTCGTGCACTTCACCGATCTTATGCGTCTTGCCGGTGTAATACAAAATGCGCTCAGAGGTCGTCGTCTTACCGGCGTCGATGTGTGCCATGATGCCGATATTACGCGTCAGATGAAGGTCTCGTTTTTCCATCTCTTTTTACCTTAACCTTTGAATGGATGTTAGAAGCGGAAATGCGCAAAGGCGCGGTTGGCCTCCGCCATACGGTGCATATCCTCTTTGCGTTTGAATGCGCCGCCCTGATTGTTGTAAGCGTCCTGAATCTCTGCGGCGAGCTTCTCAGCCATCGACTTGCCGCCGCGTGTGCGCGCGTATTTGATGAGGTTCTTCATCGACACGCTCTCTTTCCTCGACGGGCGGATCTCTGTCGGCACTTGGAACGTTGCTCCGCCGATGCGGCGGCTCTTCACCTCCACCTGCGGGGTGATGTTGTCCAGCGCCTGCTTCCAGATCTCCAGCGGCGACTTCTCCTCTTTCGCCATGCGCGTCTTCACGATGTCGAGGGAGGAATAAAATATCTCGTACGCGACGTTCTTCTTGCCGTCGTACATAAGATGGTTAACGAATTTTGTAACCTTCTCGTCGCCGAAGATGGGGTCGGGAAGAATCACACGCTTTTTTGGTTTTGCTTTTCTCATTGTTAATGTCAGTTGATGCGTTTCTACGGAGTTGGTCCCGGAAAGAAGTTCGCGCTTCGGCGGCAACGCTTTGCCCGCTTACTCTGGCCTGCCTTCGGCAATTCCCTCGAAAAGCTTTTTTCTTGTTTTATATCGACTTCTCAGTTGTTTAAAATTCTCCCGAAGGCCTCATTTTTTCTTGGACTTCGGACGCTTCGCACCGTACTTCGAGCGGCGCTGCAAACGGTTGGCCACGCCGGCGGTATCGAGCGTGCCGCGGACGATATGATAACGCACACCGGGGAGGTCTTTCACGCGACCGCCGCGCACAAGCACTATCGAGTGCTCTTGCAAGTTGTGTCCCTCGCCGGGGATGTAGGAGTTGACCTCTTTTTGGTTGGTCAGACGCACGCGGGCGACTTTTCTCATCGCCGAGTTAGGTTTCTTGGGCGTTGTCGTGTACACGCGCACGCAGACGCCGCGCCGCTGGGGACATGCCTCCAACGCCGGCGATTTGCTCTGGCTCACGATCGCCTTTCTGCCCTTTCTTACTAATTGCGAAATTGTAGGCATAATTGTTCTTTTTTTGTTTTATATTTTTTATTTTGTTGTATCAAAACAATGCCTCCCGCCGCGCGTGCACGCCCTGTTTCGAGCGCACAAAAACAATTCCATCCCCGAAGGAATGGACTGCCAATCGACCGAAGTGAGTTGCAAAGGTAGAACTTTTTAATTCAACTGCCTAACGAGCCTTGTGCCGGAGGCTGAATTTTCGGTTAAATTACGCATTATTAACTATTAATGACTTTATTTAACTCCGCTAAACTCGTTTCCGCGCGGTTTTTGCTGCCGTTGAAGTTGTTCGTACTACTGTTTCAAGCCTCATTTTCGTGCGCCTGACAGGACTCGAACCTGCAAGTTTTTCAACACCGGATCCTAAGTCCGGCGCGTCTACCAATTTCGCCACAGGCGCAGCGTTCGGAGGGGCAAAGTTAGTGCAACGGCGGTTGAAAAACAAGTAACTCGCGCGTTAATTTGCCTCGGGTAACGGACAACTTTGATTCGAATTTGCCCCGGGCTGCGAACAACTTTAATTCGAATTTGCCCCGGGCAATTGACAACTATGAAGTTTTGTTTGCTTTGCTTTGAGTAAATTCAGCCTTCGCCGTCGGGTTCGTTTCAAAAGCCGGCATTTCTTTTTGGATTGTTTATTGTTTAGCCTAATTTTGCATACCGAAAGCGATAAATTTTTTCGAAGAACTTTTATCTTAAAGAAACGATGACACGACCACTTGCAGAACGGCTCCGTCCGCGCGACCTTGCGCATTACGTGGGGCAGAAGCACCTCGTGGGCGAGGGCGCAGTGCTGCGGCAGATGATCGACAGCGGACGTATATCGTCGTTCATCCTGTGGGGACCGCCGGGCGTAGGCAAGACGACGCTCGCCCATGTCATAGCGCAGACACTGGAAATCCCGTTCTACACCCTCTCGGCAGTTACGAGCGGAGTGAAGGACGTGCGCGAAGTGATAGAGCGTGCCGGGAGCAACCGCCTGTTCAATACCGTCTCCCCGATACTCTTCATCGACGAAATCCACCGCTTTTCAAAGTCCCAACAGGACTCGTTACTTGGCGCCGTGGAGCGCGGCATAGTAACTCTCATCGGCGCGACGACGGAGAATCCCTCGTTTGAAGTCATCCGCCCGCTCCTCTCGCGCTGCCAGCTCTACGTGTTGAAGCCCCTCGAACGCGACGACTTGAACCAGCTGCTCCGCCGCGCCATCACGGAAGACGAGGAGCTGAAGAAGCTGAACATCGAGGTGAGAGAGGACGAGGCGCTGTTTCATTACGCTGCGGGCGACGCGCGGAAACTGCTGAATATCCTCGAGATAATCGTCGAGGCGGCGGGCGGGAAAGACGTTGTTATCACCGACGAGATTGTCTCCAACCGTCTGCAAACCACGCCTTTGGCTTACGACAAGGACGGGGAGATGCACTACGACATCATCTCCGCATACATCAAAAGCATACGGGGCAGCGACCCCGACGCCGCGCTCTACTGGATGGCGCGTATGATTGAGGGCGGCGAGGATCCGCAGTTCATCGCCCGCCGGCTTGTCATCTCCGCTGCGGAAGACATCGGCTTGGCTAACCCCAACGCACTTCTCATAGCCAATGCGGCATTCGATGCGGTGATGAAAATAGGGTGGCCCGAGGGCAGGATACCGCTTGCCGAAGCGACGGTCTACCTCGCAGCCTCGCCCAAAAGCAACTCCGCGTATATGGGCATCGAGCGTGCACAAGCGCTCGTCAAGGCATCCGGCAACCAGCCCGTGCCGCTCCACCTGCGCAACGCCCCGACGGAGATGATGGCGCAGCTCGGCTATCACGACGGCTACAAGTACGCCCACGACTTCGCAGGCAACTTTACCGAGCAGCAATACCTGCCCGACGCGCTGACGAAAGAGCGGCTGTGGATAGCCCAACACAAACCTAACGAAGAGAAACTATACCAATATATGCTGTCGTGTTGGGGCGACAGATATAAATAAAACACGGTTTTTATACGATGAGACTTGTGATAATGGACGGTCATGCCGTCAATCCCGGCGACCTGTCGTGGGACGTGTTCCGCGCTTACGGCGAGGTAACGGTCTACGAGCGCACGGCTCCCGAAGACGTTATTCCCCGCGCAAAGGATGCCGATTGTGTGTTCACAAACAAGGTGGTGTTCGATGAGGGTGTGCTCGACCGGCTCCCCAAGCTGCGGTATATCGGCGTCCTTGCGACAGGCACCAACGTTATCGACCTCGACGCAGCGGAGAAACGCGGCATAGTAGTTACCAACATACCCGCTTACAGCACCGACAGCGTGGCGCAGCTCGTCTTCGCGCACATCCTTAATGTTGTTAATCGTGTGGACCGTTACGCCGATGACACGCGGCGCGGACGGTGGAGCGGCAACCCCGATTTCTGCTATTGGGACAGTCAGTTCCACGAATTGGCGGCGCTCACGCTGGGCATCGTCGGGCTTGGACATATCGGGCGGAAAGTGGCGGACATAGCTCACGCCTTCGGGATGAGGATAAACGCCTCGACGAGCAAGCAGCCTTCGCAACTGCCCGACTATATAAATAAGGTGTCGTTGGAGGACTTATACTCCTCGTCGGACATCATCACGCTCCACTGCCCCCTCACTCCCGACACCCGTGAGATGATAAACGCCGGCACCATCTCCACGATGCGGCGCGGCGCAATCCTCGTCAACACGGGGCGCGGACCGCTTGTCGACGAAGCAGCTGCGGCGGAGGCGTTAAGCTCCGGGCAACTGGCGGCATATTGCGCGGATGTGATGTGCAAGGAGCCGCCCGAGAGTTCAAACCCTCTTCTCGCTTGCCCTAATGCCTTTTTAACCCCTCATCTGGCGTGGGGAACTATCGAGGCACGCCGCCGGCTGATGGCTATCGCGGAAGAAAACCTGCGCTCCTTCCTCGCGGGAACGCCTGTAAACACGGTCAAATGATATTCGACACGCCGGCAATATCCCACACCTTCATGCAGGTGTTGGAGTTTTTAGGCACCTTTGCTTTTGCCGTTTCGGGCATCCGTCAGGCGGCACAGCGTCGGTTCGACTGGTTCGGAGGCTTCGTCTGCGGCGTAACGGTGGCAATCGGCGGCGGCACTTTGCGCGACCTGATGCTGGGCGTAACGCCGTTCTGGATGACCAACGCGCTCTACCTTACCACGGCTATCGTGGCGCAGGTGTGTGTCATTCTGTTTTCCAAATACCTGAAATACCTCGACAACACGTGGTTTGTATTCGACACAATAGGACTTGCGCTGTTCACCATCGTGGGCATCCAGAAGACGCTTCTCTGCGGACATCCCTTCTGGGTGGCGATAGTTATGGGCTGCATAACGGGCTCCGCGGGCGGCATATTGCGCGATCTGCTGCTCGACACGGTGCCCGTGCTGTTCCGCAAAGATTTCTACGCGATGACCTGCATCGTAGGAGGCTTGTTCTATTGGCTGCTGTCCGCGCTCGGCATACACACCGCAATCAACTCCGTGCTGACGTTTTTCCTCATCTGTCTGCTGCGCTATCTCGCTTTCAAATACCATCTCGGACTGCCCGTGCTGAAAGGTGAGGACGGGGAAAAGAAGGAGCCGGAAAAATAATAATCGGAAAACTGATTTAACGTTTGCGGCGCGCTAAGAAAGCAATGAACCGCCGGGCGAGAAAGCCCCATAGCGCGCCGATTATCAGGCCGACGGCAGCCCCGACGAGGATGTCGCCGACGAAGTGCTTGCCCACAAAGACGCGGCTGATGCTCACGAGGGCGGCCCAAATGAAAATGCCGATCGCGTAACCCTTGTATCTCAGGTGTTTGTCGGTGCGCAGGCCGATGAACGAGCAACAAGCGAAGCCGAAAGCGTTGGCGGCGTGGGCGGAAAAGAAGCCGTAGAGATGTCCGCTTTCCAAGGTGTGCAGGCCGCGGTTGAGCATATCTTGGTCAAAGCAGGGTCTGACGCGGCAAACGGTGTCTTTGACGAGGGTGGAGCATTCTTCGCAACAGGCGAAAGTGAGAAGCAAGGCAGTAACGAAAACCAGCGCCCGTTGCCAACCGAGCCGCCAGAAGAGCAGCACGCCGACGGCAATATACAAAGGTATCCACGTGAGCTCGTAGGAGAAAAGTTCCCACAGCGCGTCGGTGAAGCCGGTGTGCAGACTGTTAATGGCCAGAGTGATGTCCCGGTCGATGCTTACGATTCCGGATGCTGTCAGTGTCATTGTTTTTATTAGCCGCCCGCAAAGGTAATAAAAATCGTGCGCGGAGCTTCTTGTTTTAGGGAAATTAAACGGCGTTTTATTTGTATTACAAGGGCGGATGAATTAATTTTGCGGTCAAGACCAAAACAATCATTTTTTATGATAGACGTGAAGAAAAGCCTCTCCGACGCGGAGGAACGGATGAAGAAGGCGGTGCACTTCCTTGAAGAGGAATTGGCACGTGTGAGAGCCGGACGCGCTAATGTCGCGATATTGGACGGCGTGCGTGTGATGAGCTACGGGCAGCCCGTGCCGCTCAATCAGGTGGCGTCGGTGAACTGTCCCGACCCGCGCACGATAGCAATCAAACCGTGGGATAAGAAGCAGATCGGCGCCATAGAGAAAGCGATAATGGACTCCGACGTGGGCATCACCCCCGAGAACAACGGCGAGACAATCCGCTTGGGCATTCCGCAACCGACGGAGGAGCGGCGCCGCGAGCTGACGAAACAGTGCGCCAAATATGCCGAGAAAGCGAAGGTCGAGGTGCGTAACGTGCGGAGCGACGTGAAAGACAAACTCAAGAAAGCCGTAAAGGACGGACTGTCGGAAGACCTTGAAAAAGATGCCGAGGGCGACTTGCAGAAGATACACGACAAGGTGATCAAGCAGATTGACGCCGTCTTGGAGACGAAGAACAAGGAGATAATGACCGTCTGACGTGCGCGGGCTTGTCGTAAAGAACACCGGGTCGTGGTATGTCGTAAAGACTGCCGACGGCAAGAAAACGAATTGCAAGATAAAGGGGACCTTCCGCATAAAGGGCATACGCAGCACTAACCCCGTGGCTGTGGGCGACTATGTGGAAATCATCCCCAATCAAGAGGGTACGGCGCTTATCACTTCTATTGATGACCGCCGTAATTATATTGTCCGCCGCTCACAGAACCTGTCGAAGCAAAGTCATATCATAGCCGCCAATGTCGACGTGGCGCTGCTCGTCGTAACCATAAATCATCCCGAGACATCGCTTGTCTTTATCGACCGCTTCCTTGCTTCCGCCGAGGCGTATTCCGTGCCCGTCGTGCTCGTGTTCAACAAGACCGACCTGCTCACGGCTGAGGAGCGCGAGCTGCAAGAGGGAATGATGTATCTCTACGACACCGTCGGCTATCAGTGTGTGGCTGTCTCCGCCTGCACGGGCGAGGGAGTGGACGCGCTTCCGCCCTTAATTGCGGGAAAAGTGGCGTTGCTCAGCGGCAACAGCGGCGTAGGAAAATCGACGCTCATCAACCGCCTCGTGCCCGACGCAAAGCTGCACACAGCGCCAATTTCCACGGCGCACAACCGCGGCACGCACACCACGACATTCTCCGAGATGATAGAGTTCTTCCCGTCGGGGCAATGGACCGGCCTGATTGACACGCCGGGGATAAAGGGCTTCGGCAACTTCGACATGAAGCCCGAAGAAATCTCCTGCTATTTCAAAGAGATATTCCGCTTCTCGAAGGACTGCCGCTTCCACAACTGCACCCATACTCACGAGCCGGGCTGTGCCGTGTTGCAAGCCCTCGACAATCACTACATCGCACAGTCGCGATACAATTCCTACCTGTCTATGCTGGAGGAAAAAGAGGATGAGAAATACCGTGCACCATACTGATATATTGCAAGATAAGCGAATAGCGCTCCTTTTGTCGGGCGGCGTAGACTCTGCCGTAGCCGTACATCTGCTCTTCGAGCGCGGCATTCGTCCCGATTGCTTCTACATAAAAATCGGTCCGGAGGAGAAAGAGGAATGGGACTGCACGTCGGAAGAGGACATGGAGATGGCGACGGCGGTGGCAAGCAGGTACGGGCTTCGCTTGGAAGTGGTCGATTGCCACAAAGAATATTGGTCGGAAGTAACACGCTACACGATGGAGAAAGTGCGGGCGGGACTGACGCCGAACCCCGACGTGATGTGCAACAGGCTGATAAAGTTCGGGGCATTCGACGCGAAACGGGGACACGACTACGACCTTATCGCCACGGGACACTACGCCACTACGGAGGTCGACGAGCAAGGGCGGAAATGGCTGTGCACCGCGCCCGACCCTGTAAAAGATCAGACAGACTTTCTCGCCGGGCTCTTCCCGTGGCAGTTGGAGAAGGCGCTGTTCCCCGTCGGACACCTAATGAAAGAGGAGGTACGGCACATCGCCGAGCGGGAGAAATTAGTCAACGCGCACAGAAAGGACTCGCAGGGCATCTGTTTCCTCGGCAAAATCAACTACAACGACTACATCCGCATGTACCTCGGCGAGCGTCCCGGCGACGTGATAGAGTTGGAGACGGGCAGGAAAATCGGCGAGCACAGAGGCTTGTGGTTTCATACCATCGGGCAGCGCAAGGGACTTGGACTGGGAGGAGGACCGTGGTTCGCGATAAAAAAAGATATGGCGCACAATATATTATATGTGTCGAAAGGCTACAATCCCGAAGATGTCTACCGCAGCGAGTTCGCCGTGAGCGACATGAACTGGCTGACGGCACCGCTCTCCTTCGGCGCTGACGGCACGGCCGACATCACGTTTAAGATACGCCACACGTCGGATTATTTCCGCGCGAAGATGGAAGACGCGGGCAACGGCACATACGTCATACACTCCGAGACAAAGCTGCACGGCGTGGCGGCGGGGCAGTTCTGTGTCGTCTACGACACCGCCCACCACCGTTGCTACGGCGCAGCGGAGATAAAAGAGTAACCGTTTTAGCCGCTAATATATTATGAAGAATAAAGACGCACTGCTCATCCTCTCGGGAGGAATAGACTCTACGACGATGCTCTACGAATATGCCGCCGAGATTGCGCTTGCCGTCAGCTTCGACTACGGCTCCAACCACAACAAGCAAGAGATAGCATTTGCGCGGCTGCATTGTGCCCGGCTCGCCGTAGAACATCTCGTCATACCGCTCGATTTCGTCAGTCGCTACTTCTCGTCGTCGCTGTTAAGCGGTGCCGATGCCATACCCGACGGCAACTACGACGAGGACAACATGCGCTCTACGGTGGTGCCGTTCCGCAACGGAATCATGCTGAGCGTCGCTTGCGGCATAGCGGAGAGCAGAGGCTTGCGGCGCGTTATGATGGCGAACCACGCGGGCGACCATACCGTTTACCCCGATTGCCGACCCGAATTTGTCGCAGCGATGGACAAGGCGATGCAAGAGGGGACGTGGGAGAAACTGCATCTTTTTGCGCCGTACACCAACCTGACAAAGACCGACATCGTGCGGCGAGGAGCGGCGATAGGAGTGGACTACGGCGCTACGTGGAGTTGCTACAAAGGGCGCGACAAGCATTGCGGAGTGTGCGGCACATGCCGTGAGAGGAAAGAAGCGTTTGCCGAGGCGGGCGTACCCGACCCCACCGACTACGCAGAATAATCTTCTTCCTTATCGCAGGTCCCGTCCCTGCCGGCGCTCTGACGGCATCGGGTTCTGATTGACGATGTTCTGATGGAATGTGTCGGGACGGCGCTCGAAGTCGAACTGCACTTCGAGGAATGTCGTCTCGTTGAAGTTATACCGCAACCCCAGTCCTATGCGGTCGGCAAAGTTGCCGTAGTAGTCGTATGCACCCATGCCGTTCCATACGCCGAACCGGCTCTCCGACGCGTTGAACATAAGGTTTTTCTGTCCGTAGACATACGCCTCCCAGTGCTCGTTAAACCGATAGTCGAGCAGTGCCGTAATGCCCGCGGCGCGATAAGACCCTATTCCCGAATTGAGATTTTCAAAGTATCCGCCGACGGCAATGGAGAGCTTGTCGTTCAGAGGCTTGGCATACATCAGGTCGATGCGCTCCCCGATGCCGCTGAAATGCCCTTTCCCGAACGACGTGAACGCCGAGAGGTCGAGGCTCGCATTAAGTCCCTCGTGCAGGCTCCACAGCCCGTAGCCGCCTAAATAGTTATAGTTGCGACCGTAACGAAAAGCAGTGGCGCCGCTGTAATCCGGGTTCGGCAAATTGAGCGAATCGGGCAGCGGCGTGTCATCAAGTTTCAACGAAGCAACAGGCACCATTCCGTTAAGATATTCGCCGTCGCTATCGCCGTTTAAATAAACATCATCCGCGACAGCAGCATTATCGGAAACCTCATTGCCGCCATTACTATAAACCTCGTCAACAGCCGCCGCACCCGCTTCTTGCGCAAGGGCGGAAAACGGGCAAAGGGCAATGAGCAATATGCTGCAAATCACTTTCATCAGCAACAAAATTAGCCCTTGCGCCGTACTCCGCCAAAGAAATTAAATTTATTTTCGGTTACTAAAACAAAATTAGTTGCTTTCATTTGCAAAAACGTTGCTACCTTTGCGCAAAGGCTAACTGCAAAAACGCTTTACCCCGATTATGAAAAGAATAATTTTTACCCTCGCCCTCATCCTCGCCGCCGGCACCATCGCCGCGCAAGACGACACCCCGGCCTACAAGCGCAACTACCTCAACGACCAAAGCGAGACCGTCGAATCGGCGCGCAACGCTCTCGGCACCACGGCGGACCGCCTGCAAGCGTCGGGCTCCGGCGAGGACCTCGTCAAAGTGAAAGGCGCGTACTACATGCCGCTCTACACAGTCAACCTCTACAAAGGCAGCGACGGCGAAGGCTTCCGCAGCGAGTGCCGCCGCCTGTTCGCCGAGCATTACCCCAAAGCGCAAATCACGAGCGTCGTCCTGCCGCAGACGGCGTGGCTCACCGAAGAGGCTGTGAAAAACGGCAAGACCGTCGGTTACACGCAGACGATGTATTGCTACGTCATCGCCGCCGACGGACAGGACAACCATATCAACGCGCGTTTCGCCTACAAGCGCTACAAGGACGACGGCGGCAAATACTCAATGCTCACAGGCTATTCGCCGAAATTAGAGCGCACCGACATGCTCACCGCCGAGGTCTATAAAAAGCTTTTGAAGAAGTAGCGAACCCCGGCGTTAACGCCCCGGCGAGCGGAGTTTTTGATTTAAAAAGTTTATCTTAGTTGCTACTAATCCAACAGCTCAACCGTGCAGTTGGCAGCTGCAGCCTTAGTTGTCGGGTACGTTTCAAAAACAGGCAACCTTTGTTTATAGTTAGCCTTACCTTGCCTTACCTTACCTTACCTTACCTTACCTTACCCTTATTCTTACTCAACATTTTCTTCTTCAATCACTTCTTCTGATAATGCGCTGCGGCGGTGAGAACCTGCTGGGCGATGCGATGACGGAGGAGGCGTGGCGCGAGCACTTCCACGTGGCTGCCGAATGCGAGGATTTTGCCCTCTAATTCAATGTTGTGAACAACATCGAGCGCGACGATGATGCCGCCGCCGTCCTCCTTTTTCATTAGTTGTTGGCTTTGGTGCATCGGTTTGGTGAGCACATACGGCGCTTGGTCGGCGTCGAACCGTAACACCGCGTGGATGGTTCTCGACTGCAGGTTGCGCGTGATGCCTATCATTTCGCCGAGATATTTTTCGGGTTCGAAGAACGTGTTTTCGATGTAATCGTCATCGCTTTTCTCCACTGTCAGCATGCGGTCGAGCGCGAGGGTTATCAGGTTTTTCATCTTCGCGTAATACGCCACGAGGAACCAACGGTTGTTGTATTCGCACAGTAGGTAGGGCGAGAGGCGGAACACGGTCTCCTTTGCCGAGCGGAACGAATGGTAGTGCACGATGACGGCTTCGTTTTTCTTGATATGTTCGTAGAGCGTGCTGAGGAAGTGCAGTCCTTTGAGTTGCCGGTTGGTCTCGATGAAGACGATTTGCCTGTTGGAGCGTTGCATCTGCACTTGGTCCTGCATGCGCGTCAGAATGTCCTCCTGCCCGCGGATTTTGTTGAAACCCTGATAATGCTTTATGATGTCGATGGCACTGCTCAGCTCGTTAAGGTCGTACTCCGACAAAGGCAGGGCGGCGATGCTGTAATCTGGGTCGGCATATTCATAATATTTCTTGTCGCGGACCACGATGGGCGCGTAATAGCCGAGCTTGTCGCCGCGCATCAGTTCAATATCGCGCTGGACGGTGCGCAGACTGATGTTCGGGATGCCCTCGTAGTCGTAAAGGGCGTCCTCGCAGGCTTGCCTGAGGTCCTCGATTGTCCACTGTTTGCGGCGGTTGCGCAGGCACGCGTCGATGGTGCGGATGCGCATAAGAATGTTTCTGTTTGCAGGCATATTAATCGCGTAATAGATTTAATTTGCACGCAAATCTACGAAATAATTCCGATTACGACAACGTGTGGCGCAGATGTCAACTCCTCTGCCGTATATAAAAAGCTTTTGAAAAAGTAAAGCCCAACGGATGGAACTGCCGCTGCACCGTCGTACAGGTACGCAAGGAGAAATACCCCGTGACGGACGAGGGCGACGTGTTCCGCCGTGCCGCCGACAGCATATCCGCCAAGGAGGACATGTTCCGCTTCAACCCCGGCAAACAGGAGAAAGCCGTGCCGGACTACAACCCCTACACCATACGGCAATGCAAGAACTGCCCCATCGCGAGCGGGGATACCACGTCACAACTGGCGCGTTTTGTCCCGTCGAACGAGGTATGCCAAGCGTGTGCTTTGATACGTCAGTGCGCCGGGGACAAAACGAAAAAGGCGACCGCCATAGAGAAGATGCATTATCTTCACGAGATGGCTCCGCTGTTAAAAAAGAAGGTGCTGCTCGCCACGGATGGCAAAGACATAAATGTCGGATTCACTAAATACGGCAACAAACATCTCTATTCCGACACACATGGACGCTCAAAAGTTCTTACCAAAGATGACCTTAAAACACGTGACAAGACAATGACGGGCGCAAAGTATATTGACAAAGCCGATTTAACCCACCCGCGGCAAGACAATATAGAGAAATTCTTCTACTATGAGGCGGATCTGCACGGCGGGAAGATACGGCTGAACGTGGCGAAGAAAGTACGGAAACAAAAGGGCGGATATATGCAAAAGACATATTTCCTCTATTCGATAAACGACATAAAAAAAAGCACATCGGGCGGAGGTTAGGTCTCAATTGCCAGGTTTCCATTCCTTCAATGCTTCAGGAAGCAAAGGTAAGAATAAAAACGAAACGAACAAATAAAACGATAAAAAAACGACTATGGAAGATTGGATCAAAGTAAGCCCCGCGGAAGGGGCGGGCAACGGGAAAGTGACAGTAACGGTCGGCGAGCACACGGGCAGCGAGGCACGGAGCGCGGAGCAAAGACGGCATGACGGCATGTGAGGACGGGGAGTTCCGGGCCGTCGTCGACACGCCTTTGCTTTCGTTTGCATCGTTGTTCCCACTTGCCGAAAGCACGTTTTTTGCTTGATTAATGCGGCGGTTTAGCTTGTTTTTTTCTACCTTTGCCGAAACGAGATTAAAGAATTAACAACCTAAAAAACATCAACGACAATGAAAAAGTTTTTCGCGATTTTGGCAATGTTTTTCGCCCTGTCGGCCATTCCGGCGCAGGCGCAGATCAGCATTAACATCAACATCGGCAAGCAGCCGTCGTGGGGGCCGTCGGGCTACGACTACGCGCAGTTTTATTTCATCCCCGAGCTGAACATTTACTACGACGTGGAGGCGGCGCTGTTCTACTACCTCTCGGGCAGCACGTGGGTCGGGGCGAAGTACCTGCCGCTGAAGTACAAGAAGTACGACCTCAGTTCGATGTACAAGGTGGTGATGAACGATGTTACCACGCCGTGGCTGAACAACAAGGAGCACAAGAAGACGTACAAGAATTTCATTAACGACCGCACGCAGCTGCCTATCCGCCAGACGGCCGACGCCAAGCACGAGCCTGCGCGCTCAAACACGCAGCCGTGGGTGAACAACCAGCCGAAGCCCGCCACGACGAAGAGCAGTTCGAGTTCGAAGAAGTCAAGCTCGTCGAATGCTAAACCTGCAACTTCGACTTCGAAACCGGCAAGTTCGTCGACCTCGAAACAAACAACTTCAACTTCGAAGAAATCGACATCGAGCGCACCGAAATCATCGTCGTCAGCAACAAAATCGACAAGCAAATCAACAAGCAAGAGTTCGTCGTCGACAACGAAGAAATCGTCGGGCGGCAAACGCTAACTGCCTGAAAACCAATTTGTTAGATGAAGATATTCGGTCTTGCAAAGAACTATTTTCCTGCTGAGGCAGAAGCTCGCAAGGCTTTTCAAGCCCCTGCCGAACCGATCGTGTTTTTGAAGCCGAACACGGCCTATCTTCACAACCACAAGCCGTTCTTCGTGCCGCAGTTCATGGGTCGCATCGACTTCGAGACGGAGGTGGTGGTGCGCATCTGCCGCTTGGGCAAAGGCATCGCGGAGCGGTTCGCGAGAAGGTATTACGACGCGCTGACTGTCGGCATCGATTTCACGGCGCACGACTACCTTGTCAACGCGCAGCAAAACGGTCTGCCGTGGGACCTCTGCAAAGGGTTCGACGGGGCCGCTGTCGTGGGCGAATGGGTCGCTGCGGAGAGGTTGGAAAACCCTGACAACCTGCATTTCCGCCTCGACATCAACGGCCGGACAGTGCAAACGGGCTGCACCGCCGACATGATCTTCTCCATCGACCGGATGATCAGCTATATCAGCCGTTTCTACACGCTCCGCACGGGCGACCTCATCTACACCGGCACGCCAGCGGGCTCGGGGTCTGTCAGCATCGGCGACCGGCTCGAAGGGTGGCTCGAGGGCGAGCAATTGCTCTCGTTCAACTGCAAGTGATTTCGCGATTCCGGCCTTCGCTTTACGCGCATTTATTTCAATATTTTCAACTCGCCCTTTGACAAAATTTTAACCAAAACAAACAACGATATGAGACTCGTAACGACAATGCTTCTTTGCGCGTGCACCCTTGTTGCTGCTGCGCAGGACGTGAACCCGATCAAGGTGAATCAGGCGGGCTATTACCCCGGCGGCCACAAGAGCGCGGTGGTGGAGCAGGACGGCATCAGCGACCTGTTCACGCTCACCGACATCAGTAACGGCAAGGAGGTGTGGTCGGCGCAACTGAGCGTCATCACCGCCTCGCCGCTGTCGAAGAAGCTGCGTGCCACGCTCGACTTCTCGGAGGTGGACCGCACCGGCGCATTCATCCTCAGCAACGGCGCCGACGAGCAGATAGTTACCATCAAGGACCACGCCTTCGCCGACCTTGCTGCCGCTGCGATGAAAGCCTTTTATCTGATGCGCTCGGGCGAGGAGATCCTCGAGGAATATGCCGGCGTGTATGCCCGGCCGCTGGCACATAAAGACGACAGCGTGCTCGTGCATGCCAGCGCGGCAACGGCGGAGCGGCCCGAGGGTACGGTGATAAGTTCCCCCGGAGGATGGTATGACGCGGGCGACTACAACAAATACATCGTCAATTCCGCATTTTCCATCGGTTTGATGTTGTGTGCCTACGAGATGAACCCCGACTATTTCAACGCGATGAACACGAACATCCCCGAGTCGGAAAACGCCACGCCCGACTTCCTCGACGAGATTATGGTGAACCTGAAATGGATGCAGACGATGCAAGACCTCGACGGCGGCGTGTACCACAAACTGACGACCCCCAATTTCGAGGGTTTTGTCATGCCGAAAGACTGCCGGCAGACGCGCTACGTTGTGAAAAAGACCACCACGGCAGCCCTTGATTTCGCCGCTGTGATGGCGCAGGCTTCTCGCATCTACAAGGCTTTCGACGAGTTTAAAGATTGGTCGGACGAGGCGTTGGCGCAGGCCGAGAAGGCATACGCTTGGGCGAAGGCTAACCCCGGCATTTTCTACCATCAGGACGAGATGAACGCCCTTTTCGACCCGGACATTAACACCGGCACCTACGACGACATCGACACGAGCGACGAGTTCCTCTGGGCCGCCGCCGAGCTGTTCCGCGCCACAGGCAAGAGCGAGTACGACACGTTCGCGGCGAGTGCACCGGCGGAGTTCGTCATTCCGACATGGGACAAGGTGTCGGGTTTGGCCGTTTACACGATGATTGCTTCCGGCGACAGCATAATCTGTAAACCACTGATAACCAACTATTTAGAGTCTTATATGAAATCTGTCAAAGGTTCGTCATTCGATTCGCCCTACGGCAACCGCGCCGACGATTTCTGCTGGGGGAGCAATGCCGAGCGCTGCTGCGGACTGGGCATAGCGCTGCTCTATGCTTACCGTCTGACGGGCGAGAAGAGTTATCTCGACGGGGCGTTGCGCACGGCGGACTACCTGTTAGGAAAGAACGCGACGGGCTATTGCTACGTTACCGGCTTCGGCACGCACAGTCCCAAGCATCCTCATCACCGCCTGTCCGCTGCCGACGACATCGACGAGCCGTTGCCCGGACTGCTTGTCGGCGGTCCCAACCCCGGCATGCAGGATCGTGACGGCTGCGATTCATACACGTCCGACCTGCCCGACGAGGCTTATACCGACGATGTGGCTTCCTACGCCTCCAACGAGATAGCCATCAATTGGAATGCTTCCCTCGTGGCGCTCACCGCGTGGATTGATGCCGAAATGAAATAAGCCGGCTTGCGCGGGGACGGTTATGGCGATTTCGGAAAAGCGGAAAGAGCGGGTGGTGGTGTCTATGACATCATTCCCCGCCGCTGTTCCTTACGCAAAGCAAGCTATTCTTTCGCTACTCAAAGGCTCGGTTTTGCCCGACAAACTAATCCTTTATCTCACTTTCGCCCAGTTCCCCGACGGCTGTCCGCCTGAGGATTTAACGGCTTTATCGCGCAACAATCCGATATTCGAAGTACGCGATTATCCGCGCGACATCCGCTCCTACAGAAAGCTTATCCTCGCGTTACGCGATTTCCCGGAGGCGGTAATCGTTACCGTCGACGACGATGTGGCGTATCACAGGCACATGCTTCGCGACCTGCTGAGGCTCCACGCACAAGTGCCCGACGCGGTTTTGGCTCATCGTGCAAAACGCATTCGCCCGGACAAACCTTATCGCAAATGGCGGAAATATCGTTGGTATCATTTCCTCTTCCGCCGTGTTTACTGCCGTTTCGACACCTTGCCGACAGGTGCGGCGGGCGTGCTTTATCCGCCTCATTGTCTGAAAAAGGAGATGCTCGACGAGGATTTGTTTACCGCCATTGCCCCTACAACCGACGATATCTGGTTCTGGGCGGCGGCGACGGCAAACAATGTCCCGGTCGTTCCCGTGCCCTTCGGACGCAACAAACCGCGCGGGCTGAAAAAGCCGAAGAGCCTGTCGCTTAAGACAGTCAACTTTAAAGGAGCGACCGACAGAAACCATGCCGCACTAACGGCGATATTGCAGCGGTTCCCCGACGTGAAAGAAAGGTTGAGGAAGCAATCATCAAGAACGTCTCCATCGTCGCGTTTATGTCGGAATAAATAGAAAAGAGGTTATGCTGAGAGCGAATATGATGACGTCCGAAACGCAGAAACGGCAGGTGGTGGTGTCCATGACAACGTTCCCTGCCGCTGTTCCTTACGCACAGCAGGCAATACTCTCAATACTGAAAGGCTCGGTTTTGCCCGACAAATTAGTGCTTTATCTCTTTTTCCGGCAGTTCCCCGACGGCTGTCCGCCTGAGGATTTAACGGCTTTGTCGCGTAAAAATCCGATATTTGAAATACGCGATTATCCGCGCGACATTCGTTCTTACTTGAAACTAATACCGGCATTGAGAGATTTCCCGGAGGCTGTAATCGTTACCGTCGACGACGATATTGTATATCACAAGCATTTGCTTCGGGACTTGTTAACCCTTCACGCACAAGTTCCCGACGCTGTTTTGGCTCATCGCGCCCGCCGCATTCAGCCGGACAAGCCCTATCGCAAATGGAGGAAATATCACTGGTACAATTTCCTTCTTCACCGTATTTACCGTCGCTATGACACCTTGCCGACGGGTGTGGGCGGCGTTCTTTATCCGCCTCATTGCCTGAAAAAAGAAATGCTTGACGAGGATTTATTTACCGCTATTGCCCCTACAACCGACGATATTTGGTTCTGGGCGGCAGCGACGGCAAACAATGTCCCGGTTGTCCCCGTGCCCTTCGGACAAAATAAACCGCACGAGTTGGATAAGCCGAAAGAACTTTCGCTCCAAACGGTAAACTACAAAGGCGCTACGGACAAAAACATCGCTGCTCTCAGAGCGATATTGGAGCATTTTCCCGACGTGAAAGAAAGAATGAAGAATCAGGACGAATAAAGGAACGGACATCTTTATTCATACGTCTGCTCGTCCTCAATATCGTTTAAGTCGTATTGATAAAAATATTCTTCCGTGCGGTGTCTGACACGACCGCGAGCGCGTCCGCGTGCTTTCTTTCCAAGAAATTCCTCGTACGACTTCACTGCATAATGATTAATGCGAATTACGTCGTGCTGCGCCGGCCGGTCGCGGAAATGTTTCTTTACGGGAAGAAGATGCGAGTCGCAAGCCCGGCCCGAGATGCGCGCGGCTTCGTGGCAACCGGTCATCGAGCACACCCGGCGCGGGTCGACAATGCTCTTCACCATGCGGTTCAACGGATGGTCCGCCTTTGCATGAAAGCGGAACCGCTCCATCACTCCGCCGGGTTTCTTCTCCTTTTGCCCGCTGCTGCCGTAAACGAGCCAATTGATTTCAACGGCGGCAAACGCTTCGCACCTTTTAAGGAATGCCGGTATTGACCCCTCGCGAACGGGAACGATAAACTCGTCCAAATCGATAATGGCAATCCAGCGCGAGGCAAAGCGATGACGCTCCATGCAATCGTCGTAGGCGGCGAGCTGGCGGCGGAGGCCGGGGAAAAACGTGTAATCGACGAGCCCCGACTTTATATAAGGATTAAGCACTTCACGCGTGTCGTCGTCGCTTCCGTTGTCGTAAATGTAAAATTTTTCAACCCCCAAAGCGTGATGCCAATCAATCCATTCCTTGAAATACGCCCCCTCGTTCTTCGCAATCGCGCACACGGAAAGGTAGTGTTCCGGCTTCGAACGATTGCTTTTAATCAGCTTCTTAAGGCGAATGAGATTGCATATCCCGTAGCGAAACAGCCCCCGATAGCGGTTGCGCGCCATCTTGTTCGGGATTGGAGCGGCAAGGATTTCGGCGATAAACTTCTTCATTTTTCGTTATAACTCAAACCCGGACTTCTCCGGCAGGATTTCCTCGAACGCCGCACGGATGCGCTCCATCACCGCGTCGTAATTGCGGATGTGAACGTTGTCGTTAAGGCAAACGAGCTTGTAGGATTGGTTGCGAATGGCTCTCACCGCTTGCCGCGGGCGAATCACGAGAGGGAACATTTTCGTGTCCGCGTAGGTGTTGTACGGCGCGAAGTTGCCTTTGCAAATCTGCCACGTGCGGAACAGCTCGGGCGTGAAATCCGTCCGCGAGCGGAAACGGTTGACCGAGGTCGCCGTAAGTTCGCCGCCGAAAGCGCTCCACACCTCGCCGAACGTCGATTTAAGGTAGGGCTGGGCGTTGTGAGGCGTGCGCAAAGGGATGAATTTATTGTAAAAAAAGAGCAGGTAATTCCATATCGCCTTCGCGCCGTAACTCTTGTCGAACCACTTGTCGCGATCGCGCCGCAGCACCTCCCTCTTGTCAAACCGGCGGTTGATGAGGACAGCGTTGTTCTTTATTCGCCTATACCATTGCGACCACGACGGATTGTAAGTGAACACGGCGATATCGCGGGGCAGACCGTCCTTGAAGAACCGCTCTTTACTGACATTGTTCGTGATGTAAAAATCGTCGTTGAAATAAACGAAATGCTCCGCCAAACCGGGGATTTTGTGGATATATCTTTCGATGACAACCGAATTAAAAGTAGGCAAAAACTCTTCGGGAATGATGTCGCTGTGGTCGACCAAATGCAGCTTCGGGTTACTCGTGTCAAGCCAGTCGGGCCTCTGTCCGCACGTTACGAAATGAATCTTTCTAACCCACGGCGCGAACCTCTCCACGCCGCGAAACCAATACCTCAGCAGTCCGGCATCGCGAAAACGCGCCTGCGAGATGCCGTTCTTCTCGGCCTTCCCCTCGTTGCGGTATTTCACAAACTCCTCACTCCACTCCGGGTCGCTCATGTCGACCCACGTAATTACAAAATCAATATTCATCAGGGTGAATGTCTTTTTGTTTAAGCACACGGGCATTTCTGAACCGCCGGTGCGACCAAAGGTAAAGTTCTGGTTGCCGCAAAATTTCATTTTCCAAATGTTGGAAATATAGTCGCGTCAATTCATAGTCGGCCAGCGCGCGCAAATCGCCGCCGAGCGGGATGAACTCCGCCTCGTAAAAGCCCCGCCGCACGCGCTTGATATCAATGAAAATCGCCGCGTGGCAATAGCGTTTCGTAGCTTTCTCCGTGCCGATAATCACAGGCGTCGAATGGTTCAGAAAGGGCACGAAGTACTTTGAATCTTTCCACTTCGGCGTTTGGTCGGCAAGCAGCCCGTATATAAATTGTTTGTTGTCGCGCGCAGCCGTTGCCATAAACCGCGCCGTGGAGTGCATGTCGACGCAAATGTGTCCCATCCGGCAGCGTAGCAAATACATTATTTTGCCCGCCGCGCGACTGTTCATTTTGCGGTAAACCTGCACAATCGTCGTCTCCTTAAACCACAGTCCCGCCGACGAAACCCACTCCCAATTGCCGAAATGCCCGAGGTACGCCGCCACGGTTTTGCCCTCGCCGAGCAATTCGTGCACAAGCTCCGGATTGACAAACTTCATCCTCTTCCGCATCTCTTCGAAGCTGATTGTCAGCAACTTACAGCTTTCGAGAAACATATCAACAAAGAACCGGTAGAATTTCTTTTCGAGCCGGATAATCTCGTCCGCGCTCTTGTCCGGAAACGACCCGCAGAGGTTCTTCCTGACAATCTTCCGCCGGTAGCGCACAACGTGATAAAACGGCACGAACATGATGTCGGACAAGACATATATCGCGCGGAAGGGCAAGCACGAAATGAGCCCGACAACAGCGAAAAGGGCGCAATATGCCAAGTTTCGTGCAAACGAGTGTAAAGCTTGCTTTATTGGGCGAGTGCAACCGAAGCTCGGCGAAGCCAACCTGTCCGCAAGCGACATCGCCTGTCCGTCCGCAAGCGACATCGCCCGCCCGTCCTTACTTTTGTCTATTGCCTTCGTTTCCGTCACTTTTCACGCGCTTTTCCGCCTCGCAAAGGTAGGCCGTTTCCGCCTTATTTCGTATCTTCTCTTTTATTTTAAGAAATCGCAACGCAAACATACAAAAGTTAACGCAGGACAACGTGCATAACTTCGCGAAAATTCGTAACATTGTGCTTTCAAAATTAGCACTGCTCGCGATGAGTTAAAAAATTGGCAGTATCATGGTGGAGATTCGTTGCATAAACAACATGGCGGTGAAGCGCGTGCCAGAGGGAACGGCGCTCGTCGACGTGCTCAGAGAGTTCCCCGAGCTGACATTCCCCTATCCGGTCGTCTCGGCAAAGGTGAACAACGTCTCGCAAGGACTGAAATTCCGCGTGTATCAATCGCGCGACGTCGAGTTTGTGGACATCAGCGACCCCTCCGGCCGACGCGTGTACATCCGCTCGCTCTGCTTCGTGCTGTACAAAGCCACGCAGGACGTCTTCCCCGGCAGCAAACTGTTCATCGAGCACCCCATCTCGCACGGGTATTACTGCAATTTCCGCAAGGCCGACGGCTTGGTCCCCTCCGCCGATGATGTCAGTGCGATAAAGGCGCGGATGCAAGAGATAATCGATGCCGACATGCCGTTCAAAAGGGTGGAAGCGGCCACCGACGAGGCCGTGAGAATCTTCCGCGAGAGGGGCTTTGCCGACAAGGTGAAACTGCTCGAGACATCGGGCCAGGTGTACAGCGATTACTACCTCCTCGGCGACACCATCGACTATTACTACGGCTGCCTCGTGCCGTCGGCGGGCTATGTGAAACTCTTCGGTCTCGAGAAATATGAAAACGGCATGCTCCTCGTCGTGCCCGACGCAAACAACCCGCGCCGCCTGTCGAAGCCCGAGCCGCAGAAACGCACGTTTGAGATCTATTCGGAGAACTTGTCGTGGAACATCATCATGCGCCTGTCAAACGCCGGCGACGTCAACAAAGCCATACAGCGCGGACGAGCCTCCGAGCTCATACAAGTGTCGGAAGCGCTGCAAGAAAAGAAAATCGTGGGCATAGCCGAGAAAATCAACCGTCGCTATCACTCCGCAAAAGCGCCCTGCCGCGTGGTGCTCATCACCGGTCCGTCGTCGTCGGGCAAGACAACATTCTGCAAACGCCTCGCCATACAGCTCCTCGCCTGCGGCCTGCGCCCCGTGTCCTTCTCCACCGACGACTATTTCGTCAACCGCATCGACACGCCCAAGCTGCCATCCGGCGAGTACGATTTCGACAACATCAAAGCCGTCGACACCACGCTCCTCTCCGACCATCTCGCGCGCCTGTCCGCAGGCGAAACGGTGGAGGTGCCCGAATATAATTTCACCACCGGCCAACGGGAGTTTAACGGTAAGAAAATACGCCTCGACGACAATAAAATACTCATCATCGAAGGCATTCACGCCCTCAACCCCGTCCTCACCCGCCAGTTGCCCGCAGCAAAGGTGTTCAAAATATTCGTCTCGGCGCTCACAAGCGTATCTTTAGACTCGCACAACTGGATACCCACGCGCGACAACCGCCTGCTGCGACGCATCATCCGCGACTACAACAAAGGGGCGTTCACCGCGCGCGAGACCATCCGCCAGTGGAAAAACGTGTGCCGCGGAGAAGAGCGCTGGATCAACCCCTATCAGGAGCGCGCCGACATGATGTTCAACTCCGCGCTCAACATCGAGTTCGCCGTCTTCCGCAACCACGCCGAACCCATCCTCGCAGGCGTACCGAAAAACTGCCCCGAATACGCCGAAGCGCACCGCCTGCTGAAGTTCATCCACTATTTCCTGCCCATCAGCGACAAGGAAATCCCCCCAACATCCATCATGCGCGAGTTCGTCGGCGGCTCCAGCTTCAAGTATTAATCCTTATTCCCCGTGCTGCAAGCGGAGTTTGGGAACAAAAAAGTTTATCTTAGTTGCTACTATAATTCCAACTCAATTAAGCGGTTAGTAGCACCAGCCTTAGTTGTCGCCTACGTTTCAATAAAGGTTGCGAGATTTTAAAATGAAGGCTCGTGCAAGCGGGAGGAGATTAAACTTTTTGCTTACCCTTTGCGTCAAAAGGAGCGGTGATTAGTCGATTGTTTTACATTTTTCGAAACACCTGTAACTTTTCTCGCGGGGGCAAACGATTGTGCCTGCTGCTTGCGCTGTTGCCTTTATTTTCTCAGGCGCAGGAGCGACACATAACGGGCGTTATCATCGACGGCGAGACCTCAGAAGCTATGGTGCAAACGGCGGTGCAGCTGCTCGCGACGGACAGTACATTCGTGGCGGGAGGTGTGAGCGACGAGCGCGGGCATTTCACCCTTACCGCCCCCGTTGGCGGCGATTATTTGCTTAAAATTTCATCTATCGGCTACGTCGCGCAGACGAGAAAGATTGTCATTGACAATGACGGAAACCTCGATTTGGGACGTATCAAGATGAAAGCCGATGCCACCTGGCTGAAAGAAATCACGAAGACGGCGCAGGCATTGAAGGTTGTCGTCGTGGAAGACACCTTTATTTACAACTCGTCAGCCTACCGCACGCCGGAGGGGAGCGTCGTGGAGGAGCTGGTGAAGCGGCTTCCGGGCGCAACGGTAGATGACGACGGGAACGTTACCATCAACGGTAAGGCGGTGGAAAGGGTGAAGGTCGACGGCAGGGAATTTATGACGGGCGACACCAAAACGGCAATCAAGAACCTGCCGACGAGCATCATCGACAAGGTGAAAGCCTACTCCGACAAGAGCGACAACACAAAAATGACGGGCATAGACGACGGCGAAGAGATTATGACGCTCGACTTCGACATCAAACCGGGAATGAACAAAGGACTGCTCGGAAATATTGACTTGGCTTACGGCACGAAGGAGCGTTACGCCGAACGGGGTATGGCGGCGTGGATGAAAGACAAGCTGCGGGTGATGGCTATGGGCAATTTCAATAACACCAACGATATGGGTTTCGGCGGGCGGGGAGGAGGGTTCTCTCGCGGCAGAAACGGGCTTAACACCTCCAATATGGCAGGCGTGAACGTCAATTATGAGGAGACTGACAAGCTGAAAGCCGACGGTTCGATACGCTGGAACCACAACACCAACGACGCTTCTACCCGGTCCTCGAGCGAGCAGTTCGTTACGTCCGAGACCGCTGTACAGTCGTTTGCGAACAACCTCTCGCAGGCTTACTCGAAGAACAAGAGCTTCTCGGCCCAAGCGCGAATTGAGTGGAAGCCGGACACGATGACCACTGTGATGTTCCGTCCGTCGTGGAGTTGGTCGGACAATGACGGGCGCTCCGGGCAGTCGGCGGCAACTTTCAGCGCAGACCCGTACACATTCACCTCCGACCCGCTTGCCAATTTGGAACTCCTCGAGGGACTTGACATCATCAAAAACTCATCGTCGGGCAGCTCGCTCACCTACGGCACGACGAAACGGATAGGCGGGCAGATGCAGGCGACGCGGCGCTTCGGGTCGAAAGGACGTAACGTAAGTTTGCGCTTGGAGGGCAATTATTCCTCGTCCGGCGATAAGAATTTCTCTACCGATAACGTGCGTCTCTATGGTTCCGACGACGATTACAGCATCAACCGATACAGCCTCACGCCGTCGAAGAGCTGGGATTACACGGTGCAGACAAGTTACAGCGAACCCGTCGCGAAGAAAACTTACATCCAGCTGTCGTATCGTTTTCAGAACACATATTCCAAATCCGCACGCACCACCTACGATTTCAGCGACATATCTCTCCTGCCCGCCGACTACGTTAATCTGCTTGCCTCGCTCGGTCTGAGTGCCGTCCCCGCCTACCGCGACTGGCGCACATACCTGCCCGACGACTATGAGGACTACCTCGACAGCGACCTCAGCCGGTTCTCGGAGTACCGCACCTACACGCACACCATCGAGCTCCAACTGCGCCGCATACGCGACAACTACAACTTCAATATCGGCGTGCAGGTCCAACCGCAGCATACCACATTCCGGCAGAATTATCTTGCCGTTAAAACCGACACTACACGCAACGTGCTGAATGTCTCGCCGACGATTAATTTTCGTTACTATTTCTCCCGCCAGCACCAGTTAAGGCTGCAATACAGGGGCATCACCTCGCAGCCCGCAATGGCAGATCTGGTCTCCATAACCGACAACTCCGACCCGCTGAACATCACGCTCGGCAACCCCGGATTGAAACCCTCGTTCAAGCATAATCTTTACTTCAACTACAATAATTACATCGCGAAGCACAATCAGGTGGTGGAGCTCCACGGACAAATCACCGCCACACGCAATGCCACGACGCAGCGAGTAACCTACGACACCACAACGGGCGGACGCACCACACGCCCCGAGAACATCAACGGAAATTGGGATATGACCGTCGGCGGAATGTATAATATCGCGCTTGATTCGCTCGGCAGATGGAACATCAACTCCTCTACCGACTACTCTTTTAATAATTATGTCGGGCTGGTAAGCGTGTCCGAAAGCGCCGGTTCGCAAAGAAACATAACAAAATCGCATAGCGTCAACGAGCGTCTTGCCGGCAGTTACCGCAACGATTGGCTCGAAATAGAGCTCGACGGCACGCTCAATTACACCGGCTCCGTCAACCGCCTGCAGCCCTCAGCCGACCTCGACACGTGGGGCATATCCTACGGAGCGTCGACGACAATCACTTGTCCGTGGGGTACGAGCCTCTCGAGCGACATCCATATGAAGAGCAGAAGGGGATATAACGATACGTCGCTCAACACCAACGAGCCGGTATGGAACGCGCAGATAAGCCAATCGCTGCTCAAAGGAAAACGCCTGACAGTAACGCTGCAATGGTACGACATCCTCCATCGGCAAAGCAATCTCTCGCGAACAATAAGCGCTATGGAGCGCCAAGACACCGAGTATAACGCCATAAACGCCTACGGAATGCTGCACGTAGTCTACCGATTCAACCTCTTCGGAACAAACAATATGCCCGACCGTCACCCTCCGCACGAACAAGGCAGACGCCCTGATTTCCACAGAGATGAGTTCCGACCCCCGCATGGAGAGGGCGGTCCTCCGCCGGGAGGAGGTATGCCCCCGGGCGGAATGATGTAATGTCTGATTAATTAGAAAATGAGTTTGGCTTATTCGTCGAAGTCGAACTCGTCGCAAAAGTCGTTATCATCAAAGCCGAAAGTGACGGGCTCGGCAAAGGTGTCGAGTGCGCGGCGCTCTTTCTTCGTGGGGCGTCCGGTGCCGCGTGCGCGATTGACAAAGCCGCTGATGCGCGCCATATCGAGCAGCTGGTACTGCCGGGGGTCGGTTACATTCTCGTAGACCTGCTCCACGAGCTTTGCCCCCACGCGCTGCTCGATGCACGAAATGATTTTGAAGGAATAGGTTACCGGCGGCTTCTTCACGTCGATTATGTCGCCTGCCTTGACTGTCGACGACGGCTTGAGGCAGACATTATTGCGACTGACGCGTCCGTTCTTGCAGGCGTTGGCGGCTACGGTGCGTGTCTTGAAGATGCGTGCGGCCCACAGCCATTTGTCCAGTCGCGCTTCGGGCAAGGTCTTCAGTTGCGGCATATCGATTTTAGGTATTAAGGTTTAACCTCATAACCTCATAAATTACTTTTTGTTAAAGGCGTTCATGGTGCGGTCGATGCCTTCGAGTACGAACGATTTTATCTCCTCCACGGCAGTGTCTATTGCCGGTTGCAGGATGGCTTTTTCTTCTTCGGAGAGCGTGCCGAGCACCCAGTTTATCTGTCCTCCGCGCTCGAAATCGCTGCCTATGCCGATGCGGAGCCGGGCGTAGTCCTCGCCGAGGAGTTGCGCGATATGACCCAGTCCGTTGTGTCCGCCATCGGAGCCGCTGCCTTTGAGCCGCAGTTTGCCGGGTGCGAGGGCGATATCATCCACGACGACGAGCAGTCGCGAAAGGTCGATATTCTCTTTGTTCAGCCAGTACCGCACGGCATTGCCGCTGAGATTCATATACGTGGTGGGCTTGAGCAGGATGATCCGCCTGCCTTTGAGCGAGGTTGTCGCCACGAAGCCGTAGCGTTTGTCCTCGAATGTTATGCCTGCCTGCGCGGCGAAGGCGTCCGCCACCATCCACCCGATGTTGTGGCGCGTGAGGCGGTATTCGTCGCCGGGGTTGCCCAAGCCGGCTATCAGGTATTTGTCCATAAGGTGAAAAAACGTATATGAAAATCGCGTACTAAGAAATGTGTATTAAAAAAAAGGAGCAAGCCGTTTACCCAACGTAAACGGCATAAACAACATTTCAGAAGCCGCAGGCGCTTTTTTGAGACCGGCTCCCTTATTATAATACAAAGTAAGCTGAGCTTTATTCGGCAGGAGCGGCAGCAGCAGCGGGAGCTTCCCCTTCCTCGGTCTGTGCGGCTTGCGAGACGGCTGCGCGCGTCATCTTCACTGTGCAGACAATCACCTCTTTGCTTGTGGCGATTGCGATGCCGTCGTAATGGAGCTCGCCCACCTTGACGCTCTTGCCGATGCGCAGGTTGGTTACGTCGACGTCGAGCTTCTCGGGGATGTTCTTATACGGCGCTGTAACGGCGATTTTGCGAATGACCGGTACTAAGCGTCCGCCGTCTCGCACACCTTGCGCATGACCGACGATGTTCACCGGTATGCCGATGGTGATGGGCTTCTTCTCGTTAATCTCATAGAAATCAACGTGAAGAATGGCGCCCGACACGGGATGTGCCTGCACCTCTTTGATGACCGCCTTGCGCACCTTGCCGTCCACAGTGATGTTGCACACGTACACGTCGGGGGTGAAGATCGCTTTGTTCAGTTCGTTCGCGGCAATGTCGACAGCCTCTGCCACGGGTTTGCCGTCAGCCTTTTTCTCGCCGTAAAGATTACACGGCACGAGGCCTTTCTTACGCAGCTCGCGCGTTGCAGCCTTACCTGTTGCGGTGCGCGTCTGGGCTTTCAACGAAATCTCTTTCATAGTCTTTTTAGTGTTACTCTAAATTTTAGTGTTAAACAAAATTCGCCATCACACGAATATCCGCGAAAATCGGGATGCGGTGCGTGCGGGGCTCGAACCCGCGACCTCCTGCGTGACAGGCAGGCATTCTAACCAGGCTGAACTAACGCACCTTTTCTTAGGTTTTAAGGTTTTAAGGTCTTTAGTTTTTAAGTTTTAACCTTATAACCTCTTTGGCCTCATAACCTCACAACCTCATAACCTCACTGCGGTGCGTGCGGGGCTCGAACCCGCGACCTCCTGCGTGACAGGCAGGCATTCT
>JAJPYN010000010.1:47559-112705 GCA_021204905.1 Prevotella sp.
AACCAGGCTGAACTAACGCACCTCTTTTTTGTCAGCGGCTGCAAAGGTAGGAAAAGTTTTATTAGCGGCAAAGAATTGGCAAGATTTTTCGTGCGGCTTATGGCTCAAAGGATTTTTTGCACGACGACGGCCTGCTCGAAACCCGTGTTGCCGAAGAGCCAGTCGCGGAGGGTGGCGCAGCGCGTGAAGCCGCACTTGTCGAACAGGCGGAGCGAGGCGGTGTTGCCTTCCGGGATGACGGCGTAGAGCTGGTGGAGATGGAGCAGGTTTTGGGCGTAGGCTGAAAGGCGGCAAAGCACTTGCGAGGCGAACCCTTTGTGCCGGAAGCTGTCGAGGATGACGATGCCTATCTCTGCGCGGGCGTTGCGCGGGTCGAAGCGCGTGAGGTCGGCAATGCCGATGATGCTGCGTACGGAGGCGCTTTCCAGCTCGATGATGAGCCTTAGTTGTTTGTCGGCATAGATGTCGCCGGTGGTGGTGAGGATGTAATTGCGGAGCAGCTCTTTCGAGTAGGGCTCGTTCGTGTTGCCCAGTTGCCAGAGCGTGCGGTCGTTCTCGACGTTGTAGAGCAGGTCGAGGTCGTCGGGCTCGATGGCGCGGAGGATGACGTTACTGCTGGTCGTCATAAATCACTTCGGTGGCTGTGAGCAGTATGCGGTTGTTGTTGTCGTATGTGCCGATGGTTACCCCGGGCATGATGTTCCCGGAGAAGATGCGGAAGATGTCGTTATGGCTGTATGCGTTGACATCGTAGACGATGACGAGGGGTCGGTCGTCGGGCAGCGGGATGTCGTGATGGCCGCCGGGCAGCGAGCCGACAGTGCCTTCGTGGAAGACGGCGTCGAGCCCTTTGTTATCTGCCAGTTGCCGGCATTGCGAGAGGGTGTATTCGCTGCCGATAAAGACGTAGACGGGCTGCTTGTTCTCCTTCCTTATTTTCAGTCCGAGCTGGTCGCGCCAGCGTTTCATCTCGAGCTTGCAGGCTGTGGCCAAAGCTTTGACGACGATGGCGAGCTTGATGGGCAGGGTGATGAGGAACGACAGGTGGCCGTAGTTTTTGCGGAAGAAGATGAGCATCGCCTTGTAGAAAACATGCACATAGCGGAACGACGAGCGGTAGGTGCTCTCGCCTTTGTAATGGAGGATGAGCGCGGGGTAGTACCAGTTTTCGTAACCGGCGTCGAGCAGGCGCGAGCTCAGGTCGATGTCCTCGCCGTACATGAAATAATCTTCGTCCAAGAGGCCCACCTCGTTGAGCGCGCTGTGGCGGATGAGGAAGAACGCGCCGCTGACCACCTCGATCTTGTGCGGCTCATCCCACGAGATGCCGCTCATGTAGTAATGCCCGAAGCGCGGGTGGGAGGGGTAGCGCGCGCAGAGGCCGCACATCTTGTAGAACGCAGTCATCGGCGTGGGCAGTCCGCGACGGCTCTCGAGGGCGCTGCTGCCGTCGGCTTTGAGCATACGCACGCCCAGACCCCCGGCTTGCGGATGGTTGTCCATGAAGGCTATCGTGTCGATGATGGCGGCCTTGGTGGGGATGGTGTCGGGGTTGAGAAGAAGGACGTATTCGCCTGTGGCATGGCGCAGCGCGACGTTGTTGGCCTTGGCGAACCCGAGGTTATGGTTGCTCGAGACAAGCGTGATTTTCTTACCGAACTTTGCGCGGAGATATTCCGGCGAACCGTCCTTGCTGTGGTTGTCGACAACGATTACCTCGGCGTCGGTCTCGCGCAGGATCCACAGCAGTGCGTCAAGGCATTGCTCGAGGTAGTATTTCACGTTGTACGAAACGATGATGACGGACAGTTTTTTCATTTCTCCCGAGTGTTAAGAGGTTTTGTCTCGTCTTTGCAACGTGCCGCCGACGGGTAAACGAAGACGCTTGCAAGCAACAGGATTATGGCCAAATAGCCGAACGCGGCCTTGACGAAAAGGTAGTAAAGCAGCGTGTTGATTAGAAGCGGCGCCATCAGCATCGCCAGCCGCCATAAGCCGCAGCGCAGCAGTCCTTCGGGCGAGTTAACCAGCCTTTGCCGGATTTTTTTAAACTTAAACAACCGCAAAGCGAGGGGTATGGCGCAGATGGTGAGCAGCTCCATAGTTGTCAGTAGGATGAACTCGGCGGAGGCGTTTTCGCGGTAGAGCCCGCCTTCGCGCATCAGGCCCGTTTCGAAGCACAGGATGATGATTAATGCAGCGGCGAGGGGCAGGAAATAGCAACATTTCAGCAGGCGTACAGTTCTCTCCATAGGCTATTCTCTTCGATATGGCGTGCGGTTGATGACGGCTTGCCCGAGCGTGGTGTCGTCGGTGTATTCGAGCTCTTCGCCCACGGCGATACCTTGCGCGATGACGCTCACAAGTACTTGAAAACCAGCCAGTTGGCGCGCGATGTAGAAGTTCGTCGTGTTACCTTCCATCGTGGTGCTCAGCGCGAGGATCACCTCCTTTATGCCGCCCTTCTTCACGCGGTCGACGAGCGAGGCAATCTCAAGGTCGTTCGGGCCGATGCCGTCTGCGGGCGAGATGATGCCGCCGAGGACGTGGTAGAGGCCGCCGTACTGCTGCGTGTGCTCGATGGCCATCACGTCCTGTATGTTTTCCACGACGCAGAGGGTCGCTTTGTCGCGCCTTTTATCACCGCAAATCGGGCAGATGTCGGTGTCGCTGATGTTATGGCACATCGCGCAGTATTTCACGTTGTGGCAAAGGTCGCCCACCGCACTTGTAAACTGGTCCACTTCGCGCGGGTCCCTGTTCAGCAGCGACAACGCGAGGCGCAGCGCCGTTTTGCGTCCGATGCCGGGTAGTTTGGCCAGTTCTTCGACCGCCCTTTCCAGCAGTTGCGAAGGATATTGCTGCGTGATGAAGCCCATTATTTACTTAACGTCCGCCGCCCTGTTTTATTGTATCGTTTTGCCCTCGTAGATGCTCCGCCAGCGGATGTAAAGGATGAGGCAAGCGATGGTGATGAACGCGCCGATGGAGTAGGAGATGACGTGCGGCAGGCGCAGGCCTTCGGGCGCGATGCAGATATATGTGGAGCAGACGAGCGTCATAAACAGCGCCGGGATGAACGCGATATAGAAACACCTTTTCCGCTTCGTCAGCCACACGGTGATGGTCCAAAGCGTGACGGTGGCGAGCGTCTGGTTGGTCCACGCGAAGTAGCGCCAGATGATGGAGAAGTCGACAAACACAAGGGCGATGGCGATGGCGAAGATGGGCAGGGCGAGCATCAACCGGCGCGAAATAGTAGTTTGCGGCAAATGGATGAAATCGGCTAAAATCAACCGCGCGCTGCGGAAGGCCGTGTCGCCGCTCGTGATAGGTGCAGCCACCACGCCGAGCACTGCCAATATCGCGCCGAGCGTGCCGAGCCACGATGTGCAAACGGCATTCACCAGCAGCGCGGGATTAACGCCGTGCGCGCCGTTGTCGGTCATCAGATTAAGCAACTTGGCGTAAGGCGTCGCCCCTTCGACATCGAGCGAATCGGCGAATTTTATTGCAGCCACCGCCCAGATTAATGCAACAATGCCTTCCGTTATCATCGCGCCGTAGAACACCGGCCGGCCGTATTTCTCGTTGGTCAAGCAGCGCGCCATCATCGGCGATTGCGTGCCGTGGAAGCCCGACACCGCACCACAAGCTATCGTGATGCACAGGCCCGGGAAAATCGGTATCTCGCCCGTGGGATGATGGTCGGCAAAGGCTTCGGTAACCTCCGGCACGCCTCCGCCATTGACGAAGATGCCGTAGAGCAAACCCGCAGCCATAACAAGCAGCGCGATGCCGAAGATGGGGTAAATGCGCCCTATCAACTTGTCAATCGGGAACATCGTCGCGAAGAAATAATACACGAAAATCAGCGCAATCCAGAACGCCGTCGTACCGAAACTGCCCCAACCGGAAGTCATACTTGCCAGCAGTCCCGCGGGCGTGGTGCAGAACACCGTACCAACCAGCACCATCAGCACTAACGACAGCACGCAGATGATGATGTGCGCGTGGCGTCCCAGCTCGTCGCTCACCACTTCCGGAATCGATTTGCCGTCGCGCTGCAACGACATCATGCCGAACATGAAATCGTGCACAGCCCCGCCGAAGATGCAACCGAAAACAATCCACAGGTAGGCCGCCGGACCGAACAGGATGCCTTGTATCGCACCGAAAATAGGGCCTGTGCCGGCGATGTTTAGAAACTGGATGAGGAACACCCTTTTCGGCGACATCGGCATGAAGTCCACGCCGTCCTGCAAACGATAGCACGGGGTCTGCCGCGACGGGTCGATCTTGTAAACGCGCTCGGCGATGCTGCCGTAAATGAAGTAGCCCGTTATGAGGCACAAAATTGCTGCAATGAAAGATATCATAGTGTTTTAATTGCCGGTTGTTGTTTCAGCGGATGTAATTGCCGGTTGTTGTTTTCAGCGGATGTAATTGCCGGTTGTTGTTTTCAGCGGATGTAATTGCCGGTCGTTATTTCAGCGGATGTTTTGGTGAAACCTCAGCCCGCGAAAAACATAATTCGGGAACTGCCGGTCGGAGCTCACCAGCGTGGCCTTGTCCGCGATGGCCTGCGCGATGATGAGCCGGTCGTTGGGGTCGCACTTGTCGTCGAGCAGCGGCAGCTTCTCCTCCGCCTCGAGGTGCTTCGTGGTGAGCGGAGTAACAGTGATGCCGTATTCGTCAATGCGCCGCACCACGCTTGTTGACGTCTTCCAACTCTTGCCCAACCTTATCTTGCCCGACTGTCGCAGGTAGATAAATTCGTGCACGCAGACAGGACACGTGAAAAGCGTGTTGGCCGGGTCGGTGAGCAGCATCCACGTGTCGGCATCGATGTTGTCCTCTTCCTGCGCGAGCAGATATATCAAGATGTTTGTGTCAAGATAGAGCCTCATTCAAGTACCGCCTTTCTGTCCACGATGACAATGTAAGGGTTGCCGCACTCCTCCGAGAAGAACTTTTCTCCGAGTTTGTTAAGTTTCTCCGGCAGCTTCTTCCTGAGCGCCGCCTTCGACTCGGGCGTCCATAGTTTGTGCTTCTTTTGCACGGGTTCGTTTTTCTTTTCTGTTGCCATAGCCGTATGCCTTTGCAGGTTTGTAAACAATTGGAAAACAAAAGTAGGCAGAATTAGGCGAAAACGGACAGGACAAGGCGCTTTTTCTAAAAACAGCAGCGAACTATTAACACAAATTAAGGCAAGAAGAGATCGTCTCTTCTCGCCCTAACTGCTTCATTCCCAATGCGTTGCTTCGCGGAAAGAGGGGGATTCGAACCCCCGAAGCGCTTTTGACGCTTACACGCTTACCGGGTGTAGAAGAATAGGGGGTATATATCTCTGAGAATCAATGATAAAGAATGTAGGCTGAGAGTCATTTGCAAACCATTTACAAATACACAAAACGCCTAATCTCCCACACAAATTATCTCCTTGCCGTCTGTTGGCATGTTCCTCTGAACCAATACCTGAAACCATTTAGAATATTCAAGAAACAATTTCTTATTTTGCATTGTCGCGGGCTGTTTGCATTATTTCCAGGCGCAAGAAAAACCGCCGCAACTCTTTGTCTTTCAGCGCGTTGCACCTTGTTAACAAACCTATTTGCAAGTTATTTGCAGGCAAGGTGAACTTTATACGATGCCCAGTAAAACAACGTCTGCAAAATCCCGCCCACGACTAAGGCGTACACGCACGCACCCGCGAACTTCAAAACTTCCCTCATATCGTTATCACTTTTGGTTAATGGTCTTTTCAAGAAGCGTTATCAACCGCTCGTTCTGCTCGATAACCGTCTCCGTCAACCTGCGGTGTGCGGCAAGCTCGTCAAGGAGCTTGCTGTCCGCAAGCGTCTGGTTGAGAACACCGAGACTGCTGTGATTGTCAACGATACTCTGATTGCCCGACCCTTGCACGACCTTCGACGGAACAACACGATCCTCATAGAAATAACTCACCGGCACATCCAGCACCTCGCACATCTTCTCTAACGTCCCCGTGCGGATGTCAGACGAATTCAGAATTTTGAAAACAGACTGCGGAGATACCCCCAAAAGCAACGCCATCTCTTTCTGCGACTTACCTAACGCCGCAATTTTCTTCTTCACGACATCACCCCTCATAAACTTTTTCCTTGTTGATTTTGTTAATATGCGTCATCGACACCTTCACGGGGAATATCCCGTCGTCCTTCACCCGACGCTTATCTAAATAAAGCTTCGTCTGTATCATCATAACACAAAAAACCGCCAAACAACAAAAAAGTTCACCACATCATCCTCCTTTTGTTTCATTTGCAAGTTATTTGCAAGTAAATCGTAGATAAAAGTAGACAGTTTTAGACAGAAATAGGCACTTTCTTCTCCTGTTTTTTCACGTTCTTAACATAAAACAAGGCAAGAAGAATTTCCGTTCTCTCGCCCTAACTGCTTCATTCCCAATGCGTTGCTTCGCGGAAAGAGGGGGATTCGAACCCCCGAAGCGCTTTTGACGCTTACACGCTTTCCAGGCGTGCCTCTTCAGCCACTCGAGCACCTTTCCTTTTGTTCGTTCGGGGTACAAAGGTAGGTGTTGCGCGCCTATTCTCCAAGAAAATCGCGCGAATTTTGCCCCATGGACAACGTCGGCAGGGGCTTCGGCGCGCTTTTGCGGCAAATGCATTTTTATTTGCCGTTTGCTTTGCCGTTTACGCGCGATTGAAGTAACTTTGCAACTCAATAATGAAACTTCTCCGGCAAAATGGATTGCATTAAGAAAATCAAAACGGCGCTGATTTCGGTTTACCACAAGGACGGTCTCGAGGGTCTGCTGGCCAAGCTCGCGGGCGAAGGCGTGGAGCTGCTTTCAACGGGCGGCACGCAGAAATTCATCGAGTCGCTCGGCTACAAATGCAAGGCTGTGGAGAGCGTTACGGGCTATCCGTCGATCCTCGGCGGGCGCGTGAAAACGCTGCACCCCAAGATCTTCGGCGGCATCCTCGCACGGCGCGACAACGACGGCGACAAGGAGCAAATGAAGCAGTACGAAATCAGCGGCATCGACCTCGTCATTGTCGACCTTTATCCCTTCGAAGCCACCGTGGCCAGCGGCGCTTCCGAAGAGGACATCATCGAGAAAATCGACATCGGCGGCATCTCGCTCATCCGCGCCGCAGCGAAGAATTTCCGCGACGTGGCCATCGTGGCGTGCAAGGACGACTATGCCTTTCTGCAAAGCATTCTCGACGAGCAGGGAGCGGGGACAACTATGGCGCAGCGGCGCGAGCTGGCCACACGCGCGTTCGGCGTTTCGAGCCGTTACGACACGGCCATCCGCAGCTGGTTCGCTTCGGCAAAAGGTTAAGCCGTTTTAACGTTTCAACGAATATTTATTTAAAAAAATAACGAGTTTCCAAAATGGGATTTTTTTCATTCACAAAGGAGATTGCGATGGATCTCGGCACGGCCAACACGATCATCATCAGCAACGACAAAATCATAGTTGACGAACCGTCGGTTGTCGCCCTCGACCGCCGCACAGGCAAGATGATTGCCGTGGGTACGAAGGCGAAAATGATGTACGAGAAGACGCACGACGACATTCGCACCGTGCGGCCGTTGCGCGACGGCGTGATTGCCGATTTCACCGCGTGCGAGCAGATGATGCGCGGGCTTATCAAGATGGCGCACCCGGGGCGGAGCCTCTTCACGCCGTCGCTCAGGATGGTCATCGGCGTGCCCTCGGGCAGCACCGAGGTGGAGCTGCGTGCCGTGCGCGATTCGGCGGAGCATGCTGACGGCCGCGATGTCTACCTCATCTTCGAACCGATGGCTTCGGCAATAGGCATTGGCGTCGACGTTGAAGCGCCGGAAGGAAATATGATTGTCGACATCGGCGGCGGCTCCACGGAAATCGCGGTGATCTCGCTCGGCGGCATCGTGAACAATAACTCCATCCGCGTGGCGGGCGACGAGCTCACGGCCGACATCCAGGAATACATGTCGCGGCAGCACAACGTGAAGGTGTCGGAGCGTATGGCCGAGCGAATTAAGATTAATGTGGGTTCGGCGCTCACCGACCTCGGCAACGAAGCGCCGGAGAACTTCATTGTGCACGGGCCGAACCGCATCACCGCGCTGCCTATGGAGGTGCCTGTTTGCTACCAAGAGATAGCGCATTGCATCGACAAGACCATCGCCAAAATCGAGAGCGCCATCCTGTCGGCATTGGAGAACACGCCGCCGGAGCTCTACGCCGACATCGTGAAAAACGGCATCTATCTCAGCGGCGGCGGGGCGTTGCTGCGCGGCTTGGGCAAACGGTTGAGCGAGAAAATCAACATCGAGTTCCACATCTCCGACGACCCGTTGCACAGCGTGGCGAAAGGTGCGGGCGTGGCGCTGAAAAACATCGACAGGTTCTCGTTCCTGATGCGCTGACCTTTCGGCCGGCAACAGACGGGCGAGCGTTGCGTTTGCGGCTGTTAACTTCCTGATTTTCAATTTATTACAATGCAGCACCTCTTTGATTTTCTCGCAACGAAATATCATTGGTTGCTGTTCTTGTTGCTCGAAATCGCGGGCCTGGCCTTGCTGTTTCGCTACAACAGTTATCAGGGCAGCGTGTGGCTGTCGTCGGCAAATGCGGTGAGCGGCGAGTGCTACGAGATGACCTCCGCCGTCGTTTCGTACTTCAATTTAAGGGAAATCAACAGCCGGCTCACCGAGCGTAACAACCTGTTAGAGAAGGAGTTAAATGCCGCGCACGCGCAATTGGCCGCGCTCGAGACCGACAGTGCCGCGCTCACGGCGGAGGTGCCCGCGGGCTTTTATCACATCAATGCGCGCGTGGTGCAGAATTCGGTTCACAAAAAGGACAACCTGCTGACAATTAACAAGGGTTATGCCGACGGCGTGAGGCGCAATATGGGCGTGGTTTCCGGCACGGGTGTGGTCGGCATCGTCTACCTTGTCAGCGCGCATTATTCGGTGGTGATCCCCGTTTTAAACTCGCATTCGAACATCAGTTGCGCCATTCGCGGCAGCCGCTATTTCGGTTACCTCAGTTGGGCCGGCGGCGACTCGCGTTACGCCTACATGGAGAACGTGCCGCGCTACGCCCGCTACCGCAAAGGAGCCATCATCGAGACCAGCGGGTTCTCCTCGGTTTTTCCGCAGGGCATCACCGTCGGCAAGGTGCTCGCCACGTTCAATTCGGCGGACGGCCTGTCGTACAGGATTAAGGTGGAGCTCGCCACAAATTTCGGCAACCTTTACGACGTCTGCGTCATCGACAACAGCAAGCTGCAAGAGCAACTCGACATCCTTCGCGCCGCAGAGGATTCGCTGACCAGCCGCAAGAATATTTAGCCGCAGATGAAAGCAATAGTCGTTAAAGCCATCGTCATCGCGCTGCTGCTTACGGCGTTGCAGGTGATTGTGCTCAACCGCATCCATCTCTTCGGCGTCGCCACGCCGCTCGTGCTGGTCTACGCCCTGATCATCCTGCCGCTGAACACCCCGCGCTGGTTGTCGCTGCTGATAGGTTTCGTCCTCGGGCTGGTAAGCGATATTTTCACGAACACGCCCGGCGTGGCGACAATGACGCTGACGTTCATCGCGTTCGTCCAACCGGTACTGCTCAGGCTGGTGTTGCCGCGCGACGCCGCCGAGAACTTCATCCCGTCGCTTGCCGGTTTGGGCCTGTCGAAGTTCCTTGTTTTCAGCCTCACATTGACCTTTCTGCATTGCGCGCTGACGTTCATTTTGGAGAGCTTCGGTTTCGCGAACCCCTTGCACCTGTTGTTTTGCGTGATTGGCAGCACGCTTCTCACCGCACTGTTTATTTTCACTTTCGAAAGCATCCGCCGGGAATAGATGAATGAGCGCGAACCAAACAATCGCCGGTATGTCATCGGCGGCGTGGCGATTTTCATTGTCGCGGTGTACATCGTCCGCCTGTTCACCCTGCAACTGCTGAGCGACGACTACAAGAAAAACGCCGACTCGAACGCGCTGCTCAAACAGATTGACTATCCCTCGCGCGGGCTCATCTACGACCGGCACGGCGAACTGCTCGTATTCAACCAACCGTCTTACAACATCATGGTGGTGATGAACGAGGAGGCGGGCAAGCTCGACACGACGGAGTTTTGCAACGCGCTCGGCATAACGAAGGATTTTTTCGATAAAAGGATGGCGGAGATTAAAGACCCCGCGAAAAATCCCGGCTACTCGCGGTTTACCCAACAGATGTTCATGACGCAGCTGTCCGACGAGGAGTTTAGTGTCTTTCGCGAGAAGATGTTCCGCTTTCCGGGCTTCTACGTGCAGCGCCGCAGCATCCGGCAATACACCACCCCGAATGCCGCTCACGTGCTCGGCGACGTGGCGGAGGTGTCTCCGAGCGACATTGAAGAGGAGAGCGACTACTATCAACCCGGCGACTACATCGGCAAGTTGGGCGTGGAGAGGTCGTACGAGAAAGAGCTTCGCGGGCAAAAAGGCGTGCAAATCCTCTTGCGCGACGCACACGGCGTGATACAAGGACACTACAAAGACGGAGAGTTCGACAGCAAACCGGTGGCGGGGAAAGACCTTACTCTCGGCTTGGATGCCAAGTTGCAGGCGCTCGGCGAACGGCTGTTGGAAGGCAAGATCGGAAGTATCGTGGCGATTGAGCCGAGCACGGGAGAAGTGCTGTGTATGGTGTCGTCTCCCACCTACGACCCGCGTCTGATGACGGGGCGGCAGAGAGGCAAGAACCACGCCATCCTCCAACAAGACGTGTGGAAACCTCTGCTCAACCGAAGTATTATGGGACAGTATCCTCCCGGCTCCACGTTCAAGACCAGTCAGGCACTAACATTCTACACCGAAGGCATCATCACCGCCGCCACGGCCTACCCTTGTTACCACGGTTTCTCCTTCGGACATCTCCACGTCGGTTGCCACGGACACGCCTCGCCGCTGTCTCTCGTGCCGGCGCTGAGCACTTCCTGCAACGGCTACTTCTGCTGGGGACTTTACCACATGATGGCCAACCGTCAGAAATACCCCACCGTGCAAATTGCAATGAATACTTGGCGCGACTATATGGTCAGCATGGGCTTCGGCTACAAGCTGGGCATCGACCTGCCGGGAGAGAAGCGCGGACTGATCCCCAACGCGGAATTTTACAACAACGCATACGGCGAGTCGTGGTCGGGACTGACGATTATATCCATCGCCATCGGGCAGGGCGAAGTCAATCTCACACCCTTGCAGATAGCCAATCTCTGTGCCACGATAGCCAACAGGGGATATTATTACATCCCGCACGTGGTGAGCAAGATAGACGGAGAGAACGCCATCGACACGCTCTACACGCGGCGGCACTACACAAAAGCCTCACACGAGGCATACGAATATGTGGTGCAGGGTATGCGCTCGTCGGTACTGGGCGGCACGTGCCATGTGGCGAACAACCCAGATTATGCCGTATGCGGCAAGACGGGCACGGCGCAGAACCGCGGCAAGGACCACTCCGTATTCATGGGATTCGCGCCGATGGACGACCCGAAAATAGCGATTGCCGTCTATGTGGAGAACGGCGGCTGGGGCGCAACCTACGGCGTGCCGATTGGAGCACTGATGATGGAACAGTATATTAACGGAAAACTCTCGGAAGCATCGGAGGCGAAGGCTGCCGCGTTCCAAGCCAGAAGAATAGAATATGGCTCCTCAAGCAGATAACAAAGGCGTGTGGCGGTCGCTGGACTGGTGGACGGTGATCCTCTACATCTTGCTGTTGGCAGGCGGATGGTTCAGCGTGTGCGGCGCCAGTTATACCTACGGCGACACCGATTTCTTCAGTCTCTCCACACGTTCGGGCATGCAGATAGTGTGGATAGTTTCCGCCATGGCGATTGCGTTCGTGGTGATGATGACCGACGCGCGCCACTTCGAGACCTTCTCCATGCTCATCTACGTCCTTTTCCTGTTGCTGCTGATCGGCACAATCTTCAATCCTCACGAAATCAAAGGTTCGCGGTCGTGGCTCGTATTGGGACCGCTGCGCCTCCAACCGGCGGAGTTTGCCAAATTTGCGACGTCGTTGGCGCTGGCGAGAGTGATGAGCACGCACGGCTTCAGCATGTCAAACATGCGGCATGCGATCACCTCGGCGGCAATCATTCTGCTACCGATGTTGGCAATAATCGGACAAAAAGAGACAGGCTCGGCGCTGGTATATCTCGCGTTCTTCCTCGTTCTCTATCGCGAGGGTATGACGGGAAGCATACTGCTCACGGGCGTGGCGATGGTCGTCTACTTCGTTGTCGGAGTGAAATACGACAATGTGAACCTCTTCACCACTCCCGTGTCGGTGGGGCAATACGTGGTTTTCCTGCTGATACTTCTTTTCTCTTGCGGACTGATTTTCATCTATTGCCGTAGTTGCAAGCACTTGAAATGGCTATTGCTCATCATCGTCGGCGTCTCGCTAATCGCCACCTTGTTCGCCCTCTACATCGTGCCGTTCGACGTTACGTGGGTGTTGCTCGGCGAGGCGGGCTGCCTTGCGCTCTATCTCTTATATCAGTGGCTGCGGACCCGTCTGCCGAGCTATCTGCTGGTGATGTGCTTCACGCTGGGCAGCCTCGCCTTTTTCTATTCCGTCGACTACACTATGGACAACATCCTTCAACCGCACCAGCGGCTGCGTATCAACGTTTTGCTCGGGATAGAAGAGGACTTGCGCGGCGCGGGGTATAACGTCCACCAGAGCGAGATTGCCATCGGCTCCGGCGGCTTGCAGGGCAAAGGTTTCCTCAACGGCACGCAGACGAAACTCAAATACGTGCCGGAGCAGGACACCGACTTCATCTTCTGCACCGTCGGAGAGGAGGAGGGCTTCGTCGGCAGCGCGGCGGTGTTGCTGGTATTCCTATGTCTCATCCTGCGCCTTATTCATCTGGCGGAGCGGCAACCCTTCCCCTTCGGCCGCATCTACGGCTATTGCGTGGTGAGCATCTTCCTCTTTCACGTGTTCATAAACGTCGGGATGGTGCTCGGCCTGATGCCCGTCATCGGCATCCCCCTGCCGTTTTTCAGTTACGGCGGCTCGTCGCTGTGGGGCTTCACCATCCTGCTGTTCATCTTCCTCAGGATTGACGCCGATCGCAACCGCAGCCATTCGGGGTAAACAAAAATTTTAATGCTTTTCTAAACAAACGCCGACATCGACCACACCGGGCAGGATGCCGCAGCGCATGTCGTGGCGGACGCTTATTTGCAGCGAGTCGCCGCGCGAGAAATGTTGTGTGGCCACCGGCGCGGCATATTGCAAGAGGCTGATGCCGTCGTCGACGATGGTGCCGCGGCTGCCGGAAAGGTCAATGGTTACTGGTGTGGAGCAATGGTCGAGCGAAGGAAAAACGGTCTCGTCGGCGATGAGGTTGAGGTTAAGGAAAGGGAAGGTCCGTTCGAGGCGCAAGAGCAGCGTGATGTCGTAATCGCCGTCGGCGGGGATGGTCGTTGCGAACTGTTGCGCCGCGCCGCGCTCCCATTGGCCGTCGTCGATGGCTTTATAGCGCAGGAACGCGGGTTGGCGGCTGCACGAACAAACAATTATAATTGCAAGTAAGGCAACGGCGAAGGGTTTCCACACGCTATTGCCCGCCGTTGTTTGTTTGCGCATTAACGTTTGTTTGCGCATTAACGTTTGCTTGCGCGTTCGTCTTGCTTTGCGCGGCATTTTTGTTCTTGTTGCGGTTCTTGTTTTTGCGCTTCTTGGCTTTGTCGAAACGGCTTATATCGGTGCCGGCAAGCAGGTCCTTATGGTGCTCGCTGCCTTGTTTTTTCTCGTCGAAAAGCAGCGATTGCGGTTTGTCGCCGGCCTTGTTCATCGCGATAATCTCGAAGGCGCGCGCGGCGGTAACGGTCTCGGCGTTGGCCAGCATGTGCTTGTCGGTGGAGTAGGTAACGGTGCCGGCGAGGATGTCGGCTTTGTTGAAGAAATAATCGCCGTCGGCGGTCGCGAGCACGATGTTGCGGTCGGGCAATTTGCGGCCGGCCTCCATATAATTGTCCACCTCGTAGATGAGGCAGCATTTCAGCTTCGCGCACATGCCCGCGAGCTTCTGCGGGTTGAGCGAGATGTCTTGAAAGCGCGCCACGTTCGTGCTCACCGAACTGAAATTTTTCATCCACGTGGCGCAGCATAGCTCCCGTCCGCACGGGCCCGTACCGCCGATGCGCCCCGCCTCTTGCCGCGCACCGATCTGCTTCATCTCGACGCGTATGTGAAACGTTTCGGCAAGCACCTTAATCAACTCGCGGAAATCCACGCGGCCGTCGGCGATGTAATAGAAAATGGCCTTGTTGCCGTCGCCCTGATATTCCACGTCGCCGATCTTCATGTCGAGGTGGAGCTCCTTGGCTATCTGCCGGCTGCGGATCATCGTCTCGTGCTCGCGCTTCTTCGCCTCGTGGTATTTCTCCATGTCGCTCTCGCGCGCCACGCGGTAGATGATCTTCAGATCGTCGGTCGAACGCAGGTTAGCGCGCTTCATCTGCATCTCCGCCATGCGCCCCACGAGCGTAACGACGCCGATGTCATGGCCGGGACTGGCCTCCACCGCCACGATGTGCCCTTTCTTCAGCCTCAGCCGCGCCGCGTTGTGGTAATAGCCCTTGCGCGTGTTTTTAAACTGCACCTCCACGATGTCCGTCGCGGCTTGCGTGGCGATGTTGCCCGGCACGTCGGCGAAATAGTCGCTAACATTCATCTGCCGCTCGCCGCGCCCCGCACCTTGGTGGCACAACCCTCTGCCGGCGTCGTTGGCCAGCTTAAATTTCATATCTTTGAAATCCACGTCCTTGCTTGCTGTTTAAAAAAATTCTGCTTGCCGCAAAGATAATTAATTTCTCACTAACATCGCGGTGGTTTGCAGCGCAAAGTCGAAAAATTGCATCTTCGGGTTGGCGTTCTGACCGATGGCAATTGAAGTGCGGTCGATCAGCGCGAGCAACCTTTGCACATTGCGCTCGTTGATGAACCGTGCGAAATTGCGCGAGAAAGCGGCCTCCTCGCCGGTGAGGTAAACGATGTCGTTGTCGGCGAAATTGAAGGCGAAATTCTCGCGAACCTGCGCCGCGAAATAAGCCAACAGCCGCCGCTGCTTCTCGCGCCCGAGCTTCGCCACGCCGTCCGTCCACGCCTTCATAGCCTTCGGGTCGCGGCGGTAGGCAATGCGCATCATCGTAACGAATATCTCGAAAAACTCCTCCCTTTCGCCGCCGGCCTCAAGCGTCTCAATGGCGCGAAGCCAGTCGCCGCGGGCAATGCGCGCCGTTTGGTGTGCCGTGGCCTCGTCCATGCCGCGCCGCTCGATCAAAGCTTTTTCGAGAGCTTCGGGCAAAATGCGCTTCACATCGATTCGCTGCACGCGGCTGCGGATGGTCTCGAGCAACAGTTGCGGAGCTTCGGTTACTAATAAAAAAACCGTCTGCGCGGGAGGCTCTTCGAGCAATTTCAAAATCTTGTTGGCGAAGACGACATGCATGCGCTCGGGCAACCAGATGATGATTGTTTTAAACCCGCCCTGACTGGATTTAAGCGACAATTTGTGCGCAAGAACATCGCCCTCCGCCGCGAAAATCTGCGCCTGTTGATTGCCCGCGTTAATCCTGTCGAGCCATTCCTCGAAACTGAAATATGCCGTCTCCGTCAGCAGCGTCGTCCATTGCCGCAGGAAATCGTCGCTCGTGATCTTCTTGTCCGAGGGCGTCTTCGGCGGACGGACGACGGGGAAAACGAAGTGCAGATCGGGGTGTTGGAAAGTGTTAATCATCGCCTCGACATGGGCCGGCGTACCCTCCTCGCGCTGACCGAGCAAGTACGACGCGAACGCCAGTGCCAACGCCAAGATGCCGCTGCCTCCTTCGCCGCAGAACATCAGTGCGTGGGGCACGCGGTTTTCGGAAACCATTTGCATTAAACGGCTTTTCACATCGTCCTGACCAATCACCTCGCTGAATTTCATTTCTTTCTAATGCCTTTAATTCCGGCAAACCCTTTTCGTGATTTCCACAACGCTGTCGACGGCGGAAACGGTGTAAAAATGAATGTTCCGCACGCCGCCCTCATACAGCCCGCGGCACTGCTCCACAGCCCACTCGACGCCCAGCTTTTTCACGTCGTCGTCGCACGCACAATGCCGCGCCTCGTTGGCCAAAGCTTCGGGAATATCCACGTGGAAAGTCTTCGGCACAACGGTCAGTTGCGACAGCTTCGACAGCGGTTTCAACGCCGGGATAATCGGAATGGTAACGCCGGCGGCACGCGCTTTTTCGACGAAAGAGAAGTACTTCGCGTTGTCGTAAAACAGCTGCGTTACGGCATATTCCGCACCCAAATCCTGCTTCGCTTTAAGCCAATGCAGGTCAGTCTCGGGGTTCGCAGCCTCCTCGTGCTTCTCGGGGTAGCACGCCACGCCGAAGCAGAAGCCCGCGCCCTTGACGGCCATCTCGCTGCCGCCCAAGAACCGCCCGGCATTGTATTCCGCCACCTGCGCAATCAGCTCCGTAGTGTGCGCGTAACCGCCGTCGACGGGCACGAACGTCTTGTCCTCGCGGGCCTTGTCGCCGCGCAACAGCAGCAGGTTCTCGATGCCGAGGAAGTCCAAGTCGAGCAACTCGTACTCAATGGCTTCCTTCGTGATGCCCGAGCAAATCACATGCGGCACAACCGGGATATCCAGCCTTGCCTGCAGCGCACCCGCAATAGCCACCGCCCCCGGCCGCCTTTGCACGCGCGAACGCTCGAACCGGCCGTCGCCCAACGGCGTGTAAACATACTCGCTGTGATGGTTCGTAACATTAATAAACAAAGGGCCGTTCGCCATAATCCGCTCCACCGTGCGAAACAGCCCCGCCGTGCCGAACCCTTTCAGCGGCGGCAGCACCTCAAACGAAAAATGCCGCCCCGTCAAGCCGTTAAGAATATCGATAACCTTCATCGTTCCTTGCCCTTGCGCCGGCCACAAAATTAATGAATAAAACGCAAAATGCGGGGCGGTACGGCCGAAATTATTAACTTTGCCCGGCGAAGGAAAAGGTGATTTGTGCAACAACAAAAGGGTTATGGGAGAATCGGCGGAAAACAAAGTGCAATGGTTCGTGATGCGCGACCTGAAACGGCCGAACGCGAGTTGCCCGGCGTATAGGATGCTCGCGGCGAAAGGCTTCGAGGTGTTCACGCCGATGCGCTGGAGGATCAGCGTCCGCAACGGCCGGCGCGTGCGCGAGGAAGTGCCGTTCCTGCACGACCTGCTCTTTGTCTGCGCCGGGCGCGAAAAGCTTGACTTGATCGTTGCGGCCAACGAGACGCTGCAATACCGCTGGTTGCGCGGCACATACCGCGAGCCGATGGTTGTCGGTGAGAAGGAGATGCGGCGGTTCATCGCTGCTGTGAAAAACTCGGATGCGCCGCGCTATTTCGCGCCGGAGGAGATCACGCCGGCGATGTACAACAAAAAGGTGCGGCTCATCGGCGGCCCGCTCGAGGGTTACGAGGGGTATCTGCTGACGCGGCGCGGCTCGAAGAAGCGGCATTTCCTGTTCGAGTTGCCGGGGTTGCTTGCGGCGAGCATCGAGATCGAACCCGAATTCATCCAGTTCATCTGAGTTTGGCGAAAGAAAAGCTTTATCTTAGTCGCTACTAAAATCCTGCTCGCTTTTGCGCCACGACCGCAGCCTTCACCTTCGCCTTCGTTTCAATTCTGTCGATTCTGTCGATTTTGAAGAAGCCTATCCTGTGCGTTATGCCTTTCTTGCCGATGGCGCGGAGGATGTAGATGCCGTGCGGCAGGCGGCTGACGTCGGCGGTTTCGCTTTGGAAAAATGTTGCGACGGCCTTTCCTTGCAGCGTCTCGATTTGCAGAATGTCGGTGCTGTTTAAGGGCAACCGGCCGATGGTGAGCGTTTCGCCGTCGCAAAGCAGCATCGTTGTCTCGGCTTTGATTTCGGTTTGCTTTACGGCTTGTTGAAGGGGAAGGCTCTCGTTGCCGAAGCGGTCGAGGGCGGTGATGGCGAAATAGCGGCCGGCGAGCGGCGCGAGGGTGGATGTGCGCTGGGTGCGCGGCAGGATGAGATTGCGCGGATCGCCTGTGTTTACTGGCCATTCGGCGGAGGAGTAGACGTTGTAAAGCAGGTTCGGCCCGCCGCTGTTATCCTTCGCCCCGCTCCAAGAAATCGTGCTTGTCAGACTGTCGACAATGAGCGTCTGCGGCGGGGTTGGCGGCGTGCTTTTTTCCCACGTCATCGCCGGCACAAGCGCATAGTTTGCGTCGAAATCTTTCGCGGCGAAAGAGTAAATGCCTTTCGTGTTTGCGGTGAAAAATCTCGAGCGGAAAAAGGCGTGCCCGAGGCCGAGGCTGCGCGCGGCGGCGAGCTGCTGCGTGATGTCTTTCAAAGGCCAGTTGTGCTCCGAAGGTGCCAATGAATAAACGGCGAGACCGGGGGCGATGATGCGTCCGGCGGAGGCTTCTTGCCAGTCGAAGAGGAACGGGTAGAAATCGTTCGCGCGGAAATACATCATCGGGAACAGCGCGTCCATCAGACCCTCGCGCAGCCAGCCCTGTGCGTCTTGGCACACGCGCGAATAGGCGTTCCATCCGTGCGAGGACCAGCGCGGCAGGTCGCTGAACTTGCCTACGGGCGAGCAACTGATTTTCACCCACGGTTTGAGGCTCTTCACGCGGCTGTGCGCCTCGCGCACGATGGCGGTGATGTTTTTTCGGCCTTGCTCTCCCGCCACTTTCAGCGTCCACGTCTCGGGGTAGCGGATGTAATCGAGATGGATGCCGTCGATGTCGTAACCGCGCGTGATCTCCTCGCAGATGCCGGCGATATAACCTGCCGTGGCGGCGTTCTCCGGGTCCATAAACGCCTCATCGCCAATGCGTTTCACCATCGCCGGCCGCTTCTTCCTTAGTTCGCTGCAACCCTTGCCCTTCCATTTGCCAACGGGCATCACCACGACCCACGCGTGCAGCTCCATGCCGCGGCGGTGGCACTCGTCGATGGCGAAGGCGAGCGCGTCGTAACCCGGCGACAAGCCCGGCACGCCCGACAGGCACCCGTCCCACGGCTCGATGGCGGAGGGGTAAATGACGGTGGCGCGGATGCGTGTCTGGAAAAGCACGATGTTCGTTCCGGCGCGCTGCAGGCGGTCGAGAATGTCGGTCAGTTCGCGTTTCTGCGCAGCAATTTCAGCCTGACTGCCCCGCGAATAAGTGTGCGGCCAATCGAGCCCGCCGATGGTGGTCAGCCACACGGCACGCGCCTCGCGCTTGGGCGGAATGTTGTCGGCGAAAGGCATCGCGACGCCAGCGAAGGATATTGCCGGCAGGGTCTGCGCTCTTGCCGCGGCTGCGTAAAGGTTGAAGAAAAATATTATCGCGAGAAATCGTTTCATAGCTGCCTGCAAAGTTAGTGCGTGCGGCGTGAAAAGCAATGGAAATCGAGCGGAATTGAGTTGAGGGGCGGCTTTATCTTAGTTGCTACTGAAATCCCGGCTCAACCCTGCGCGACGAGCATCAGCCTTAACTGTCGCCTACGTTTCAACTCTTTTGACCTTCATTTCATTTTCCCCTTAATTACAAAAACAGGCCGACGACAAACGAGTGCCACCGGCCATGCTTTATTCAGGTACGAGAAAAATTATTCTTTGTAACGAGGATAATTATTCAAACTAAGGAGAAGGGTCATTCCGTTTTCCGGAAGATTCGGACGTATTCCACTTTCATTGTTACGGGCAGGGCCGACTCGTCGACGCCGGCATATCCTCCCCAGCTGCCGCCCCACGCGAGGTTGAGGATGGGGTAGAAGGCGTAGTCGAAGGGCCAGGCGTCGGTGCCCGTGCCGTCGTTGTAGTAGGCGAGAATGAGCTCTTCGTCGCAGTAGAACTTCATGTAGTCGGGTGTCCATTCGAGGCCGTAGTTATGGAAATCGCTCTCGGCGGTCTCGACGTACTTGTTGGCGCTCTCGACGGATGTGCCGCTGTTGTTGTATTTCTTGCAGTGGACGGTTGAGACGACATAGTTTGCGTCGACGCCGACCTCCTCCATGATGTCAATCTCGCCGCAGTTGGGCCAGGGGTTGGTTATGTCGTCGAAGCTGACGGGCATCATCCACCACGCGGGCCATGTGCCTTTGCCGCTCGGCAGTTGGATGCGCGCTTCGAAATAGCCGTAGGTCCAGCCGACGGTCTTCTTGGCGTACACCCTTGCGGAGTAGATGTTGCCGTCGGAGCCTTTGAAGCAGTTGATGTTGAGCTTGCCGTCAACAAGTTCGGTAACGCGCTTGCCGCCGGCGGAGCCGTTGACATACGTTTGCAGCTCGTTGTTAACCCATCCGGCGCTCTGCACCTCGTGTGTCCAGTCGCTGCCGAGCTCGGTGCCGTCCTCGAACTCATCGTTCCACACCAGCTCGTAGCCGTCGAGGAAGCAGGTGATGTCGTCGGCGGAGGGGTCGCCGCTCTGAACAACCGTTATCGTTTGCCGGAGCGTGCCGCACATGATTGTTACGGTGCCTTGCCGCGAGGATGAGAGCTGGTTGTCGGAGACGCTGATGGTCAATGTCTCGCTCGAATTAACCGAATACGCCGGCGTAATCGAGATCCAGTTGTCGCTCGCCTCGGCGCCCCACTCGTGGTTGGAGCTAATCGTTACCGCAGACGATGCGGCGGCATACCCGAAGCTCACGGTCTCGGACGAGACGGAAAGCTGCACGCCGGCAGTGGTGTCCTTGTCGTCATCGTCGCCGCACGCCATACACAGCAGGGGGCAGATGTACAAAAGAATCAGTATCGTTTTCTTCATCATAACAAATGTTCGTTTTTTTAAAGTGAAGGATGCCGCGGGCAAACAAGTTACTATTCACTCCGCCGCACCCTTCCGGAATTGTTAATTCTCTTTCATGAGGATGATGTCGTAAATCTTCACCGTGGTGCCGCCGGGCGAACCGCCGAAGTCGAGCACGAGGGTCAGCGCGTCGGCATTACCGCTTGAGAGCGCCGCGCCGGTGGCCTTATAGACCGTGGCCTTGTCGGCAGCGAAGTCGTGGCGGCCGTCGAAGAAATAGTTGCCGTCGTCGGCGTCGTCGGTGAGTTTTATCGTCATCTGGCTAAGGTCGTTGTCAGGCTCGACGGTGCAGCTGAACGTGTAGCTGTCGGTGATGAGCGCCGGGATGGTGGTGTGGATCTGGAACTGTCCCTGCCACTGCGTGCCGCCCATGTTGTCGGGCAGAACGATGGTCCATACCCCGTCGGCGAAGGTATAATCGGCAACATCAATCTCGGCCCAGCCGTCGTCGGCGAACCACTCCGAGACATAGTTGAACGCCGAGCCGTCGTCCACCGCCTTCCACAGGTTGCTGTCGTCGTCGTAGCTGACAGCCTCTTCGAAGTAGATATTGTCGATATTGACAACCGTCCCGGCAGGCGCGCCCGCGAAGTCGAACACGAGGTTGAGGGCACCGGCATCACCGGCGAGCGTTACCCCTTCGGCCTTGTAAACAAAGGTCTGGCCGGCGGTGATGTTATGGCGGTCGGTGAAGAAATAGTTCGCGTCGTTATCGGCGTCGGTGAGCTTTATCGTAACGTCGGACATGTCGTTGTCGGCGTCCATCGTCATGTAGAAATTATACGCTTTGCCGGCAGTAGCGGAGAGGGTGGTGTAGATGTGGAACTGGCCCTGCCACTGCGAGCCGCCCATACCCTCGGGCAGCGTGATCTGCCATGTCGTGCCGTCGTGCGACCAAGCCGGGTCGGGCAACTGCGCCCAACCGTCGTCGGCGAACCACAGATAGGTGCCGTTAAACGCGCTGCCGTCCTCAACAGCCTTCCACAGGTTCGTCGAGGCGCTCGCGTCCCAGTCCATCGTCTCGCCTTCCTCTTCCGGCAGGCCGGTGTCCTCGCGCGAGGTGAGCACCATGCGCCATGCTATCTCGCCGTTGTCGCAGACGATGGCCAAGCGCGTGTTCGTGAGCGACTCTATGCGGTAGTAAGGGTTAAGGTAAGTGTCGTCGTTGGGGATATAAGGCAGCCACGCTTTCGAAGCAAACTGTATGTAAAGGCAGTCGTCGCCGTTGAACGAGCCTGTCTCAAGGGAGAACTCGGAGCTCTGCGCCTCGGCAGCCACCGTGATGTCTTCCGTTACCTCGTCGGGGTTGAAGCCCAGCAGCGAGCAGCCCTCGTTGACATACACCGTACCGCTTGCGCCCGGATCGAAATAATATGTGCCGGAAGCAGAGGCGTCGGCGTCGGTGTGAGTGAAGCTCATGCGGTTGTCGTACACGCCGAAATCGGCCTTCTCGTTGACACCGGCAGACCACCAGTTCGACCCGTCGGAGCCGGACTCGCCGCAGCCCATATGCCCGGCTTCGGAATAGTCCACGCGCCACTCCTTGTCGCACAGACGGGAGAAGTAGACGGAGTAGTCGGTCTTCGTCTCGTTGAACGTGAACGAGGCCTCCAGCGCCGCTTGGCTCTGGCCGTTGCGGTTCATCAGACGCACGGAGACGGTGTGCTCTCCGGCATCCATACTCGTATAACTTGCCGTGGGGAGTATCGAGTAGCTCGACTCCGAACCGTCAAGATACCACGCGGGATAACACCCGGTCAGGTCGCCCGTGATGGAGAAGGTCGCCGTGTTGGTCTCCTGATCCACATCCACCACAATAGAGCGCCCGGAAACGGTAGGCAGGCCGCTCTCGTCGGCGCCGTCGAACTTCTCGGGCGAGCACGCCGCAAAGAAGGGCAGGCAGAGGATGAGGCTTACGCTATATTTGAATATTCTGTTCATAATTATGTCGTTTTTAGGTTATGAGGTTATCAGGTTATTAGGTTATGAGGTTATTTCACCTTAAAACCTTAAAACCTTAAAACCTTACCACCTTAAATTAATAGTTGTTTTGTACGAGTGTGGGGTCAGCGTCAAGCTCCGACTGTGCAAGAGGGATGTGCTTCTTGCTCTCGGTCCACGAATTGGTGCGGTAGCCGTAGGCATCGGGCACAAGCACGTCCTTGGCGTAACCCGTGCGCACAAGGTCGAAATAGCGCTTGCCCTCGCCGACGAACTCGAGATGGCGCTCGGCAAGGATATTGTCGATGTTGCAAGCCGAATAGCCCGGCATACCGGCCCGCGAGCGCACCTGATTGAGATAGTTCAGCGCCGTCGATGTGCTGCCGCCGGTGTAAAGGAGGAGCTCCGCAGCGTTCAGAAGGGTCTCCGAATAGCGGTAGATGCGCTTGTTGTTGTTATAGTTCAGGTTCTTCGAACTCGGACAATCGGCACAGTTGGCATCCGTCGGACGGTATTTGTTAAGCCACAGATGGGTGTCCTGATAGCGCTCGGTGTAAGCCACGCCCGTGCAGTCCCACACGGTGGCAGCCTTGCGCACGTCGGCATCGTCGAACAGGTCGCGCGTCTCGGTGCGGAGCGGCAGGAAGCCCCATCCGTCGGAGCCGCTGGACCACAGCTCGTCGCCCGGCCAGCCGTTAGGTGCAATCAACGTCGGGAGGACGCTGCCGCCGGCATACATCGATGTACCCCAGTCGCGCTGCGCCTCGCCGTCCTCGTAGTTGATTTCGAAGATCGACTCTTGGCACCACTCGCCCGTCTCTTCCCATATCGCCGCATAGTCGGACATGAGGGAATAGTCGGAGGAGGAGATGATTTCTTCCATGTATTTCAGCGCCGTGGCATAGCGCGCCGTGTCGTTCTGGTACATCACCATCTCGGCGTAAACCATGTAGGCCATAGCCTGCGACACCCTGCCGGCATTGGTGTTGTCCCAGCGGAAGGGCAGGTATCCGTCGTTGATGATGTCCTCGAGCTCGACGATGAGTTGGTCGTAGATCTCGTCGGCGGTGAGCTGCGGCGCGGTGTAAGGACTCTCGAGGTTCTCGAGGTAGAAGGGCACGTTGCCGTAGTAGTGCCAGAGGATGTTGTAGTAGTAAACCCTCAGGAGGCGTGCCTGCGCCACGTAGAGGTTGCGGTTGTCTTCCGTGCCGCCGCCCCACGAGCAGTATTCAATCACGTCGTTGCAGCGCTTGATGCCCGAGTAGAAATCGGTCCATAGCGTGGCAAGGGTGTTGTTGCCGTCGCCTTCATAGTTGAACAGCATGTGCCAGTGCTGGTTGTCGGTGATGTTGCTGCCCCCTACCCAGAAGTCGTCGCCAAGGATCTCGGCGTCGCACGTCAGGTCGTTGTATGCCGTGCCGTCCCAGTCGGGCCAGTGGAGCGGTGCGTATGCTGCCGTTACGGCTTCGTTCAAGGCATCGTCCGTGGTGTAGTATTCCTCCAGCGGCTCGCCCGTGGGGTTGGTCACCGTCAGCCAGTCTTCCGAGCAAGAAGAAAGGACGAACATAAGGACCAGAGCCGTCAAAAAAGATATTCTTGTTTTCATAATTCTGATTTCTTTCAATGATTGTCTCATACTTTTCATACGTGTCAAGATTATCACGGGCCAACGCTCTTAAAGCGAGAGGTTGAAGCCGATGGTCCACGTACGCGCTTGCGGATAAACGCCGTAGTCGACGCCCAGAGAAGTGGAGGAAGTACCGATCTCGGGGTCGTAGCCCCAGTACTTGGTCCAAGTGAAGAGGTTCTCTGCGCGGACATACACGCGGAAGCGGTTGATGCAAATCTTCTGCGTCAGTTTGCGCGGCAGGGTGTAGCCCAAGGTGATGTTCTTCACCCGCAGGTAGGAACCGTCCTGAATGTAAAGGTCGCTGATGACCCAGTTCTTCGAGTCGCCGAGCTTGAGGATGGGCACGGTGTTCGATGTGCCGGGGCCTGTCCAGCGGTCGAGCACCCACGTGGGGAAGTTGCCCGAGGCCACGTCCTGGCGGTAGGTGGCGTCGAAGACATCAACTCCCGCGACGCCTTGGAGGAATATGCCGAGGTCGAAGCCTTTCCAGTCAACATCGAGGTTCAAACCGAAGGTCCATTTCGGCGTACCGTTACCGATATTGGTGCGGTCGTCGGAGGTTATCTCGCCGTCGCCGTTGACATCGACGAAACGTATGTCGCCGGGTTCGGCATCGGGCATTATCATCTGTCCGTTGGCATTGGTGTAGTTCTGCACATCCTCCATTGTCTGGAAGATGCCGGCGGTCTTATAGCCGTAGAAATAGGGGAAGGGCTGGCCGTTCTCCGCCCTCACGCCGCCGTCGGAGAAGCCGTTGATGCCGTAGAGGAGGTAGCCTGTCTCGTTACCGAGGTTCTTCAGCTTATTATGCAGATAGGAGGCGTTGCCCTTGACGGCGAAGTTGAAGTCGCGCACGTTCCATTTATAACCCAGCTCAAACTCGACGCCGGAGTTCTCCATGTCGCCCACGTTGCCGAGGGGTTTGCTCTCGCCGACGTAGCTCGGGATAGGCATCTCGATGATCATGCCGTTCGTGCGTTTGTTGAAATAGTCGACAGAGAAGGTCAGCGCATAGTTGAAGAACCCGAGGTCGATGCCCACGTCGGTCTGCTCGCTCTCCTCCCATTTCAGGTCGGGGTTGGCCAGCTGGTTGGCCTTCGAACCGTAAACCAACGTGTTCGACGTGCCGAAATAATAGTTCGATGTGCCGCCCGTGGTTGTCAGCGTGGTGTAGGAGAAGTCGCCGATGTTGTCGTTACCGTTCTTGCCCCACGAGAAGCGCACCTTCAAGTTCGACAGCCAGTCGCGCGTGCTTTTCATAAACGCCTCGTTCATAGCGTTCCAACCCACTGAGAACGAGGGGAATGTGCCGTAACGGTGGTTGGTGCCGAAGCGGCTTGAACCGTCGCGGCGAACGGTAACCTGCGCCATGTAACGCTCGTCGTAGTTGTAAGAAGCGCGGCCGAAGAGCGAGGACAGACGGTGCTTCGTGTACGGTCCGCCGCCCACCGTCAGCAGGGATGTTACGCCGGTGATGTTGCCGTCGGCATCCACCGTAGTGGAATAGTTCCCGCCCGTGGTGTAACTCAAATAAGGCTTGTCGGTGTTGATAAGGTTCCAGTGCGAGCCGGAGAGGTCGTCGCCGTAGTATTCCAATGCCGACTGGCCGAGCACGACGCCGATGGTGTGCTTGCCGAAGGTCTTGTCGTAGGTCAGCGTATTCTCAATCTGCCACGTGGTGTTGTTGCCTTTATACACTGAGGCGGAGGTGTGGTCGGCGTTGTTGTTGCCCGAGAGGTAATAATTCTGCAAAACCGCACCGGAGTTACCGAAGAACGACTGCTCCGCGCTCCATGTGAAATGGTATTTTATGGCATCCCACAGTTGCAAATCCACCGACAGCTTCGGCATGAATTTCTGCGACCACCCGCGCGTGGGATACCCTTGCAGCATCGCCACGGGGTTGTTCATCTCGTTGTACGAACCGAGGTAGCCGGGGATGGTGTACGGGTTGCCGTTGGCGTCGGAATAAAGGTCGTAGGCCGAATACATTTCCCTCATTGCCTGAGCCGCGCTTCCGGTAAGAGTCACGGGGAGTATCGGGGAGAGGTAAAGCGCCGAACCTAAAACCGAGCCGTAAGTGGAGTTCTCGTCGATGCCCGTCGAGTGCACGCGCATGTAAGAGAGGTTCACCCCGACATCGAGTTTGTTAAGGAAACTGCGCTCCTTCTCGGCGTTGAAAACGGTGTAAGTGTTGTTCGAGCGGATGGTGAGACGGTCGTAGTTCGACTGCCCGTAGTTGCCGCCGACAATACCGTCCTGCGAGATGTAACCTATTGAAAGATAATAGTTTAGGTTCTCGCTCGCACCCGAGATCGACACGTCGTGCTGCATGATGGGCGCACCGTCGTTGAACACCTCTTTCTGCCAGTCGGTGCCGAAACCTTTCACGGCATTACCGTTGGCGTCAATCAGGTTGTACGGGTCGGAATAAAGGGCAGCCTGCCCGCCGTTGATGTATTTCTCGTTCATCAAAATAGCGTAATCGGTAGCGCCCGTAACATCCCTCTGCCGCCACGCGCTCTGCCAGCCGTAGGAGAAATTATAGTTGATCTGCGCCTTGCCCTGCTTGCCTTTCTTCGTCGTAACGAGGATGACGCCGTTGGCAGCGCGCGCACCGTAGATGGCGCCGGACGCCGCATCTTTGAGCACCTCCATCGACTCGATATCGTTCGGGTTGACCGACTCCATACCGTCCTGCGTCGTGGGCATGCCGTCGATGATGTACAGCGGGTCGGAGTCGTTGATGGTGCCCGTACCGCGAATGCGAATCATCGACTTCGAACCGGGCTGGCCCGACGATGATGTAACGTTCACGCCGGCAGCAAGACCTTTCAGCGCATCCTCCGCGCGAAGGCGTGTCTTGCCCTCGAGGTCCTCACTGCTCACCTTGGCGATGGCCGCCGTAACGACGCTCTTCTTCTGCACGCCGTAGCCGACGACGACAACCTCCTCGAGAGCCTTGGAGTCTTCCCGCAGCTCCACGCGCATCCCCTCGCGGGCACGCACCTCTGCGGAGACCATGCCCACGTAGGAAACAACGAGCATGTCGCCCGGGGAACATTCGATGCGGAAATTGCCGTCAACGTCGGTGATCGTGCCGTTGTTGTCAGCATCCGCCTGTTTCACTATCGCACCGATGATCGGGTCGCCGTAGTTGTCGACCACCACGCCCGTGATGACGGACTGCGCTCCGGCCGACAATGAAAACAGCAACGCCGCAGATGCGAATAAAAACCGAAATTGCTTCATGTTGTTAGGGTTAATGTTAATAATGTTAGTAAATGTAAAATTAGGTTGATTTAAAAGGGTTAGTATCTGGTTCGTAATGTATTAGCCCCTATTAGGGTAAAGAGCCCCTTGCGCCGCCGCGCCGTTAACGAATATCTCCGGAGCAAATGTAAAATATTTTTGTAAACGAACAAGCGTTTTTTGCAATTTTTCTTGAACATCGCCGACCTTCCTTTTTTGCCGCTTGCCATTATCTTAGTTGCTACTGAAATCCCGGCTCAATCCTGCGCGACGAGCACCGGCCTTCGTTGTCGCCTGCGTTTCAACTTGCTTCGGACTTTCATTTCGAATGCTTAAAAATCGTTGCGGGGGATGGAGAATGTCGGGAAAAGCGTTACCTTTGCGTGCGGATTAATATTTTTCAGGACTGTTTTTTCATTATTCGAGGCACTTTCAGGGAGAGGTTTGTTTATGACACGGAATATTTTCAAGGGTATGGCCCCGGCGATGGTTACGCCGTTTGGCGACGACGGAACTGTTGATTATGAGGCTTTGCGGCGGCTCACGGAGTTTCAGCTCTCGGAGGGCGCCGACTTCCTTTGCATCCTCTGCACCACGAGCGAGACCCCTTGCCTCACTTTCGAGGAGAAGGCGGAGATTAAGCGGACGATTGTCGACGTGAACAAAGGGCGCGTGCCGGTGCTTATGGGCTGCGGAGGGAACAACACGCGTGCCGTGGTCGAAGAATTGCTTTCGGGCGATTTCCGCGGCATCGACGGCATCCTGAGCGTTTGTCCTTACTATAACAAACCCTCGCAGGAAGGGCTTTATCAGCATTTCAAGACTATTGCCAAAGCCTCGCCGCTGCCCATGGTATTATATAATGTGCCGGGTCGCACGGGCGTGAATATGTCGGCGGAGACCACCGTGCGCCTTGCGACGGACTGTGAGAACATCGTGGCAATCAAGGAGGCGGCGGGCAAGCTCGAACAGGCGGACGACATCATAAAGCACAAGCCGGAGGGCTTCGATGTCTTGAGCGGCGACGATGCCCTCACCTTCCCGATGGTGGCCGGCGGTGCGGCGGGAGCAATATCGGTCATCGGTAACGCCCTGCCTCGTCAGGTCTCGCGGATGATTAGGTACGAATTCAAAGGCGAATACGAGCCCGCGCGGCGCATCCACCACGCTTTCACGGAGCTGTACAGCCTGCTCTTCGTCGACGGTAACCCCGCCGGCGTGAAGGCGCTGCTCAGCGAGATGGGGATGATAAAGAACAATCTGCGCCTGCCGCTCGTGCCCACGCGCATAACGACGCGCGAGAAGATGGCGGGGATTTTGAAGCGGTTGACAGTATGATTTTAGGTTTTTAGGTTATAAGGTTTTTAGGTTTTAACGCACAACGTAAGAGGATAAACATAACACTTAACAAGATGGATAGACTGTATATTTTTGATACCACACTCCGCGACGGCGAGCAAGTGCCGGGTTGCCAATTGAATACCGTCGAGAAGATACAAGTGGCGAAACAGCTGGAGACGCTCGGCGTGGACGTGATTGAAGCGGGCTTCCCTATCTCCAGTCCCGGCGATTTCAACTCGGTGATAGAGATAAGTAAGGCCGTTACGTGGCCTGTGATTTGCGCGCTGACACGTGCGTTGGAGAAAGACATCGACTGCGCTGCGGAGGCGTTGAAGTATGCCAAGCACAAGCGCATTCATACCGGCATAGGCACCTCGCCGACACATATTAAGTATAAGTTCAATAGTACACCCGAGGAGATAATCGAGTTAGCTGTGCGCGCGGTGAAATATGCGAAGCGGTATGTGGAAGACGTTGAGTTCTACGCAGAGGATGCGGGGCGCACCGATAATGAATATCTCGCGCGCGTTATAGAGGCTGTGGTGAAGGCGGGAGCGACGGTATGCAACATCCCCGACACAACGGGTTACATCATCCCGAATGAATACAACGAGAAAATAAAATACCTCTACGAGCATATCGACGCCTTTTCCGCCGGCAAAGCGATACTCTCCACCCATTGCCACGACGACCTCGGGATGTCTACGGCAAACACGGTTGCGGGCGTGCTCGGCGGCGCACGGCAGGTAGAGGTTACCGTCAACGGCATCGGCGAGCGCGCGGGCAACACGTCGCTTGAGGAGATTGCGATGATTTTCAAGACGCACAAGGAACTCGGGATAGAGACGAACATCAACACTACGAAGATTTATCCCACGTCAAGGATGGTGTCGGGACTGATGAATATGCCCGTGCAGCCGAACAAGGCCATCGTCGGGCGCAACGCCTTCGCCCATTCCAGCGGCATCCATCAGGACGGTGTGCTGAAAGACGCTTCCACGTATGAGATAATGAAACCCAAGGATGTGGGTATCGACGACAGCGCTATTGTCCTCACCGCCCGCTCGGGACGCGCCGCCTTGAAACACCGTCTGCAGCTCAACGGCGTGGAAGTTGACGGCGAGAAGCTCGACAAGATTTATAATGATTTCCTGCGCTTAGCCGACAAGAAAAAGGATGTTACCGACGACGATATCCTCGTTCTTGCCGGTGCTGAGCGCGCTACGACGGGCAACGTAAAGCTCGATTTCCTGCGCGTCTCCTCAGGTACGGGCGACGCCTCGAGTATCGCGGCAATCGGTTTGGATATATCCGGACAGAAGTTTGAGGCGTGTGCTACGGGCAACGGACCCGTAGATGCGGCGATTAAAGCTCTGAAACAGATTATCCATAAGCAGATGACGCTTAAAGAATTTACTATCCAAGCCATCAGCAAAGGCTCCGACGATATGGCCAAGGTGCATCAGAGCGTGGAGCATGCCGGGCATATTTACTACGGTTTCGGTGCCAATACGGACATCGTGCAGGCGTCTGTCGAGGCATATATAGATGCAATTAACAAGTTCAGATAAATGAAAACACTGTTTGATAAAATCTGGGATGCGCACGTGGTGCAAGACATTGAGGGCGGGCCGACGCAACTGTATATCGACCGGCTCTATTGCCACGAGGTTACCACTCCGCAGGCGTTCGACACGTTGCGCGACAAGGGGATCGGCGTGTTCCGCCCTAAGCAGGTGTTCGGCATGCCCGACCATAACACGCCGTCCGACCAACAAGAGATTATAACCGACCCTATCGGCAGGAAGCAGGTGGAGACCCTCGCGGCCAATTGCCGGGAGTTCGGTATCACGCATTTCCCGATGGGCAGCAAGGACAACGGCATTATACACGTTGTCGGCCCGGAGAAAGCTTTATCGTTGCCGGGGATGACCATTGTCTGCGGCGACTCGCATACATCGACGCACGGGGCTGTGGGTGCGTTGGCAATGGGTATCGGCACGAGCGAAGTGGCGGAGGTGCTCGCCTCGCAATGTTTGTTACAACCTAAGCCGAAGTCAATGCGCATCACCATCGACGGCGAATTGGCCGACGGGGTAACGGCAAAGGACATCGCGCTGTATATAATGGCGAAGATGACCACGTCGGGCGCGACGGGTTATGCGGTGGAATATGCCGGTTCGACGATACGCAATCTGTCGATGGAAGGGCGGCTCACGCTCTCCAATCTCTCGATAGAGATGGGTTCAAGAGCGGGCATTATCGCTCCGGACGATACCACTTTCGCTTATCTTAAAGGGCGTGAGTACGCGCCGAAAGGTAAGGCGTGGGACGAGGCGGTGGCTTATTGGAAGACGCTTAGGAGCGATGACGATGCGGTGTTTGACAAGGAGGTAACGTACAGAGCGGAGGATATTAAGCCCCGAATCACCTACGGCACGAACCCGGGTGCTGGCATTGCGATAGATGAATGTATCCCGACGCTCGACAAGATAGCGGAAGGCGACCGGCAGCAGTTCCTTGCCATGCTCGATTACATGCAGTTCAAACCTGGCGAGAAGCTCGAAGGGCACCCGATTGACTATTGTTTCCTCGGTGCGTGCACTAACGGGCGGATTGAGGATTTCCGCGCATTCGCCGCTATTGTGCAGGGTAAGAAGAAAGCAGACAACGTTACGGCGTGGCTCGTGCCGGGTTCGTGGACTGTCCGCCAACAAATCATCGACGAGGGAATAGACAAGATTTTGGAGGATGCGGGCTTCGAGTTAAGGCTCCCGTCGTGCTCCGCATGTCTGGCGATGAACCCCGACAAGGTGCCCGCCGGCAAGCTCGCAATATCGACAAGCAATAGGAATTTCGTAGGCCGTCAAGGGCCCGGCGCACGCACCGTATTGGCTTCGCCGCTCGTGGTGGCAGCCTCTGCAATAACAGGAAAAATCACCGACCCGCGTAAGATGTAAGATCATGGCAAAAGAGAAATTTAACATAGTGCAGTCCACGTGCATCCCGATAGAGATTGACAACTGCAATACCGACTTGATTATTCCCGCGCGCTACCTTGCTTCGACCACGCGCGACCCGCAGTTTTTCGCCGACGCTTTTATGCACGACCTGCGTTATGACTCGAAAGGAGAGCTTGTTAAAGATTTCGTTTTAAACCGTCCCGAATACTCTGAGAAGCCGTCGAAAGGCATTCACCAGATAATCGTCGGGGCGCAGAACTGGGGCAGCGGTTCGTCGCGGGAGCATGCGGCGTGGGCGATAGCTGGCTATGGCGTGCGCGTAGTGATAGCTACATCCTTTGCGGACATCCACAAGAACAACCTATTGAATTGTTTCGTATTGCCTGTCATGGTGCCGGAAGCGTTTCAAAAGGAGCTGGTCGAGAGCATTAAGGCCGACCCGCAGACTTTGGTGAAAGTGGACCTCGGCAAGCAGACGGTAACGAATATGGCGACGGGCAACTCGGTTTCGTTTGAGATAAACAGCTATAAGAAGTACTGTCTGTTGAATGCTTACGACGATATAGATTTCCTTTTGGCGAGCAAGGACAAGATTGTCAACTTCGAAAAGAGCAGGAAGAGATAGGCGCGTTATGGCTATGAAGCAGCAATTCATAGAGATAATGGACACCACGTTGCGTGACGGCGAGCAGACCAGCGGCGTGTCGTTCATCCCGCACGAGAAGCTCCAGATTGCCGGGTTGTTGCTCGAAGCGTTGTGTGTCGACCGCGTTGAAGTGGCTTCTGCACGGGTTTCGGAGGGTGAGTTTGAGGCGGTGAGGACTATCTGCCGTTGGGCTCGGCGCAAAGGGAACTTGGATCGCGTGGAGGTGCTGGGCTTCGTCGACGGCGGTAAATCGCTCGACTGGATAGAGCAGGCGGGCGGGCACGTCATCAACCTTTTGACCAAAGGCTCGCTCAAACACTGCGAGGGGCAGTTGAAGAAGACGCCCGACGAGCATATCGCGGACATTATTGACACCATAGAAGATGCCCACCGGCGCGGCTTCATCGTAAATCTTTACCTCGAGGACTGGTCGAACGGCATACAAGATTCGCCGAAATATGTCTTTCACATGATAGATTGCCTGAAAGACAAAGGCATAAAACGCTTCATGCTGCCCGACACGCTGGGCATTCTGAACCCTCTTCAAGCGATTGACTTTGTGAGGAAGATGGTGAGGAAATACCCCAAGCTGCACTTCGATTTCCACGCGCACAACGACTACGACCTTGCCGTGAGCAATGTGCTTGGTGCCGTTCTCGGCGGTGCGAAAGGCTTGCACACGTCGATAAACGGGCTTGGAGAACGTGCGGGCAATGCGCCCTTGGCTTCCGTGCAGGCTATCCTGAAAGACCATTTCAATGCCATTACCAATATCAACGAGGAGAAACTTTGGCAGGTGAGCCGCCTTGTGGAGAGCTATTCCGGCATCGCCATCCCGCCGAACAAGCCCATCGTGGGCGCCGCCGTCTTTACTCAGGTGGCGGGCGTGCATGCCGACGGCGACAATAAAAACAAACTTTACCAGAACGCACTCGCGCCCGAGCGTTTCGGCAGACGACGTGAATATGCTTTGGGCAAGGCTTCCGGCAAGGCGAATATTGCGAAGAACCTTGAAGAGCTGGGCTTGGAACTGTCCGACGACGCTATGAAAAAGGTTACGGCGCGCATCATCGAGCTTGGCGACAAGAAGGAACTTGTTACTCAGGAGGACCTGCCGTACATCATCAACGACGTGCTCAAACACGCCAATATCGCCGAGAAAGTGAAGCTGAAGAGCTACATGGTGTCGACGGCATACGGCTTGAAACCGCTCGCCTCGGTACAGTTGCAAGTGGGCGACGAGGTGTTTGAGGAGACGGCGACGGGCGACGGACAATACGACGCGTTCGTCCGCTGCATTCGCCACATATATAAGGAGAAGCTCGGGCGCAAGTTCCCGTGGCTCGTCAATTATAATGTTACGATACCGCCCGGCGGCAGAACCGACGCGCTTGTGCAGACCACGATAGAATGGGACTACGACGGCAGGACGTTCAAGACCCACGCGCTCGATGCCGACCAGACCGAGGCGGCGATTAAGGCGACGATTAAGATGCTCAATAACATCGAGTAGCGCCGCGCGCAAACGGAGATTTTATCAATAAAATAAATATGTATTGAGTTATGAAACTGAAAATTGCAGTGCTTGCCGGCGACGGAATAGGCCCGGAGATTATGGCGCAGGGTGTGGCGGTGATGGACGCCGTGGCAAGGAAATTCGGGCATGAAGTAACCTACAAAGAGGCGCTCTGCGGAGCTCATGCCATTGATGTTGTTGGCGACCCGTTTCCCGAAGAGACGTTCAAAGTGTGCCGGGAGGCGGACGCGGTATTGTTCGCCAGCGTGGGCGACCCGAAGTTTGACAATGACCCGACGGCGAAGGTGCGCCCCGAACAAGGGTTGCTCGCCATGCGAAAGAAGCTCGGGCTGTTTGCCAATATCCGTCCCGTAACCACCTTCGACTGCCTTGTGCACAACTCCCCGCTGAAAGACGAGATAGTGCGCGGCGCCGATTTCATCTGCGTCAGGGAGCTTACCGGCGGCATGTACTTCGGTGAAAAGCGCGAGCCGCAGATGAATACGGAACTCAATACCGAAGATGCATACGACACGAATTATTACTCGCGGCCGGAGGTGGAGCGCATTTTGCGGGTGGCATACCAGTACGCACGCCGCAGAAGAAAGCACCTGACGGTGGTCGACAAGGCGAATGTGCTCGCTTCGTCGAGGCTCTGGCGCAAGGTGGCACGTGAGATGATGAGCGATTATCCCGACGTAACAACCGATTTTATGTACGTCGACAACGCCGCCATGCGCATGATACAAGACCCGCGCTTCTTCGACGTGATGGTAACGGAGAACACTTTCGGCGACATCCTCACCGACGAGGGGTCGTGCATCACCGGCTCGATGGGCTTGCTTCCGTCGGCATCCACCGGCACGTCAACGCCCGTCTTCGAACCTATCCACGGCTCTTGGCCGCAAGGAAAAGGGCTGAATATCGCCAATCCTCTTGCGCAGGTGCTGTCCGTGGCGATGCTTTACGAATATTTCGAGCTGAACAAGGAGGGTGCATTAATTCGCGAGGCGGTGGACGCATCGTTGGCACAGAACGTGCGCACGCCGGAGATACAGGTTGCCGGAGGAGCGAAATACGGCACCAAAGAGGTAGGCGCGTGGTTAGTGAATTATATCAACGACGCAGTAGTAAAATAAGTTGCCGGTTGCTGTTTCGCCTCACCACATTATTTATAACGTTGCTCTTGTCGTGTCAAAACGTTTGTTCGCAGACGCGGCAAGAAATGCTTGACAGTCTCGCCGCAGCCACTGACAGCCTCGCTTACCACCCCGATTCTATCGACCTGCGTCTGAAGAAGGCCGGTTGGAACGTGCAATTGGAGCAGTGGGACTATGCCAAGCAGGAATACGATTACGTGCTCGGGCGCGAGCCGGACAACGTTGCCGCGCTTTATTTCCGTGCGTTCGTGAACACCAAGTTGGGGCGTTACGACTTCGCGCGGCTCGATTATCAGAACGTGCTGGCTATCGTGCCGGGCAACTTCGAGGCGCAGTTGGGACTGGCGTTGCTCAATCAAAAGGACAAGCATTATACTCAGGCGCTCGACGGGCTCAACGCTCTGTGTAACGCTTTCCCTGACAGGGCGGAGGCGTTTGCGGCGCGCGCGGGTGTCGAGACCGAGCGAAATATGCTTGAATTGGCGGAGTATGACTTCGGCGTGGCGTTGGATTTAGACCCGGCAAATATTGACTATCGCGTCTCGCGGGCGGATATTCGCATTCGCTTGGGGCAGAGAGAGGCGGCACGCGACGACCTCGACGAGCTGGTCAGACAAGGCGTGAGCCGTCCCGCACTTGAGGATTTTTACCGGCGTTTGTAGCGCGTTTGCTCCGAAAAACCTTATCTTTACACCCCAATACATTATTATATTATATGGATTCAGAAATATTTCGTTTCATCGAAGAGGAGCATCAGCGCCAGCTTCGTGGTATAGAATTGATAGCTTCGGAGAATTTCGTGTCGGAGCAAGTGATGAACGCGATGGGCTCCTGCCTTACAAACAAATATGCCGAAGGTTACCCCGGCAAACGCTATTATGGCGGTTGTCAGGTGGTGGACAAGGTGGAGCAGGCTGCCATCGACCGTGTCTGCCGGCTGTTCGGGGCGGAGTATGCCAATGTGCAGCCGCACTCCGGAGCGCAGGCAAATGCCGCCGTGTTGCTCGCCGTATTACAACCGGGCGACACGTTTATGGGTCTTAACCTCGACCACGGCGGGCACCTCTCGCACGGCTCGCAGGTTAACACGTCGGGAATACTCTACAAGCCGGTGGGCTATAACCTCAACAAAGAAACCGGGCGTGTGGATTATGACGAGATGGAGCGGCTCGCATTGCAACACAAACCGAAGCTCATCATCGGCGGCGGCTCGGCTTATTCGCGCGAATGGGACTACAAACGGATGCGCAAAATTGCTGACGAGGTCGGAGCTTTGTTGATGGTGGATATGGCACACCCTGCCGGACTGATTGCCGCCGGACTGCTCGACAACCCCGTGAAGTACGCGCATATCGTAACGTCAACTACTCATAAGACCCTTCGCGGTCCGCGCGGAGGCATCATTCTTTTAGGTAAAGACTTTGATAATCCGTGGGGCTTAACCACAAAGAAAGGCGAGCTGAAGAAGATGTCGGCAATCTTGAACTCCGCAGTCTTCCCCGGACAGCAGGGCGGACCGTTGGAACACGTCATCGCCGCCAAAGCTGTGGGCTTCGGGGAGAACCTTGCGGAGGGTTGGAAAGTGTACGCCGGGCAAGTGAAGACCAATGCCGACGTGCTGGCAAAAGAGCTTATCCGCCGCGGCTTCGATATTGTCTCGGGCGGCACGGACAACCATTCGATGCTCGTCGACCTGCGCTCCAAGTACCCCGACCTTACCGGAAAAGAAGCCGAGAACGCGCTCGTGGCGGCGGACATCACCGTGAACAAGAACATGGTGCCTTTCGATTCGCGCACCGCATTCAAGACTTCCGGCATCCGTCTCGGCACCGCAGCCATCACCACACGCGGCGCAAAGGAGGATATGATGTTGCTTATCGCCGAGCTGATTGAGACCGTCCTCAATGCTCCCGCCGACGACCGCGTCATCTCCTCCGTGCGCGAGAAGGTGAACGCTATGATGAGCGGCTACCCGCTTTTTGCGTGGTAAGGAAGCGGCCTTAAACAAAGCGTCAGGGCCGGCAATAAAAGGAAGAAACGGAAACGCTACATGGTTTCAATTTCTTCCTTCATATCGATGAACTGCTTTTTAGCGTCGTAGAACTCGTACTGCAAGTAGGCCATTTTCTGCGAGGCGATGATGTTCCAGCCGAAGCCGTATTTCATTTGCCACTTGCGTTTGAGCGACCACACGCCTTGGTTGATGTACGCCGCGACGTAAGGGTGAACGTAGAGCGTGAAGCGTTTTATGCCGATGTGGTTCACCAGTTGGCTGATTTTCTGTTCGAGCTGTTCGGTGAAGAGCATGCTGGGTTTGATCTTCCCTTTGCCGAAGCACGTGGGGCACACCTCCTCGACCGTTACGTCCATTGCGGGGCGCACGCGCTGGCGGGTTATTTGCATCAGTCCGAACTTGCTCAGCGGCAGGATGTTGTGCTTTGCGCGGTCGTTCTGCATGTTTTTGCACATGCGGTCGTAAAGGATTTGGCGGTCTTCGGCGAGGGTCATATCGATGAAATCGACCACGATGATGCCGCCCATATCGCGAAGGCGTAGTTGCCGCGCCAGTTCGTCGGCTGCACCGAGGTTCACTTCGAGTGCGTTCTGCTCCTGCCCGTTCTCGGCGTTGGTGCGGTTGCCGCTGTTGACATCGACCACGTGCATGGCTTCGGTGTGCTCGATGACAAGGTAGGCGCCGTGCTTGTAGTTGATGGTTTTGCCGAAGCTGGATTTTATTTGCCGCGTTACGTTAAAGTTGTCGAAGATGGGCACTTTGCCGGTGTAAAGGCTGACGATGCCGGCCTTGTCGGGCGCGATGAGCGAGATGTAGCTTTTCACCTCTTCCATCACGCTTTTGTCGTTGACGTAGATGTTCTCGAAAGTGGGGTTGAAGATGTCGCGGATGAGTGCTACGGCGCGGCCGGCCTCTTCGTAGACGAGCAGCGGGCGCTCGGTGTTCTGCTGCACGCGCTCAAGCACCTGCATCCATCGCTGGTAGAGCGCGTTCAGTTCGCCGTCGAGCTCCGCCACGCGCTTGCCTTCGGCCACGGTGCGCACGATGACGCCGCAGTTTTTCGGGCGGATGCTGTTGATGAGCTGTTTCAGTCGCGCGCGCTCTTCGCCGCTTTTTATTTTCCCCGAGACGGACACCTTGTCGCCGAAGGGCACGAGGACGAGGTAACGTCCGGCGAAGGAGATCTCTCCCGTCAGGCGCGGACCCTTAGTGTTTATTGGCTCTTTCACGATCTGCACCAGCATCTCTTGGTCGCGCGCGAGAACATTTTGCACGCTGCCGTCTTTGGGCAGGTCGGGCTGGCGAGAGGCTTTCTGGAAAGGGAAAAGTTTCTTGCGGTCGCTCCCGACTTGTTTGAGGTATTTCTCGTAGGAAGCGAACTGCATGCCGAGGTCGAGGTAGTGCAAGAACCCGACGCGCTCGCTGCCTACATCGACGAATGCGGCGTTCAGGCCGGGCATCACTTTTTTCACTTTCGCGATGTAAATGTTGCCCACCGAGAACGTTGCTTCCCGCGGTTCCTTCTGATATTCCACGAGCCGTTTCTCCTCGAGCAGCGCGATGGAGATGCCTTTCTGCTGAACATCAATCACAATTTCTCTGTTCATGGTTTTTGTGGATTTATGTCCCGAATAGTGTTTGTAGAAAGGGCGTTGCGCCACGGTACTGTTGCAGCGCAAGCCGGATGATTAACCGCGGCAAGGGAAATGCGCGTCGCCCCATAGAATGGGGGATATGCCAAAATGTCCGCGTTCGAACAAGTTGACATATCCCCTCCTTTCCGACAGTTCGTTTCCCGCGCCGCGCGAAGAACGTTTTTATTTGCTCTTGTGGCGGTTCTTGCGCAGTCTCTTCTTGCGCTTGTGGGTGGCCATCTTGTGGCCTTTTTTCTTTTTCCCGTTTGGCATAAATGCTAAATGTTATAAATCAACGTTATAATTTCGTAAAACCAACGATTGCGCCGCGCTTGTTACTCCTTCACGGCCGCGGTAAACTCCTTCGCGGGTTTGAAATACGGAATGTCGCGCGCGGGGATGTCGATAGTGGTGTTCTTCGTGATGTTCCTGCCCGTCTTGGCGGCGCGGTGTTTCAGCGTGAACGTGCCGAAACCGCGAAGGTAAACGTTGTCCTTACCTTTGGCCACGCACTCTTTCACCGTTGCCATGTACGTCTCCACTACTGCCGCCACAGCGGTCTTCTCCACGCCCGTCTGCTGCGCAATCTCTGCTATTAATTCAGCCTTAGTCATATCTCTGTATAAATTGCTGTTAAAAAATATTCGCCGGCAACCGCCGGCAAAACGTAAGTGCAAAGGTAACGCATTCTTGGCGGCTATGAAAATTTATTTTGCCTTTTTTCGCCGCGAAATGAAAGTTTTATGTCTAAGGTGCGGTTTCGCCCAAAGCCCCGCCTTCGAAGCGCGATTTGTCTTGCGCCAAGGAGCGAAATCAAACTTAATTTATACCTTTGCAAACGGGTTGCGCCGCAGGGTTTTCCCCGGCCGCGATGCCCGTAAATAGTGAATAAAAAGATTGTTTTAACGCGAAAACTATGGAACTAACGGCAAATTTCAGCGCCCGCCCCGACGGACTGACCAAGACGCTCGCAATTGAATATCACGCCACGCCCGACCCCGCCACGCTTAGGGCAACCATGCGCTGCACGCCCGCCGTGGCCCAACCGTGGGGAGTGATGTCCGGCGGGGCAATGCTCGCGCTGGCGGAGAACCTCGCAGGAGTGGCGTCAATGTGCCTCGCGCCCGGATATATGGTGCTCGGAATTAACATCTCAGCCACGCATGTCAGCCCGATAAAACTCGGCGAAACGGCAATAGCCACTGCTATCCTCCTCAGAAAAGGCGGCACGCTCCACAACTGGCGCATCGAGCTCCGCAACCCCCAAGGCGAGCTCGCCTCGCACATCACCGTAACCAACTATTTGATTAAGGAGCAAGAGAAAAATCCGTCGAAATAGCGCGGAATAAATCGATTAAACAGCACGAAATAATTTGTTTAAAGCACAATAAACCACCCCGTTTTTGCAACTATGATTAAAACTCTTCAAGGTGTCAAACCGCAAATAGGCAAAGGCACTTTCGTAGCAACTACCGCGGCCGTCATCGGCGATGTTGTCCTTGGCGAAGGCTGCTCCGTCTGGTACAGCGCCGTCATCCGCGGCGACGTCAACAAAATCCGCATCGGCAACCGCGTGTCCATACAAGACGGCTGCTGCCTACACACCTCCGGCGGCGAGGCGTTCATTGGCATCGGCTCAAACGTAACCGTCGGCCACAACGCCACGCTCCACGGCTGCAAAATCGGCGACGGCGTACTCATCGGCATGGGCGCGACAGTGCTCGACAACGCCGTAATCGACAGCGGCAGCATCGTCGCGGCGGGCGCCCTCGTGCTCGGCAAAACGCATATCCCTTCCGGCGAACTATGGGGCGGCGTACCGGCGAAATTTATAAAAAAGCTGACGCCGGAGATGACGCAACGTATTGTAAATGAGGGACTTAGCAGTTACGACTATTGGACAAAGATTTATCTTGGTGAAGAAAATGATTCGCCCGAAAAGCATTAACCCGCAGTTCCGCGCAGCGTTGTTCGACCTCGACGGCACGCTCCTCGACACCGAAGGACAGTACAGCGTGTTCTGGGGCGGCATCGGCCGCGAGTACCACCCCGCCATCGCCGACTTCGCGCAGCGCATCAAGGGCACCACGATGGTGAACATTCTCGCCACCTATTTCCCCGACCGCGACCTGCAAAAAAGCATCATTGCGCGCATCGAACAATTCGAGAAAACAATGGATTTCCCGCTTGTCGCAGGTGCGGAAAAATTTGTTAAAAGCCTGAAAACCAAAGGAGTGAAATGCGCCGTCGTAACCAGCTCCGACAAGAGCAAGATGGCCAATGTACAAAGGGCGTTACCGCAGTTCCTCGCGCTGTTCGACGCCATCCTCACCGCCGAAGATTTCGCCGCGTCGAAGCCCGACCCCGACTGCTATCTGCGCGCCGCGCAACGCCTCAACGAATCGCCCGCCAACTGCATCGTGTTCGAGGATGCGCCCAACGGCCTGCGCGCGGCAATGAACGCCCGGATGTTCACCGTCGGCCTCGCCACCGGCTTCCCCTCTGCACAAATCGCGCCCCTCTGCAACGTCGTCATCCCCGATTTCCGCGCCGCGCATATTTCCGTTGATTGCGTGGGTTCGCCTGTATTTAAAAGCGATGCCGAGTAGCTAATTGTCAAAAAAGTAACTTGATTTAATGCCAATCAAGTAGCTTGATTTAACAGGCCAAGACCTTGTGCCTTTGAATCAGTTGCCGCCTTTTTATTTATATATTTTATTATACCAATCTCGGAAATTAGCGGCATCTCTCTCCGGGATACTGCATCCGCGCCAATAACAGAAGCGGGTATAAAGGTAACTCTTACAAGACAACGGCGGGTTCTCGTTTTCACGGAAATGTATAAGTCCGTCTTCTTTGTATATTTCCTCGTGCTCTTGAATGCGTTTTTATCTTCAAGCAGACGCTCAACCCACCTTCCTTCACCTTCCCAGATGGTTCCGCGAACATCAAGTCCTTCATACGGGTTCTTTTTCTCGCCCTTGTAGAACCTGCACTGCTTTATGAGCTCTTCCCTCTTCATAGTCGTTCCTTTTACGCGGCAAAAATAAAAACTATAATTTCAATACCCGTTCGACGTTGTTATCATATTCCTCTTCCGTGAGGTGGTTTTGGACAAGAGCTTCCGCCTTTGTGAAACCTCGATTCATTGCGCCGACAACTCCAAGCACCCGCAGTTCGAACAGACTCATCTCACCCTCCATCAATTCGGCGTGCATCTCGGTGGTGAGCTCCTCTTTCGGCTCGATGCCGAACCTCTCTTTAACCTCTTCCCTCGTCATAGCCTTTCTCCAATTAACATTTAACCTTCGCGGAAGAAATCAAGGGCCTCGCGGATGTCGTCGTTGCCGGCGGTCTGGTTGATGCGGATGCCGCCGACGCTGTCGAGGAGCGTGAAATTGATTGTGCCGGCGATGTTTTTCTTGTCGTGCGTCATCAGTTCGAGCAGCTCGTCGTAGTCGTCGCACGTAACGGGCAGCGTGCCGTAATTCTCGCGGATGAAGCTGACGATTTTGCGCATTGTGCCGACGGGAAACCCTGTTTTTGTTACGCTGAGAAAGAGCTCGGCGACGATGCCGAACGCGACGGCGTACCCATGCAGCACGGGCGTTTTGCGGCGCATGGCCCACGACTCGAGCGCGTGGCCGATGGTGTGGCCGACGTTGAGCGCTTTGCGGAGGCCTTGCTCGTGCGGGTCGCTCTCGACGATGCGTTCCTTTACGGCGACGGAGGCGGCAAGGAGTTTTGCAAGTTGTTGAAAATCAGGGTGTTCGAGGTCGAAGGCAAGGGTCTCGTCGAGCGTTTTCTCATCGGCGAGAAGGGCGTGTTTGAGCATCTCGGCGAAGCCTGAACGGATGTTGCGGTCGTCGAGCGTGCGCAGGAAAGCGGTGTCGATGAGTACGCTCCGCGGGTCGTTGAAGATGCCGATTTCGTTTTTCAGCGAACCGAAATTTATGCCTGTTTTTCCGCCGGCGGAGGCGTCGACCATGGCGAGGAGCGTGGTGGGAATGTTGATGAAGGCGATGCCCCGTTTGAAGCACGACGCGGCGAATCCGCCGAGGTCGGTAACCATCCCGCCGCCGATGTTGACGAGCAGCGAGTGGCGTGTGGCGCCGTGTGTTTGCAGGGCTTGCCAGACGCTGACGACGGAGCTGAGGTTCTTGTTCGTGTCGCCTTCGGGAATGACAATCTCGCGCGCGGCGGCGAGGCAGCGGAAGGGCGTTACGACGGGCGTGCAGAGGCGGTGCGTGATGGTGTCGGCGAGCAGGAAAATGCGGTCGGGCGCGATGGCTTGAACGGCAGCGGCGAGGTCGCTTTCAAGTGCGGCGGTGATGATTACTTTTTGCATGGTTCGTTTGAATTTTCAGGTTCGTCGTTGCTGCGGCGGAGGATGCCGGTATATGCGTCGGTGCGGCGGTCGCGGAGGAACGGCCACCAGCGGCGCACTTGCTCGGTGCGGTTTAAATCGACTGTTATAATTTTCGTAACATCCTCATTTTCAGCAGCTTCGAAAAGAATTTCACCTTGCTGCCCGGCCACGAAACTGCCGCCCCAGAACCGTATGCCGTCGGTTGCGCCTGACGGGTCGCGCTCGAAGCCCGTGCGATTGACCGCTACGAGGGGCAGACCGTTGGCTATGGCGTGCGCGCGCTGTACCGTTTGCCACGCTGTTTTCTGCCGTTGCTGCTCCTCTAAATCGTCGGACGAAGCATAGCCGATGGCGGTGGGGTAAATCAGGATTTCCGCGCCCGCGAGAGCCATCAGCCGCGCCGCTTCGGGGAACCATTGGTCCCAGCAGACCATCACGCCGAGCCGCCCGAGGCTTGTGTCTATTGGCCGGAAGCCGATGTTGCCCGGCGCGAAGTAGAATTTCTCGTAGTAAGCCGGGTCGTCGGGGATGTGCATCTTGCGGTATTTGCCCGCGATGGTGCCGTCGCTGTCGATGGCCACGGCGGTGTTGAAGCACAGGCCCGGCGCACATTTCTCGAACAGCGAGACGACGAGCACCGCGCCGCATTCCTTCGCGAGGGCGCAATAGAAATCGCTTGCCGCACCGGGGATTGTCTCGGCGAGGTCGAAGTTGGCGGTGTCCTCCGTCTGGCAGAAATACGGCGTGTCGTGGAGCTCTTGCAGGACGATGAGTTGCGCCCCTTGCTGCGCGAGGTTGCGGATTTTCTCAGCCAAGCGGCGGCGGTTGTCAGCCTTGTCCGCGGAGGCGCTTTGTTGTATGATGCCGATGTGTAACTGCTTCATTTTCAATATGTTATAAAAATTTTTAGGCCTTCAAAATTTTGGATATTGCATTGTGAGACAGTGGATGCTGCCGTGCTGGCGGATGATGATCGAGGCGTCGACGTGCACGATGGCGCGCTGCGGGAAGGCGCGTGCGATTTGCCGGCAGGCTTCGCTGTCGAGGTCGCTTTGGCCGTAGACCGGCACGATCACCGCACCGTTGATGACGAGGAAATTCGCGTATGTCGCGGGCAGGCGCTCGCCGTCGAAGATGACCGGGCGGGGCAGCGGCAACGGCAGGAGGCGATAGGGCTCACCTGAGGGTTGGCGCAGCGTTTGCAGCTCGGTTTCTAATGCGCTGAATGCGGCGTAATGCTCGTCGCCGGCGTCGGGTTTCACATAGAGCAGGACGCCGTTCGGGGCGAGGCGCACGATGGTGTCGATGTGTCCGCCGGTGTCGTCGCCGCGGAGCCTGCCGTTGCGCAGCCAGATGACGCGCTTGGCGTGCAGGCGTTTTTTGAGTTCGCGCTCGATTGCGCCTTGCGACAAACGGCCGTTTCTGTGCGGGTCGAGCAAGCAACAAGTTGTGGTGAAAATCGTGCCTTCGCCGTCGCTTTCGATGCTGCCGCCTTCGAGTACGAAATCATTGTTGTCGATGAGCTCGCCGGCGATAAAACCCTGATTATGAAGTCGTTGCGTGATGAGGTTATCGTCGCCGGAAGGGTATTGCCCGCCCCAGCCGTTGAAGCGGAAATCAAGTATTTGCCTGCCGCGGGCGCCGATGAGCGAGATGCCGCCGGAGTCTCTTGCCCACGTGTCGTTGAAGGGGCAATTGACAACGGTGATCCGCGCCATTTGTTCAGCGCTCAAAGCAGCTTTAAGCGTCCGGTACGTTGAAAGTGCCTCGCGCGCGGCAACAAGCACATCCTCGTAGCGCGTTATCGCCCCGGCGAGCGACACCATTGTCCGCGTGATGTCCGCCAGATAGGGCCGCCAATCGGTGTGTTCGTCGGGCCAGATGAGCTGTACGAACTGCTGTTCGGCCCATTCCGCGGGCATGAAGTATTCCGCCTTTTTCATTGCCTTTTCGCTGTCCTCTTTCGTGCAAAATTAGGTCTTTTTTCCCTCATCCCCGAAATTTTGTTTTACTTTTGCAAACGACGGCATCAGAGCGGGATTATGATTGAATTGAAAAACGTTACGGCGAAGAAAAAGGGCGGTGCGGCGATGGACGGCTATTCGGCGCTGTTCCGAAACGGCGGGTTGCGGCTGCTGGACCGCGCGTTCGGCGAGTTGGTCATCGACGTGGTGCTGGGCTTCTGCCCTGTCGAGGCGGGGTTTGTGTGCTACGACGGCATGCCGCTCAGTCCGCAGTCGGCGAATTTCCTTCGCAAGATGGCGGCGTACATCCCCACGCCCGAAGGCTTCCGCAACGCTGTCGATCTGCGGCAGAAGCAGCGCGAGATGATTGCCGGCGCGATGCAGTCGGATGCTGCGGTGGTGCTGGCCGTCGAGCCCTTCTCCCACTTGCCCGAGACGGAGGTGCGCGAGGCGATGGCGCTGTTTCGCAAGAAGGCTGACGAGGGCGCGGTGGTGATAATCGCTACTGACCGCAATGATTTGAAAGACGATTTAAACGCCGGTTTTGAGGGTGGTTTAAAGGTTAATTTCGAAGGCAATTTTGAAAAGGAGGACGAGATATGAAAACAAGAATTGCGAAGAGGATGCGCTTGCCGCTGATGTACGGCGTGCTGGCCGGCTGGGTTGTTGCCGGCGTGCTGGCTATGGCGGTGATTAGCGCGTGGTGCGGCACGTCGTTTGCCGCGGCGGTGGTGGCTGTTTCGGCGGTGCTGCTGCTTGCCTTATCGCCCGCCATGCGCCGCGCTGCCACCGTTTATTCACTGGCGTTGCGCTATCATCGCGCGGAATATCTTTACGACCTCGGCAACGGCGTCGAAGCGACGATCGCGATGGCGGCATACGAGAAAAAGGCCCGTCGCGCGGCATCGGCGTGGGTAAGGCGCAAACTTCTGAGAAGCTCGTTCGGTCCTTTGCCCGTGGCGTTTTTCGCGATGCTGATGGGCGGGGCGAATGTCGCGTTATCGCTCGAAATAACCGTGCTCATCGGCGTGATGGTGCTTGTCGCCGTGCCCGTTGCCCTTCACACGATGCTCTACTTCGCGCGGCGCAAGTGCTACGACAAGTTCGGGAATATTAAGAATGCTTAAAAAGCTCGTTCGCTGCCGTCGCCGCCGTCGGAAAAACCCTACCTTTGTAACAAATTCAAAAACAATGATTTCTTAGCGTGAAAATAAAAGAAGCGGTGGCAGCCCTTGCGCGTGTCGCCCCTCTGCCCTTGCAGGAGAGCTACGATAATGCCGGCTTGCAAGTAGGACTGACAGAGGAGCGGGTGTCAGGGGCTTTGTTGTGTTTAGACGTTACTGAAGCGGTGGTGGCCGAGGCCGTCGCGAGAGGCTGCAATCTCATCGTGTCGCACCATCCGCTGATTTTTCACAAGCTGGCGCGCATCTCCGACGAGACATACATCGGCAGGACGCTCATCAGTGCGGTGAAAAACGGCGTGGCGGTGGTGTCGATGCACACCAATATCGATGCGGCCATTGGCGGCGTGAACTGTAAGATAGCCGAAAAAATCGGGCTCGGCGACATCGCTTTCATCGGCGAGAAAAAGGTTGTCGACGGCATCGAAGCGGGTAGCGGCGTGATAGGCACCCTGCCCGAAGCACTGGCCGCAAGCGATTTCCTCACGATGCTGAAAAAGCGTTTCGCAGCTGGTACTATCGCCGTGAACGAACTATTAAAACGCCCCATCAGCAGGGTGGCCATCTGCGGCGGGGCCGGCGCGTTCCTGCTCGACGAGGCGGTCAACAGCCGTGCCGACGCGTTCATCACCGGCGAGATGCGCTACAACGATTTCTTCGCGCGCGAGCAAACGATCCAAATCGCAGCCATCGGCCATTACCAAAGCGAGCTGTGCATCACTGAAGTGTTCCGCGACATCCTCGAAGGCCAAGGCGTAACGTGCTTCATAACAACCATAAACACAAACCCGATAAAATTCTTTTAAATCATTAAAAACCAAATACTTATATGGCAAAAAAGCAAGTTGAAATGACTGTCGAAGAGAAGCTCAAAGCGCTCTTCAAACTGCAAACGGCGCTCTCCGGCATCGACGAGAAACGCGCCCTCCGCGGCGAGCTGCCCCTCGAGGTGAAGGACCTCGAAGACGAGATCGAAGGCCTCAAGACGCGCAAGGAGAAAATCGCCGCCGAGATCAAGGATTATCAGGACGCCATCACCCAGAAAAAAGGCGAGATCAACGTGGCGCAGATGTCGCTCGAACGCTACAAGAAACAGCTCGACGACGTGCGCAACAACCGCGAGTACGACACGCTCACCAAAGAGATTGAGTATCAGACACTTGAGGTGGAGCTCTGCAACAAAAAAATCAAGGAAGCCCAGACGCGCGTCGAGGAGCGCAAAGCCGACGAGGACAAAACAGCCGAGCTCATCGACGGACGCACGCAGGACCTGCTCCTCAAACGCGCCGAACTCAACGAGATCATGCAGGAGACGCGCGACGCCGAGGAGGTGCTCAAAGAACAAGCCCACGAGCTCGAAACGAAAATCGAACCGCGCCTGCTCGCCTCGTACAAACGCATCCGCAAAAGCGCGCGCAACGGCCTCGGCATCGTCTCCGTCAACCGCGACGCCTGCGGGGGCTGCTTCGCAAAAATACCGCCGCAGAGACAACTCGACGTGCGCATGCACAAGAAAATCATCGTCTGCGAATATTGCGGCCGCATCTTAATCGACCCGGAACTCGCTGGTATTCAGCCTGTTACGAATGCCGAAGAGAAGCCCAAACGCAAGCGCACAGCCTCCACATCGAAGAAAAAGAAGGTTGAAGAAGAACCCTCCGGCGAGGAATAATTTTTAAGGCAAATCCGGATTTCTAACTAAGGCAAAGGCATTCAAAACAAACGAAGGCCTAAGGCTAAGGCAAAGTCGGCTGCGCGGCAAGGCTGTTGAAAAGCAAACTATTGACTGCGCAGCCGACTCTTATTACGCCTGTTCGCAAGCGATTCGTTGAGTCGGAATTTTAGTAGCAACTAAGATGCACCCTTCGCCGTCCCGCGGAAGGTCAGGGTTAATTTTCGCTTGGCGGCGCAACACCTAACGAGGCGTCAACCTCGTCGAGCGGAATCGGCATCACGCGCAGACTGTCCTCGGCCAAAGAGTCAATGTCGAGCGTGTCGCGCGGCGTGGGGTAGTAGCTCGGGCAGGAGTACATCCAACTCTCAATCTCCTTGTCGGTGGGCTTGTCGAACCGCGCGTGGTATTGCTTAAAAGCGGGGTCGCTCATCACGCTGTCGATGAAATATCCGCAGATGGGCAGTGCCGTGCGGCTGCCTTGTCCGAGGGCTCCCGTGCGGAAATGGATGCAGCGGTATTCGCCGCCTACCCACGCGCCGCAAACAAGCTTCGGACTGACCGCCATAAACCACGCGTCGGAATGATTGTTCGACGTGCCTGTCTTGCCGCCGAAATCAGTGTCGTGAGCACTGTTCACATAGCCCCACAGACTCATCGACGTGCCGCCCGGTTCACGCATTCCCGCCTGCAACATCTGCTGCATCAGGAACGCGCTCTTGTACGGGATGGCTTGTTCGTCGGTCGTCGGCGCGGTATAGACGGTCTTGCCCTTGTTGTCGACAATCTTCACTACGAGCACCGGGTCGTGGTGATGTCCGTTGTCCGCCACGGTGCAGTAGGCATTAGCCAGTTCCAACAGGCTGACATCCGAGGAGCCGAGCGCCAGAGACGGTGCCGTATCGTCCAGCCGGCTCTTTATGCCCATCTTGTGCGCCGTCTCCGCAATGCGCTTTATCCCCATCTCTTGTCCCACCTCGACGGCGATGGAATTGACGCTCCGGGCAAAGGCGGCCTTGAGCGGCATGGTGTCGCCGGTGAAATAGCCGTCGGCATTAGTGGGCGCCCAGACCACTTCTTTCTTCTGCGTAGCGTCCCACACCTTCATCGAGAAGAATTGGTCTATGCGCTCGTCGCACGGAGTAAGTCCCTGATTCATCGCCTCGGTATAGACGAAAAGCTTGAATGTCGAGCCGGGTTGACGCATAGCACGCACCTTGTCATACTTCCACGAGTTGAAATTGACATCGCCGACATACGCCCTGACATAACCCGTCTGCGGCTCCATCGCCACAAACGAACAGTGCATAAATCTGACCATATACTTCACCGAGTCGATGACGGAAAGCATCTTCGTCGTCTCGAGCGAGTCGTTGTCCCACGTAAAGACTTTCACGGGGTGGGGCAGGTTGAGGTAGTAGTCCACCGAGTCGGGGTCGTTAGGATATTTCCCGGTGAGGTATCGCCATACGGGTTGGCGCTTCACGATGCCGTCGATGAAGTCGGGCATCACCCGTCCGCGCTCGTCTATCCACGGCTCGTTGTTGCCCCAGTGGTTGTTGAAATTTCTCTGCACCTGCTTCATCTGCTTTGCCGCTGCCGCCTCGGCATATTTCTGCATTCGCGTGTCGAGCGTGGTATAAATCTTCAGACCGCTCGTATAGAGGTCGTAGCCGTTCTCCTCGCACCACGTCTTCAGTTCGTCAGCCACCGCCTCGCGGAAATACTGCGCCTGTCCGTCGTAGTTGCTCTCCACGGCGTAGGACAGGCTGATGTCGAGCGTCTTGAGCGAGTCGCACTCTGCGCGGGTCAGGTCGCCCTTCGCCTGCATATTCTCAAGCACTTGATTTCTGCGGCGCAGACTGTTCTTCGGGTTGATTTTCGGATTGTAGTAGGTGGTGGCTTTGAGCATCCCGACGAGCACTGCCGCCTGCTCGGTGGTGAGCGCCTTGGGCGTCGTCTTGAAATAGGTGCTGCACGCGGTCTTTATGCCGAACGAGTTGCTGCCGAAGTCGACCGTGTTGGCATACATTTGCAGGATATGCTTCTTGTCGTAAAGATATTCGAGTTTCGTGGCAATAATCCACTCTTTGGTCTTCATGATGAGTATCCTCACGCCGGGTATCTTGCCCAAAAGTCCTGTAGAGTACTGCGTGCGGACGCGGAACAAGTTCTTTGCCAACTGCTGTGTGATAGTGGAGGCACCTCGTCCGCCGTGTCCCGTCGCGGCATCTTTGGCGGCGCTGAACAGCCCGATGAAGTCGATGCCGTGGTGCTGATAGAAGCGTTCGTCCTCCGTGTCGATGAGACACTGCCAAAAGACGGGGTTGACATCGTCGTATTCGACGGGCGTGCGGTTCTCGTTGAAAAACTTGCCTATCATCACGTTGTCTGCCGAGTAGATCTCGCTCGCCTGCGACACTTCGGCGGTCTCTATCTGACTGAAGCCCGGCGATTTGCCGAACAGCCAAAGAAAATTCATATCTACCGCGCCGAGATAGAGGAAGAACAAGACGACGAGCGACCCCGCGGCACCGCAGATTTTCTCCCACCACGGCGAGCCGACGAACAGACTTTTATACCACTGCCACGCACGTCGCAGCCCCCGTCCGCAAAGTTGCAGCCCTTGCCGCGTCTTCTCTTTCAGCAGGAATAGATATTGTTTTAGCTCCATAAAGTGTTTATATCAAGATTGTCGGGATGTAGCCAAGTGATATTGTTGTCATGGGCGAACCACGTCATTTGCTTCCTCATATAGCGCCGCGTGTGGCTCTGTATCTGCCGTACTGCCTCGTCGAGGTCGATGTCGCCGTCGAAATAACTGAATAACTCTTTATACCCCACCGTGTTAAGGGCATTCAGTTCGCGCATAGGATATACTCTTTCGGCTTCCTCCACCAGCCCGTTTGCCACCATCTCCGTCGCCCGGCGGTTTATTCTCTCGTACATCTCCTCTCGCGGTCGGCGCAGTCCGAATTTCTTTATGCGGAACGGTCGTCGTTTCGGAGTGCCGGTGCGGAAAGCGGAGTAGGGGCGTCCCGCGATGTGGCAGATCTCCAGAGCGTGCACCACACGTCGCGGATTGCTGCGGTCCACTCGTTCGTAGTGCTCCGGGTCGAGCCGTTTCAGTTCCTCCAAGAGTGCCTCCAAGCCCTCCGTTTTCAGCCGCCTGAGCATCTCCGCGCGTGTCTTCTCGTCGACGGCGGGTATGTCGTCTATGCCCTTGCACACCGCGTCGATATACATCATCGACCCTCCGCACATCAGTGCCGTATCGCTCTCGCGGAACAGTTCGCCCAGCAACGTCATCACATCCGCCTCATACTGCGCGGCGGAATAGTAGTCGGTGATGCTCTTGTTGCCTACGAAGAAATGTTTCACCCGCCGCTGTTGCTCCGTCGTGGGTGCCGCCGTGCCTATCGGTATCTCCCGGAAGATCTGGCGCGAGTCGGCGTTTATCACCGGCACGCCCATTTCCTCCGCCAACGGCAACAGGCTCGAAGTTTTGCCCACGCCTGTCGGTCCGACAATGACAATGAGCGTTTTCTCCATAACTCAGCCGCGAATGATGCCGCGTTTGCTGTTCTCGATGAAAGAGATGATGTAGTCGAGGTCGGGACTGCTGCCGAGCGTCCGTATCTCGGCGAGGGCGTCGCTCTTGATGGTGGCGGAGTAGTAGATGCGATATGCGTCGTGGATGAGGTTTATGCGCTCCTCCGTGAAGCCGTGCCGCCGCAGACCGATGACGTTCAGTCCGCAATATCGTGCCGGCTCCTTGCCGATAGTGATATACGGCGGGATGTCCATCGGCAGACGACAGCCGCCCTGCACCATCACGTACGAGCCGATGCGCATAAACTGATGAAAGAGCACGCAGGCGGAGACGATAGCATAGCTGTCGATGGTTATCTCGCCCGCCACCTTCGTACTTGCTCCGAGCACGCATTCGTCCCCGACAACGCAGTCGTGCGCGATGTGCATATCCTCCATCATCAGGTTGCCGTTGCCTATGACGGTCTTGCCTTTCGAGGCCGTGCCGCGCGAGATGGTTACGTTTTCGCGGATGGAGTTGTTGTCGCCGATGACGCACAAAGTTCTTTCGCCTTTGTATTTCAAATCTTGCGGTTTCGTGGCGAGACTTGCGCCGGGGAACACCTCGTTGCCGTTGCCCATACGCAGCCCCTGATGGAGGATGACGTGGGACAGCAGGCAGTTGTCATTGCCGATTTCAACGTCGCCGTCGATGACGCAGAACGGACCTATCGTGTTTCCGTCGCCCAACTTCGCATCGGGGCTGACGACGGCTAAGGGATGTATGTTGTTGCTCATATCTTGTTCTTTGTGATTTGCGCGGTAAACGTAGCTTCCATCGCCACCTTGTCGCCTACGAAGCACCACCCTTTCATCGTGGCAATTCCGTGGCGGATGGGCGTCAACATCTCCACACGGAACAGCAGCGTGTCGCCCGGCACCACTTTCTGACGGAACTTCACGTCGTTGATGGCGAGGAAATATGTGGAGTAGAGCTGCGGGTCTTTCAGCGTGTTGAGCGTCAGCAGCCCGCCGCACTGTGCCAGCGCCTCCACCTGCAGCACGCCCGGCATAACGGGCTCGTCGGGGAAATGTCCCTGGAAAAACGCTTCGTTGGCGGTAACGTTTTTCAGTCCCACGATGAAGTTTGCGCCGAGAGAGATCACCTTGTCGACGAGAGCCATCGGGTAGCGGTGGGGCAGCAGTTCGCGGATACGTTTCGTGTCCATCACGGGTGCCGCGTTGGGGTCGTAGTCGGGCGACTGGATGTCGTATTTCTTTATCTCCTTGCGCATCAGCCGCGCGAATTTCGTGTTTACCGAATGCCCCGGACGAGTGGCGATGATACGCCCTTTCAGCGGACGGCCGATGAGCGCGATGTCGCCGATGATGTCGAGCAGTTTGTGGCGCGTGCACTCGTTCTCCCACATCAGCGGACGGTGCTGGATATATCCGATTTTCGTGGCGTCCATACGCGGCACGCCCATGAAGTCGGCCAATTTGTCGAGCTTGTCTTGCTCCACCTGCCGCTCGTAGATGACGATTGCGTTGTCGAGGTCGCCGCCCTTGATGAGGTTTTGTTCGAGCAAAGGCACGATGTCGCGCACAAAGACGAATGTGCGGGAGGGGGCGATCTCCGCGGCGTAGTCCTCGATATTGTCGAGCGTGGCGAACTGCGAGTTGATAAATTTCGACTCAAACGAGCACATAGCCGTGATGCTCAGTTGTTCGTCGGGCAGGATGGTGATGGTGCTGCCCGTCTCCTCGTCGCGCAGTTCGATTTTCCGGTGGATGACGTAGTAGTTTTTCGGCGCGTTCTGCTCCTCAAGCCCCACCTTGTTTATTTTCTCCACATAGGGCTGCGCCGAGCCGTCGAGGATGGGGAACTCCGGTCCGTTCACCTCCATCCGGCAGTTGTCAACGCCGAGCGCATAGAGGGCCGACAGGGCATGCTCCACAGTGGACACCTTCGCGTCGCCCTTGCCGAGGACCGTGCCGCGCGTGCTCTCCACCACCCGCTCCGCCACAGCGTCGATCACGGGCTCGCCTTCGAGGTCGATTCGTTGAATTTTATATCCGTAATTTTCGGGCGCGGGGTTGAAAGTTACGGTCAGGTTGAGACCCGTATGAAGCCCCTTGCCGTGCAGCGAGAAGCTGCCTTTGAGTGTTGTCTGTTTATTGTCGTTTTTATTCGCCATTCGATTTAAGGTTTAATTTTCTTTTCAAGCTCCGCCACTTGCCGCTCCAGCTCCGCCACCTGCTTGTTAAGCTCGGGCAAACGGCGCATCAGCGCCAGCATTTTGAAATACGCAAATTGCGGCTGCGGAGGTATTCCTATTAATTCTTTGTTGCTGCCCACACTGCTGTGCACGCCTGTCTTGGCGCCGAACGTAACCCGGTCGCCTACGGTGATGTGCCCCGCTATGCCCACCTGTCCGGCGCACACGCAGCGCTCGCCCACCTTCGTTGAGCCCGCCACGCCCACCTGCGCCGACATGACGGTGTGGCGCCCGATGTCGGTGTTGTGCGCAATCTGCACGAGGTTGTCCAGCTTCACGCCCTTGCGGACATACGTCGAACCCATTGTGGAGCGGTCGATGCACGTGTTCGCGCCCACTTCCACATCGTCCTCAATCGTAACGATGCCTATCTGCGGAATTTTCTCGTAACCCTCCGCCGTCGGCTGAAAACCGAAACCGTCAGCGCCTATTACACTTCCGGCGTGAAGGATGACGCGGTTGCCGATGATGCAGTCGTGGTAAATCACAGCGTTGGGGTAAACCGTGCAGCCGTCGCCCAAGCGGACGTTGTCGCCGATGTAAGCCAGCGGATAAATCTGGCAGCCTTTGCCGATGACCGCGCCGTCGCCGATGTACGCCATCGCCCCGACATAGCTCTCTTCGCCGATGTTTGCTGTCGATGCGATGTGCGCCGCGGGGTCGATGCCCGTTTTCTTCGCCTGCAAACTCTCGTAGAGCTGCATCAGGCGCGCCACCGCCTCGCGAGCGTTTTTCACGCGGATGATTGTTGCGCTGACAGGCTTGGTCAGTTCGATGCCGTCGCTGACGAGCACCACCGACGCGGCTGTTTCGTAAAGGAAATGCGCGAATTTGCCGTCGTACAAAAACGAGAGCGCGCCCTTTGTGCCTTCTTCGATTTTGGCGAACGTGCTCACCGCGGCATTCTCGTCGCCCTCGATGCGGCCGCCAACAAATTCGGCTATGTTTTTTGCGGTAAATTCCATCAGTTTGCGCGTTTGTGTAAAGCGTTCTGCAAAGGTAGCGAAAAGGGGCGGAACAAGCAAATAAAACAGCCGTTTTCACACTTGGGGCAATTGACAACTATGGCCCTTCCGCAGCGGCTTTAAACCAAGCGCAGCCTTACGTGTCGGGTGCGTTTCAACGGCCTTTTTGCAAACTTAATTGTTGCTTTAATGCAAGCTTGATTGTTGCCTTTTTAACTTAAAGGAAGCGCGCCATTTCGCGTTGCAGTTTTGAGGCTTCTTCCGCCGCGCGCGAGGCGAAATCGTTGTCTTGGCTTGCGAAAATGATGCTCCGGCTGGCGTTCACGATGAGGCCGCCCTCGCCGTTCAGCCCGTATTTACACACCTCTTCGAGGCTGCCCCCTTGCGCGCCGATGCCCGGCACGAGGAGGAAATGGTGCGGTGCGATGCGCCTGACGTCGCGGATTAATTCGCCCCTTGTTGCGCCGACAACGTACATCATATTTTCGTCGTTACCCCACGCCGAACTGCGTTTTATTACTTGCTCGAACAGACGTTCGCCCTCGCGCGAAACAGTCATCTGGAAGTCGTGCGACCCCTTGTTGCTCGTCAGTGCGAGGAGAATGACCCAACGGCCGGGGTATTCGAGGAAGGGAGCAACGGAATCTTCACCCATGTAGGGCGCGACGGTCAGCGCGTCAACGTCGTATTCTTCGAAGAATGTCCGCGCGTAGAGACGGCTCGTGTTGCCGATGTCGCCGCGTTTCGCGTCGGCAATAATGAACTGCTCCGGGTGCTTCTCCCGCAGATATTTGACTGTTTTCTCGAATGCCGCGATGCCTTTTACGCCCTGCGCCTCGTAGAACGCGAGGTTCGGCTTGTAGGCTATTGCAAACTCGTTTGTCGCCTCGATGACGGCGCGGTTAAACTCGAATATCGGGTCGTCGCAGTCGAGCAGCCGGCGCGGGATTTTCTTTATGTCCGTGTCGAGCCCCACGCACAGGAAGGACTTTTTGCGGAGTATTCGCGATGTTAATTCTTGCTTGTCCATTGCAGGTATAATTTTATTTCGGCATCTCCGTTGTGTCCTCTTTGCGGCGGGCGTCGGGGATGCGTTTGTTGTCGAGCATGAGGTTGATAAATTCCTCCGAGTTGACGGTTTTATTGTCGTTCTCGTCGTGCTTGCGGGTGTAATGCAGTGCCATAAGCTATTGGTTTACAGCGAGTTAGACTTCATTTTCTCGGCGTTCTCCGCCACGGTGAGGGCGTCTATCATCGCCTGGATGTCGCCGGCGAGGAAGCCTTGCAGGTCGTGCGTGGTATAGCCGATGCGGTGGTCGGTTACGCGCCCTTGCGGGAAATTATACGTGCGTATCTTCGCCGAGCGGTCGCCGGTGGAGACGAGAGTCTTGCGTCTGTTGGCTATGTCGTCGACGTATTTCTGATGTTCGCGGTCGTAGATGTAGGTTCTCAGGCGTGCGAGGGCGCGCTCTTTGTTCTTCGGCTGGTCGCGCGTCTCGGTGCATTCGATGAGTATCTCCTCCGTCTCGCCCGTGTTCGGGTTCTTCCACATATACCGCGCGCGCACGCCCGATTCCACTTTATTGACGTTCTGTCCTCCCGCGCCGCTGCTCCGGAACGTGTCCCATTTTATCTCGCCTTCGTTGATTTTCACCTCGAACGGGTCTGCTTCGGGCAGTACCGCCACCGTCGCCGCCGAGGTCTGCATCCTGCCGTTCGACTCCGTGACGGGCACGCGCTGCACGCGGTGTACGCCCGACTCATATTTCAGCACGCCGTAGACCCCGTCGCCGTTGACGGAGAAGTCAATCTCTTTGAAGCCGCCCACCGCGCCGGGACTCTCGTCGCTCACCGCCAACGTCCATCCTTTCGCCTCGCAGAACCGCTTGTACATCAGGAACAGGTCGCCTGCGAACAGGCACGCCTCGTCGCCGCCCGTCCCCGCGCGGATCTCCATCTGCACGTTCTTCGCGTCCTCCGGGTCTTTCGGCACGAGCGCAATCTTTATCGCTTCCTCTATCTTCGGCTGCTTTTCCTCGTTTGTTTGCAGCTCCTCACGCGCCATCTCGCGGATGTCGGTGTCCTGCTCGTTGATGATCAGGTCTTTCGCTTCGGCGATGGAGTTGAGGCAGGCGATGTATTCCTTCCTGAGCGCCATTATGTCCTCGAGGTCTTTATATTCTTTCGTGAGCTTCACGTAGCGCGGTTGGTCGGCGATGACGGCAGGGTCCGTGATGAGCGTCGCCACTTCCTCGTACCTCGCCACCAGCCCCTCCAGCTTCTGCAATATCGTGTTGTTTCCTGCCATTTATAAAAATGTTATGCCGCGTTATTCCTCGAAATAATCGGAGTCTATCCTTTTCACTTCGTAAACCTGCTTAACGCTCACACCCACATTATATTCAATCATGTAGCGGGCCAGTTCTTCGCCGTCGATAAGGATAATCTTATGGTTTGTCTTCCCCACATAGTCACGAGCTTCCTTGCTATATGAGCTTGTAGTTATAAAAACGCCTTTGTCCGCTTTCTTCTCGTCGAGGGCTCCCGAAAATTGCTGTATTTGCGGCTTGCCCACATTGCCCTTGGTGAACCTCTTGGCTTGAATATAAATCTTATCCAAACCTAATTTATCTTCCGAAATAATGCCGTCAATCCCGTCATCGTGGCTGTATCGCGTTACCTCTGCAGCACCTTTCGATGAACCTCCATATCCCATTTTTACCAACAAGTTTAGCACAAGATTCTCGAAAAACTTAGGTGATTGCCCTAAAACTTTTTTCAACAATTCGGTTGCCAAGTCCTTATTGATTGTATCAAAAGCAGCTTCAATCTGGTCAATAGGTTGCGATTCTTTCTTACCCGTCGGCTCGTTGAAAATAGGAAAACTTTCCATAGTGTCTTCATTTTTCGCCAAGTAATAGCGATAGGCTTTGCTGCCGTCCTTTACCCTTTTCACACGAGCGTCCCCTTGGCGGATAAAGTCGCCGAGCCGTGATTGGACGGTGTCTACGGGCGTTTTGCCACTGAATTCGAAATAATTCTTTTCAACAATACGTTGATACACTTCCGTTGCCGTACCGCTGTCAATGTCTTCAAGGCTTTTGAGCAATGCCTCTTTTAATGTTTTGTACGCCATAAAATATCTGGTTTTGTTATTAGTTAGTAGGTGTATTCTCCCGTCTCGCTGCGGATGATGAGTTCTTTCTTGTCGGACGGCTCGATGTGTCCGATGATTTGTGCGTCGATGCCGAACGATTTACTGATGTCGATTGCTTGTGCGGCGTGCTCCTGAGGGAGGTAAATCTCCATGCGGTGCCCCATATTGAACACCTTGTACATCTCCCGCCAGTCGGTGCCGCTCTGCTCCTTGATGGTGCGGAACAGCGGCGGGACGGGGAACAAATTGTCTTTTACTATGCGGCAATCGTCGCCTGTGAAATGGAGTACTTTCGTCTGCGCGCCTCCCGTGCAGTGAACCATGCCGTGTATCTTCGGGCGCATCTCTTCGAGCATCTGCCTGATGACGGGCGCGTAGGTGCGTGTGGGGGACAGCACGAGCTTGCCCGCTGTCAGTCCCGTACCTTCTATAATGTCGGTCAGTTTTAAGCCGCCGCTGTAAACTAACTCCTCCGGCACGGCCTTATCATAGCTTTCGGGGTAAGCCGAAGCCAGATATTTGGCAAACACGTCGTGGCGTGCGGAGGTCAGTCCGTTGCTGCCCATCCCGCCGTTGTACGCCTTTTCGTAGGTCGCCTGCCCGAACGATGCCAAGCCGACTATCACGTCGCCGGGGCGGATATTGGCGTTGTCGACGACATCGGCACGCCGCATACGGCACGTTACAGTACTGTCTACAATAATCGTTCTGACCAAATCACCCACGTCCGCCGTCTCTCCGCCCGTGCCGTAGACGCCCACGCCCATCTGCCGCAGCTCGGCAAGCAGCTCGTCCGTGCCGCCGATGATAGCGGAAATCACCTCGCCGGGGATGAGCATTTTGTTGCGTCCGATAGTGCTCGATACGAGGATATTGTCTGTCGCGCCTACGCAGAGCAGGTCGTCGATGTTCATTATCAGCGCGTCTTGTGCGATGCCTTTCCAGACGGAGAGGTCGCCCGTCTCGCGCCAATAGACGTATGCGAGCGACGATTTCGTGCCCGCTCCGTCGGCGTGCATTATGTTGCAGTAGTCCTTGTCGCCGCCGAGGATGTCCGGAATTATCTTGCAGAAGGCGCGGGGAAAGATGCCTTTGTCGATGTTCTTGATGGCGGAGTGCACGTCTTCCTTTGCCGCACTCACGCCGCGAGCCGTATATTTGTCAATCATTTCTAACGTTTTTCATTTCTCGTGCCAAAATTCCCAACTCGCGAACGCCTGAAGCAGCAGCATCTCGAGTCCGTTTTTCGTTATCGCGCCCTGCTGTCTGCCCCGTGCGAGGAAAGCCGTCTCGTCGGGATTGTATATCAGGTCGTAGAGCAGAGAGCGGGTGTCGAGCGCCTCGTAGGGCAGGGCGGGGTAGTCGTCGATTTTGGGAAACATCCCCACCGGCGTGCAGTTGACTATCACCTTATAATCTTTCACCACGTCGGGCGTAACTTCCTCGTAGGTCATAGCTCCCGTTTTCTTCGTCCGGCTGACGAACATCGTCTCTATTCCGAGCGATTTCAGTCCGTACTCCACCGCCTTCGACGCGCCTCCCGTGCCGAGAATCAGCGCTTTCTTGTGGTAGCGTTCTATCAGCGGACGGATACTCTCCACGAAGCCTACCACGTCGGAGTTGAAGCCTTTCAGACGGATTTTCGTGCCGTTGCGCGTGATTTTTATCACGTTGACCGCCCCGATTGCCTTCGCCTCTTTCGTGATTTCGTTGAGGTAGGGGATGACTTGCTGCTTGTAGGGGATGGTTACGTTCAGCCCCACCAGTTCGGGATTGCTGAGCACCACCGCCTTTATCTCTTTTATGTCGGGTATCTCGAAATTGATGTATTCCGCGTCCGTACCCTCGCTCTTGAACTTTGTGTTGAAGTAATCCTTCGACATCGAGTGCCCCAGCGGGTAGCCTATTAGTCCGTATTTTTCCATAACTTGATTTTTATCGACCTTTTAACTTCACTCGGCATAGCTCAAATAAATTTTGGCTCTGCTCTCGTTTGCAAAAACGTTGTTATTTTATAGCAATATATCGTGTACAAATCCCGAATGTCATTCGTCTGAACTCCGCCCTTTCAAATCCCGCTTTCCGCAGCGCCCGCACCATCTCTTCGCCTTGCGGGAACGCCTCTATCGTCTTGTCGAGGTACTCATACGCCCCTTTGTCGCCCGATACGAGCCGCCCCCAGAGAGGTATCAGCTGCCGGGAATAGAACGTAAAAAGCTGCTTCATCGGGAAGCGTACGGGCATCGTATCCTCCACACACGCGAAGATGCCGCCCTTTCTCAATACTCGGCAAATCTCCGCCAGTCCCTTGTCGAGGTCTTGGAAGTTGCGTATGCCGAACGCCGAGATGACAGCGTCGAAGCTGCCGTCGGGGTAGGAGAGCGCCAGGCAGTCCTCGCGTGCGAAGCTGATTATGCCGTCCAGCCCCGCCGCCGACACTTTCTTGCGCCCCACAGCCATCATTCCCTCCGACAGATCCGCCCCGACGACGCTCTCCGGCTGCAACATCCGTGCGGCAAGGATAGCGAGGTCGGCGGTGCCCGTGGCTATGTCGAGCAGTTTTTTAGGGTGCTGTTCTTTTAGCGGCAGCAACGCTTTCCGCCGCCAACTGCTATCGATGTGCCACGACATATAGCGGTTCAGACGGTCGTAGGTGGGCGCGATACTGTCGAACATCCGCGTAACAGCCTCGCTCTTCGCCCCCGTCGCGCCGTACGGTTTTATGTCTTCTTGAGCGTAGGACATTATTTTTTCTTCAGCCCGGCGAGATATTCTCTGACGTTAGTCTCAATCCTTTGCGCGAGGTCCTCGCTGCTGTCAGCCTTCTGGAAACGGTCGCCGACGATGTGCTCGTACAGCTCGATGTAGCGCTCCGACACGCTCTCGATGTACTCCTCCGTAAATTCCGGCATGGTCTGTCCCGGCTCGTTCATGAAGTTCCGGCTGATGAGCCACTGCCGGACAAACTCTTTCGAGAGCTGTTTCTGCGGCTGTCCCGCCTCGAAACGTTCCTTGTAGCCGTTTGAGTAGAAATATCTGCTCGAGTCGGGGGTGTGGATCTCGTCGATGAGATATATTTTCCCGTCGCGCTTGCCGAACTCGTATTTCGTGTCGACGAGTATGAGTCCGTGCCTCGAAGCGACCTCCTGACCGCGGCGGAACAGACGGCGCGTGTATTGTTCTATCTGTTCGTAGTCCTCCTTCGAGCAGAGCCCTTGCGCGATAATCTCCTCTTTCGAGATGTTCATGTCGTGTCCCTCGTCCGCCTTTGTCGTGGGCGTGATGATCGGCTCGGCAAATTTCTGGTTCTCCCTCAGTCCGTCCGGCAGATGAATACCGCATATCTCGCGGCACCCGTCTTTATATTCTCTCCACGCCGAGCCCGTCAGGATACCGCGTATAATCATTTCTATGCGGAACCCGTCGCACTTTAATCCGACGGTCGCCATCGGGTCAGGGGTGGCTAATTTCCAGTTGGGGCAGATGTCCGCTGTGGCATCGAGGAATTTTGCAGCTATCTGGTTGAGTACCTGTCCCTTATAGGGAATGCCCTCGGGGAGTATCACGTCGAATGCCGAAATGCGGTCGGTGGCGACCATGACGATAATGTCGTCGTCGATGGTGTATACGTCGCGGACTTTCCCGTGGTAGACACCGGTCTGTCCGTCAAAATGAAACTGTGTGTTTGTCAGTGCTTTCATATCTTTTCGTTGTTTTGTTTCGTCTGTTCATTATCTTGTGCGGCGTAGGCTTCCACTATCTTCGTAACGAGCTTGTGGCGCACTATGTCGCGTTCGTCGAGCCGCACGACGGAGATGCCCTCTATGCCTTCGAGGATCCGGATAGCCTCTTTCAGCCCGCTCCGACGGTCGTTAGGCAGGTCGATTTGTGTCAAATCACCCGTGATAATCATCTTCGAATTGAGCCCCATACGTGTGAGGAACATCCGCAATTGTGCCGTTGTAGTGTTCTGCGCTTCGTCGAGGATGACCGCCGCGTCGTTAAGTGTCCTGCCCCGCATAAAGGCAAGAGGCGCGATCTGGATGATGTTCTTGTCGGTCATATCCTGCAGTTTCGCCGCGGGCAACATATCTTCCAGCGCATCGTAGAGCGGCTGCAGATAGGGGTCGATTTTCTCTTTCATGTCGCCCGGGAGAAATCCGAGCTTCTCGCCAGCTTCCACGGCGGGACGCGAGAGGATAATTCTCTTCGCCCGTTTCTCCTTCAACGCTTTCACGGCGAGGGCGATACTGAGGTATGTCTTGCCCGTTCCCGCCGGACCGATGGCAAACACCATGTCGCTCTTCTCGTAGCTGTCGACGAGCCGCTGCTGGTTCACCGACCGAGCTTTTATCGCCTTGCCCGACGTGTTGTAAACTATTGCGCCGGACGAAATATCGCGCACGACGGGATGGTCGTGAATGATGTTAAGGATGTCCTCGTCGCTGATGGTGTTGTACTTTTCGATGTGGCGCTGCATCTTTTGTATGCTCTCCTCCGCCGCCGCCATATCTTCCTCGCCGCCGTAGAGCCGCACGACGTTGCCGCGAGCCGTGATACGGAGCTTCGGAAAGAGCGCCCGCATCATCTGCAAGTGGCTGTTGTTCACCCCGTAAAGCATCACGGGGTCGATCTCGTCAAGGATAATGTTTCTTTCAATCAAAGGCTTTCTTTTTTGTTAAAACTCACACTTTTAAGCCGCAAATTTACCGAAAAACGGGCAATAAACCAAAAGAAAGCCGGCGCGCTTTTGCCGCTGTAAAGCCTCACTCGCGGCGCGCGTTGTCAATGCGGCGGATGAGGCCGAGGCTTGCCCCGCTTGTCAGCTTGCGCGCGAACATCCTGCCTGTCGCCATAAGCAAATCGAAGTCCTCCTCGCGCCAGACGCGGATGGCCGACGTGTATTCGATGTGGTGGAGCAGCGTCATGCCAACGAGCGTCGTGCTGTTGTCGCAAGGAAAGGCAATCAGGCGCGGCCGCCATGCTTTTGAATTGAAGGCTATCGTTTGCAAAAGGGTCTCGTCCGGACTGTGCTGGTTACGAAATTCGCGGCGTATTTCGTGCCTATGAGCATCGTAAGTATTTACAACAAACCGCGCCAAGTTCTCGCTTATCGCCCACCACGATGCACCTTTAAACTTGCGCCACGTTTCGCCGCCGACGCGGAAGGTGTAAGGCCGTTTGTAGCCGGTAAGGTTAATCAGCTTGCGGCAGATGATGCTCAGCCGTTGGTTCCATTTGTTGCCGATGAGGGGTATTTCGAAAAACAGCCTTACTTCGCGGAAGATATCCTTCGGCTTAAACTCCTCGTAAAGCGGCATCGCGGCAAGGATTTCTTTGCCCTCCATCGAAGCGAAATAGTCAGTGATGCGGCGGTTGCTCCACAGCGGATAGTCGAGACCGCTGAGCGTTACAAGGCGGTCGAAGCTGACGGGAAAGGCTATCGCTGCGCGAAGGAGCGCGAGCTGGTAATCCCATTGGTTGATAGTGCCCCAGCGCACGTCAATTCGCTTTTCCAAAAAATGCACGTTATCCTGCGGCAACAGGCGGCGGAACGGCTCGATGTCGCTCTTTTTGTCGATGTGAACGAAGAAATGCGCGCCGCCCTGCAAGGCATTGACGAGGCGGGCCAACTGCGGCGCGTCGGTGTGGGCGGAGATGAGGTAGGCGATGTCCATTCGCGCGCGGAGGCTTTTTTTATTTCCTGCCGAAGAGATGGTAGCGCAGGAACGGACTGATGCGCAGGATGTTGCTCACGAGCAGGCTGAACGCCGTAACGATGATGCCTATGGCGAGACTTAAAACGATGTCAATCAGGAAGTTAGGCGTGTTCGCGTTAAGCCATTGCCCCACCATCGGCATCCTCGGCATGAGCAGGTAGTGGATGAGGTAAACGTCGAGCGTGCGCTGGCCCACATATTGCAGCGTCCGGCCGAGAACCCTGTCGCGGGAGAAGCTGTCGGCATAGCGGCGGAAGAACATCACAAGAATCGTAACCATGCAGTACATCGACAGCGTGCGCGGCAGGTTGGTCCACATAAACCGCAGGTGGTGCCACCGCAGGAAGTCCGCCGCGCAGAAGAAGAGCAGCACCGCCACAATCGGGAAGAACCAGCGGCTGTCCATAACCCGCTGCGCGCCGGTCCAATGGCGGTGAACCAAGTTGCCGAAGACGAAGAACGGGAAGAAATTTATTGTCTGCACCAACGACGAATATTGGAAGAACAGGTCGTGGTGGTAAGTGAAATATTTCGGCATGTAAAGCGTCTCATAGGCCAAAACGGAGACAATCCACAACAGCCATATCGCATAGTTGCGGCTGCGCGAGACGAGGCAGACAACATAGTAAATAATGAACATCTGCAGCAGCGACCACGTGAACCAATAGCCGTCCTTCGTCGGCGAGAGCATCGCCCTGTGCCATTCGTCGGCACCCCAGCGGCGGCAAAAAACAATGAACACGCACAGGAACACCAGCGCGGGGATCACCTGAATCTTAATCTTCTTCCACGTCAGCCGCAGCGCGTTCGGCACCGTCCAGCGGAAATCGGCCTTGTAAGCCAGAAAACCGCTGATGAAGAAAAACGCCGGCATGCGCATCAGCACCAGAAACGGCAACGCCGCACTCAGTTTGACGCTCTCCCCGAAACAGTTTAGCGACGCGTGGTAAGACACCACCATAATCATCGTGAAGCCGCGCAGAGCGTCGAGCCACTCAAGTCTCTTGTTCTCCATAAAATCAGCCGTCAGCAACGTTCGCGCAAAAGTAATCCAAAGAGTTAAAACAAGCAAATATTGCCCGTTTTTTAGCACAACGCCCCGCCGCGCCTATTTGCCGCTTGTGCCTTGCGCACCGTAGTTGTAACTGGCCCGAAGCCTGCAATTTGCATTACTTCGCAACAAACGTTGTTTGCAATTTTGCGCCGCCTCGCGATAATTGTAACCAGCCCGAAGCCTAATGCTTGTTGCGGTTGGCGGCAAATGCCGCTTGCCTAATGCTTGTTGCGGTTGGCTCTTCGCTCGCGGTACTTGGCCTT
>JAJPYN010000010.1:112805-143906 GCA_021204905.1 Prevotella sp.
TGCCGCTTGCCTAATGCTTGTTGCGGTTGGCTCTTCGCTCGCGGTACTTGGCCTTCTGCCTCGCCGAACCCGAGCCGTGTGCACCCGTGATATACTGCTTCTTCCGCGCCTTCGTCTTCACCTTGTCCTTCTCGCCGCTGTCCTGCCGCGCGCCTTTGCGGAAGTTCAAGCCGTTGATGAGAATATCTTCAAACTCGTCGCTCATAACTTAATTTAAATTCGTCCGCAGCCTATTAATTAATGGTGGAACAGCCGGATGCCCGTGAACGCCATCGCGATGCCGTAGCGGTCGCAGGTCTCGATGACGTTGTCGTCGCGAACCGATCCTCCCGCCTGCGCGATGTACTCCACGCCGCTCTTGTGAGCACGCTCGATGTTGTCGCCGAAGGGGAAGAAAGCATCGCTGCCCAGCGCCACCTGCGTGTTCTTGGCAATCCATTCCTTCTTCTCGGCCATAGTCAAAATTTCAGGCTTCGCGGTGAAGAACTGCTGCCACGTGCCTTCCGCCAAAACGTCGTCGTGGTCCTCGCTGATGTAAACGTCGATCGTGTTGTCCCTGTCGGCGCGGCCCAACGACGGCTTGAACGGCAGGCTCATCACTTTCGGGTGCTGCCTCAGCCACCAAATATCGGCCTTGTTGCCCGCCAGACGAGTGCAGTGAATACGGCTCTGCTGGCCCGCGCCGATGCCGATTGCCTGTCCGTCTTTCACGTAGCAGACCGAGTTAGACTGCGTGTATTTCAGCGTGATGAGAGCAATCATCAAGTCGCGCTTGGCCTCATCGGAAAAGGTCTTGTTTTTCGTAGGAATATTTTCAAACAATGCCGGGTCGTTGAGCTTAATCTCGTTTCGCCCTTGCTCGAACGTTACGCCGAACACCTGCTTGCGCTCCACCTGCTCCGGCACGTAAGCCGGGTCGATCTTTATCACGTTGTAAGTGCCTTTGCGCTTCGATTTAAGTATCTCAACCGCCTCTTCGGTGTAGCCCGGAGCAATCACGCCGTCGCTCACCTCGCGCTTTATGAGCTTTGCGGTAACGGCGTCGCAGGTGTCGCTCAGGGCTATGAAATCGCCGTAACTGCTCATCCTGTCGGCGCCCCTTGCCCTCGCGTAGGCACAAGCCAAAGGAGAAAGTTCCTCATTTATGTCATCGACGAAATAAATTTTCTTCAAAGTGTCGCTAAGGGGCAGTCCGATGGCGGCACCGGCGGGGCTGACGTGCTTGAAACTCGTTGCCGCGGCGATGCCCGTTGCTTCCTTCAACTCCCTGACAAGTTGCCAGGCGTTGAGCGCGTCGAGGAAGTTGATATAGCCGGGACGACCATTGAGCACCTCGACAGGCAGCTCGCCCTCACTCATAAAGATACGCGACGGCTTCTGATTGGGGTTGCAGCCGTACTTCAAAGCTAATTCTTTCATAGTGGTAAATGTTCTTTATTTCGTTATTGTCTTTATGTCTCCCGATTTGGTGATTACCACCGTTATGTCTTTCAGTTTGTGGTTGGTATGGTCGAAGAGGCGCGCGGGGTCGTGGCGCCGTCCCTGACAGTAGAGCTCGAAATGCAGATGTTCCGTCGTGGCGCGTCCCGTCCTCCCCGTCAGCCCTATCACCTGCCCCGCATGCACGAAGTCGCCTTCCTTAACGAGGTTTTTGTACTGATGACTGTACAGCGTCTCCAATCCGCAGGCGTGCCGTATCTTTATGCAGTTGCCGTACCCCGCGTAGGGGCAGCTCATCACCACCACTCCCTCGAACGCCGCCAGCACCTTGTCCTTCGGCACGGTCTTCAAGTCGACACCCGCGTGATGCCGTCTGTCGCCGTATGGACTTATCACCTTCGCGCCCGGCAGGGGATAAGAGAAGCGGTCGGCGGGTATCTGTCTCAGGTCGAGCGTTATAGCATCGGTCGCGGCAAACGGATCCTCGTCGCGGTACGCCATCAGTCCCGTGCCCTCCGCAGAGACCTTGCGGGAGATTATCCTCAGCTTGTTGTCGGTCTTCTCTATGCGCAGCACGGCTTGTCGCAGTTCCCGGCGGTCAAGATCGAGCACCATCGCGGGGTTAAACTTCTGCCCGTCTATCATCACCGCAAAGGTGCAATATCTGTCCTGTCCCATGCCGCCGACGATGGCAATGGTCTGCCCCGCAGTAACGTGCGCCCCGCAGAAGACGAGGTTCTGTGCGTTGTCGGCATAGACCGTCTCCAATCCGTTGGCGTGGCGAACGACGATGATGTTGCCGTACTGCGGATGTTTATACGATAGCCTGACATCCCCGTCGAACATAGCCTTCACCGCGTTCGATTTGCCCGGCGTGAGCTTCAACTCGTCGCCCTCGCGCATGATGAGCAGCCGTTTGTCTTGGATGGGGAAACAGAAAGCGTCGCCGTCGATGCGCGAGAGGTAAATCTCAAGCACGTCGCTGTCGTCGAAAAGCCCCGCAGTGGGGATGTTCACCTGCTCGCGTTCCGCAGCCGTGAATTTCGCCTCGTCGCCGCGCACCGTGGCATGCGTTAAAACGAACAAAAATAAAAGGAATGTGGCGCGTCGCAAAGGCATAAGGTTGTTAGTTGTAAGTAGTAATTAGCAAATTGAAATTAGCAAATAGCAATTAGCAAGTAATAATTAGCAAATAGTAATTTGTTAGTAGCAAGTAGCAATTAGTAATTTAAAACTTGTAATTAGTAAGTAGTAACAAATATTATAATGTTTCGTCGAGGAGGATGGCGTTAAAGTTACGCTCGCATTTCACTGCACCCCGCTGCTCGCGCCGGGCTGAAAACAGCAAGTCGGCGTTGTCGTAGGTGCAAAGCTTTTCAACGAAAATGTTCTCCTCGCGAACGCCGAGTTCAAGCAGTTGCCGGCGGTTGCACTCCTGCAAATCGATGTGCCATTTTTCTTTGCGCAAAGCGATTTTTGCCATGTCGAACCCCTCGTTTCGGAAAGCTTCATAAACCTCGTCGCCGACCTCAAACCGCTCGCACGAAATGGCCGGCCCGATCACCGCGCGCATAGTAGCCGCTTGCACCTTCGCCGCCGCGATAGTTTTTTGCACAATGCGCTTCACTGTGCCGCGCCAACCCGCATGAACGGCCGCGGCGATGCCCGTCTCCTCGTCGGCAAGCAGCACCGGCACGCAGTCCGCCGTACTCACGCCAACGCACACCCCGCGCATCGTCGTGAACACCGCATCCACGCCTTCGAGCCGCGCGCGACGTTCGTCCTCGGGCAAGGAAAAAAGGTCGGGCGTAACGCGAAAAATGCTGTCGGAATGCACTTGGTGCGGCGCGATAATCCGCTCCTCCGCGATGCCGATGATGCCGCTCAACCTGCGGAAATCACGCCCGAGCCCGCGCGTAGTGGTGAAGGCCGTCGCGCGTGAGAACCACGGATAGCGAATCAGGCCGTCCGCTATTGTCTCATTCGCCAATTGCACCGAAAACTATTGCTTTATTCTCTGTCCGCACCGCAAGCCACTGCTTTATTCCTTGTCAGCACCCTCGTCGATGTCCTCGATGTCGTCGCCCTCAACAAAGACGATGTCCTCGCCTTCGCCCTCGTCCTTGCATTCGGCAGCGAGCGCGTCCATCTGCTTGTCGCGGTGCACGAGGATCTGCTCGTCGATGGCGCTTTGCAGCTTGTTGCTCTGCTGGTTGAGCTCGTCCCAAAGCACGTCTTTCAGTTCGGTGAGACCCATGCCTGTGATGCTCGAGATGAACACGCACGGCACGTCGTCGGGCAGCGTCTCGCGCAGCATGGCAATGATGTCCTCGTCGATCAGGTCGCATTTCGTGATGGCGAGCACGCGGTGTTTTTCGAGCATCTCGGGGTTAAATTTTCCTAATTCGCCGAGCAAAATATCATATTCTTTCTTGATGTCGTGCGTGTCGGCGGGGATGAGGAAAAGCAACAGCGAATTGCGCTCGATATGGCGTAAGAACCTGAGTCCCAAACCTTTACCTTCGCTCGCGCCTTCGATGATGCCCGGGATGTCGGCGAGCACGAACGAGCGGTCGTCGCGGTAGGGCACGATGCCGAGCGAGGGTTGCATCGTCGTGAACGGGTAGTTCGCCACCTTCGGACGCGCATTGCTCAGGAAGCCCATCAGCGTTGATTTCCCGGCGTTCGGGAAGCCCACCAACCCGACGTCGGCGAGCAGTTTGAGTTCAAGCACAACGAGCATCTCTTTCATCGGTTCGCCCGGCTGTGCGAAGCGCGGCGCTTGGTTGGTCGACGTGCGGAACTGGTAGTTGCCGTGGCCGCCGCGTCCGCCTTCGAGCAGCATCACCACCTGCCCGTCTTCCTTCACGTCGCACACGTATTTGCCCGTGCGCGCGTCGTAAGCCACCGTTCCGCAAGGCACATCAATATAAATATCCTTGCCGTCGGCGCCGTGGCATTTCTCCTTACCGCCGTTGCCGCCATGCTCGGCGAAGATGTGGCGCTGGTATTTCAGATGGAGCAACGTCCAAACATTATGGTTGCCGCGCAGGTAGATATGCCCGCCGCGCCCGCCGTCGCCGCCGTCCGGTCCGCCCAGCGGTTTGAACTTCTCGCGTTTGAGATGGAGGCTGCCCTTGCCGCCCTTGCCCGAGCGGCACAATATTCTCACATAGTCGATAAAATTGCTTTCCATAACCTTTTATTCTATTGCTTTTTTGATGTTCGCGAAGATGTCGTCGATGTCGCCCACGCCGTCGATCCCCGCGTATTTGCCTTGCGCGATGTAAAACTCTTTCAGCGGCAGCGTCTGGCTGTAATATGTCTCGAGCCGCTTCTTCGCCGTAGCCTCGTTGTCGTCGCTCCTGCCGCTGATCCGCCCGCGCGCGATGATGCGCTTGACAAGTTCCGCGTCGTCCACCTCGAGGCCTACCACCACGTTGACCTTCTCGCCGCGCTCAGCAAGCATCTTATCGAGCGCTTCGGCCTGCGCTATCGTGCGCGGGAAACCGTCGAAGATGACGCCCGGCACGCCGGAAAGACTGTCGAGCGTGCTGCGGAGCATGTCGATGATGATGCCGTCGGGCACGAGCTTGCCGTCGTTGATGTAAGCCGCCGCCGTCGTGCCGAGCTCCGTCTTTGCCGCCATCTCGCCGCGCAGCACGTCGCCCGTGGAGATATGCGCCAGCTTGTATTCGGCAATCAGCTTGTCGCTCTGCGTGCCTTTGCCCGAGCCGGGCGCTCCGAAAATGATGATGTTCTTCATTGCTTTGTCGTTTTGTTTATTTTGCAAAAACCTTTGTCGAAAGTCTTAAATTTTGTTTGCAGGTGAAGCCACGTACAAGTCGCGGAGGTTGCGCCCCTGTTGGTCGTAGTCGAGGCCGTAGCCCACGATAAATTCGTTGCCGATTTCGATGGCGGCGTAGTCGATGTTGAGCGGCACCTCGATGCTGGCGCGTTTGACGAACAACGAGCAGATTTTCACCGCTTTCGGGCTTCGCGTGCCGAGCGTCTCGGTCATGCGCTTCATCGTCAGTCCGGAGTCGATGATGTCCTCGACGATGACCACCGTGCGGCCGGCGATATCCTCGTTGATGCCGATGATCTCGCGCACCTTGCCCGTCGATGTTACGCCCTCGTAGCTCGCCAGCTTCACAAACGATATCTCGCACGGGATGGTGATGCGTTTCATCAGGTCGGCCGCGAACATGAACGCGCCGTTGAGCACTGCCAGAAACAGCGGATTCTCGCCCGCCAGATCGCTGTTGATGCGCGCTGCCACAGCGTCCACCGCCCGCAAAATCTCGGTCTCGCCCATCATCAACTCAAAATCCTTGTCGTGTATCGTTATCCGCTGCATATTCGTTAGTTTAAATGCAAATATAAGAATTATCGGCGACAAAACCAACCTTATCGCACAATTAATGATTTTCCGGCGGGTTGAAGGCCTTGCTAACGGCCTCGAAAAGGGGCAACGGACAACGATGCAGCTTTGAATTTAGCTTACCATCGCCTTTACAAAAATTAACTATTCGCGCTCCTGCTGCAGTTGAATTTGTTTCAACTGGTTTTGTATGTTGCGGCGAAGGAGGTTGAGGTCGTTGAACAGCTGCGCCGTAGCGATTTGAATGGCGTTCGGGCGTCGCTGGCTCTTGTCGGCATCGGGGTTGACCACGACGTTTATGCCTTTCTCGTGCACCTTCACGTGCAGCTCCTTGCCCGCCTCGGCCGGTTCGCCGTCGAAATGGATGACGCCCTCTTTCTCGCGGCGTATGATGAGGCTTTTTGTGCGCATCGACTTGATTTTCGCGTTTTGCCCGAGCGTTTTGTTAAACATCTCGATGCTCACCTGCGAGGCCTCGATGAAATCCAGCGGTTCGATGACCACCACGTCGAGCATGCCGTCGCTCATCGATGCTTGCGGGGCGATGTAAGCGTTGTTGCCGTACTGCGAGGCGTTGGCGCACGAGATGAGCAGCGCCTTGTAGGTTGCCGCGCCGTCGTCAGTGATGATCTCGTAGGTCTCGGGCTTGTAGTTCAGCGCGTTTTGCAGCACGTTTTCGGCGTAGGTGATTGGTCCGCGCCGCGACGATTCGGCGAACTTCTGGCTTACGGACGCGTCGAAGCCCACGCCGCAGGTGCAGAAGAACGGATGGGAGTCGATGGTGCCGTAATCGAGGCGGTGTATCTCGCAGTAATTCAGCACTTTAAGGCATTTGCGGACGTTGATCGGGAGGAACAGGTGTCGCGCCAGCCCGTTGCCCGAACCGGAGGGGATGATGCCGAGCGCGACGGGCGAATGGACTATTGCGCGCGCCACTTCGTTGATGGTGCCGTCGCCGCCGACAGCCACGACGATGTCCGCTCCGTTGCGCCGCGCCTCGTCGGCAATGGCGTTTGCGTGGCCCGCGTATTCGGTGAAGCGGATCTCCGGCGTGAATTTCTCGTGGTCGAGATATTTCTCAATCAGGCGCGGGATGTCCGACTTCTTCGCGACGCCGGAATGCGGGTTAATGATGAAAACTGCCGTTCGTTTGTCCATAAAAAACGTGCGTTGGCGCGGCCGTTGCGAGGGGCTGCGGCGAAGCGACTGCAAAGTTATGAAAAACGCAGTATTTACAGCCTTCCCGCGCTTCATAAATTTGCCTAAAAGTTATATTTCTTCCTTAAAACTTGCGCGGTTGGCAAATAATTCATACCTTTGCACACGTTTCGCCGACAGGGGCAAAAATGAACTTTTATTTCGGCCTTCTTGCGGCGAAGCGACAAACGAATGTAGCACTTCAAAATGGGCTTATTACGCGAGAAATACGAAAGCTATCGCCAGCCGCAGGAAGCAATGGCGAAAGGTATTTACCCTTATTTCAGAGTTATTAACGGAAAGCAGGGACCCGAAGTGGAGATGGGCGGGCATAAGGTTCTTATGTTCGGCTCGAACGCGTACACGGGTCTGACGGGCGACCAGCGTATCATCGATGCGGCGCGCAAGGCGTTGGAGAAATACGGTACGGGTTGCGCCGGCAGCCGCTTCCTCAACGGCACGCTCGACATCCACGTCGAGATCGAGCGCGAGTTGGCCGAGTTCGTCGGCAAGGACGACGCGCTGTGCTTCCCGACGGGTTTCACGGTGAACAGCGGCGTCATCCCGAGCGTTGTGGGCAAAGACGATTACGTCATCTGCGACGACCGCGACCACGCCAGCATTGTTGACGGCCGCCGCTTGGCCTTTGCCACCGCGCTGCATTACAAGCACAACGACATGGAGGACCTCGAGCGCGTGCTTCAGCGTTGCGAGCCTGACAAGATCAAACTCATCGTTGTCGACGGCGTGTTCTCGATGGAGGGCGACCTTTGCAAGCTGCCCCAGATCGTTGAGTTAAAGCACAAATACAACGCCTCAATCATGGTCGACGAGGCGCACGGCATAGGTGTCTTCGGCCGGCAAGGGCGCGGCGTGTGCGACCATTTCGGCTTGTCTGACGAGGTGGATTTGATTATGGGCACATTCTCGAAATCGTTAGCATCTATTGGCGGTTTCGTCGCGGGCGAGAAGGATGTGATCAACTGGTTGCGCCACGCCACGCGAACATATATCTTCTCGGCAAGCGCCACGCCGGCATCCACCGCTGCGGCCATGGAAGCGCTGCGCATCATCAAGTCCGAGCCCGAGCGCATCAGGGCGTTGTGGGACGTAACGCATTACGCGCTGCGCCGCTTCAAGGAGGAAGGCTTCGAGATCGGCGACACCGAGAGCCCTATCATCCCGCTTTACGTGCGCGACATCGACAAGACGTTCACCGTTACGGCGCGGGCCTTCGACGCGGGCGTGTTCATCAACCCCGTCATCCCGCCGGCATGCGCCCCGCAGGACACGCTGGTGCGTTTCGCGCTGATGGCCACGCACACGAAGGAGCAGGTGGAGCGCGGCGTGCAGACGCTCAAACAGGTGTTCATCAACGAGGGCATCCTCAAAGGTTAAGCAAGAACATTTTTTCTACATATTTTTATTTTATTCACAAACAAGTATGAATCAATACGAAACCGTTTTCATTTTAACTCCCGTTTTGTCTGATGATCAGATGAAGGAAGCGGTCGCTAAGTTCAGAAAGGTGTTGACGGACCAAGGAGCCGAAATCATCAACGAAGAAACTTGGGGACTGAAGAAGATGGCTTATGCTATTCAAAAGAAGTCCACAGGGTTCTATTGCCTGCTGGAATTCAAGGCTGAGCCGTCAGTAGTGGGCAAGCTCGAAACGGCCTACCGCCGCGACGAGAAAGTTATTCGTTTCATCACCGTCAAGCTCGACAAATTCGCCGCAGCATACGCCGAAAAACGCCGCAGCAAGTACGCTAAAAAAGAAGAAGAGGAGGCTTAAATTATGGCAGCAACATCCGAAATACGCTATCTCACCGCGCCGACCATCGACGTGAAGAAAAAGAAATACTGCCGGTTTAAGAAGAGCGGCATCAAGTACATCGACTACAAGGACCCCGAGTTCTTGAAGAAATTCCTCAACGAGCAGGGCAAAATCCTGCCGCGCCGCATCACCGGTACAAGCCTGAAATACCAGCGCCGCGTGGCAACGGCCATCAAGCGCGCACGCCAGTTGGCACTGCTCCCCTACGTAACCGATTTAATGAAATAAGGAGGCGGACATGGAGATTATTCTTAAAGAAGATATCATAGGGCTTGGATACAAGAACGATATCGTGAAAGTGAAAGGCGGCTACGGACGCAACTACCTCATTCCCACAGGCAAAGGCGTCATCGCATCCGAATCCGCAAAGAAAGTGCTCGCCGAAAACCTCAAACAGCAAGCGGCAAAGCTCGCAGCGGCAAAGGCCGAAGCACAAAAGCGCGGCAACGCTCTCGAAGGCGTCGAGCTCGTCATAGCTGCGAAAGTGTCGGCCTCGGGCGTAACATACGGCTCGGTGAACACCGCCACCGTCGCGGCCGAACTGCAAGCAAAAGGCTTCGACATCGACCGCAAGATTATCACAATGAAGGACATCAAGGCCGTCGGCAAGTACGAGGCTACGGTGCATTTCCATAAGGAAGTCGAAATCAAGGTGCCCGTAACGGTCATCGCCGACGAGACAAGCGAGAAGCCCGCGCCGAAAGAGGAGAAACCCGCCGAAACGGAGAAGCCTCTGACAACCGAAGAGGAGATAGAGGACTTCGAGGAAACGCTCGGCGAGGCCCGACAGCAAACGGAGGAGGCCGAATAACAACAAAACTTTTAGACCTGATGAGGTGTATCGAATAGACGAGTAGAGAGAATCCTGCGCATTCCGGGCGATAGGGTTCTCTCTCTCTTTTGACTTTTACCTTGCCTTGCCTGAGGGTAACCCTTTCAGTTAGAAAACAGGAAAACGATAGAAACTAAAACCTATGAGACCACGTCGTTCTGCGCTATCGAGTATCATTAAGGTAGCGGTAATCGTGTTAATCGTATTTGCTATTATGCTCCTGCCCGCATCGGCATTCGGCATAACCGACCTCACCGTCATCCAGCAGCGGATGATTGCTATTTTCGCCTTCGCGGCGCTGATGTGGATCACGGAAGCCGTACCCGCGTGGGTCACCTCCGTGCTCGTCATCGTCGTGATGCTCTTCACCGTGAGCGACTCCGCCATCTCCGGACTCATCGACCCGAGCCGATACTCCGGCGTGGATATCACGACAGCCCTCGTCGGCGAAGAGGAAGTGACGAAGATGACGGGCATCATACCCTACACCGACATTATGGTGTCGTTCGCCGACCCCACGGTGATGCTCTTCATGGGCGGCTTCATCCTCGCGTTAGTGGCGTCGAAGAGCGGCGTGGACATCACGATGGCGCGGATCATGCTGCGGCCCTTCGGCAACCGCCCCACCGTCGTCCTGCTCGGCTTCATGCTCGTTACCGCAATCTTCTCGATGTTCGTAAGCAACACGGCCACGGCGGCGATGATGCTCACGTTCCTCGCACCCGTCTTCCGCACACTGCCCGAGCGTGAACGCGGACGCACTGCATTGGCGCTCGCCATACCTATCGGTTGCAACATCGGAGGAATAGCCACGCCCATCGGCACGCCCCCGAACGGTATCGCCCTGAGCGCCCTGCGCGGAGCGGGCATCAACATCGGCTTCCTCGACTGGGTCATAATGATGTTCCCGCTGATGATCGTCATACTGCTCATCGCGTGGTTCATCCTGACACGAATGTATAAATTCAACGCCAAGAGCCTGCATTTCACGATAGAGGGCGGCGCGGAAAAATGCTGGCAGACCACCGCGATATACATCGTCCTGATTGCGACGATTGTCCTGTGGTGCGGCGAGAAAATCATAGGCATCAACTCCTACGTCGTGGCGCTGTTCCCCATCGGCGCGTTTGCTGCACTGGGCATCATCACGGCGGACGACATCAAGCACATCGATTGGTCCGTGCTGTGGATGGTAGCGGGCGGCTTCGCGCTCGGCACGGGGATGAAAGCGTCAGGACTGGCGAAGAACCTTGTAGAGAGCATACCTTTCGCGTCGTTCCCGCTGTTAGAAGTGCTCATCGGCGCGGGTCTGCTCTGCTGGATCCTCTCGACGTTCATCTCCAACTCCGCCTCGGCAGCGCTCCTCGTGCCCATCCTCGTCACTGTCGGCGAGGGTATGCGCGACCAGCTGTCCCCCGTCGGCGGCGTGGCGACACTCGTGCTCGGCATCGCGCTGTGTGCCTCGTTCGCTATGGCGCTGCCCATCTCGACCCCGCCGAACGCCATCGCATATTCCACGGGGCTCGTCGAGACGAAGCAGATGGCGCGCATGGGCATCATCGTCGGCATCATCTCTATGGCGCTTGGCTACGGCCTGCTCATCTTCCTCGGCTCGCAAGGTTATCTCTGGCAGTTCGGCCGTTAACTCCCGCGAACGAAACAAACAGCCTTTCCCGCGAGCGGAGTCTGCAATGAAAAAAGGTTTATCTTAGTCGCTACTATAAACCTGCATAAAAAGAACGGGGTGCAAAGTTCAATCTGCATCCCGTTCGTTTCATTAGTAAGCTAACTGTCTTTACCAACCGTCGCTATCGTCCTCAGGCTCCCAGTTGTCCGTGCCTTTCTCGAGCGGGGGGTTAGGGTTGTATGTATTATCCATGGCAAACGTCTGCATTGAACAGCCTGCAACGACCTCAATATTCGGTTTGATATATTTTTTCATAGCCTTATCCTCGTTTTAAAGTTACTTCCTAATCACCTTCTTGCCGCCGACGATGTAAATGCCTTTTTGGCTCATGTCGTTCACGCGGATGCCCTGCAAGTTGTAAATGGCGTCCGATTCGGACTTAACGCTGTCAACCGAGCGGATGCCCGTCGTGCCGAAGTCGTCCAAGTAGAAAGCTTCTTTCTTTGCTTCATTGTCGGCAACAGGCACGGCCAGCCACGCCCTCTTTGCTTCGATTGCGAAAGGCCCGCCATTCTCGGCACCCCAGTAGAAGCGCATGCCGGTGTAAATGCCCGTTTCGTCGTCCCTGCTGTCGTAGGTGAACTTGTAGAAAAGGTAATCGCCGTTGACCGATGCCGCCATGTCGTCCGCCGTAACGTTGTCCGCGAAGCTGCCGTGGAGCTGATTGCCTGTCGTAGCGGTGCCTGCATCTTTGTTGATGTTGCCCTCATCGTCGTATTTGACGTAAGCGATACAGTCTTCGCACAACTGACCGTACAAGAGTAGCGCAGTGTTTGCCGGCACGACCTCGCCGCTGTTGTATGTGTCGTTAGTCTTTGCCTCGCTGCCATCGACAACGACGGAATAGCCGGTCAGGTTCTCGGGCATGGTGTACGGGTACTCGCCGTTGTAGAATGTCGCGTAGCCGTAGCTGGTCTCATTCTCCTCCTTATCTTTCGCGAATACATCCAGCAGGTGGAATGTCTTGATAGTGAAATCTTTCCATTCATCTGCCTCGGCGTATGCTGTCTCTGTCCCCGCGGGCACGTATAACGTAGAAGAACTATTACTAAACCTGGCGATACCATAATAGAGACTAGGATCACTTTGCTCCGTATAGTCAAAGTCGTTTCCCGGTACTGTTTCGCAATAACAATATATTGTTATTACATTCCAATTATCATTACCATATAACAAAAGGTGTGGACATATTGTAACATTTGCACCTATGTATAAAGTCGAAAGATTATTGCAATTTTCAAGCACCGGTGCTGTATATTTGGTGGCTGCTATAGCATTATAATATACCGTGGTGAGACCCGTGCAGGACTCAAAAGGAAGGGGCTCAAACCACGTTACCGATTCTGGTATTGTTACTTCTGTAAGCCCGGTACAACAGGCGAATGCATATTGCCCTAAGGATGTTACTGTATTGGGTATCTCTACCGAAGTAAGTCCGGCACAATGAGAAAAAGCCTCAGTTCCTATGGCAGTTACAGTGTAGGTTTGATAAGTTGCCGTGTATCCTTCGCGGTGTTCCGCATCGTCATCGTCCGTTACGGTCGAAGGGATTACGATATTTCCGCTATATGCCTCCTTATTAATATGTTCATAATCACTATTATCGTATTGTAAGTTGGCATCATAATAGAGGTACGTTACCTCCACCGTCGGCTCGCTCTCATCCGTAGTGGTGATGTGATAATAGATATCGCCCGCCTTAAAGTCGTAGTTCTGGTCTCCATTTGTTGCTGCCCAAGCGGGAGCGGAGCAGAATAGCAATAGGACAAATAACAGTCCTCTAAAAGCAAATTTTTTCATATCATACTTATTTTTAAATTGGTTGTTGACACCTTCGAAAGGGGCAAAAGAAAAACGTGGACTAACTCAGTCTACGTTATCTCGGTATCACCAAACACCATGCTATCATATATAAGTAAAAGCCCACGCTACACGCGCGAGCATTAACTTTCACTCTTGATAGCAGTTAAATTGGTGATTTAAGATAACAAGAACAAAGCTAACGCCTCATTATTTCCAATATGTCCCGCACCGAGCCGAAGCCCTATGCGAGGGCAAAGGTAGTGCGCACTTGGGAGATATGCAAACAAAAGCAAACAAAACCGCGCAAAATGCAAACGACAAGCGCATCATAACACGCGAAAAGGCACAAAAAAGACGACACTTGCGGGTGCCGTCCTTTCTATCTAACTATTTGTTTTTCCGGAGGTTAGTTCTTCCGGAGGTTAGTTTTTCCGAAGGTTAGTTCTTCACTTTCTCCACGATAGCCTTGAACGCTTCGGGGTTGTTCACTGCGAGGTCGGAGAGCACCTTGCGGTTGATCTCTATGCCCGCTTTGTGGAGCGCTCCCATCAGCTGTGAGTAGTTCATTCCTTCTTCTCGTGCTGCTGCGTTGATACGCTGTATCCACAATGCGCGGAAGTTGCGTTTCTTCAACCTGCGGTCGCGATAGGCGTAGGTGAGTCCTTTCTCCCATGCGTTCTTTGCTACTGTCCATACGTTCTTGCGTGCGCCGAAATACCCTTTTGTCAACTTCAGAATGCGCGTCCTTCTTGCTTTCGATGCAACATGATTTACACTTCTTGGCATAATTCTCGTCTCTTTTTAATGTTAAACAAATGAGTTAATCAGCGCAGACAAAGCAACTCGCGCACTTGCTTGAGGTTGGTCTTGTCTACGATTGTCGTCCCGAGCAGATTTCTCTTTTGCTTCTTCGTCTTCTTTGTCAGGATGTGGCTGTGAAAAGCGTGGCGCCGTTTCACCTTTCCCGTGCCGGTGAAAGTAAACCTTTTCTTTGCACCGGAGTTTGTCTTCTGTTTTGGCATTTTGTTAATTTATAAATTAAGTTTATTAATATTTGAACCCGCTTCCAAAGCTGTAAGCCCGGAGAGCCGGGTAGACGGCGGCGCATACCAACGCGCAGCTCGTCTTTTGTCGTCTATTCTTTTCCCTCCTCGTCGAACGTCAGGTTGCGCAGCGCGTCTGCCCCCTTAACGTTGCTAAGATTTACCGCCGCCTGTCTGCGCTCCTCGTCCGCCTCTGCCGCTTGCTCGGCTTCTGCATCACGCTTCTCGCGGTCGGCACGCTGTTGGCTCTTCTTTGCTCCCGACGCCTTCTTCGGCGCCATAAAGAGGAACATCTTTTTGCCTTCCAACTTCGGCAGCGCCTCCACCTTGCCGTAGTCCTCCAAGTCGTTGGCAAACCTCAGCAGCAACACCTCGCCTTGCTCTTTGAACAGTATCGAGCGTCCGCGGAAGAACACGTAGGCTCTCACCTTGTTGCCCTCTTCGAGGAACTCTTTGGCGTGTTTGAGCTTGAATGCGTAGTCGTGTTCGTCGGTCTGCGGCCCGAAGCGTATCTCTTTCACTTCCACCTTCGCCTGCTTCTGCTTCATCTCTTTCTGATGACGTTTCTGCTGGTAAAGGAATTTGGAGTAGTCGATGATACGGCACACGGGCGGTTGCGCATTCGGCGAGATCTCCACGAGGTCCAATTCTCTTTGCCGCGCCATATCCAGCGCTTGCTGTATGGGCATCACTACTGCGCCATTCTCTCCGGCGACACGTACCTCCTTAGCGTGAATCTCGTCGTTCACCCGGTACTGGTTCTTGTTGTTGTCGCCTTTCATTAAAAACGTTTGGTCGGTTTCACTAAGAGTCTGTTCTTGCCTTTTATTAGAAAATAAGCGGGTGCAAAAGTACGTACTTTTACATAAAGTCTTAACATTTATAGCCTTTGTCCGCTCTATATTTATTATTTATTAACCTTTTGAGGGTGTTATCTTCATTGCCTCGAGTTGCTTTGCCACTTCGTCTTTGATGCGCCTTGCGAAGTCCGCAATCGTCATCGTAGCTTGTTCGCCGCCGCCCTGCTGACGCATAGAGACAAGCCCTTCCGCCGCTTCTTTCTCGCCGACGACGAGCATATATGGCACGCGTTTGAGCTCGTTGTCGCGTATCTTGCGCCCCACTTTCTCGTTTCTGTCGTCGACGAAAGCGCGTATGCCGTCCGCCGCGAGTTGCTCCCTTACGCTTAGGGCGTAGTCGTTGTATTTCTCCGAGATAGGCAGGATTGCCACTTGGTCGGGCGTGAGCCACAAGGGGAAATGCCCTGCGGTATGTTCGATGAGCACGGCAACGAAGCGCTCGAGCGAGCCGAACGGTGCGCGGTGTATCATGACGGGTACTTTCTTCGTGTTGTCGTCGGCGGTGTATTCGAGCTTGAAGCGCTCGGGCAGGTTGTAGTCCACTTGTATCGTGCCGAGCTGCCAGCGGCGGCCTATCGCGTCTTTCACCATGCAGTCGAGCTTCGGTCCGTAGAACGCCGCCTCTCCGAGTTCCGTATGTGCCTTTATTCCTTTCTCCCGGCACGCGTCGATGATTGCCTGCTCCGCCGTGTGCCATATCTCGTCGGTGCCGATGTATTTCTCTTTGTCGTTGGGGTCGCGCAGGGAGATTTGGAACTCCACTTGGTCGTCGGTGAAGCCGAAGATGGAGAACACCGTCTGTATTATCTCAAGCACGCGGAGGAACTCGCCTTTCACTTGGTCGGGGCGGCAGAAGATGTGCGCGTCGTCCTGCGTGAACGAGCGTACTCGCGTCAGTCCGTGCAGCTCGCCGCTCTTCTCGTAGCGGTAGACGGTGCCGAACTCCGCGCAACGGAACGGCAGGTCTTTGTATGAGCGCGGCTTCGACGCATATACCTCACAGTGGTGGGGGCAGTTCATCGGTTTGAGCATGTATTCCTCGTCATCTTCGGGCGTGTGGATGGGTTGGAACGAATCCTTGCCGTAGTGGGCGTAATGCCCCGACGTAACATACAGGTTCTTCGAGCCGATATGCGGAGTGATGACCTCCTGATAGCCGTAGCGCGACTGTATCGTGCGGAGCATCTCCTGCAAGCGCAGACGCAGGTCGGTTCCTTTCGGCAGCCATATCGGCAGCCCTTTGCCCACGCGGTCGGAGAACATAAACAGCTCCATCTCTTTGCCTATCTTGCGGTGGTCGCGTTTCTTCGCTTCTTCGAGCATCACGAGGTATTCGTCGAGCAGTTTCTTCTTAGGGAAGGATATGCCGTAGAGACGTTGCATCTGCTCTCTCTTCGCGTCGCCGCGCCAGAATGCGCCCGCTATGGATGTGAGCTTCACGGCTTTGATGAGCCCGGTGCTGACAAGATGGGGTCCGCGGCAGAGGTCGGTGAAGCGTCCCTGCGTGTAGGTGGTGATCTCCCCGTCGCGCAAGTCCTGCTCTATATGCTCGCACTTGTACGTCTGTCCGTCGGCGGCGAAGGCGGCAAGAGAGTCGGCTTTGGATATCTCCCTGCGCACGAGCGGCTCGTCGAGTTTTGCCAGTTCGAGCATCTTCGCCTCAATCTTCGGGAAGTCGGCATCGCTGATTTGTGCGCCGTCGGGCAGCAGCACGTCATAGAAGAAGCCCGCTTCCACGGCAGGACCGAAGCCGAACTGTATGCCGGGATAGAGCTCCTGCAACGCCTCCGCCAGCAGGTGCGCCGACGTATGCCAAAAGGCGTGCTTGCCCTCGTCGTCGTCGAAACGATACAACGCAATCGTCGCGTCGGAGTTGATAGGGCGGTTGAGCTCTATTGTCTCCCCGTTCACACCGCAGCTGACGACGCTGCGCGCCAAGGCAGGGGATATGCTCTCGGCAATCTGCAATCCTGTAACGCCCTGCTCGTACTGGCGAACAGAGCCGTCCGGAAATGTTATCTTGATCATAATATATTAATAATGTGATATCCTGATTTCAGGCAAAGAGCGTTGTCATTCGGCACTCGCGTCGGTCATATCGCCCTCGATGTACAGGCGCGTAACGGACGGGTCGCCGTTGGTGCGCACCGTGATGGATTTCTTAAAATGTCCGGGGAACTTGCCTTTGCCGTTGTAAGTTACGTCTATCTGTCCCGCCGCGCCGGGCATAATCGGCTCCTTCGTGTATTTCGGCACGGTGCAGCCGCACGACGCAATCGCCTGATTGATGACCAACGGCAGGTCGCCCGTGTTCTTAAACGTGAACGTGCATTTCTGTATCGGCTCCGTCTCGCTGAACGAACCGAGGTTGATGGTTGTCTTGTCGAACTTAATCGAAGCCTGCGCCTCTTGTGCATTTGCCGCGACACAAGCAAACAGCAGCGCGGCAATCAACATTACTCTCGTCTTCATAGTTTCTTCGTTAAAACGCTTTTAAGTTGCAAAAGTAGCGCAAACGTGCGGAATTCACAAATTAAAACCGTTAAAACGCCGTAAGACTGACGCCGCGCAAGGGCCGCCGCCGTTCAAAATGACAATTTTTTTGCTCTTTCTTCGCGTTTGCGCTACCTTTGCGGCTGAAAGTTCAACGAAGCAATAAACTGTTAAAAAATGTATCGAACGAAGACATGCGGCGAACTGCGCATCGGGAATGCCGGCGAGCAAGTAACATTGGCGGGATGGGTGCAGCGTGTGCGCAAGATGGGTGCGCTCACGTTCGTCGACCTGCGCGACCGCTACGGGATAACCCAACTCAAATTCAACTCCGAGACCGACGGCGCGCTGTGCGATAAGGCTAACTCGCTCGGCAGGGAATATGTCGTGCAGGCGACGGGCACAGTGGCGGAGCGCTATTCCAAAAACAAGAACCTCCCCACGGGCGACATCGAGATTGAAGTGAGCGAGCTGAACGTGCTCAATGAGAGCCTCACGCCGCCCTTTACCATCGAGGATAACACCGACGGCGGCGACGACATCCGCATGAAATATCGCTACCTCGACCTGCGAAGGACAGCTGTGAGGAAGAACCTCGAGCTGCGTCATCATTTCTGCATCGCCGTGCGCAACTATCTCTCAAAGATAGGTTTCATCGAAGTGGAGACACCTATGCTCATCGGTTCCACGCCGGAGGGTGCGCGCGATTTCATCGTGCCGTCGCGGATGAACCCGGGCGAGTTTTACGCCCTGCCGCAGAGCCCGCAGACCTTGAAGCAACTGCTAATGGTCGCCGGGTTTGACAGGTATTTCCAGATAGTGAAGTGCTTCCGCGACGAGGATCTGCGTGCCGACCGCCAACCGGAGTTCACGCAGATTGACTGTGAGATGAGTTTTGTTACTCAGGAGGACATCATCACCACGTTTGAGGGCATGGCGAAGCACCTGTTCAAGGAGTTGCGCGGCATCGACCTTGAAGGCGATTTCCTGCGGCTGACGTGGGACGAGTGTATGCGCCGGTTCGGGTCGGACAAGCCCGATATGCGCTTCGGCATGGAGTTTGTCGAGCTTGACGGCGTGTTGAAGAAAGGCACGTTCGCCGTGTTCGACAACGCTGCTTATATCGGCGGCATCTGCGTGCCGGGCTGCGCAAGTTACACGCGGAAGGAAATTGATAAACTGACCGAGTGGGTGAAGCGTCCGCAGATTGGCGCGAAGGGGTTGGTTTATGCGCGGATACAGGAGGACGGCAGCGTGAAGTCGTCGGTAGACAAGTTTTATTCGCAGGACGATTTGCAAGCATTAAAGCAAAAGATGAATGCCAAACCCGGCGATTTGCTGCTTATTCTTTCGGGCGACGACGCGATGAAGACGCGCAAGCAGCTGTGCGAACTGCGGCTCGAGATGGGCGAGCGGCTCGGACTGAGAGACAAGAACAAGTTCGCCCTGCTGTGGGTGACGGAGTTCCCGATGTTCGAATGGAGCGACGAGGAGGGGCGGCTTATGGCGATGCACCACCCGTTCACCCATCCGATGGACTGCGACATCCCGTTGCTCGACACCGACCCCGCCGCCGTGCGTGCCGACGCTTACGACATGGTGTGCAACGGCGTGGAGCTTGGCGGAGGCTCGATCCGTATCCACGACCCGCAGCTGCAAGAGAAGATGTTCGAGATACTCGGTTTCACGCCGGAGAAGGCGCAGGCACAGTTCGGCTTCCTGATGAACGCGTTCAAATACGGTGCGCCGCCGCACGGAGGACTGGCTTACGGGCTCGACCGCTGGGTGTCGATGTTCGCCGGGCTCGACAGCATCCGCGACTGCATCGCCTTCCCGAAGAACAACTCCGGCCGCGACGTGATGCTCGACGCGCCTTCGACGGTGGACCGGAAGCAGCTTGACGAGGATTTCATTTCCGTTAACACCGCCGCCGTGGAGGAAGCAAAAAGTAAGTAACTCGCTGAAAATGTTTGACATAAATCAACGTGCAGCCGAAATCGCTTGACAAAAATCAATAAAATCATTTCTTCGACTAATAAAACGCTCGCCGCCGGCATATTAGTGCGTACCTTTGCAGCGCAAAACGAAAAGGTTCGTTTTCAGGTATTACAAATTCAATTTAACACTTATGACAGTTAAAAAAACGGCAGCAACCAAGGTGGCTGCGAAGAAAGAAGAGGTTAAGGTTGCTGCAAAGAAACCTTGTGCAAAGCGCGCGTGCGCTACGAAGAGCTCTGCAAAGAAAGCGGAATACATCAACGGCGAGAGCGCAGGCTTCCGTGCCGGCGACGTTTATCAGGCACTGGCAGCAGCAGGCAAGAGCCTCACTGTTGCGCAGATTGCTAAGGCTGCAAAGATCAGCGAGACAGAGGCGCTGCTCGGTCTGGGCTGGCTCTTCAAAGAGGGCAAGGCCAAAGGCGAGAATGTTGACGACATCAGCCTCGCGTAAACTGTTTCGACGAACAAAGAAATTAAGAAGGGAGTTGCTGCATCCGGTTGGCATCTCCCCTTTTTTTTATTATTTTTGCGCGGTCTCCGCAATGATTTTCAACTTGCCGGAGCCGCGATTTTTTTTATGAACTACGAGAAGGCGATAGTTTCGATTCTGCTTCAGGCGGGCCGCCGCGGGTTGCCTGTGAGGAAGATTGCGCGGCATGTGCACAACGAGGTGAATTCGCTGTTCGAGCCGAGCAGCTACGAGCAGGTGTACTCCGACGTGCGCAGGACGGTGGCGAACAATGCCCGCAGCAAGAGTCCGCTGTTTAAGCATGCCGCGAAGTACGGCTATTATCGTCTGAACAAATATTCCGACAAATTCCGCAAGCTGTACGCTGCCGACGGAGTTTGACGTTAAACCTTAAACCTTAAAGCCTTAATTCTAAAACCTTAAGACCTTACAACCTTACAACCTTACAACCTTACAACCTCAACCCTCATCCTCAGCGGCAACAACGTCGTCGAGGGTCAGTTCGCCGGCATCGGCATAATCGTTTTCGTCGTAGGCTTCTTCGTCGTAGGCTTCCTCGTCGTCGAAATTATCATCGTCGGCAAGCTCGCCCTCTTCGCCGAACTCCTCTTCGTAGTTGTCGTTATCCTCAATTGTGCCGTTAACATTGTCGGGTTCGTCGTCGCCGGGCGTGTCGTCGTCGTCAACGTAAATAGTCTGCTTCTCTTTGGCGAAGATCACCTCCACCCACGTGCCTTTCGGTATCTCGAGCACCTCGTATTTCTCGGCGGTGCGCTTCTCGTAGATGCCGCCTTTGTTGCGCAGGCGGTTCTTGGGCAACGTGGTCGACGAGATGTCGAAATAGCTGCGGATGATGTCCTGCGTGCGCTCGGTGAGCGAGTCCCAGCCGCCGCCGAAGTTGCGGTCGATGATTTGCAGCAGTTCGGCCGCGGTGATATGGTGGATATTGTCGTAGGTCAGTTCGCCCACGCGCGTTATCTTGCGTTTGCGCACGCCCCATTTAGCTTCGTCGTTGCCGAGCCCTTTCATGAAGCCCACTTTATATCCTTGCCGCTCGAATTTCCTCACGGCGTCGGCGCGCGTCGAGGGCAGCTCGGTCAGCTCGAACGCCGAGAGGATGATGTCGAGGTAGTGCCGCTTGTTGTCTTTCAGGTCGGCGTCTTTCTCGGCCTCGCGCCAGAGGCGGAACACGTCGTTTTCTTGGATGTCCCACACCGTTTTCTTCGTCAGCGTCTTGATGGATGTTCGTCTGATTGTCATGTGCGAAAGCAGATTTGTTTGAAACGCGGCAAAATTACTCATAGATGTGGCAGAAAACAAAATATTCCAAAATTTATTTTGCGCCGGGCAATTGACAACTGTGATTTAACTCATTTCGGGCCGGCGTGCGGCGTAAAAATTATTCATTTTGTTTGCACGTTTGCCGCGCAAGGCTTACCTTTGCAGATGATTCGGAGGAATGGGAAGCTCGAAAGGGTTTCTCATTTCGCTTTTTAAGGAGACGGGATTATGATAGAAAAGAGCGTAGTAACCGGCATCGTGGAGCGCTGGCTCGAAGGCAGGGAATATTTCCTTGTCGACGTGGCCGTGAGCGAAGACAACTGCATCGTGGTGGAGATCGACCATGCCGACGGCGTGTGGATTGAGGACTGCGTGGCGCTGAGCAAGTTCATCGAGAGCAACCTCGACCGCGACAAAGAAGACTTCGAGCTCGAGGTGGGCTCGGCGGGGCTCGGGCAACCGTTCAAAGTGGCGCAGCAATACGCCAACCACATCGGCAAGCAGGTTGAAGTGATGGCCGCCGGAAAGAAATTCAAAGGCATCCTCACGGCTGTCGACGGCGATGAGTTCACCGTTGTTGTCAGCGAGCGCAAGCCTGTTGAAGGCCGCAAACGCCCGGTGAAAACGGATGTGGCGCACACGTTCAAAATGAGCGGCGTCGACTATTGCAAATATGTCATCAGTTTCAAGTAAGCCCTTTTAAACATTGGCGGCAACCCTTTTGGCAAAAACAAAAAATTAACATAAAACAATGGCAAGAAGAAAAGGAAATGTCTCGACGATGATTGAGACTTTCAAAGAGTTCAAAGAAACGAAGAACATCGACCGCACCACGCTCGTGAGCGTCCTCGAAGAGAGCTTCCGCAACGCCCTGGCGAAGATTTACGGCACCGACGAGAACATCGATGTCATCGTCAACCCCGACAAGGGCGACTTCGAGATCTACCGCACGCGCACCGTTACGGCCGACGATGAGGTAACCGACGAGAACCGCCAAATCTCGCTCACCGCCGCGCGCAAGATCGACGAGGACTATGAGATCGGCGAAGAGGTGTCCGAGCATGTCGAGTTCGAGAAATTCGGCCGCCGCGCCATCCTCAACCTCCGCCAGACGCTCGCCAGCAAGATCCTCGAGCTCGAGCACGAATCGCTTTACAACAAGTATAAATCGCGCGTGGGAGAGATCGTCTCCGCAGAGGTTTATCAGGTGTGGAAGCGCGAGATACTGCTCATCGACAACGAGAACAACGAGCTCATCCTGCCCAAAACGGAGCAGATCCCGGCAGACAACTACCGCAAGGGCGAGACCATCCGCGCCATCGTCCTCCGCGTGGACAACGAGAACGGTAACCCGAAAATCATCCTCTCGCGAACAAGCACCGTCTTCCTCGAACGCCTGCTCGAAATGGAAGTGCCGGAAATCAACGAAGGCCTCATCTCCATAAAGAAAATCGCGCGCATGCCCGGAGAAAGGGCAAAGATCGCCGTGGAGAGCTACGACGACCGCATCGACCCCGTCGGTGCCTGCGTGGGCGTGAAAGGCAACCGCGTGCACGGCATCGTCCGCGAGCTGTGCAACGAGAACATCGACGTGATCAACTACACCACAAACACCAAACTGCTCATCCAGCGCGCGCTAAGCCCCGCCAAAGTGAGCAGCATCAACATCGACGAAGAAGCGCGCAAAGCCGAAGTGTTCCTCAAACCCGAAGAGGTAAGCCTCGCCATCGGACGCAGCGGACTGAACATCAAACTCGCCTCGATGCTCACCGAATACACCATCGACGTCTTCCGCGAAATCGAAGAAGGCACCGAAGAAGAGGACATCTACCTCGACGAGTTCGCCGACGAGATAGACACATGGGTCATCGACGCCATCAAAGCCATCGGCCTCGACACCGCCAAGCAGGTCATCAACGCCCCGCGCGAGATGCTCATCGAGAAGGCCGACCTCGAAGAAGAAACCGTCGACAAAGTGCTCGAAATACTCAAAGCCGAATTCGAAGAATAAAACGTCCGAAGATTAAAAAACCAGTTTAGATGAGTGTAAGACTGAACAAAGCGCTCCGCGAACTCAACATCGGCATTCAAACAGCCGTCGAGTTCCTCGAAAAACACGCACAGCTCGGCGACATAAAATCCGACCCGAACTTCAAACTCAACGACGAACAATACGCCGCGCTCAAAACAAACTTCAAACCCGACGCCGACGTGCGCAGCCTCGCCGAAAAACTCTTCATGCGCAAACCAAAGGACGCCAAAGCGCCCAAGCCCGAAGAGAAAGCCGTGCGAGGCGAAGACCTCTTGAAGCAAACGCAAACGTTCCATCAGGTAGGCAAAATCAACCTTTCAGAAACGAAACCCGCTGAAAATCAGGGCGTTAAGAAGGCTGAGGCGAAGGTTGATGTTGCTCGGAAGGTTGAAGAAAAGCCTGTCGAAAAGGTTGAGGCTGAGGTTGAAGATAAGGCTAAAGTTGAGGCTAAGGTTGAGGCTAAGGTTGAAGCTAAGGCTAAGGTTGAGACTAAGGTTGAAACAAAAGTTGAGGCTAAGGTTGAAGCAAAAGTTGAGGCTAACGTTGAAACGAAGCAAACAACGAAGGCTGCGCCGCCGGCCGCAGAAGACGTAAGGCCCGCAGTAGCAACTAAGATAATCCCGGCCGACGCCAAACTCAGCTCGCCCTCCGGGCAACCTTCAACCAAAAAAGCGCCCGAGATTATCCAAACGCCCGGCGACATCGAGCGGGCTAAGGCGCAGAAAATGACCGTCATCGGAAAGATCGACCTCGATACGCTCAATCAAAGCACTCGTCCGAAGAAAAAAACAAAGGAAGACTATCGCAAGGAAAAAGCTGCGCAAAACAGTGCGGCGGGCGGCAAGAAGAAGCGCGTGCGCATAGGCAAGGAGCGCATTGACATCAACGACGCCCGCAACCAGATGCCCACGAAGAAGACCGCGGCGAGCAATGTGCCTAATAACAATCAAAACCAGCTCGGCGGCAAGAAGGCAGGCAAGAAGAAAAAAGGCAACACCCGCTCGCTCGAGGTCGACGACGACGCCGTAGCACGCCAAGTGAAAGAGACGTTGCAGCGGCTGACAAACAAACAGTCGCAGAACAAGAAAGGCGCCAAGTATCGTAAGGAGCGCCGCGAAGCCTTTGCCGAACAGCGCGAGGCGGAGATGGAGGCAGAGCAATCGCAGAGCAAGGTACTCAAACTCACGGAGTTTGTTACCGTGTCGGAGCTTGCCACAATGATGAATGTCGGCGTCAATCAGGTCATCGGCACGCTTATGTCGCTCGGCTTGATGGTTTCTATCAACCAGCGCCTTGATGCGGAGACGATAAACCTCGTGGCGGAGGAGTTCGGCTTTACGACGGAATATGTCAGTGTCGAAGTGCAGAACGCCATAACGGAAGCGGCGGACGACGAGAGCGACCTCACCACGCGCGCGCCTATCGTAACGGTGATGGGACACGTCGACCACGGCAAGACATCGCTGCTCGACTATATACGCAAGACCAACGTCATCGCGGGCGAGGCCGGCGGCATAACGCAGCATATCGGCGCATACAACGTGAAGCTCGACGACGGACGGCGCATCACCTTCCTCGATACGCCGGGACACGAGGCGTTTACGGCTATGCGTGCACGCGGCGCACAAGTTACCGACATCGCAATTATCATCATTGCCGCCGACGACTCCGTTATGCCGACGACGAAAGAGGCGATAGCTCACGCGCAAGCTGCCGGCGTGCCGATGGTGTTCGCCATAAACAAGATAGACAAACCGGGAGCAAACCCCGACAAGATACGCGAAGACCTCGCGCAGATGAACCTGCTCGTCGAAGAATGGGGCGGCAAATATCAGTGTCAGGAGATCTCGGCAAAGAAAGGTATCGGAGTGAACGAACTCCTCGAGAAGGTATTGCTCGAAGCGGAGATGCTCGACCTGAAAGCCAACCCCAACCGCAAGGCGATGGGCACGGTCATAGAGTCGTCGCTCGACAAGGGCAGGGGCTACGTCTCTACCGTCCTCGTCTCTAACGGCACGTTGCACATCGGCGACATACTCATTGCGGGCACATATTACGGCAGAGTGAAGGCGATGTTCAACGAGCGCAACCAACGCTTGGAAGAAGTCGGACCGGCAGAACCCGTGATAGTGCTCGGCTTGAACGGCGCACCGCAGGCGGGCGACTCGTTCCATATCATGGAGACGGAGCAGGAGGCACGCGAGATTTCCACCAAGCGTATGCAGTTGCAAAGGGAGCAGAACCTGCGCACCACAAAAGCCCTCTCGCTCGAGGATATAGCCCGCCGTATCGCAATCGGTGAGTTCCACGAGCTCAATCTTGTAGTAAAGGGCGACGTGCAAGGCTCGGTGGAAGCGCTGTCCGATTCGTTCATCAAGTTGTCTACGGAGAAGGTGCAGGTAAACGTCATACAGAAAGCCGTAGGACAAATCTCGGAGAACGACGTGATGCTCGCCTCCGCCTCACAGAACGGCATGATAGTGGGCTTCAACGTGCAGACAACGTCGCTTGCACGCAAACTCGCCGAACAAGAAGGCGTGGAGATAAACACCTACTCAGTCATCTACGATGCCATTGACAGCATTAAGGCTGCGATGGAGGGCATGCTCGACAAGATAAAGAAAGAGGTGTCCACAGGGCAAGTGGAGGTGAAAGAGGTGTTCAAAATTTCTAAGGTCGGCACTGTGGCGGGCGCGATGGTAACCGAAGGCAAGGTGCACCGTGCGGACAAAGCGCGCCTCATCCGCGACGGCATAGTGGTATTCACAGGCAATATCAATGCCTTGAAACGCTATAAAGACGACGTGAAAGAGGTGGTGAACGGTCTCGAATGCGGCATCTCGCTCACCAATTTCAACGATATACAAGTCGGCGACATCATCGAGACCTTTACCGAGATTGAGGTGAAGCAGACACTGTAAGTGCGGTAGGACGGCGCCGATGGCATACGACAACGAATATGTGCGCAAGGCGGTGGAGCGCCAATACGAGTACGGCTTCACGTCGGACGTAAAGACGGAGATTATCCCCCGCGGGCTGTCGGAGGATATCGTGCGCCTTATTTCCAAGAAAAAAGATGAACCCGAATGGCTGTTGGATTTCCGTCTGACAGCTTTTCGTCAGTGGCAACGGATGGCGGAACCGCATTGGGGACACGTCTGCGTGCCGCACATCGACTACCAAGACATATCATACTACGCCGAGCCGCAGACGCGGAAGAGCGGCACGAACAAAAGTCTTGACGACATCGACCCGGAGTTGATGAAGACATTCGACAAGCTCGGCATCCCCTTAGAGGAACGTCTGGCACTGAGCGGCACGGCAGTCGACGCGATAATGGACTCCGTTTCGGTCAAGACGACATTCAAAGACAAACTTGCCGAGAAAGGCATCATCTTTATGTCGATGGGCGAGGCGGTGAAGCGGCACCCCGCCCTTGTGAGGCAATACCTCGGGTCTGTCGTGCCTTACGCCGACAATTTCTATGCCGCGCTCAACTCCGCAGTCTTCTCCGACGGTTCTTTCGTCTATATCCCGAAAGGCGTCCGTTGCCCTATGGAGCTGTCTTCTTATTTCCGAATAAATGCCAAAAACATCGGGCAGTTCGAGCGCACGCTCATCGTGGCCGACGACGACAGCTACGTATCCTACCTCGAAGGCTGCACCGCTCCTATGCGCGACGAGAACCAGTTGCACGCCGCAGTGGTGGAGATTGTGGTGATGAATCGCGCCGAAGTGAAATATTCGACGGTGCAAAACTGGTATCCGGGCGATGAGAACGGCAAGGGAGGAGTGCTAAATCTTGTTACCAAACGCGGGGATTTGCGCGGCAACGACGCCAAACTGTCGTGGACACAGGTAGAAACGGGCTCTGCCGTAACGTGGAAATATCCGTCGTGCCTGCTCAAAGGCGACCGCTCGCAAGCCGAGTTCTACTCCGTTGCCGTAACCAATCGGCACCAAGAGGCGGACACGGGCACGAAAATGATACACATAGGGCGTGATACAAGGTCGACAATAGTATCCAAAGGCATCTCCGCAGGGCACTCGCAGAACTCCTACCGCGGTCTTGTCATGGCCACGAAAACGGCGGACAACGCCCGCAACTACTCTTCGTGCGACTCGTTGCTGCTCGGCTCCCATTGCGGCGCGCATACGTTCCCGTACATCGACAGCCACAACGACAGCGCCGTGTTCGAGCACGAAGCGACCACCTCGAAGATCTCCGAAGACCAGCTGTTCTATTGCAACCAGCGGGGCATACCGATGGAAGCGGCGGTCGGGCTCATCGTGAACGGTTATGCAAAGGAAGTGTTGAACAAACTGCCGATGGAGTTCGCGGTGGAGGCGCAGAAGCTTTTGAGTCTCAGCCTCGAAGGGACGGTGGGATAAAAAATATCGATTCCGCACGCAAAACACAGGAAAGAAGATGTTAGAAGTAAAGAATTTACACGCCTCGATAGGCGGACGGGAAATACTCAAAGGGATAAACCTCACCGTCGGCACGGGCGAGACACACGCCATAATGGGTCCTAACGGCTCGGGGAAATCTACGCTGAGCGCCGTGCTGACCGGCAACCCGATGTATGAAGTTACTGCCGGGGAAGTGATATTCGACGGCAAAGACCTGCTCGCAATGAAGCCTGAGGAGCGTGCGCACGCGGGGTTGTTCCTCTCGTTTCAGTACCCCGTGGAGATTCCCGGAGTGTCTATGACCAACTTCTTGCGCGCCGCCATCAACGAGAAACGCAAGTATGAAGGGCTCGAGCCAATGTCGGCAGGCGATTTCATAAAGCTGATGAGGGAGAAACGCAAGGTGGTGGAGCTCGACCCGAAGCTTGCCAACCGCTCCGTCAACGAGGGCTTCTCGGGCGGCGAGAAGAAACGCAACGAGATATTCCAAATGGCGATGTTGGAACCGAAACTTGCCATCTTGGACGAGACGGACTCCGGCCTCGACGTCGACGCGATGCGGATTGTCGCCGGGGGAGTGAACAAACTGCTCACCGCGGACACGTCGTGCATCGTCATCACTCACTACGACCGCCTGCTCGAGATGATACGTCCGCAGACCGTGCACATACTTTATGACGGCATGATAGTTAAGACCGGCGGTCCCGAACTCGCAGCGCGGATACAGCAGAGAGGCTACGACTGGGTGAAGAAAACTGATGGGGAGTGAGGTGAGAGTGAAGTCCGAACAGCAATTATCGTGCCAACGAGAGCAATCAAGTTTACTTGAATTGCCGAGTGCAGTCGATGATGACCGATCTATCGGGCAATATATCGACTTGTTCGCAAGGTCAAAAGACGCGATATGCAGCCATAGCGCAATGCTTTTGAATGCTTGTCGCGACGAGGCATACGCGTCATTCCTTCGCGGCGGGCTGCCTTCACGCAAGGAGGAGCGCTATCGTTACACCGATATGCAGGGAATGTTTGCGCCGGACTATGGCGTGAATATCAACCGCCTGCCCGTGCCGATCGACCCGTATAAGACGTTCCGCTGTTTCGTGCCGAACCTTAATTCCGCCCTTTTCTTCGTTGTAAACGACACGTTTTGTCCGCCCTCGGAGCCGCGCACGACATTGCCCGACGGTGTGATTGTCGGCTCGCTGAAAAAGATTGCGGAGACGAACCCGGAGCTTTTAGGCGATTGCTATAACCGTCTTGCTGACAACAACGACGCCGTCAGTTCGCTCAACACGATGCTCGTGCAAGACGGGGTCTTCATCTACGTGCCGCGCGGCGTGCGTGTGGAGCAGCCCGTTCAGATTGTAAATATGCTGCATTCCGGCGTGGACATGATGGCGAACCGCCGCGTGCTTGTCATCTTGGAGGCGGACTCGTCGCTCAACATCCTTTTTTGCGACCACACCGACAGCAACACGCAGTTCCTCTCCACGCAGGTGGCGGAAATTTTCATCGGCGAAAACGCGGCGCTTGACTTTACCTCTGTCGAAGAAACTCACTCCGAGAACCGCCTCGCAAGCAACACTTTCATCCGCCTTGCGGAACGCTCCCGCCTGTGTCATAACGTCATCACGCTCCACAACGGCACCACGCGCAACAGCCTCAACATCCTGCTTGATGGCGAGGGAGCGGAGTGCGTCGTGAACGGCAGCGTCATCCTCGACAAGCGCCAGCACGCCGACAACAACACGCTCATCACGCACGCGGCGCCTCATTGCAGCAGTCGCGAGCTGTACAAATACGTGGTCGGCGACGCCGCGACGGGCGCTTTTACGGGTAAGGTGTTTGTCGCAAAAGGGGCGCAAAAGACCGATTCGGAGATGAGAAACCAAAACCTGTGCGCCACGAAGGAGGCGCGGATGTACACCCAGCCTATGCTCGAGATTTACGCCGACGACGTGAAATGCTCCCACGGCGCCACGGTCGGGCAACTTAATGACGCCGCTCTCTTCTACATGCAACAGCGCGGCATACCCGTCAGCGAGGCGAAACGCCTGCTCCAAATCGCCTTTATGAGCGAGGTGATTGACAACATCCGCCTCACGCCGCTGAGGGAGCGACTGCGCTATCTCGTAGAGAAACGCTTTCGCGGGGAACTGAACACGTGCGAGGGTTGCACGCTCTGTAAATGACACGCACCCGGCATTTCCCGCCATCATCTTCTTAAAAAATTGCGGGATAAGGGCACTCGCATTTTGCACGGTTTTGTTTGCTTTTGTTTGCATATTTTCCAAGTGCGCACTACCTTTGCCGTCGCATAGGGCTTCGGCTCGGTGCGGGACATATTGGAAATAATGAGGCGTTAGCTTTAGTCTTGTTCTTAAAAGTTCGGCAAAATCTTTTAAAAGACAATCAAGGGTGAAAGTTAATGCTCGCGCGGTTGGCGTGGGCTTTTACTCGTTTATGATTGTCTGGTGTTTGGCGATACCTCAAGAACGTAGACGAAGCAAGTCCACGTTTTTCTTTTGCCCCTGTCGAAGGTGTCAACAACCAATTTAAAAATAAGTATGATATGAAAAAATTTGCTTTTAGAGGACTGTTATTTGTCCTGCTGTTATTCTGCTCCGCTCCCTCTTGGGCGTCTGACTTCTCTGCCGTTAATGATGAAACAACTATCTATTACAACATTATTGAAGGTACGGACTCCGTGGAGGTAACCTATAATGGCAGTACTTATAATGCGCAAAATAACAGTTATAGCGGCGATGTAACTATTCCCGAGACCGTTACGTATAACGGCACGACGTACCATGTGGGTGCCATAGGCGAATATGCATTTTATTATTGTACCTCACTTACATCGGTAAAAATACCGGGCAGCGTTAAAAGTATTGGAACGTGGGCATTTTATGACTGTACTTCACTTAAATCGGTGATATTGGGAAGTTCCGTGGATACCATAGGAAGACAAGCATTCTTTGATTGTACTAATCTTGCGGAGATTATTTCATTTAATACTACACCGCCTACTTTCACCAGCGATCAACCGGCGACTATCTATGGGAATGGGCTTAATGGAACTTTATCAGTTACCTTATATGTGCCGGCAGGCTCGAAGGATACATATACGGCGGATGCGCCAAATGCGACGCACGATTATTCTACTTGGAGCCCGACTGCCAAATACACAAGTATCGCCAAGATAAAGGAGTTCCTGGAAGTAGACATCACGGCGCAAGAGGCGGCAACAGACTCGGAACCGACGGCAACGAGTGAGGACGATGGTGAAGACGACAGCGAGGAAGTGAAGTACGGCTACTCCACGTTCTACA
>JAJPYN010000014.1 GCA_021204905.1 Prevotella sp.
ACAATTATTTTTCACCCGATTTGCATTTTTAACAATTGCTTGACTTAGGTCAAGGCTCCGCGCAAATAAACCCCTCTTCCCTCGCGCGAATAATAAAGGAATTACTTCGCGAAATGCTGATAATCCTTCTTCGAGCGCCACGCGCCGCCCCACGTGAAGCCATGGGCGATGAACAGGCGGTAGGCAAGGTCGTCGCGCGTGATGGCGTGCGGCCTCTTCGGCGTGCGCGGGGCGTTGCGTCGTGCGGCGGGGGTGTCGGGCTCGATGCTTTTTATTTTCCCCGCAGCGTCGTAGCGCACGCAGGGGTTGTCGAGCGGGTTGATGTCGACGGCGAGGCCGAGCGCGTGCTTCGACGTGATGGCGGCGCCCTTCACTTTGCGGAAGCAGAAGCAGGAGGTGTTGTTCGCCGCCATCGATGCCTCGTCCGCCGCACCGTAGTCGTCGATGAGCGCCATGCGGCAAATCTGATATTTCTGCCGGAAGAGTTCCTTAAAGATGTCGAGCAGGTCGGCGGCGATGCTCTTATGGCACACCATCTCGCCCGTCTGCATCTCGCCGGCGTAGTTATAGTGGAGCACGCGGAGGTAGCGCAGGTCCTCGCGCCGCGTCGTGCAGCCGTCGGGGAACGAGCCGCCTTGCCGCATGCGTGCGAAGGTAGCGTCGTCGACGGCCGCGACGGAGAATGCGCCGGAAGCCAATGCCGCCTCAGCCGAAAGACCGCTGACCACCGTCCCCGCCATGGTCTGTGCCGCGCAGAAGAGAGGTGCGCGCAAGGCCAACGCCATCACAATAATAATATATCTGCCGCGCATATCGATGAAGGGAATGCTTGCCGGGGCAAAGGTAAGGAAAAATCTATTGCGCGAGGGCCTGATAAAGCTGCATGAGGGCGGCGACGCAGGAGGATTCGGTGGTGGAGCGGGTGTCGAAACCGTAGGCGGACATGACGGCGCGGTCGTTTTCTTGGTGGGCTTTGCGGAGTTCCGGCGGCATGGCAACTTCGTCGTAGAGGTCGGCGAGGCTGCTGTCGGGGTAGCGCGTGCGGGCGTCGAGGATTGCCTGAGCCGTACTCTCAATCTTCCTGCGCTGCTCTTCCGAAGGCTCAGGCCAAGGGAAATTGTTGTAAACAACGTCCTTTGAATAGCGGTAATCACTCTTTAATCGACCGCAAACGACACGCATCCACGCCATGTGAACGTTGGAAGTAAGTACGCCGAAGTGATAAAGAGTTGCAGAAGGTAGCAAAAGATTGGCGTTTGTCGATATTGTATCTCCGTACATGAATCCCATTGGCACATATCTTCTACGTTCCGATGAAGTACAAGGAATCAATACATAATTATCCGGGTTGTTTTGCTCTCTGAAAAGCATTGGAATGGCGGCAAGTTTTTGTCTGCCCTCATCCGGCGAGTTCTCGCGGTCGCTTTTACATAGTTCAACTCGTTTCAAAACTTCGGGCATACTCCTCAATTCTGCGGGGGAAACGCCCACCAGCCATAGGCACCAACGTTTCTTGTTGTTTATGAATTCCTCTGAACCAACGAGCTTTTTTATATATTGCTTCGCGCTCGGCTCTTTCCTAAGAAACTCATCAAGGTCGGCATCCTCTATTATAAGGTGCCCGCCATCTGCGGGGCGATTTCCAGTCGTCATCTTAGGAACGTCGGAGATAGGTACAGAACGAGAACCGATGAACACATTCGGAGCTTCTATCAAGTACGGATTAATGTTTGTTACTTCCTTAATCATATCTGCGTCAAACAGTTTTTTCGGTTGCATGTTTTGCGCAGAACTAAATCCGATAATCACACAATGCACGTGAGCTTTCAGGCTTGCCTCGCTGTCCCAACGGAATGTGCGATAAGCGAAATCGATATGCACGCCGAACCTTTCATAAAGAGGCTTCCAAACCCCGGCTACTTGTTCGCCTTGCGTAATTGAATTAGTTGAAACGAATGCCGCTCGAATGGTTGTGCCTTGCATTATTTGCGCTGCTTTGAAATACCAACCGGCAACATAATCTATCTTTCCAGCCAAATTGTAAGGTTTGCCTTTTTCGTTTACATAAATTGAAAGTATGTCTGCTTTTTGTTCCTTTGATTGTAGCGAATAGCCAACGAACGGGGGATTGCCCATTATGTACGTGAGGCGTTCTTTGGGCACTACGTCGGTCCAATCGGTGCGCAGTGCGTTGCCTTCCACTATGTTGGTGTACGATTTCAGCGGCAGGAAGTCGAGGTGGAACTGCACTATTGTCTCGGTCTCTTTCATCATCTGGCTCTCTGCTATCCACAGTGCGGTCTTTGCCACTGTTACCGCGAAGTCGTTGATTTCTATGCCGTAGAACTGTGCGAGGGACACTTGTATGGGGCTGTAGTTGTCGTCTGCGAACGACATTTGTCCCTGCGTCAGCTCCCGGAGGATATTGTTTTCGAGGCGTCGTAGCGACAGGTAGGACTCGGTGAGGAAGTTGCCGCTGCCGCAGGCGGGGTCGAGGAAGGTCAGTGAGGCGAGTTTTTGCTGCAGCTCGTGCAGTTGGCGGCTGCGCGTGCGCTCTACTGCGCCGGCTTTGATAGTGTTGAATTCGTCGAGGAGAGCGTCCATAAAGAGGGGGTCGATCACCTTGTGGATGTTCTCGATGCTGGTGTAGTGCATTCCTCCGGAGCGACGTGTCTCGGGGTTTAACGTGCTCTCGAATACGGCTCCGAATATTGTGGGGCTTATCTCGGACCAGTTGAAGCCCTCGCTTGCTCGGCGCAGCAGCAGGGTCTTTATCTCGTCTGTGAAAGGGGGAATCTCTATGTCTTCGTCGGCGAACAGTCCGCCGTTGACATACGGGAACGCCGCGAGTGCGGGGCTCTCTTGTGCGAGATAGGGGTCTCGGCGGTCGGGTGTGGTGTCGAGGATACGGAAGAGTTCGATCAGCGCACGTCGGATATGGCGTGTCTCGCAGTTGCGGAGGTAGTCGTGGAACATGCCGTATCGCCCGAATAGCCCGGCGTTCTCGGCATAGAGGCAGAACACTATTCTGACGCATAGGATATTGAGGCTCCTCATGGCACGTTCGCTTCCGGGGTCTGCGTACTGGCGTGCGAGTGCGTCATACAGCTCTCCCACCATCGCTCCCGCCTTGACGGAGATCTCCATCTCGCGGCGTATGTGGTCGTTGTCGGCGTCGACGAGGAACTGCAGACGGTAGTATTCCTTCGGCAGGTCGGCAAGTAAGATCTTCTCCGGTTCGCCGTTGGGCTTGTCCATATCGTAGACCCAGAACTCGGAGAAGTTGCACGTGATGACGTATCTGGGGTGTTGCGAGACGGGCAATTCCACGATGTAGCGCTTCGCCTGCTGGAATGGTGTGAGCTGTGTGCCGTCGGATTGTGGGATTGGTTGGTTGAGATTCTTGCCCAGGCTCTTCTGTTCTATCATCACGCGTGTAGCGGGGATGAAGCCGTCGATGAAGCTTGTGTGGTCGAGGTGTACCTGTTGCTCGAAGGTGATGTATTGCTCGGGGCGCTCCACACCGTAGACGTCGCGCAGCAAGGACAGCCAAAAGGGTTGGCTCATGCCCTTCTCGTAGCCCTTGCCCGCCCATTCCTCCGCGAACCTGCGCGCCGCTTCTTGTGTTGTGTCTGACATTGAAAGATTGATGTTTTATTTATTTGAAAACAAGCCCTTTTACGGCGAAAGGGATGCCTTATTTGAAAAGCAGCGGAAGGAACTCGGAGAGGTAGATGCGCCAGTTGCGCCAGATGTGTCCGCCGCCGGTCTCATAGTAGGTGTAGGGATAACCGTTCTTGTCGAGCAGTCGGCGGAACTCGGCGTTGTTCTCGTAGAGGAAGTCCGTGTTGCCGATGGCAATCCAATAGAGTGCGGGGTTCTTCTCAAACTGCACTTTCAACTTGCCCTCCGTGTCGTCGTAAACAGGCGAACTGACCTCGTCGCGCGGCAGTATGGCGGCGGAGAACAGCCCGACGTAATCGAACATATCGGGGTAGTATTTCGATATGTGGAGCGAGTGGAAGCCGCCCATCGACAGGCCCGCTATGGCGCGGTGGCGCTTGTCGGCGAGGGTGCGGTAGTGGTTGTCTATGTAGTTCACCACTTCGGGGAAGTACGTCTCGAACGTGCCGTCCATTGCTTGCGTGCGGTCTGCTGCGGGCACGGTAAATCCTGCTGCCGCCTCGCCGGGCGCCGCCTCCTGATTGACGTTGCCGTTGGTCATCACCACTATCATCGGTTCCGCCTTGCCCTCGGCGATGAGATTGTCCAAGATCTGCGCCGCGCGTCCCAGTGCGAGCCACGCCTCCTCGTCGCCGCCCATGCCGTGGAGGAGGTAGAATACGGGGTAAGCGATGCCGGAACTTTCATATCCCGCGGGCGTGTAGACGCTCATCCTGCGGTTGAAGCCCAAGCCCGACGGATACCACGTCCGCGCCACAGTGCCGTGCGGTACGGCGTTCACCTTGTATAGGTCAGCCCTGTCGCCGCCGATGATGAACACGCTCATCACGTTTGCTACGTCGCGGATGGTGTAGACGTTTGCCGGGTCGGTTACCCGCACGCCGTCGACGAAGAAATTATAATTGTATAGCTCGGGCGCGAGGGGCTCGGGCGTGGTATATTCCCACAGTCCGCCGTCGCCGCGTGTCATGTCCGCCACGCCCGGCATGTCGTAGTTGCCGTCGGGGGTCTCGATTGTCTGCGGCGGGAGGAAGTCGCCCGTAACTTGTACCTTGGTGCAGTCGGGTGCGGCCAGGCGGAACGTTACCGTATTGTCGGCGTGTATCTCGGGCGAGACAACCGGCTGCCCGCCCCATAGCGATTGTTGTGCGAATGCCATGCCGCAAAGACCTGCGACAAAGGCGAGGATTATTGCTCTTTTCATAAAATAGGTTTTTAGTTGGATTTTAAAATAGTTGTTTCTAAAACAGATGCTTTGCAAATTTATAATTCTATAAAGTGCTGCGCCTCACTGCTTCGACGAACCTCTGCAAGCGTTCCGTGTCCACCGTGCCGTCGGGCAGGTCGAACTCGCCGGAGATGTTTATGCCCGCGAAGTGAGGATTGTCGATGCCGTCGAGGAGCCTTTCCGCGCTGTCGAAGTTGATGCCTCCGCCGAGCAGGAACGGCGTGCTGCCTTTATACGCCGCCGCAATATCGCGCCACGCCGCGCCCTTTGCCGTGAAGAGGAACATATCCGCCGCGCCCTCGAAGTCAGCCGCCCGCGCCACGTCGGCAGCATTTTCCACCGTGAACGCTTTTATTATCTTCACTTGCGCGACGATGTCGGGCACGAGCGTGCGCCGCAGGTTGTCGATGTAAATACGACTTTCGCCGCCGCCGAACTGCACATAGTCGAGCCGGTAGTTGTAGACCTGCGTGATGACCGTCTGCGGCATCTCGTCGGCAAACACGCCCGCCGTCGCCACACGGTCCCTCTCCACGCCGTCGCGCACATCGGTGTCGGCACGGTCGGGGATGATGCCGGCATACGACAGCTCGCTCTTGACGTAGTGCGGGTCGTCCTTGTCGAAGACGAAGCCCAGCATGTCCACATCCGCCGCCGCCACTTGGCGAATGTTCTCCGCGTCCCACACGCCGCATACTTTTATTATCATAAATTCTTTGCTTACGGTTAATACTTACTGCAAAGTAATTCTTTTTCGCCGGGCTTACCAAAAAAAGACGTGAAAAAGACTTTGCTCTGATATAATAATCGACGGGAAATCGCGTTTAACAGATAAAAGAAGACCCCTGATTAAACACTGATGCCTATGGAGAATTTTACACCTTTCGAACACGAGCCGCCGGAACTCACACTACACATCATCAGAACCATCGCGCACAACTTCCCCGTCAGCGCCTCGCTGCAAAAGGGCGGGCCGGCGTGGAACTAAACTCAGTTAAGGTTTTAAGGTTTACATCATAACCTCATAATCTAAAAAACCTTACAACCTTACAACCTCACAACCTCACAACCTAATAAGAATTATGCTTGTTTCCCCTTCACTCCTCTCGGCCGACTTCTATCGTCTCGACAAGGAAATACAGATGATCAACCGCAGCGACGCCGCGTGGCTTCACCTTGACGTGATGGACGGCGTGTTCGTGCCCAACATCTCGTTCGGCTTCCCCGTGATAAAGTCGCTGCAAGGGCACTGCGCAAAGCCGTTCGACGCGCATTTTATGATTGTTCATCCCGAGCGTTATGTAGAGAAAATAGCGCAGCACGGCGTGATGATGATGACCGTGCACATCGAGACTGTCGACAGCGCCAAGGGCATAATCGACCTTATCCACGCCAACGGAATGAAGGCGGGTCTCTCGCTGAAACCCGACACGCCCGTCGAAGTGTTTAAAGACGTGCTGACAGACGCGGATATGTTCCTGGTGATGAGCGTCTATCCCGGCTTCTCGGGGCAGCATTTCATCGACGGCTCGATAGAACGTATCCGCACGCTGAAAGGTATGCTGACGGCGGCGGGCAGCAAGGCGCTGATAGAGGTGGACGGCGGCGTGGACGGCAATAACGCGCCTCTGTTGCGGGCTGCGGGAGTGGATGTGGTGGTCTGCGGCGACTATGTGTTCAAAGCTGCCGACCCGATTGCCGTCATCAAAAATTTATCGCTGATCAAATAGAGATGTTGTGGCGTGTTGCCATACGGCGCATACCGAGGATGGCGTAGCGCATGCGGCCCAGCGCGGTGTTAATGCTCACGCCCGTCGTCTCGGCTATCTCCTTGAACGACATCTGCTGGTAGATGCGCATAAAAACTATCTCGCGCTGGTTGGCCGGCAACGCTTCCATCAACTGCCGCGCCTCAATGCAGTTTTGCTCCTCGATGAACTTTGTCTCGATGTTGCTTTCCAGCAGGTCGGCGTTCTGGATGTTCGACAGGTCATTATCCTCATTCTCAACGATATGCCCGTGCTTCTTCTCGCGGTACATGTCGATGATAATGTTGTGCGCGATACGCATCAGCCACGCCGAGAACTTGCCCGTCGTGGCGTAAGCGCCCGTGCGCAACTTGGTGATAGCCTTGACAAACGTGTCTTGGAACACATCATCGGCGGCGGTAGCGTCGCGCACCACGAACAGGATATACGAATAAAGCTTTGATTGATTGCGGCGGAGCAGTATGTCGAACGCCTCGTTGTTACCTTTGCCGTAAGCGATGGCCAACTCCTCGTCGGTCATCCTCGTAAGATTAGTCATTTACTTTCTTAAAATTGGTTCGAGTAAATGTCTGTCGATAGGCTTGCGGTTTTGGTTTATAAATGAATGATTATCGGGCGCAAAAGTAACAACTTTCCCCTTTCCGCCAAACTTTTTCGTCAAAAAAAATAAAAAAGAGGCGCCCGAATCGCTCCGGATGCCCCTAACAACTACTAATTAAAAACAACTAAAAACCTGTTATGCTATGTCGATAGCTCTTTCAACCTTGTCCGCACTCTTCGTCACCTTCGGCATCGCGATGTGGAGTATGCCGTCCTCGACGCGCGCCGAGATGTTGTCCTTGTCGACATCCTTCGGCAGCAGATAGCTCTGCTCGAAGTTGCTGTAGCTGAACTCGCGGCGCAGGTAGTGCTCCTTCTTGTTCTCGTCCTTGTGCTCGAATTTGCCTTCAAGCCTTACCACCAGATTGCCCTCCTCGTTGAGGTTCACGCGGCAGAAGTCCTTCTTCAAACCCGGCGAGGCAACCTCCATCTCGTAAGCGTTCTCCGTCTCTTTGACGTTCACCGCCGGCGCCGTCGTGTCAATGCGGGGCATCCAGCCGCCGTCGAAAAAGTCGTCAAACAAATTGGACATCCAATTAACATTGTTGTTTCTGCGTGCTAACATCATAATTCGTTTCCTCCTGTTTTTTAAGTTTAATGGTTTATTTATGAATTTGATTTTTATCGCTTTCGAAAACCTAAAATGCAAGAGGCGTGCCGATGAAACGAACCCGATAGTTATAGTGTCAAATTGGCATAAAACCTGCCGTTTTGTCAGCATAGTTGTAAGTAGCATGCACGAAAAAAGCCCCGTGCTCCGGGCGGAACATGAGGCTTGTGAAATAGTTGCGACTAAGCTAAACTCAATCGATGTCGTGGTCGAGAACGTCGCTGAACGGGCGCGGGTCGCTGTTGTCCGAGTAACCGCCGTAACGCTCGTCCTCGCGCGGGTAACGCGGCTGGCGCTGGGGACGGCTCGGACGGCTCTGCCCGCCGAAGTTGCCCCTTCTCTCGCCGCGCGGACGGCGCTCGCGCTCCACATAACCCTCGGGCTTCTCCGTCAGGGCGCGGTGCGACAGGCGGTACTTGTCGGTCTTCGGGTCGATGTCGAGCAGTTTCACCTCGATGGTGTCGCCCTCGTGCAGGCCGGCCTCTTCGATATTCTCAAGCCTCCGCCACGAGATTTCGGAGATGTGCAAAAGACCTTCGCGGCCGGGCAGGATCTCGACGAAGCAGCCGTAGGGCATCACGCTCTTGACCGTGCCGATGTACGTCTCGCCCACCTCGGGCACGGCAACGATAGCCTTGATCTTCGCGATAGCAGCATCGATGGCTTCCTTGTTCGGCGCGGAGATCTGCACCTTGCCGACGCCGTCCTCTTCGTCAATGTTTATTGATGTTGCCGTATCTTCTTGCAACTGCTGGATAATCTTTCCGCCGGGGCCGATGACAGCGCCGATGAACTCCTTCGGGATGGTGATCATCACAATGCGCGGCACTTGCGGCTTGAGCTCCTTACGCGGCTCGGCGATGGTGTCGGTGATGCATTTCAGGATATGCTCGCGGCCGGCTTTCGCTTGCGCCAAGGCTTTCTCAAGAATCTCATACGAGAGGCCGTCGCACTTGATATCCATCTGCGTGGCGGTGAGGCCGTCGCGCGTGCCGGTGGTCTTGAAGTCCATATCGCCGAGGTGGTCTTCGTCGCCGAGGATATCTGACAGCACAGCATATTTCTCTTCGCCGGGGTTCTTAATCAAGCCCATCGCGATGCCCGAAACGGGTTTCTTTATCGGCACGCCGGCATCCATCAGCGCGAGCGTTCCGGCGCAGACGGTGGCCATCGACGACGAACCGTTCGACTCGAGGATCTGGCTCACGACGCGGATGGTGTAAGGGAAGTCTTCGGGAATCTGGCCTTTCAACCCGCGCCAAGCGAGATGGCCGTGCCCTATTTCTCGGCGTCCCACACCGCGCTGGGCCTTGGCCTCGCCCGTGCAGAACGGCGGGAAATTATAGTGCAGCAGGAAGCGCATGTAACTGCGGTCGAGCACGTCGTCAACAAGCTTCTCGTCGAGCTTCGTGCCGAGCGTAACGGTGGTCAGCGATTGCGTCTCGCCGCGAGTGAAAATCGAGCTGCCGTGGGGTTGCGGCAGAGGGCCCACCTCGCACCATATCGGGCGGATCTCGGTTGTCTTGCGGCCGTCGAGACGTATGCCTTCGTCAAGGATGCAGCGGCGCATGGCATCGCGCTCCACATCGGTGTAATACCTGTCGACCAGCGCGTGCTTCTCCTCCAGCTCATCGGCGGAAAGGTCGGCGTGCGCGGCGTCGTAAGCAGTCTTGAACTCCTCGACAAGAGCCTCGAACGCGTCGGCCCGGGCGTGCTTGTCGAGCGCCTGTTTCGTTATGTCGTAGGTCTTGCCGTAAAGGTCGTCTTTCACTTGTTGGCGAAGATCCTCGTCGTTCACCTCGTGGCAATATTCGCGCTTGACATCGGTGCCGAGCTCCTTCATCAGTTCGGCTTGCAGCGCGCATTGCGGCTTGATGGCTTCGTGCGCGGCTTTCAGGGCGTTCAGCAGGTCGGCTTCTTGCACCTCTTTCATCTCGCCCTCAACCATCATAATGTTCTCCGCCGTGGCGCCAACCATCAGGTCCATATCGGCGTCGGCCATCTGCTCGAAGGTGGGGTTGATGACAAATTCGCCGTTGACACGCGCCACGCGCACCTCCGAGATAGGGCATTCGAACGGGATGTCGGAGCAGGCGAGGGCGCAGCTGGCGGCAAACCCCGCGAGGGCGTCGGGCTGGTCGACACCGTCGGCGGAAAAGAGGATTACGTTGACAAACACCTCGGCATGAAAATCTGCCGGGAACAGCGGGCGCAGGGCGCGGTCGACCAAGCGGCACACGAGGATCTCGTCGTCGTTAGCCTTCCCTTCGCGCTTCGTGAAACCGCCGGGGAAGCGCCCCGCAGCGGCATATTGCTCGCGATACTCCACTTGTAATGGCATGAAATCCGTGCCGGGCACGGCATCTTTCGCGGCGCAAACAGTGGCCAGAAGGACCGTGTTGCCAAAGCGCAACGTACACGAGCCGTCTGCCTGTTTCGCCAATTTTCCTGTCTCAATCGTGATTTCACGGCCGTCGGGCAATGAGACTTTCTTCTGAATTACGTTCATTTTTTTTGTTAAACATCTTGGGAACCCTTTGCTCCCATTAATACATCGAATAAAAAATTAAGATAAAAATTTTTTCGCGGCAAAATTAACAAATTAATTGCATTCGCTGCAACAAAAGCGGCAAAATAGTAGTTGCCGGTCCGGCGCGAAGGCTCTTCGCAGCAACTAATGCGTGCCGAGCCAGACGAACACCATACCGAGGGCGACGAGCAGCAGGTCGAGGGCTTTGCCGCGCCAGTTCTTCTCGCCCAGAAGCAGCACGCCGAACGTGAATGAGACCAGCACGTTGCTGCGCCGCACCATACTCAAAATGCTCACCATCGCACCGTTGCACGACAGCGCGGAGAGGTAGGTGAAGTCGCTGAAAATCAGGAAGATACTGATTAGCGGGATGCTCCACAGCCAACGGAACGCTTGCCCTTTGCCCTTTCCGCGACGCATGATTGCAACAAGCATGCACATCCAAAGAAACTGGTAAATATTGTACCACGAGAGCACCTCCATGCGGTCGAGCCCGAGTCCGCCGTTCTCTGGCGCAGCCATAAGGAACTTGTCGTAGAGCGTGTTCGCCGCCCCGAGCACGGCAGCAGCCACGACAAAGACCACCGCGCGGTTGTGCAGGAAGTCGACACCCTCTTTTTTGCCCGTGCGCGAGAGCAGGAAGAACGAGACGATGGCCGTGATGACGCCCAGCCATTGCAGCAGGTTGAGCCTCTCGCCGAAGACTATCAGCGCGCCGACCAGCGCCATCATCGGCCGCGTGGCGTTGATCGGTCCGACGATGGTCAGCGGCAGGCTTTTTATGCCGTAATAGCCCAGCACCCACGAGGCGAGCACCATCATCGATTTCAATAAAATAAAGGGTTGCCCGCCGCGGTAGTTCCAAGGCACGAAGATGTTGCTTTCAGGCGAGATGAAACCCATCGCCGAGGCTATGACCGGCGGGCAAAAGACAACGCTGCAAAAGAGCGTGTTCAGCAGCAGGACAACAAGCACGTCGTTGTCCCTGAGCGAAGTCTTTTTCGCAAGGTCGTAAAAGCCCAAGAGCAGGGCCGAGAGGAAGCCTAACGTGAGCCACATAGCAGTCGCAATCGCGGCAAAGGTAAGCCAAAAAACGCGCACGGCAAAACCTGCGGCGGGGCAATCGACGGGGCGGCGTTGTGGTCAATTCGGCGTTAAAATGGTGCAAATTGTACCTAAAAATATATAAGAGCAATTGGCCGGGCGATATGTTAAAATAAAAATGTGTAATTTTGCACACTCAAAAAGATGAATCATCGCACACAATGGCGTGTTTGAAGGATAACGAGAGGCGTCCGGGCAACGGGCAAGGGGCTTCCGGGCGCGATGTTACCTTGCGGCGCGGCGGTTTTTTGAATATTAATTAAAACGACAAAATATCAAATTGAAAACGGTATGAAAAAGATTAGCTTTTTAATGTTGGCAACGCTGGTCGTGATAGTGTCGTCGTGCGGCAATAGCGGCGGCTTGGGCAGCGACAACGAGTACACCGTGCGCACGGCGAGCACTCAGTCGACGGAGTTGCAAACATCTTATCCTGCGACGATTAAAGGCGTGCAGGACGTGGAGATTCGTCCGAAGGTGTCGGGCTTTATCACCGAACTGAAGGTGAGCGAAGGCCAGACGGTGAGCCGCGGGCAGGTGATGTTCGTCATTGACAACGAGACTTACAAGGCTGCCGTGGATCAGGCAAAGGCGGCAGTGGATGCTGCGGAGGCGCAACTGAACACATCCAAACTGACTTACGACAACAGTCAGAAGCTGTATGACAATAACGTCATAGGCGATTACGAGCTGCGTTCGGCGGAGAACTCTTATACTTCGGCTGTTGCCGCATTGGAGCAAGCCAAAGCCAATTATGCCGCAGCCAAGCAGAACCTCGACTTCTGTTTCGTCACCAGCCCGGCGAACGGCGTAGTGGGCGACCTGCCGTACAAGGTTGGCGCTTTGGTCAGCTCCACCAGTACCGAGCCGCTGACCACCGTGTCGGACATCAACACGATGCAAGTATATTTCTCCATGACGGAAAAGGATTTGCTCGAACTGACGAAGTCGAAAGGCGCGGTGAACAATGCGATAAGCGACTTCCCCGCAGTGCAGTTGCAGCTTGCCGACGGCAGCATCTACGAGCAGGAGGGCAAGGTGGTAACCATCAGCGGCGTCATCGACCAGACGACGGGGTCGGTGCTCGTAAAGACGGAGTTCGCCAACCCCGATCATCTGCTTAAGAGCGGCGGCACGGGCTCCATCATTATTCCTCATACGAACAGCGATGCGCTTATTATCCCGCAGGACGCCGTATCACAAATCCAAGACCAATATTTCGTTTATATAGTCGGGGAAGACAACAAGGTGAAGCATACCGCCATCACGATTGACGCCAACGACGACGGCAAGAACTACATCGTTACTTCCGGACTGAACGTCGGCGACAAATATGTCATCAGCGGCGTAACATCCCTTTCCGACGGCATGGAAATCACCCCGATCACGGAAGAGGAATATCAGAAGAAATTGGAAGAGACGAAAGCCATGGGTGCCGACCAAGGCGACTTGGGTAAGTTGAAAAAAGACTTCGGCAAATAATTAATATCGGGAAATCATGAGATTAGATAACTTTATCAAACGTCCTGTCCTCTCCACTGTCATCTCTATCATAGTGGTGATATTGGGTTTGATAGGAATTGTCTCGCTGCCTATCGAGCAGTTTCCTGATGTCGCGCCGCCGACGGTGATGGTGCGTGCGTCGTATCAGGGCGCGAATGCGGAGACGGTGCTTAACTCCGTCTTAGCCCCTCTCGAGGAGCAAATCAACGGTGTGGAGGGCATGACATATATGACCTCGTCCGCCACCAACGAGGGAACCGCAACGATAACGGTCTATTTCAAGCAGGGCATGAACGCCGATATGGCGCAGGTGAACGTGCAGAACCGCGTGTCGCAAGCCGAGTCCCTCTTGCCCGCCGAAGTAACGAAAGCCGGTCTAACGGTGATGAAACGCCAGACGTCAACCGTGCTTTTCTTGGCGTTCACGAGCGACGGACGATATGACGATAAGTTCCTTTACAACTATGCGAACATCAACATTATCCCCGCCATCAAGCGTGTGAACGGTGTCGGCGAGGTGAATGCTATGGGTGACGCGCTCTACACGATGCGTCTGTGGCTCGACCCGGTGAAGATGAAGAACCACAACCTGATCCCTTCGGACATATCCAACGTCCTTGCGGAACAGAACATCGAGGCGGCGCCGGGCAAGTTCGGAGAGTTGAGCGACAACCAATACGAGTACACAATCAGCTATAAGGGACGTTTGAAGACGCCGGAGGAGTTTGCCGATATGGTCGTCTCCGCCGACCCCAACGGACAAGTGGTGCGCGTCAAGGATGTGGCGACGGTGGAGACCGGCAAGCAGGCATACGCCGTCACGGCTAAGTTCAACAACAATGCGTCCGTGCCGATTATGATCAACCAAGTGGCGGGCTCGAATGCGACGCAGATTGTGGAGGATATCAAAGACGTGGTAGCCGATCAGGAAAAATCGTTCCCGCCGGGCGTGAAGATGGAATTTATGCAAGACGTTACCGAGTTCCTCTTCGCCTCCATACAAGACTTGATTAAGACACTCTTCGAGGCGTTCATCCTCGTGTTCATTGTGGTGTACATCTTCTTGCAGGACTTCCGTTCGACGCTTATCCCGCTTATTGCGGTGCCGGTGTCGCTTGTCGGAACGTTCTTCTTCCTCTATGTATTCGGCTTCTCGCTGAACCTGCTGACGCTCTCGGCGCTTGTGTTGGCCATAGCGATAGTGGTGGATGACGCGATAGTGGTCGTCGAGGCGGTGCACGCGAAGTTGGACTTGGGCTATAAGTCCGCACGGACGGCATCCATGGACGCGATGAGCGAGATCTCGGGCGCTATCATATCCATTACGCTTGTGATGGCTTCGGTGTTCATCCCCGTGTCGTTCATCGGCGGTACTGCCGGCGTGTTCTACAAGGAGTTCGGTATCACGATGGCGATTGCGATTATCATCTCCGCCGTGAACGCGTTGACGCTGTCGCCGGCGTTGTGCGCAGTGCTCCTCAAACCTAAAAATGAAGACGGCTCGGAGCGCAAGATGTCGTGGCTCGACCGCTTCCATGCGGCATTCAACGGCGTATATAACAAGTTGTTGGAGAAATATAAGACCGGCGTGCGCTTCCTCGTGGAGCGTCCGGTGATTGCGGGTATCGCGGTACTTATCGGTATTGCTGCGTTAGGCTACACCGCAGTAACGACGCGCACGGGACTTATCCCCACCGAGGATACCGGTGTATTGTTCGCCACGGTCTCCACCGCGCCGGGCACGAGTGCGGAAAAGACAAACGAGGTGTTGAACTCTATCGACTCCATGCTCGCCACCAACCCCGCAGTGATGGGCCGCCAGCAAATCGTAGGTTACAACCTTATCGCGGGTCAGGGCTCCAACCAAGGAACATTCATCATCAAACTGAAGTCGTTCGAAGAGCGCGATAAGAACGAGACGTTAATGAAGTATTTCAATGTACATAACCTCGGCGCCTCGATGGTGATGGCGATGATTTACAAACAAGCGGCGGCTATAAAGGATGCGCAAGTGCTCGCTTTCCAGCCGCCTATGGTGCAGGGCTTCTCCCTCACGAGCGGTTTGGAGTTCTCTATGCAGGATCGTACGGGCGGCGATGTGAACGACTTCTTTGACATCACGCAGAACTTCCTCACCGCGCTGAACAACCGTCCCGAAATAACAAACGCGTTGACGGCGTACAACTCGAAATATCCGCAGTACAGGATTGACGTTGACGTGGTGAAGTGCAAGCAAAGCGGGATTGACCCGAACACCGTGCTCACGACAATGCAGGGCTATTACGGCGGTCTGTACTCCTCGAACTACAATGTCTACGGCAAGCTCGACCGAGTGATGATACAAGCCGATCCGGAGCAACGCGCCGACTTGAAGAGCCTCAATAACGTCTACGTCCGCACGACGTCGGGTATGGCTCCGATAAGCGAGTTCGTAACAATGACGAAGATTTACCAGCCGCAGGAGATTGACCGTTTCAACCTCTTTACGGCAATCAACGTCAACGCCTCGGCAGGCGACGGATACTCCACGGGCGATGCAATCAAGGCGATGGATGAGGTGGCGAGCACCACCCTTCCCGCCGGCTTCACCTACGAGTTCTCCGGTCTGACACGTTCGGAGCAGGAGTCGAGCAACTCCACGATGATTATCTTCGTGCTCTGTCTGTTGTTCGTTTATCTTATTCTTAGCGCGCAGTACGAGAGCTATCTGTTGCCGCTGTCGGTAATCCTTTCTATCCCGTTCGGTTTGGCGGGAGCGTTCATCTTCACCAACCTCTTCGGCAAGGAGAACGACATCTATATGCAGATTGCGCTTATCATGCTTATCGGTCTGTTGGCAAAGAACGCCATTCTTATCGTGCAGTTCGCCCTTGAGCGCCGAATGACGGGTATGGCGATTTCGTGGTCGGCAGTGCTCGGCGCATCGGCTCGTCTCCGTCCTATCCTTATGACCTCGTTGGCGATGATTATCGGTCTGCTGCCGTTGCTCATCCCCGTCGGCGTAGGCTACAACGGAAATATGACGCTTGGTGCGGCGGCTATCGGCGGCATGCTCATCGGTATGCTCTGTCAGATTATGGTCGTGCCCGCACTGTTCTACATCTTCCAGCATCTGCAAGAGAAGGTTAAGCCGATAGAGTTCGACGACAACGTCGCTTCCGTCGATACGGAGCTGTTGCAATATACCGGTCCGTTAGGAGCAAAGGAAAAGGAGGACGAGAAATGAAAAAGATTAGTATAATAATGATGATATCTGCCGTCGTGCTGCTCTCCGGTTGCGGCATTTACGGCAAATACGAGCGTCCCGAAGCCAACACCGAAGGACTGGTGCGCGATGTGCTGTCCGATGTTGATACGCTTGTCGTAACCGACACAGCAAGCTTCGGCAACCTGCCGTGGCGTGAGGTGTTCACCGACCCGCAGTTGCAGGAACTTATCGAAATCGGCTTGGCAAACAATGTCGACCTGCTCAATGCGGCGCTCAACGTGAAGATGGTGGAGGCGCAACTGCTGGCTGCAAAGTTGGCGTTCGTGCCGTCGTTCACCTTCTCGCCGTCGGGAACTCTTTCCTCGTGGGACGGCAGCAAGACGACGAAGACCTATTCCCTGCCGGTAGATGCCAGTTGGAGCATAGACCTCTTCGGCAATCTGCTCAATCAGAAACGCAGTGCGAAGATGGCGTTGCTCGCCACGAAAGACTATCAGCTCGTGGTGAAGACCAACCTCATCGCCAACATCGCGAATATGTACTACACGCTGATGATGCTCGACGAGCAACTTATCATCGTCAACGACATGGCTTCTCTGACGAAGGACACGTGGGACAAGATGAAGCTCCAAAAGGAGCTGGGCAACACACGCGAGACCAGCGTAGTGAGTGCGGAGGCTAACTACTATTCCGTGCTTGCCCAGGCTGCCGACCTGCGCCGTCAGATACGCGAGACGGAGAACTCGATGTCGTTGTTGCTCGGACAGACGGCTGGTGCCATACCGCGCGGCAAACTCGCGGACCAGTCGCTGCCTGCCGACTACAGCACGGGCATCGCCATCTCCATGCTCAACAACCGGCCTGACGTTCACTATGCCGAGATGAGTCTTGCGCAGTGTTTCTACGACACGGAGACGGCGCGCTCGAAGTTCTATCCGAGCATCACCATCAGCGGTTCGGGAGCATTCACCAACAACTCCGGCGCGGCGATAATCAATCCCGGCAAGTGGCTCCTCAGTGCAGTGGCAAGCCTCGTGCAGCCTATCTTCATGAACGGACAACTCGTGGCGGGGCTGAAAGTGGCGAAGGCACAGCAGGAGCAGGCGTACAACACGTGGCAGAACGCCATCCTCTCCGCAGGCAGCGAGGTATCTAACGCCCTCGTGCTCTACAACTCGTCAGACGAGAAGAGCGTGTTCGAAGGGCAGGAAGTGGACGCGTTGAAGAAGAATGTCGACTACACTCTCGACCTCTTCCACATGGGCAGCTCCACCTATCTCGAAGTAATCAGTGCACAGCAGTCGCTGCTCAATGCCGAGCTGTCGAAGGTGCAGGACGATTTCTATAAGATGCAGGCAGTGGTCAACCTCTATTACGCCTTAGGCGGAGGACGCGACTGATACGACACAAAATCACAAATCCATTCAATTCCTTTACAAATATGATTAGTCCGAAAGCGGAAATAGACCCGAGAGCGAAAATAGGCAAGAACGTAACCGTCTATCCTTTCGCCTACATTGAGGGAGATGTTGTGATTGGCGACGACTGCATCATCTATCCTTACGTCAGCGTCCTCAACGGCACGCGAATGGGACGCGGCAACAAAGTGTTCCAAAACACCGTGCTCGCCGCCGTACCGCAGGATTTCAGCTACCACGGCGAGGAGTCGGAGCTGGTCATCGGCGACAGAAACGTTATCCGCGAGAATGTCGTTATCAACCGCGCCACCCACTCCGACGGCAAGACGGTGATCGGCAACCGCAACTTCATCATGGAGGGCGTGCATATCTCACACGACACGAAGGTAGACGACAAGTGCGTGTTCGGCTATGGCGCGAAGATTGCCGGCGACTGCGAGATAGAAGGCAGCGTCATCTTCTCGTCGAGCGTCATCGTCAATCCCGGCGCACGCATCGGCACACTGTCGATGATTGCCAGCGGATGCCGTATCAGCAAAGACGTGCCGCCGTATATCGTGGCGGGAGACAACCCCGTGAGATATAACGGCATAAATTCCACCATCCTCGCCTCGGTAGGGGTCAGCGAGAAAGTGCAGGGACACATCGCCAACGCCTACCGCCTCGTGTTCATGGGGCAGACCAGCGTGTTCGATGCCGTGATGCAAGTGAAAGAGCAGGTGCCGGACGACCCGGAGATACGCCATCTCGTGGAGTTCATCCAAGCCACGAAGCTCGGCATCATCAGTAAGATTTAAACCAAAATCGCAACAAGCATAAGGAGAGGTACACCCCGTGCGCCTCTCTTTATTTTACCCCCTCCGAGACAATGGAAAAAGCTTCAACAAAAGAAATAGCGGCGCGCTTCGATGCCGACGTGAGCACCTTCGCCAACCTCGCCACAGGACAAAGCTCGATCATCGACGCACCCCTCGCGCTCGAACTGGCAACAGAGGCGGCGCGTCGCATCGCACCCGCAGCAACGGACATCCTCGACATCGGCTGCGGCGCGGGCAACTACACGCTGATGATGCTCCACAAACTGCCGAACGCCAACTGCACGCTGGTCGACCTCAGCGCGAAAATGCTCTCTAAGGCGGTGGAAAGGGTGGCGGCCGTAGCGAAAGGCAAAATCACGCCTGTCCACGGCGACATAAGAACCGTCGAATTAAAAGCAGGGTCGTTCGACATCATCCTTGCCGGCGCGGTGCTACATCATCTGCGCGGCGACAGCGACTGGGAACAGGTCTTCGCAAAACTGTATGCCGTACTCAAACCCGGCGGCTGCCTGATGATTTCCGATTTAATCAAGCAAGATATCGGCGTGTTGGAAGACTATTCGCGCGAGCGTTTCGCCCGCCATCTGGAAAATATCGGCGGCAAGGCCTTTCGCGAAGAACATCTCAAAGCCGTCGAGCGCGAAGACACGCCGCGGACGATGACCTTCCAGCTCGAACTAATGCGAAAGGCGGGCTTTCGGCAAACGGATATCCTGCACAAAAACGCTTGCTTCGGCACGTTCTGCGGTGTAAAATAGGCAAGCTAAAACGTTAGCTTAAAAATCAGCCTGAGAGTTGAAACGCAGGCGACACTAATAACTGGTGCTCGTGCCGCACAACTGAGCCGGGATTTTAGTAGCGACTAAGATAAAGTTTCCGGCTTAAAGCGGTCGGGTGCTCGCGCGGAGCCAAGCCTGTTCGTCGCCGTCGAGCAGCGGCGCAAGAGCCTCGAAAACCCTTTGGTGGTAGCTGTTGAGCCAAGCCGTTTCTTCGTCGGAAAGCAGCTCGCGCACAACCGGCGCGGTGTCGATAGGGCAAAGGGTGAGCGGCTCCATCTGCAAAAATTCGCCGAACTCGCTCTTCTTAAAATCTTTGATAAGCAGCGTATTCTCGATGCGCACGCCGAAGCGCCCTTCAAGGTAGATGCCCGGCTCGTCGGTAACGGTCATCCCCGCCCGCAGCGGCGTCCCGACCCATTCCATGCGGATCTGGTGCGGACCCTCGTGAACATTCAGGAACGACCCCACGCCGTGCCCCGTGCCGTGAAGGAAATTGAGGCCTTCGCGCCAGAGCGGTTCGCGCGCGAGACTGTCGATCTGCGTGCCCGCCGCACCCGCGGGGAACGTCGCCAGCTCGAGCCTGATGTGCGCTTTAAGGACAAGCGTGTAGACGCGCCGCTCCTCGTCAGTGAGAGGCCCGAGCGCGATGGTGCGCGTGATGTCCGTCGTGCCGTCAAGGTATTGCGCGCCGCTGTCGAGCAGCAGGAACCCCTCGCTGCGAAGAGGACTGTCGGTCGCTTCGGTCGGTTCGTAATGCACGATTGCGCCGTGCGCGCCGTAAGCGGCGATGGTCTCGAACGACGGCCCGCGGTAAAGCTCTTGTTCGGCGCGGAAAGCCTCCAGTTTTTTGCTTGCCGACAGCTCCGTCTCGCCGCCGCGCGCCACCGCCGGTTTCAGCCAGCAAAGGAACTTCGTCATCGCCACGCCGTCGCGCAGCATCGCAGCCTTAAACCCGCGGATCTCCGCCGCGTTCTTCACCGCTTTCATCGCCGGCACGGGCGAGGGCGCGAAGATGATTTGCGGGCAACGGACCATCGCGGCGAGGCGGAAGTTCAGCTGCGCGCCGTCGACAAGGATGCTGTAATCCGGATACGCCGCGAGCGCCTTTGCAACCTTGTCGTAAGGCTTCACGTCGACATCGATTTCGCGAAGGTATTTCTTCACGTCGGCAGGCAGTTTTTCTTCGTCGACGAAAAGGGTTGTTTTGCGCGAGGCGATCAGAAGGTAACTCACGAAAACGGGGTTGCACGCCACGTCGCTGCCGCGCAGGTTGAGCAGCCACGCGATGTCGTCGAGGGCGGAAACGAGCGTGCCGTCGGCGTGCCTTGCGCGAAGGGCTTTCCTCACCCGCGCGAGCTTGTCCGGCGCAGGCTCTCCGGCGTAGCTGAGGTCGTGGACTTGCACTTTCTCCATTGGCCGTTTCGGGCGGTCGGGCCAGATGCGTTCGAGCGGGTCGAAGTTGGTTCGCAGGAGCAGGCCGCCGCTTTGTTTAAGCTCCGTTTTCAGGCTGCACACATCGTTGTAAGAAGCAATCATCCCGTCGATGCCCGCCTCTTTTTCCTTCGAATCGGCGAGTTCTTTGCCGAGCCATTGCGCGATGGTCGGTGTGCCCGGGACCTTCATTTTCATCAACTGAAATTCGGTGCCGGAGAGCTGCTGCGCCGCGGCGATGAAGTAGCGCGAGTCGGTCCATAACGCTGCGGAATGCATAGTAACCACTGCCGTTCCCGCCGAGCCGTCGAAGCCCGAGATCCACTCGCGCCCTTTCCAGCGGTCAGGCACATATTCGCTGCCGTGAGGGTCGCCGCTGGGGAAGATGAACGCCGCCAGATGCTCGCGCCGCAGTTCTTTGCGCAACGCTTGCAAACGCTCGCTAATCACTTCTTTCATTTTGGGTAAATCATATTTTCGTCGCCGATATTTTCAAGCAAACTCAGAAACTGCGCAGCCTCGAGCCGCGCCATCGGCAGGTTCATCAGCAGATAATTGCCGCAATCGCGCGGCGTCGCACCCGGCACCTCGCCCTCAAATTCGGCGATGAAGCGGAACATGCGGCGGAGTAGAGGCAGGATGTCGCGCGGCGAAAGGTCGCCTTTGAGAATGAGGTAACTGCCTGTAAGACAGCCCATTGGACCCCAGTAGATCACCCTCTCGCCCCACTCGCTATCGTTGCGCAGGAACGTTGCTGCGAGGTGCTCGATGGTGTGCTGCTCAGGTGCGCCGAGGACAGGCTCGCGGTTGGGTTCTTTCATGCGGATGTCGAACGTGGTGAGCGTTTCCCCGCCGACGCTGTCCTTGCGCGAGACATACACTCCGCGCAGCAGGTGCAGGTGGTTTACGGTGAATGACGGTATCTTTTTCATCTTATTTCGGCGTAAAAAAATTAACTTTTCAGCACTTTTCAAGAAACGTTTTCAGCACGCGGAAACTGCCGTTGGCGAGGCGTTCCCAGAAGCCGGCGTATTGCTCGCGATGGCCGTCGTGAAGGGGGTTGTCCGAAATCGTGCGCAGCGAGATGAACGGCACGCGGCGGATGAAGCAGGCCTGTGCGATGGCGGCGCTTTCCATGTCGAAGGCGATCGCTTCGGGCCAATGAGCAATGATAGTTTCGGCCTTTTGGCGGCTGTCGACAAACCAATCGCCCGTTGCGAAAAGTCCGGTTTTCACGCCCTCGATCGACGCGGCAATTTTTAATAATTTTTCATCAGCCTGAAACACCGCGGGCAACCCTTGCACCTGCCCGAACGCGCAGTCGCCGCCGCAGTAAACATCGTGGTAAGCGACGGTCTCCGAGGCGACGGTGTCGAGCGGCAGGATGTCGTTTCGCGCGCCGCCGGCCACGCCCGAGTAGATGATGAAATCGGGGTGATAGCGGTCGATGAGCTCGGTTGTTGCGACGGCGGCATTCACTTTTCCCACGCCGCTTTGCACGACGAAAAGCTCTTTGTTTACTGCCCTTCCCGCGAAGAAGCGCATGCCCGCCGCAGCCTCTTCTTTCACCTCGGGCAGCAGCGCGAGCAGTTGCCGCAGTTCCTTTTCCATCGCCACGATGATGCCTGTTTTCATAATCTTCCGCCTCGCTTTGTTTGCCGCAAAGATAAGGCAAATCGCACAATTTTTTGCGCGCTCGCGGGATTAATGCGGAATTTAATGTTAACTTTGTAATGTTGCGCGGACAAAACGGCGGAATGGGATACAACGACAAACAAACGGAGCGGACTTTCAAGGCGGCGCGGCGCACATCAGGCCGGGCGGCGAGCGGCGGGGTGCGGGCGAAGAAGAAGCTCGGGCAGCACTTCCTCACCGACCTGTCCGTGGCGCGCCGGATAGCCGATTCGGTTGACGCCTGCCCCGACAAGCCCGTGTTCGAAGTGGGGCCGGGCACAGGCGTGCTCTCGCAGTTTCTTATCGACAAAGGCCGGCCGTTCCGCGCTGTGGAGATCGACCGCGAGAGTGTCGCTTACCTTAATAAACATTACCCCGAACTCGATGTTATAACAGGCGATTTCCTCAAAATGGACCTTAACGATGTGTTCGGCGGCCGCGCGTTCGTTCTCACCGGCAACTACCCTTACGACATCTCTTCGCAGATCTTCTTTAAGATGCTCGACAACCGCGACCTCATCCCTTGTTGCACGGGCATGGTGCAGCGCGAGGTGGCGCTTCGCATTACGGCCAAGCCCGGCACGAAGGCTTACGGCATCCTCTCGGTGCTGCTCGGCGCGTGGTACGACTGCGAATACCTGTTCACCGTTGCGCCCGGCGTGTTCTGCCCGCCGCCGAAAGTGGAGTCCGCCGTCATCCGCCTGACACGCAACGCCACGTCCAATCTCGGTTGCGACGAACGCCTTTTCCGCCGCATTGTCCGCGCCACTTTCAACCAACGAAGAAAGATGCTGCGCGGCTCGTTAAGGCAAATTTTTAACGCTGAAACAATGCCGAAAGAAACGTTTTTTGAAACTAAAATTATGACTTGCCGGCCGGAGCAACTCGCCATCGCGGACTTTGTCGAATTGACCAATCTCGTGGCCGGCGCATTAGACGAAAATCAAACATTATGAAACCCGAAGCCAGCCGCCATAACGCGCACAAAGGGCACCGCCTCCCGCTGCGCAACTTCAACATCGCCTACCAAGACGACGACATCCTGCTCATCAGCAGCATCGAGCTCGACAGCATCCCCGCGCCCCTCAAGGTGCCGCGCAACATCTTTTATTTCTGCCACAACGGCAGCATGAACATCGAGACGCCCGAAGGCAAATATCTGCTTCGCGCCGGCGACACATTCGTCTGTCCCACAGGCACTTACGTGAAAATCGAATGCCTCGGCGACGACACGAAATTCTCCGCCCTATCGCTCACCGACCGCCTCATCCAGTCGCTGCTCAACACGAATATCCACATCTGGAACAACATCGTTTACGTGCTCAAAGAGCGCCTCGTGCCCACTACGGACGGCGATAACGAGATGCACCGCAAGATGGGCTGGCACTTCTCCGAACTAATGCGCGCGCTGCTGCCGATGAAAGACCGCCCGCTCTTCCGCGAGATGATCTACCTGATGCTGCAAATGGTGTTGCTCGGCTTCTGCGCGCACCACAAAGAGACCGCCAAGGACGATGGCGCCTGCGAGAAAGACTCGCCGCAAGCGCAAATCATCTTCTCGAAATTTATGGTGATGCTGCAAAACGAACCCGTGAAGCACCGGCCCATTTATTACTACGCCGACCGCCTGTGCATCTCGTCGAAATACCTATCCTACGTGTGCAAAGCCGTCAGCGGCAAGTCCGCCGGAGAATTCATCCAGAGCGCTGTGGTCGGCGAGATAATGCACTACCTCGACCACACGACCCTCTCGCCGAAGGAGATCGCAGCGCGGATGGGCTTCGTCAACCTGTCGTGCTTCGGCAAATTCGTGAAGACGCACCTCGGGCTGTCGCCGAACAAATACCGCAAATAAAGGCCATTGCTTATGCTGAAAATTAACGCTCCGAACGGCGAGAAGCGCGTGCTGCTGCATTCGTGTTGCGCGCCATGCTCCGCGGCAATCATCGAGTGCATGCTCGCGAACAATATCCGCCCGACGGTGTTCTTTTTCAACCCGAACATCTACCCGAAGGAGGAGTACGAACACCGGAAAGCCGAGGCCGTGCGCTTTGTCGAGAGTCAAGGGCTTGATTTTGTTGATGCGGATTATGATTATCAGCTGTGGCGCGAGGCTGTGAAGGGTCTTGAAGACGAGCCCGAGCGCGGACTAAGATGTAGCAAGTGCTTTCTAATTCGACTTAATGCCACGGCGCAATATGCTGTAAATCAAGGGTTTACGGTTTTCGCAACGACACTTGCTTCTTCGCGTTGGAAGAGTTTGGAACAGGTTAATAAGGCCGGACGAGAGGCGGCTTCGCGCTATGAAAACCTTACTTTCTGGGAGCAAAACTGGCGCAAGGGCGGTCTGCAAGAGCGGAGGAACGCACTCTTGAAGGAACATCAATTCTATAATCAGAGGTACTGCGGCTGCGAGTTCAGCCTGTTATCATCTCGCAACCCATATAAGGCACAAGAGCCTTAGGCACGCGTATGCCGTCGGGTGTCTGGTAGTCTTCGAGGATGGCGGCTACGATACGTGGCAGGGCGAGTGCCGAGCCGTTGAGGGTGTGGCAGAGTTCTATCTTCTTAGTGTCAGCCTTGCGGTAGCGGCAGTGGAGCCGGTTTGCCTGATATGTGTCGAAGTTTGACACCGACGACACTTCCAGCCACCGCCCCTGCGCCTCGGAATATACCTCGAAGTCGTAGCATATTGCCGACGTGAAACTCTGGTCGCCGCCGCAGAGGAGCAGTATGCGGTAGGGCAGTTCGAGTTTCTTAAGCAGTCCCTCCACGTGCGCGAGCATCTCTTTGTGGCTTTCCTTTGAATGCTCGGGCGTGTCGATGCGCACTATTTCAATCTTCGAGAACTCGTGGAGGCGGTTCAGTCCGCGCACGTCTTTGCCGTAGGAGCCCGCCTCGCGACGGAAGCACTGGGTATAGGCGCAGTTCTTCACCGGCAGGTCTTTCTCGTCGAGTATCACGTCGCGATATATATTTGTTACGGGCACTTCGGCGGTCGGGATGAGGTATAAATCATCTACCTCGCAGTGGTACATCTGTCCTTCCTTGTCGGGCAGCTGTCCCGTGCCGTAGCCCGACGCGGGGTTCACCACTGTCGGCGGCATGATTTCGGTATAGCCTGATTTGCCCGCCTCGGTTAAGAAGAAATTGATCAGCGCGCGTTGCAGCTTGGCTCCCTGCCCGATGTAAACGGGGAAGCCGGCGCCCGTGATCTTCACGCCGAGGTCGAAATCGATGAGGTTGTATTTCTTCGCCAGTTCCCAGTGGGGCAGTTTGGCGGCGGCGTTCTCGGGGTTGCACGTCCAGTTGCCGACGGTGTCCTTGCCGATTTCGCATTCCTTTAAGTTCGATTTAACAACCCAGTTGTCTTCGGCACGCGACCCTTGCGGCACCTCGTCGTAAGCAATGTTCGGAATGGTGCACAGCAGCGCGGTAAGTTCCTTTTCAGCATTGTCCATCTTCTCCTGCGCCGCGCGCGTGGTCTCTTTCAGCTCAGCCACCTTCGCCTTGGTTGCCTCGGCCGCCTCGCGATTGCCCTGCGCCATCAGCCGGCCTATCTCTTTCGACAGCCTGTTGACATCTTGCTTGGCGTTGTCGAGCGTCTGCTGCGCCTCTTTGCGCCCGCGGTCGATGGTCTGCACCTGCGCGATGAGCTCTTTCGCATTATCCACACATTTCTTTTCAAGCGCGGCAACCACCCGTTCCGTCTGCTCGTTGATAAGTTTCAGTGTAAGCATATCCGTTGTTTTTATTCCGAACGCAAAGTTAATATTTTTCGATAAAAAGCCTTTCCGCAAAGCGAAATATATCTCCGGCTAAACGCTTTTTGCCATGCGCCGCCAGATGAAAACAGACGCCGGGATGAGGAATACGTTCGCCGAGAGCCACGCCGCAGGGTCGCCGTAGCACACCGCGATGAAACCGAAGGCCGGCACGAGGAACAGGCTGACAATAATGCGCGCCACCATCTCCGTCGCCCCGGACAGCAACGCCAGCCGCGTGTGGCTCACCGCTTGGATGCAGCTGCGCAGGACGCACACCGCGCCGAGACCCCAGTAGAACGTGCTGCCTACGTGCAGGAACAGTGCCGTGTCGGATAAAATCGCGGCCTCGCTCCGGCTTGCGAAAAGCATTGCGGCATAACGCGCGCCGGGCAGCAGCAACAGCCATACCGCCACGGCATACGCCACCATCATCGCCATACTCAGCAGCACGCCCTCGCGTATCCTTTGCGGTTTGCGCGCACCGTAGTTCTGGCCGCAGAACGTCGCCATCGCGATGCCGAGGCTCTCCATCGGGCAGATGAGGAACATCTTAATGCGCGTCGCCGCCGTGAATGCCGCCACGCACGCCGTACCCAGCGCGTTGTTCGAGCTCTGCAGCATGATGCTTCCGATGGCGGTTATCGAGAACTGCAAACCCATCGGCAAGCCCATTGCCAGCAGGCGTTTCGCAACAGGCCAACGCATCCGCCGCTCGTCGGGCACGCTGCGCAAAATGTCGAACGCGCGGAGCATGAAAACATAACAAAGCACCGCCGACAACCCTTGCGAGAACACCGTCGCGATTGCCGCACCCGCCACGCCCCAGCCGAGCACGATGATGCAAAGCAGGTCGAGCAGGATGTTCAAAATCGTTGAAAAAAGCAGGAAATACAGCGGCGTCTTGCTGTCGCCCAGCGCGCGGATGATGCCCGAGAGAAGGTTGTAGAAAAACGTGCAGGGGATGCCGAGAAACGTAATGAGCAAATAGATGTACGCCCCGTCGAGGATGCCCTCGGGAGTGCTCATCAGCCGGAGAATATCCTTGCAGAAAACGCTCGTGAGCAGCGCAATAACGACGGAAAGGATTGCCGTCAACCGCAGCGACGCGCAGAAATAGCGCCGCATCATGCTGTAGTCGCGCGCACCGAAATGCCACGCCACCGGAATCGAGAAGCCCCCTTGACAACCGTTGCAGAAGCCGAGGATGAGGAAGATCACCGACGAGCTCGCACCGACCGATGCTAATGCGCTGATACCCAGCACCTTACCGACAATCACCGCGTCCACCAGCGAGTATGTTTGTTGCAACATATTCCCCAGCAGCAGCGGCAACGTGAACCGCGCAATCAGCGGTGCCGGCCGGCCGACGGTTAGTTCTTTCGCGCGAGCCATAATCGATTTTTCTTCCTGAAAACGCACGCAAAGTTACAAGCATTATCGTTGCAAACAAGCGTTTTGCCTCGCCAATTTCGCCGTTGCAGGCGCGCGTTTTAAGCACAATTAATCACCTTTTTGTTAATCTAACGGTCGCGCGGCTTGCGCAATTCAGGTTTTTATTTAACTTTGTAATCGGTTTCGCGCCGGTGGTTGCCGGGCGGGCATGACATTAATTTTTCTAACAAATAAACACACAAAAAGCTATGAAATTCTTAACTGACGAAAAACTTGTTATTGTCGGAGCGGGCGGCATGATCGGCTCCAACATGGTGCAGACGGCTCTCATGATGGGTCTCACTTCGGATATTTGCCTCTACGACGTGTTCCCGCCGGTGATCGGTCCCGAGGGCGTGGCGGAGGAGATGCGGCAGTGCGGCTTCGGCGACGCTAACATCGTGGCGACCGCCGACCCGGAGACGGCATTCAAAAACGCAAAGTATATCATCTCTTCCGGCGGTGCGCCGCGTAAGGACGGTATGACCCGCGAGGACCTTCTGAAAGGCAACTGCGAGATTGCGAAGGGTCTCGGGGAGAACATAAAGAAGTATTGCCCCGACGTGAAGCACGTTGTCATCATCTTCAACCCCGCCGACCTGACCGGGCTCGTTACTCTTTTATATTCCGGATTGAAACCTTCTCAGGTTACAACTCTTGCCGCGCTCGACACCACACGTCTCATCTCCGCCCTCGCGAAGAAGTTCGGAGTGAAGCAGAGCCAAATCACGGGCTGCGCCACATTCGGCGGACACGGCGAGCAGATGGCGGTTTTCTTTAGCCACGTGAAGATTGACGGGCGCAACTTAACCGACATCATAGGCACGCCGGAGTTCCCGACAGAGGAGTGGGAGCAGATGCGGCACGATGTCATCCAGGGCGGCAGCGCCATCATCAAGCTGCGCGGACGGTCGTCGTTCCAAAGCCCGGCATATCTCTCCGTAGAGATGATACGCGCCGCGATGGGCGGTGAGGCGTTCCGCTATCCCGTCGGCACGTTCGTTCACACCGACAAATACAATAATATAATGATGGCGATGAACACCACGTTGGATAAGGACGGGGCTCACTACACCGTTCCGCAGGGCACCCCGGAGGAGAACGCCAGCCTCGACGCTTCCTACGAGCACCTGTGCACGATGCGCGACGAACTGGTAACGCTGGGCATCGTTCCCGCCATAGCAGACTGGAAGAAAGTCAATCCCAACCTCGTGTAGGAGATGAGGCGGCTATTGTTTACGTTGGCGATAACGGCTCTTGCCGCCGTACAATCCCGCGCGCAGGTAACGCTGTCGCCGCTCTTCTCCGACAATATGGTGATGCAGCGGCTGTCCGACAACGCCCCTATATGGGGTCAGAGCAAGGCGGGCAAGACGGTGAAAATCACCACGTCGTGGGACGGACAGACCTATCTCGCCAAGGCGGACGGCAGCGGACGGTGGAAGACAAGCGTCAAGACACCCGATGCCGGCGGACCGTACACCATCACCCTCAGCGACGGCAGCCGGAAGAAAACCGTGCTCGAGAACGTCATGATAGGGGAGGTGTGGCTCTGCTCCGGGCAGTCTAACATGCAGATGCCTGTCGAGGGATGGGGCAAGGTCAACGATTGGGCGGAGGAGAAGGCGGACGCGGACAATTACGGCGATATCCGTCTGCTCACCGTGGCACGCACTATCGACACCGCGCCGCAGAGCGATTTCTCCGCCGAAGGTGATGGTTGGCTGGTATCGGGCGCGGAAAACGTCGCGGAATTTTCCGCCACAGCCTATTTCTTCGGGCGCGAGCTGTACAAGCATCTCGGCGTTCCGATAGGGCTGATCAACGCCTCGTGGGGCGGCACAATCATCGAGACGTGGATGAGCCGCGACGCTTTCGAGGGCATACCCGCACAGGAGCACAACCTGCAAGCGGTGGAGAGCCTGCCCGAGACGAAAGAAGGCAGGGAGCAGCTATATAAGGCGCAGTATGCGGAATGGCTCGCCGCAACGGACAAAATCATAGAGCGCGACGACGTAAACATCAGTTCTTATTCCTCTTCCGACTACGACGACACGGCGTGGAACGACTATTATATGCCGTTCGTGGGCAGCGCCGAAGGGACGGTGAACTGCGTGTGGTGGGCGAGAAAGACGGTGGACATCCCGCAGGAATGGGCGGGAAAGGAGCTCATCCTCAATCTCGGTAAGATCGACGACAACGACGTAACTTATTTCGACGGCACTTCCGTGGGCAACACCATCGGCAGCATAGTGCCCCGCAACTATGTCGTGCCCGCCGAATTGGTACGCTCGGGAAAGACGACCATCGCCATTCGCGTGCAAGACACGGGCGGTCTGTCGGGCATTGACTGTGCGGAGGAGGATTTCAACGTCCAACTCGCGGGCACCGACGAGCGCATACCGCTCACGGGCGAGTGGAAGTACAAGACGTCAATAAACTCGTCGTCGCTGCCGCCGTTGCCGGTGAACTCCGCCGATGACCCCAACCTTCATACGCTGCTCTACAACACGATGATAAACCCGCTCGTGCCGTACGCCGTCAAGGGTGCCGTCTGGTATCAAGGCGAGAACAACGTGTCGCAGGCGTATCAGTATCGCGAACTGATGCCTATGCTTATCCGCGACTGGCGCACGAAATGGGGCCAAGACTTCCCGTTCATCATGGTGCAGCTCGCAAATTATATGCACCGTGTCGACCATCCGCAGGAATCGGCGTGGGCGGAGTTGCGTGAGGCGCAGATGATGACGCGCTGCAACATGGCGGGAGTAGGCATGGCGACCACCATCGACATAGGTGACGCCGACGACATCCACCCCAAGAACAAGCAGGAAGTGGGGCGGCGCCTGGCGCTCATCGCACGTAACATCGCCTACGGAGAGGACATCGCCTGCGAGGGACCGCTCTACACGGGCTACCGGATGGAGGGCGGCAAGATACGCGTCCTGTTCACGTGCTCTGCCGACGAGGGGCTGAGTTCTTCTGACGGCAAGGCTCTGCGCGGCTTCGAGATTGCCGGAGCAGACAGGGTTTGGCACCGGGCGAATGCCGAGACAGACGGAACCGACATCCTCGTGTCAGCGTCCGACGTAAAGTTCCCCGTCGCCGTGAGATATGCGTGGGCGGATAATCCCGACTGCAACCTCACAGACAGCACGGGGTTGCCCGCCTCGCCGTTCCGCACCGACGACTTCGAAGGCGTGTCATACGGCAATTATCGTTGAAACGAGAGCAAAGAGAAACGTCGGAGATGTTTAATAGGCATAGCCCCATACGCAGTGTGGGGTAAAGCGAGCAAAATGAAATCAACGTCGGAGATGTTGCATAAGGACTTGTCAACCCAAGCTACCCTTATCATAACGTCTCCGACGTTTAGCTTTTGAAATGTGCGAGTTATGCAGAGAATTATAAGAGACAAGAGCTTTTCAGGGGAGCGCCCGCTGTTCGGGGAGAGAGATTTGCGCATGGAGAACGTGCGGATTTTAGAAGGCGAATCGGGCATCAAGTGCTGTAAGAACATCGAGGCCTACCGCTGCGAGTTCATCGGGAAGTACCCGTGGTGGCACGTCGACGGCGCGCTCATCACCCGTTGCAGGTTCCTTTCCACAAGCCGCTCGGCGGTGTGGTATAGCCGCGACATAACGATTAAAGACACCGTAATCGACGCGCCGAAGCTGTTTCGCGAGATGGAGAACCTGCGTTTGGAGCGCATAATGGTAAACGATGCCGACGAGACTTTTTGGAACATTCGCGGCTTGCACGCGACGGACATCACCCTCCACGGCGGCACATACCCCTTTATGCATTGCTCCGACGTGCGCATCGACGGCTTGACGAGCGACTCGCTGTATGTCTTCCAATATTGCCGGAATGTGGAGATACGCCGCGCAAAGATACTCACGAAAGACGCGTTGTGGGAGTGCGACGGCGTAACGATTTATGATTCGGAGCTCGACGGCGAGTATCTCGGTTGGCATTCGCGCAACATCCGCCTCGTGCGCTGCCGTATCTCGGGCGAGCAACCCTTGTGTTATATGGACGGCATCACGCTCGAAGACTGCACCTTCGATGCCGCCTGCGACCGCGCGTTCGAGGACTCCCGGCGCATCGACGCACGAATCAGCGGACACATCACCAACATCAAAAACCCCGTCTCCGGCACTATCACCGCCGAGGACATAGGCTCCGTCACCATCGACAACCACATCCTCCCGCCCGCCAATTGCGTCATCACGTGCCGCCGCTGACCTTCCTTTCGCCGCGAGAAGGCCTTAATGACAGCGTTAAAACATAGCAATGACGACCTTAAAACATAGTAGTAACAACCTTAGCGCAGCCTTTTAATGTTGCAAAAACACCCTTTTAATGCCTTCAGAAAGCCGTTCGTAAAAGCGCAAAAAACGGGGACCTACCTTCTCAGGCAAGCCCCGCGCATAGAAATTAGATTCTATTTCGTAA
>JAJPYN010000016.1:0-104433 GCA_021204905.1 Prevotella sp.
TCCCCTTGAAACAGGCATCCGATAGGTTGTAGTGTAGTGCCTATTTCTTGTAAAGCCGTGCCGAAGGTACGCGACAATGATAATTATTTGAGTGCGTCTGTAAAGATGTCGCGTACCTTCGGCACGCAAATAGATTAGCGAAAACATCCTCCGAGGGCTGAAGCCCCCGGCTACTTCTGTTGCGTACCTTCGGCACGCATATTATGGCGGGGTCGCTATTCCCCACGTTTTTACGTGTGGTAAGGCGCGGAGAGTCTATCAACGTCGAAGACGTTGTAATAAGGTTAGCCCCGCGTTTTTACGTGGGGTAGCGTAACCATTTAGTAAACAACGTCGGAGACGTTGCATAAGGAAAAGCATCCGCAAAGTACGCGGCCATGAAGCGCACTTTTTTTGTGCCTTGTTTCCAAGGTTGGCGCGCGGGTCGGCTTGATTTAAATCAAGTAAACGCAAGGTTTCGGAGTAATTAACCTATATTAACTTAACGGGGGGGGATTTTCACACTTTCTATTTACTTTCGCCGCGCTTTCTGCACTTTTCATTCACGCAAACATAGTTTAATTTCACGTAAATACAGTTCAATATTAGTTTCATTTTAAAAACGATGAATTTATGAGAAGATTTTTATCTCTTGCGCTTTTAGCGCTCTTCTGTTTGTTCTCTAACGTGGTGCATGCCGCTACTGTTTCCGAAGTTATAGACGGCATCGCCTATAATCTTGATAACAGCGCGTATACTGCCACCGTCATGAAACAACTCACTAACGGCGGCCAGTCTACGGGCGATGTAGTCATTCCGGCGACCGTCACGGGTTCCGATGGTTATGAATATACCATTATCTCTATGCCGGCAACTGCCTTTCAAGGCACCGGAATAACATCAATTGATGTTCAGGCTGCCGTGGCGATTTCGTACTCATCAACTTACGGGGGATCTTTTCAGAAATGTACATCATTGGTATCCGCAAAGTTCGCCGAGGGTTGCACTTTCTCAAGTAGCGATCAGAATATATTCTATGGTTGTACAAGTTTGGAGTTTGTACAGTTGCCCAGTACGTGCAAGAATATTGCCACCAATTTTTTCTACAATTGTACGAGCCTGAGTACGCTTGTGTGCTATGCCGAGACACCGCCGACAATTAACAATGCAAATGCTTTCTACAGTATCCCGAGTACATGCATCCTCTACGTGCCTGAGGCCAGTCTGACTGCATACCAGGAGTCGGATTGGGCAACATATTTCACCGATATTCGGGCTATCGAATCCATTGAAACGAAAGACGTAGGGGATATTGTTTACGACGACAACGGCGTTGCTTATGTCGTTACATCTGTCGACCCCGCCGAGTTATCCGTTGCCGCACAAAGTAGCAATGACGGCGTAACAACAGGTGATGTTACCATTTCTGATAAGTTTTATAGCGGATTTACGTATTATACTGTAACCGGCATGGCCGATTCAGCTTTCAAAGGCACGTCCGTAACGTCGGTGTCTATCCCGGAAACAGTTACAACCTACGGCACCGAGACCTTTGAGAATTGCACGTCTTTGTCATCAATTGAACTGCCCGAAGGCTGCACATCTGTAACGGCGTCAATGTTCTCGGGCTGCACGGCTCTCGCGACAGTTACTTTGCCAAGCACAATAGAAAGCATTGCCGACGGCGCTTTTGCGGGTTGCACTGCATTGACATCCATCACTTGCAACGCCGTTACGCCTCCGACGGGGACATATTCCAGTGCCTTTGAAAACGTTACGAAGGATAATGTAACTCTGTATGTTCCGGAAGAAAGCGTGGACACCTACAAAGAGAGTGAACTTTGGAGCAATTTCACCGCAAAAATCAATGTAAATGTCGGTGACATCATCTATGACAGCAACGGCGTTGCATATTCTGTAACATCCATTAGCCCGAACGAGGTATCCGTTGCCGCACAGAGCAGCAATGAAGGCGTAACAACAGGTGAGGTTGTCATTCCCGAAACCATTACATACGACGGGACGGAATATACCGTAACCGGAACCATAAAAAGTGCGTTCAGTGGTTCGGCGATTACCTCCGTTTCCTTGCCGGGAACCATCACAACGTGGGGCACGTATGAGTTCCAGAATTGCAAATCGTTGACATCCGCCGAAATAAGTGAAGGTTGTACGAATTTACCGACTTATATGTTCTACGGGTGCGAATCTCTCGAGACCGTCACACTGCCCTCGACCGTGACCAGCTACGGAACCTATATATTCTACAACTGCTCGTCGCTTAAATCCATCAAAATCCCCGAGGGTTGTACGTCATTGCCGAATTATATGTTTGCTGGATGTTCTGCTCTTGAGACGGTAACCCTGCCGTCAACCGTAACAACATACGGAACATATGAATTCCGCGATTGCACATCTCTTAAATCCATCGAAATTCCCGAGGGGTGTACGTCATTGCCGAATTATATGTTCAATGGCTGCTCGGCTCTTGAGAACGTGACGTTGCCATCTACAATAACAACATACGGAACATATCTCTTCCAGAACTGCACCAAACTTGCATCAATCGAAATTCCGAGCAGTGTTACTTCCATCGGCGATTACGCCTTTGCGTACTCGGGTCTTAAAACTCTGACGGTTCCGTCAACCGTAACGTCTTGGGGGAAATATGCATTTGCCTATTGTGATTCTCTTAAATCCATCGAAATCCCCGAAGGATGCACGTCATTGACGGGTACTTATATGTTCGCCAATTGTTCGTCTCTTGAGACGGCGACCTTACCTTCAACCTTGACAACATACGGAACATATATGTTCCAAAACTGTACATCGCTGAAATCCATCGAAATTCCCGAAGGATGCACGACATTGACGATATATATGTTCGATGGATGTACCTCTCTTGAGACAATATCATTGCCGAGTACATTGACTTCTGTTATAAACTACTCTTTTAGGAATTGCACCTCCCTTACTACCATTATCTGTAATGCGGTTGAACCTCCGACGGGAACCTATTCTAAAGCATTCGGCAGCGTGACAGGTTCAAACGTGACCGCCTACGTGCCGGCAACAAGCGTGAGCGCATATAAAGAAGACGATTTGTGGTCCAATTTTAATATTGAGGCGCTTGCGGAGGTAAGTTTGAGCGAGGGCGATATCATCTACGACGAGCAGGGGCTCGCATACGAGATTACCTCCACTGAGGAAGATAACCTGACCGTTACGTTGTTGCGTCAGAGTACTAATGACGGCGTTACCGAAGGCGACATCGTGGTTCCCGTGTCCGTTACTGCAGAGGACGGCAACGCATACGCGGTTACCGCACTGGCCGACTCCGTTTTCTATAACGGCACCTATACGTCTGTTGTCTTTGAGGACGGCATTGCCGTTACCGCGATACCCGCGCACGCTTTCGACGGGTGTAACAGTTTGACAAGACTGACCATTCCCGAAGGAGTTACGTCATTGGGCGACTACGCCATTGTCTCAACATCGATAAAGACGATAATCCTGCCTGCCACGCTTGAGTCCGTAGGATCTTACGCTATGAACTGCAAGAACCTTGTCGATTTGATTTGCTCGGCCGTTACCGCCCCGACACGTGGCGACTATACATTTGGCTCTTCCGGTTATTTCGGACCGGCATTCACATTATGGGTACCATGCGGAGCAAGTGATTATGCAGGGTGGTATAATAGCTACTCGAATAACAGTTGGAATGCAACCAAGAGCACGTACGGCTGCAACGATGAACCCGGCACGCTTTTAGGCACCTTGCAGGTCGGCACGGAGGACGATAAGGCGACATCGTCTTACGTGTCCGGAGAACTTGCCGCCAATACCACATACTATTTCGTTTACAAACCCGCGGAAGGCGGCACACTCAGTATATCCGGCGATTGGAACTTCACCTGTACCTTGTCATCCGACATCACGTCCGAGATTACGGGAACGGAAGAGAATGATACGATATCTTACAGCGTGACCGGCGGCAAGACGTATTATCTCTCGTTCACCACGGGAGAAGACAGTGCCGGCTCTTATACCGCATGGCTCGTGGAAGGAGTAACATTGGAACTCGTATCTCCGGAATACTCTTCGATTGAGGCGGAAAGTTGGGAAAGCGGATCCGAGATAGTTGTCAAGTCCAACACCAAGGGCTACTTGACGTATACCATCGACAACATCACCACGTCCGAGAATTTGTACACAGGTTACTTCCCTGACCCTGAAGAGGTGGATGGAGAATACGTCTACACGACCACTTGCCCGAAGACGTTCTATTTCTACGCGGATAACACTTACACCTTCACGGCCAATCTGAAAGAGAACGACCACTATGAGGCAACGGTATGGAAATCCGAAACGTTCATCACCTTCACCGGATTGAAGGGCAACACCACATCTACCGTAACAATTGTTTCTTGCAGTCCGGACCCGGATGACGACAACATAACATTTACGGACGGCAAAGACGGCGTGATTACAATCACGTTCTCCGACTATGTGAAACTCGATGAGGACGGTTGCTACATAACGCTTGGTCTGACAGGTACCGATACCCTTGAGGATATTGAAGGCGTGGACGGCACCGATGACGGCAACGGGTATTACACGCAGTGGGCAATCACGATAAGCGCTTCGAAGATAAAGTCCTATGTTAACGAGGGAATTGTTATCGTCATCGCCGGCGAAGACGCAAGCGGCAACACGCTGTTCGGTGATGCGGACGACGGCGACGCATATACGACGCTGACATTCATTTACTCTCTCGTCACGGAAGAGGAAATCACCCTCGTGTTCGACCCGGAGAACGGAAGCACAGTTACATCGCTCAGCACCATCATCGTAACCGCCGAAAACGGAAGCGTCGCGTATGCTTCGGATGAAAGCTCGTTCGAAATCTACAAGGACGGAGAACTCACAGGCTACGAGCTCTACCTCAGCGATGATAACGAACCCGGAACAGGGCGCGAAAGTGATGTGGACAGTACGGAAACGGAGACGTCCGGACTTGTGTTCTGCATCGCCGACCCGGATGACATCATCGATGAAGAAAACAATGTTTACAACTGGAACGCCGAGATAACCGCCGACGGTACGTACACCATCACCTTCCCGGCAGGTACATTCTCCGTCGACCGCAACGTATATGACGAGGAGACTGTGCTCACCTATACCATTGACAGTACTGCAAGCGGTGAAGGCGAAGGCGATGAGAACGGCAATGGCAGCGGCGAAGGCGATGAGAACGGCGGCACTGAAACCGGCATCAGCGCAGTTCAGGCTGCAATTGCTGGCGGCGCGGAGGTTTACACCATCTCCGGTCAGAAGGTTTCCGCTCCGGTCAACGGCGTGAACATCGTCAAGTATGCTGACGGCACGGTGAAGAAGATCCTTCAGAAATAAGCAGAAAGGACTTAGAACTAAGAAAAGGACTTAGAACTAAGAAAAAAGGGACAAGATGTCCTATTTGTAATTCATAAATTACAGATTAATAAGTTAAGTATTAAACTAATTGGAGAGAGGCTCGCTGCGAAGTGCGCCTCTCTTTTTTTGCGCCTGCTTTCCCCTTTATCAATCCGGAGCGAGCGGTATGCATGGCGGTTGGTACGCAACCGGGCAACATCTCCGACGTTGATTTTTAATTGCTTGCCGTTGTCGAGCTGCTCCACGACGCGCTGTGAAACGGCAGATAATTTCATATTTTTCTTGCTTTGCAACATTTTATTTCATATTTTTGCAAGGTTAATCTACTTAAACAAACTAAAAAAACCGACAGATATGAAACAATCGCTTTTACTGAGATGGACTTTTTCCGCTGTATTTTGTGCTTTTTACAGTTTGGTTACGGCGCAGACAACAATCTTATGGCAGATGGGTGATGAGGATTTCTCCAACCCTGAAATGTTTTGTTCCGATCCGGAAGGCAGGTTCAGTTCAGTAATGGATAAATCATCAGGTATGAATTGGGTCGGCACGAAGTCGTGGAATGTTACAGGTTGGGACGGCGTCACTTTTACGGAGATTAACGGCGGTGCGACTGATTATTTGGATTTTATACTGCATTTAGACGGAGGAGGCACTGATCTTTATTTCCAGCCTGTAAATCTTTACATTAGTATGGAACGCAGTGGTGATACTGACGACTCTGACGCACCAGCGGTTAAGTTAGTGTGGTGGGATCTCGATTACAATAAGGAAAATTATCTCTCTGATGGAGGAATACAAGAGTTAGTACCTAACAGAGCCCCGGATGGAAATATTATAAAAGACAAAACATACACGATTTATAATCTCTATGATGTTAAAAAAGAAGCCAGAAAAACTCTGAATGGCGGTGTTTTCTCAATAGAAACAAAAAAACCAAAGGATAATTGCAATATAGGTGTTGCCAACATCGTTCTTGTGGGTTATATCCAAGATGAGGAAGGAAATAACCTTGATGACTTTCAATATAAAATTTCTCCAAATGCCGATGATGGTGAGATTTCAAGATTGAGTGAGATAACGTTGCTTACCAATAACGGTGTTATTTTGTTTAGTGACTATGAAATGAACAAAATAATCGTAGAGGACGCTAATGGGAAAAAACTTGCCTATGCGACAGGTTATGAGCCGTTGAAATATAGAAATGGCTTGTGCTATGGCTATAAGTACACTTTGAATAAGGATGTTGTAGCAGCCGGAACACATACTTTGACAATACCTTCCGGGCTTCTCAATATCGGTTATAGCGAAATGTATAACGGTATATTGACATGTAGTATCTGTATTGATGGCAGTGAGGAGGATGTGGATGTCTATTTTGAGCCTGAGAGCGGCACGACATTTGACCAATTAGATAAGATTACCGTTACCTCTGATTCAATCAACATGAATAGTGAGTATAGTGGAGAGGGTATCAAGGTTGTCGACGAAGATGGCAATAATGTTGATGTTGAGGTTACTATAACTGATGCTTCCGACGACAACACTTTCGAAATCTCATTTACCCCTGCGATAACCGCGGGAGGCGAGTATACCGTTAAGATTCCTGCGGGCTACTTCATCTTGGGAGAAAGCCAATCGCACGAAAACGATACGTTGGAATATAAGTGCGCGGTCGATTATTCGTTTACTACCGCACCTAATAATTCTAGTTCCAATTTCAACGCGATAACGGTGAATGCAAATGGCAAAATCTCTATCAACGAGGACAAACTGCCTGAGGTTGTCGTAAAGAAGAGTAACGGCGAGCAAGTTACTCACGCGGTTTCGGGTACGCCTATTACGGATGATAATGATAAAACCACAGGATATACGTTGACGCTTGCCGACAATATATTAGTTTTAGGTAGCTATACTTATACCATTCCTGCAGGATTATTCAACTTGGGCAACTCGGGGAAAACCAACCACGAGCTAACCGGCAGTGCCGAGGTTGACGGAACTCAGGACGATTATTCAAGCCTGTCTGTTACTGTCAGTAAACCGACATCAGCACCAACAGAACTCTCGGAAATAAGCAATGAGTTTAGCCTGACCGTTTCGGCAGATGATACTTACAAGACGTATGATTTTTCGCTCGTGCTGAGCATTGACAACATTACCACAGGCGAGAACATTATCACTGCCGATATGACACAAAGCGGCAATAGCGACGACGGCTATACTTACTCGTGGACTAACTCCACGGCGGAGACGCTTGTGGCAGGCAACTCGTATCTGTTCTCGGTTGAGGTGAAGACAAGTGGCAATGATGGTGAAAGTGATGTGATTGGCGTTTTCGACCTGTTCACTGTTGCCGGCACGGGTTCCGGTTGGAGCGACACAAAAGTAAGCGGCATCAGTCCTGCGGCAGGCGAGATTTCATTGTCGGATAATGTGTTTACGTTGACGTTCGACACGGACAGTGCTTTGGCTGTCAAGGTTTTTGCAGACAGCTCGTATGTCAAAGTGGATGAAAATCAATATGAATTCGAAAGTATAGAAAGCGACGGCGAATATTCCGACGTTTGGACCTTGACCGTTTCTGACACGTTGATGGCGAAAGCGGCGAAAAACGGCGGCATGGACTTGGTCGTCGTGGCGAAAGACAAGAAGGGATTTGCCATTGGTTCAGATACTGAAACCACAACCTATTCATACACAGTCGCAAAGCCCGTCATTTCATACGATGAAAGCCTCACTGTCGACACAATCAGCGCGATAACGCTCTCTTCCGATTATCTCAGCCTGAACGCTAACTACGAGGGCGACGGCATCCTTGTCCTCAACGGCAACGACACGGTGAACGTCGCGGTGAAGGCGGCGAAGGACGGCACGACGATGACCGTCAGCTTCAGCCCGGCGATAACCTTAGCCGGCGACTACACGATAAAGATTCCGGAGGGCTACTTCCTCGTCGGGGAGAACCAAGTGTATGAAAGCGATTCGCTGCAACTGAGCCGCACGATTGAATACACCTTTACCACCTCGCCGTCGGGAGAAATTTCAACATTCAAAGAGATAACGGTGCTGTCCAACGGCGCGATTGCAGTAGATACTGACAGTTTGCCGAACATCGTCGTCAAGACCGATGCGGGCGGGAGGGTTACCAACGCGGCTTCGTGCGACGCGATTAAGACCGTCAACAACAACGTGTTGGAATACCGGTTCAACCTCAGCGACACCATCACGGCGGGCGGCAGTTATACCTACTCGATACCCGAGGGGCTGCTGACTTTGGGCGGCACGGACAGCAAGCACGAAGCAATTTCCGAAAACGTAACCGTCAGCGGCAAGAGTGAGGATAAGGCGGTTTACACCATCACCCCCGCCAGCGGCGCGACAGTAAAGAGCATGAGCGAGTTCACCATTGTCGCCGACCGGAAGATTGTCATGAGTTCTGATGACCTTAGCTCGACGCATCTCTTTTATTATTCAACGAATGATACCGATTCGAACGATGATGATTCGACCGGCGACAGTCAGACGACCACCCGCGCGGCTGTCCCTGTCGAGTTTGCCTCGCCGATTTATGACGACGACAAAACCACAGTGATAGGCTACACCTTCACGCTCGAAAAGGAGATCACGGATGCCGGCGCCTACACGATATCCATTCCGGAAGGCTTCTTCCTTGTCGGCGACGGCGACGGGAACGTAACTTCAAGAAAGTTGTTCGCCACGTTTAATGTAGATGCCGCCGCGAATGAATAGCGGGTCGCGCTGATCGCAAACGAAATAAAGCTGAAAGGAAAGGGGTATGCTCGCGCGGCACATCCCTTTTTCTTTGCAATTGCACCAACTGAAACAGGCTTGAAAGGATACCGCGAAATTAACCTACTTTATACTATTTCCTCCCCGCGATAACCTTCAAAAACGCCGGGCAATACCTACGCAACAGCCAAAAGACGGCAAGCAAGAACCCCGCAATCAGCAACGACGAGAGGACGAAAACGCAAGCATGAGAGAGGTCGGACGAGGGCCGGACAAGCCTGCCGAGAAGTGCCGTGAAGTACACTACCAACAGGCTATGCGACACGTAGACAAAGAAACTTGCCGAAGAGAGAAATGCCGACGCTCTGCATCTCCCCTCCCTTAGTAGCCACACGGCAATGTTGTACGCGAAGAGTAAGCCCGCGAAAATGTTAACTTGTATTATAATCAGGCACCAGTCAGGGAAGAAGTAAGCCGCCACGACGTATAAAATGCCGAGTGCCGGATAGACAATCATAGAGATTTTGAAGTACCTCCCGAACTCAACCGGCATGTCCTTTCTGCCAATGCTCATGTACGCGCCGAACGAGAAAAAGAAGACCGCGGTGAGCAAGTTATAGCTGCCAACATCCAGAAAGTACGGAGATGTAAGCCATAATATCCCAACTAAACAAATAACGTAGTTTTTCGTGTGCCTTAAAATCCACCAGATTACAGGCGTGAACAACACCACAATCATCAGGTCGCGCACGAACCACAGCGGCTCATTAATCGGGAAGAAATGCGGACTGTTAACAATTGCGTTAACCGGTGTAATATCCTGAACAAGACTTTGATCATATCTCCAATAGCACGACAATAGTCCCGAGAACGTAACGTTCAACCTTTGCGCAACGAAGAACCGGCCGTGGATGAAAGGCAGGAATTTTATAACAATCATTAACACGGCAATTGTGTTCCAAACAAGGTACGGAATAAGCAGCGACTTCACGCGGTTCTTTAATTTCTGAATGTACTTCTCCTTTGTCAGCTCTATTCCAAGGAAGAACACGAAGCCCGAGATGAAGTAATAGATTGGAACGACCTGGTCTGCGAAAAAACCTTTAATAATGCGACAAATTACTAAAAGCAGCGGGTGTTCGGTTTGGCCCGGCCGGCCCGCGATGCTTTCAAGGTAGAATGAGACGTGGATGAAAACGATGACAACCGCCAAAGGGAATCGCAGCAAGTCTAATGCTTGCGAGCGCAAATTGCCTCTGTCGTACAAGCTGTTTTTGTCGCACATCAGGCCTTGAATTTTTAAATAAGCTTAATACAAGGTGCAAAATTAAGAAAAATTTCGACAAGAGTAATTTGCGCCGGTCTCATCCCAACATGCAACAACCAACGATGTAACCCACCGCGGAGACGATGCCGGCGATGAGGTAGATTGTCCCCACGCGCTTGTCAACAGCCGTGTCGTGGTCGGTTTTCGGGACGGGCACCTTTTCAATGTATTCCTGCCGCCCGTCGTAACGCTCATTGCCGGCGTTGTCGGGCGTGGCGGCGGGCGTGTAGATGTCCTTGATGACGTAGCGCTTCACCTTTATCGTCTTCCTCCTCAACCGCTTTATGCCGTTGTAGAGAAGCAACGCTGTGCCTATCGGGGCAAACGGCACGCCGACGATGAGATAAATGAACATCCTGAAATTGCCCACGTTGAGGTCGGGACGCGCCACCGCCACCACGCCGTCGGCATCGGGTTGCAGCCCGTTCTCCTCTATGACTTCCGCAGCGCTGCCGACGTGCCGCACGGGGATGGCGTGCTTGTCGCCGTAAATGGAATTGCTCACCACGCGCCCGCTGTCGCGCCCCACTTGGTTCACCGCACTGCGCACAAAGCCGCGCGCCAGACTGCCGAAAAAGCTCCTTGCCATACTCTTGTGTCAGGTTTTATTCTTCATGGCAAAAGTAATGACTTTTTTACAAATGTCAAAAGAAACCAGTCTCCGCGCTACCTATTGCCCTTTGCGCGGTTGTGCGTCTTGCAGAGCATTTGACAATTAGCTTCTGTCGTCTCGCCGCCTTTGCTCCATGCCGCAACATGGTCGGCATCCATCTGGTCAAACCTCCAAATCTTTTGTTTGTTTGTGCCGTTTTCCAACACACAGTGAGGGCAGTTGCTGATTCTCGGTACTTGCGCTTCCGCATATTCAGTCTGTTTCTTGTAAACTTTCTCTTTCATCCGCTTTGCGAACACACGGATGTTAAGTAGCTTCTTGTCTTTTTCTTTGCCGAGAACATACTCGAAGATGCCGCGCTTGTCGGTAACACAATCATCTTCATACAATGCCATAACACGTTCATGCACTGTCGTTTTGTTGTATGATTCTCGGTGATAAGTTTCGTAGAGCCTGCCCCATTCCAAGCCGCACATCTCCGGCAGCACGTCATCGAACACGCTGTCCGCCCAGTTTATCACGCTGTTGAAATAGGCAACGAGTTCGGTGGTGTCGGGGTTGTAGCGGTGCTTGCTCATGTAGCCCGTGACGTTGCCGCGGCTCACCCAGTCGAGCGCACGCTCCAAATAGTCCTGCCGTCTGACATTGCCCTTGATGTAGCTTCTCCATTTCTGCAAACGCGGACTAAGCGAATTGCTGAAAATCTCCTTTGCCGCCGTAACGAACGGACCGGAATAAATGGCGTTGTTGATTTCCTGCTGGTTAAGCGGGATGCCGGCAATGTTGATTGTCTCGAACCATTTCTTTATCTCTTTCTCCGTGCCTTCACATTCATAGACCAGCAAGTTTGTATTAAGGATAAATTCCTTTTCCTCGTCGTCAAGCCCGTCGAAGTTAAACTCTCTGCCGTTCTTCACGACGGCGAACATATTTGTTACGAATCGTCCGAGCGATGTGATGCGCTGCTGTCCGTCAAGCACTTCCAAGCGGTCGCCGTCCCTCACCAAGTAGATAATGCCGAGAGGATAGCCGCTCCTCACGCTGTCGATGACCGCTTTCTCTCTACCTTTCTCCATATAGATGTAGTTGCGCTGGTATTCCGGCTGGATGGTCAGCTTGCCGCCCATGCCGAATAGCCCTCGACCCTCTGCTTCGTCGAACACAAAGCCGTCGCAGATGTCGCGCACGGTTATATCTGTCCTTAATGTCGTTTTCATTGTTATTTATCTGTTTTAATTCTGCGAATGAAAATTCTCTTGTATACTCCATTACCTTCAATCACCGGTGCGTCGTACCTTGTATGTGGTAATTTAATGTCCTCGAGCATACCATCTCCGCCACGGTCGGTTGTCCAAACTATCTCAAATTGCTCGGGGCAGTACTTATCAAGGAACGAGATTGGCACGCCCATCACGCCGTCGTAGTCGTCGGGTATCGCGTCTACATACGGCACTTCAATTGCGTCGTAGTTGTCATATTTCTGAAAGTCCTTACCGCGCAAATCGCTATGACTGCTGTATTTCTTGATTTCCGCCATGGTCATCAACGGCAGCGGGGTGAAGTGTCGGCGGTGCTCGAGGTTGGTAAACCACACGGCGGGACTGCGCCCGTAGATATTGCCGTCCTCCACAGCGACGGCGGTGCTTCTGTTTGCTTCCTGGATGCTCTTCACGTAGCACTCAGGGATGAAGAAATGCAGGTCTTTTGACATTGATGTCGCACCAATCCACATCTTGTTCTCTTTGATTAAAGGAAACACCTCTTTGTAAGTTATTGCGTTCTTGTTGCCGATGATGATAAACTTCTTCTCTGCGTCGAATATCCATCTTACGAACTCGCGGAAGAGCGAGAACGGCGGGTTGGTGATGATGATGTCCGACTCGTCGCGCAACCGGCACACTTCATCCGAGCGGAAATCGCCCGTGCCTTCGAGATAATGCCATTCGAGATTGCGCTTGTCGGTATGTTTCTTTTCCGGATTGCGCACGAGGGTGAACACCTTGCCGTGTGTAGCCGATAATGCCGGGTCGTATTGCGGGTTTTTTATTTCGAACTCCGACGGCTCCCAGTTATATGGCACGCCGTTCTTTTCCTTTTCCGCGTGTGCGTAGCTTGTGCTGATTAGCTTCTTAATGCCGAATATGTCGAAGTTGTTAATGAAGAACTGCGTGAACTTGCTCCACTCCGGGTCGTCGCACGGCAGGAGTATTGTCTTGTCTTCGAATATCTTACGGTCGTATGCATTAATCTCCGCCTGTATGTCATCGTACTGCGTAAAAAATTCATCGTTGCCCGCGAGCTTTGCAATATTCATAGTCTCGTTTCCGGACTGTCTTCTTTCTGTGGTCTGTACTTCTTTCTCCGGCATTGTTTGTTGGGTTTTTAGTTTGTTGTTCGTGCGCTGCCGTTCGGAAAAAACAACAAAAAAAGAGCGTGGACAATTAACTTCTGTCTACGCACTCCGAGGTATTGGGGACACCTATGTTGCCTATATACAAGTAATTAGTCCACGCTACACGTGAACATTAACTATTACTCAAGGCAACACTCGTAAATTCCCCAATTTTCGGAGTGCCCGAATAAAGCTAACGCTTCTCTATTTATGTCGTATTATTCGCTATGTTACATACGCCGTTTCCTTATTTTTTGTTTGACTCCTGCAAAGATAATATTTAGTTCGGCAATATTTCCCGCCCCGGCGGATTATTTTCCCTCTCCGCCATACTATGCAAGCAGGCCGCGTTAAGGCTCTTATTGCTATGCTTTAAGCTTGTCTTTGCTATGCGTTAACCTCGCTTCTGCTATGCGCTGACGTTGCAATATCGTCGATAAACAGAAACTCAATATCCGTATCACCGAGTTGGGGCACAACATCAAGCACCGCCGTATAGAATGTGCGCACGTTTGCCTCCCCGCCAGAGAACGGGCACTATAATAGATAATAATTCATTCCTCATATCAGCCTCGCGGGATTAGTTTGTATATTTGGCATGCCGTTTCTTCAATCACACAATCGCCGATGCAGACAATTGCATATCCAGCCGGCACCGGGGATTCCGCTTTTTTCGACGTCCCGGTATTTATGTAGTACAGTTCTTTGCACGACCGGAGATATTTCCACATTTCTTCTTCACTTTCATAGTTTGTTATGTTCGGAAACATCAATTTGTCTCGTTCTTTTCCGAGCGGCGGAGAGTGGGTAACATTCAATGTAACAATATCGTTCTTTTTCAGACAGCTTAACACAGTGGGAACGGTTCCTTTTTCCGAACCGGACGGAAAAACAAAAGTCGCATCTGTATCAAGCTTGTCAAGCAGTCGGTTTGTTGCTTGCATCTCCTTGCAATCGCTTACAAATTTACTTGCTTCCCTGCCGCTTGTTACGAGAAAAGCGAACAACAGCATGCAGACGAAGATGAACCTCTCTTTGCCCCTGGCATGCCTGAAGATGAGGAACAAGGAAATCCACAAGCAAAATGCAGACGGCACAAGGTATTTTTGAGTAAGTATCGGTCTGAAAACCACAGACAGCGCCACACCTGCAATTATAGTAGCTATCGGCACAATCAGTCCCGCCACATCGTCAAAAGACGGTTTCCCGTTATCTTCTGTTCTCAATGCCTTTATAAACAGGAACGGCAATATGGTATGAAGAGGTATCAGCAGGAAGCAATAGTAACGGAAGAAATCGCCGGTGTTTAGTGTTATCCAATAGCCTTCGGACACTTGCCTTACTTGTTGCAGCAGCACCAGCAACCATGGAAGATATGCCAATGCGGAAATGACGGCGCACACGCACCATTTAAGCAGCATTCGCTTGTCGTGCAGGAAAAACCATGGCAACAAGATAAGCCATATTATTGAGACAGAAATGAGGGCGAAGTAGTGGGTGTAAGTAGCGCAGACAGAGAATAGGGTTATGGCAACCCACGTGCCCCAACCGCTCTTTCCCCTTATGGCATCACGGGCAAAGAGGAACGTTGCCGTTACGAAGAGCAGCGCCCAACTGTACATGCGTATTTCCACGCCATATTGGAGAAGAGAGGGAAATGCGCATAAGCACAATATTAACAGCCGGGGTGCATAAGAATTACCCCCCCCGCTCTTAAATTTTCTTAAACACAGCAAACCGGTAAGCACGTACGCGACAAGGGAGAACAGCCGCGACAGGACAGTAATAACATAGATATTATTCGAGCCGAACGACAGTGCCGACAGCCACGCTTTCAACATAATGTAATAAAGCGGAGGGTGGACATCGTGGGCGGTTATGTCGATGCCGTCAGCGTAATTCAAACGGATAAGGTTAAGTGTAAAACTTTCATCGTACCAGAACCACGGGTTGAATGTTGACACGATAAACACTACAAAAGATACTGCAACAAAGCAGACAACGACCGTCTTGAGCGCCTTGCTGTTCAGGACACGCTCAAACAACCCGCTTTGGCTGTCATCATTTCGCGTCAACATCCAGTTGAAAAGGAATGTCAGAATGAAGGCGGACAGCAACCACAGCACGCCGCACAATATGCATGCGGATAGTATATATTTGCCGCCGGAGGCTAATTGCAGCGTCGTCTCCGGAAAATGAATATACTCATAAAATATAACGGAGGAAAGCAGCAGCTAGACGGGAAATGTAATAAAAGTTACCTTGCCGTGCAACACGTCGTAAGACCTGCTAACGAAAGCCGAAGCCGCGAAAACGGGCAGACAAAGCAGCAGGGCTATTTCCACAGGTGTCGACACCACCCTTGATATCACCATCAGCGCAATGAACGACAACGTCAACGGGATATTGCACAATACATTTCGCAAGGTGGGTTTGGTGAAATACGGGCCGGTCATATTACAGTTTCGTTAACAAGATTTGCAAAGGTAACATAAATAAACGACAAACTGAAACAAGTCGTTCTCGGCCGATTTCAAATTCTTGGCTTCAAAATCAGGCGGATATTTGCAGCGCGAACATCTCCGGCGTTTGACAATGCGCGGCGGAAAATGCCGGCAACTACTTAATATCCGTAAGCAACTTCACTTCTTAATAGCCACAAGCAATTTCCTTAGCCACAAGGCCAATCGCCACGTTACGCGGTTCGACGTTACGGCATTCACCAGCGCGGCCTTCCAAGCATGCTTGACGCCCCACCGCCCCTTGCACTCAATCGCCTCGGCGCGCAACTGCCTGTCGCCGCTCCGGAACGCGTGCATGCTCAGCGCGAAGACCCTCTGCCGGAAATAATCGTCGATGGCCTTGCTGCTCAGGTCGTACCGGCTGCGAAGGTAATGACTCAGGTCGGTAACGCGCCGGACAAAAATAAACTGTTTCCTGTCGTCGCCGCAAGTGGAAACCGTCGGCACGCCGCAGCCGTAACACAGCGTAACGTCGGGGATGTACGCGATGTTCCCGTGAAGCGCCATCAAGAAACAAACCTGCAGGTCCTCGCAACCGAACTCCCTGTTCCTAAACAGAAAAACGTCCTTTTCGTACTCCCGCCTCAAAATCTCCGCGCGGTACATCGACGTACACGAATGAATCACCGGCATCCTCGTCTGCGTTACGATTGCTTCAAGCATATCTTTGCCCTTAGTAACAGAATTGTTAAAAAGGTTTTTCGGAGTAGCCGACCTCTCACCGGTCTTCTCGTTGTAATAAGCCCAACCGGTGTGTACCAGCGTAATGCTCGCATCATCCTCTAAAATCTCGGCCTCCCGCTCGAGCTTGTCGGGCGCGACCCAGAAATCATCCCCCGCGCAATCAGCGATATACTTGCCCCTGCAAGCTAAAACACAATCATAATAATTGTTAATCACACCCTTGTTCGGAGCCTTGTCCATCAAACGAATAATCTCCGGGTATCGCGCGGCGTACTCCTCGCAAATCTTCCTTGTGCCGTCGGCGGAGCAGTCCTCGCCAATGACAATCTCGAACGGGTACCGGCACCGCTGCATCAATATCGAGTCGAGCGTGCGCGCGATGGTACGCTCCTCGTTATACGTCAGGACAATTACAGAAATAAGCTTCTCCATTTGTTAAGATGTAATAAAATGCCGGTTATGCTTGTCGCTTGTCGATGATGGTTTGAAAAAGAGCCTCAAGCTTCTTGCCGACACTCGCGGGTGAAGCAAGCGCGGCGACCTTTGCAGAAAGGCGTTCCCCGTCAAACGCGCCGTCAGGATTATTCGCCGCGGAAACCACTTTATCCATCGCCGCGGTCATCCGGCCGATGTTGTCAATCGGAACGATGGTGCAACCGCCCTCCACGCGGAGAGATTGCGGGGTGCACTCGGTAGCTATCACGGGGATGCCGGTGCTCATCGCCTCAAGCAGGACGAGCGGTTGCGCCTCGCTGCGTGAAGCCAGAACGAGGCAGTCGCTATTATATAAAAGGTCGCGCACGCCGGTTTTGTCGAGCTCGCCGTGAACGGTAATCTTCTCCGCGCAAGGCAGGGCTTTCACCGCGTTTTGGCAGTCGGGCGAATCGGTAAAGCGACCCGCGATGTGCAGTTCAGTGTTAGGATTAATTTTCACAAAGTTGTTAAAGGCTTTAAAAAGAACGTCGTAGCCTTTTAATGGAATATAGTTGGCCAAGCAACAGAAGCGGAACGGCCTGCCATTGAGCGGTTTCCGGGGCTGGTACTTGAAAAAGTCAACATCAACCGTGTTGGAGATGCTTGTCCAGCGGTAGTTGCGCCCGAAGTATTTTTCCAAATCATTAACTAATTCTTCGGCAACAGGCACAACCATATCCGCTTCCTCGTAAGCTTGTCTGAGCAGCGGTATCTGCCAACTATTAGTAGGGTTGTCACCAAACTCGTCCTTGTAAACCAAGGAGGAAAGGTGCTCGGTGATAACAAAAGGAATGTTAAATTCTCGCGCAAGCTCGCTCGCCGCGACCCCGGCCCACTTCGCACAATGGGCGTGGATGATGTCGGGTTTGCCGTTGCGGTTAACATCCTCGCGGAACATCTGCCCCACGATCTTCACCCACCGGCGGGCATTATACCTTGCGCTGCGGGGCATCCCGCGCATGTCCGAGCGGTAGACGGGAATGCCGTCGACTGCCATCTCGCGCCGGCGGTAAGATGTTAACAAGTATTTACTTAAACTGCGGCGCACCGACAACTGCACGTTCGCGATTATCCTCACGTCGTGGCCCAACGCCGCCAAAGCCTTGCTCTGCTCCAAGCAAAACTCGCCGCCGTAAGGGGTGAAAAATGAGGGGATCTCAACAATCTTCATCGTCCGCAGAAGTTATCACACATGCCGTAAGCTCAGCCCGCCCCGCCCGCGCAGGAGCGAGGGGTTGTCGGGATTGCAAAGGTAATAATTACCGCCGTGATTCACACCGGCCGCGGGCTATTTTCTCGAAAAGGGGCGCCTTTCGCGGCGCGATGTAACAAGAATGTTAAATTTTTGCGCCGTGATGTAGCTTTAAAGCAAGGAAAACAGGGGAAAATGAAACATAAATGTTCTACTTTGTAACATTTCGCGCCGGTTAAAACAGCAGGTCGTGAAGCCGCTCTACAACGTGGAGATAGCGCAGGGCGAGGGTGATGATTGCGGCGTAGGCACCGGCGAGAGCGTCGTCGAGCATGCAGCCCCAACCGCCGTGGATGTTCTCGTCAATCCATTTGCAGCCAAGGGGTTTCGTGATGTCGATGATGCGGAATAACGCGAAGGCGATGACGGCGAGCCACACCGCGACATAACTTGGTGCAGCGACATACTGCACGGCGAGGAGCGCCACCCACGTCCCGAAATACTCGTCAATCACTACCGCCCGCGGGTCGGCGCCCCAGTACCTTTCCATCACATTATCGGTCCACACGCCGAGCAATAGCGACCCGACGACAAGCAGAATCGTCGCGATGAGAAGCATGAGGGGCGAAAGGAAGAAATATAGCGCGAGCCAAATGATTAATGCCACCAAAGCCCCTGCCGTTCCGGGCGCGACAGGCACGAAGCCCGCGCCGAAGCCTGTAGAGAGGACGACGTGCAGCCACGGCGCCTCGCCCAATTGCCGGTTGTTGTTATTGCTCATTCGATTACCTAAATTGTTAGCTGCTACTACGAAATTTATTAGCTAAATTGTTAGTTGCTACTACGTGATTTATTAAGTAAATTCTTAGTTGCTACTATGAAATTTATTAGCTTAGTTGTTAGTTGCTACTACGAAATTCATTAAGTAAATTGTTAGTTGCTACCAACTATTTCATTAATTTAATTGTCAGTTGCCGATGCTTATTTTATTACTTTAATTTCTTCATAACTCATTGGCAGTCAAGCGTTTCAGCAGGCTCCACCCCTCGCGGATCCACAGCACGAGCGACGAGAGCGCCACTATCACGACGAAGTCCGCCACGCCGTGCGGATGGTTGCCGAGCCGCGCAACTTCGGCACTATGGAACATCGGGGCGACGTTGAAGAAGTCGTACCCCGCCTCGACGATGAGCAGCTGTCCGATGACGATTATCGTTACGATGGCCAGGAAGCCGGTGCTTAATTTCAGAGAGAAGATGCTCTTGCCGGTGTAGAACGAGCGGGCGTTGAACATATACCAGAAATGCGTCCACACGAAGATGGAGAAGAGCAGCGTCTGCTCGTAGGGCGTGATGCCGTTTGCCGCGCCGAGATGCAAGTGCAGGAAGTCCGCCATCGACGTGATGTCGGTGTGCTCGAAGATATAGAGCAGGACGAGCAGCATAAGGAAGAACGCCGTGCCGACGCCGATGATGTTGAGTGTCATATCCTTGCCGAGGATGAAGGCGTTGCGGTCGCGCGGTTTGGAGAGCATTACTTTCTTCGTCGGCGGCAACGAGGACAGCGCCATCGCGCCGAAGGTGTCCATGATGAGGTTCACCCAAAGCATTTGTGTTACGGTCAAGGGTGTTGCCGTGCCCATAAACGCGCCGGCAAGTACGATGAGGCACGCCGAGACGTTAACCGTCAGTTGGAACAGCAGGAAGCGCTGGATATTTTGATAGAGCGAGCGTCCCCACATCACGGCGCGGTTGATGCTCGTAAACGAGTTGTCGACGATTGTGATGTCCGACGCGCTCTTTGCCACCGCCGTGCCGTCGCCCATCGAGATGCCGACGTGTGCCGTGTTGAGTGCCGGCGCGTCATTGGTGCCGTCGCCTGTTACCGCCACGACGTGTCCGTTGGCTTGCAGCGCTTCGACGAGGCGCTTCTTGTCCATCGGACGGGCGCGGGCGATGAGTTTCAGTTTCTCGACGCGCTGCCGCAGTTCATCGTCGTTCAAAAGAGCCATTTCCTGTCCGGTGATGACGCAATCGGCATCGTCGGTGTCGGTGAGCAGACCGATTTGCCGCGCTATCTCGCGTGCGATGCCGGGTGTGTCGCCCGTTACGATTTTCACCTCGATACCCGCCGTCATACATTCCTTGACGGCAGCCGGCACATCCTCGCGGACGGGGTCGGAGATGGCCGCAATGCCGAGGAAAATAAGGTTTTTCGCTACTATCTTACCGTCGGAAATAGCCGTTTCGCCGTCGTCTAAAATCTGGTACGCGAAGCCGAGGGTGCGCATGGCGCGGCATTGATAGTCGGCCAAATCCTTCTCGATGGCGTCCTTTTTTACGCCGCCGGCGATGCTCTTGCACATTGCCAGCACGATCTCCGGCGCACCTTTCACATAGACAACGTTCTTGCCGCTCACCGCCGAGCGCACCACCGTTGCCATGTATTTCCGTTCGGTGGAGAACTGCAATTCCTGCACAACGTTGCAACCGGCGCGCAGTTCCTCGTAATCGATGCCGGCAGCGCGCAACCACAGCAGCAGCGCACCCTCCGTCGGGTTGCCCACCACCGTCGGCATTGCTTTCGACGTGTCAAGGTCGGCTGTGGCGTTCACGGCGATGCCTTCTTCGATGTATCTTTTTATCTCGTCCGAAGGCTTTGTTTTAGAGTTAAGTGCATAGAAATCAGCGCTTTCCACCTTCATCTGGTTCTTCGTCAGCGTACCTGTCTTGTCAGTGCAAATCACCGTCGTGGCGCCCATCGTCTCGCACGCGTGCATCTTGCGCACGAGGTTATTGGTCTTGAACATACGCCGCATGCTGAACGCCAAGCTGAGCGTTACCGCCATCGGCAAACCCTCGGGAACGGCAACAACCACTAACGTAACCGCGATCATAAATGTTTGCAACGTGTAAGCCAACAGCTCCGGCAGCATACCCGACGGCATCAGGAACACGTGGAGGAGCAGCACGCCGCCGATGAACACTGCGAAGAACGCCGCAATAGAAAGGATGCACGCCCATTTGGGGAACGACTTGAACTTCTTTACAACGAGCCAGAAGAAGATTGCCGTAGGTATCAAAAGCAGCCACGCGCGCCAGTCGAAATTGAAGTAAACGAACAGTTTTGCAACGATTATTATGCCCGCGATGGAATAGCTCATGTCGGAGATCCAACCGCCGAGACGGTCGAGCTGAATGCTGAGCGGCGTCTTCACGCTGTCGTCGATTTGCGCGGCTTCCATCAGTTTGCCGCTCTCCGTCGCGTCGCCCACCGTCTCCACCTGCATCACGCCGTGGCCGTCCATCACCTTCGTGCCGCGCAGGACATGGTTTGAAGGGAATGTCGCGTCGGGGTCGAACTCGCTTTCCTTCGTTGTCTTATGGCAAATCAACTCGCCCGTGAGCGTCGATTCGTCCACCTCCATCTCTACAGCGCGCAGCAGAATGCCGTCGGCCGGCACCTCCGCACCGGTGTTCAAAATCACCACGTCGCCCACAACGATATCCTTCTTCGGCACCATCGTCGTAACGCCGTTGCGCACCACCTCGACAGGCTCCTCGTCGTTGATCTGGCTGAGCAGCTCGAACTCTTTCCCGGCCAGCCGCTCGAAGTTAAACGCAAGGCCCGTGGCGAGCAAGATGGCGATGAAGATGCCGATGGGCTCGAAGAAAACGGTGGCCGCCGCGTCGAGACCGTAATACTCGTAGCACGAGATGCCTATCGACAAAAATCCCGCTATCAGCAAAATTATAATTAGCGGATCGCGGAATTTCAAGGCGTATTGTTTCCAAAGCGGGGTCTTCTCCGGCGGCGTGAGCAGATTGGCCCCGTGCCGCGCGCGGCTTTCTTCCACTTGCCTCTCGGTGAGCCCTTTGAAATGTTGCTGTTGCACCATAAAAAAATGCCTTAAAAAGTCTGCTTTATCTTGAAAACCAGCCGCGAAGGTACGCATTTCCAAGCAAAAAAACGCAAGAAAGCAAGAAAATAAGTCAAAGCCCGACGTTCCGCGAAAGCCCTTCCGGCAATTGCCAGCGGCAACGCCCGTGCGCGAAAGGCCGAATGCAAAGTATTTTTATTTCACATTTGTTTGCGCATTGCGATTTTCTGCCTGCCTTTGCAGCCGCATTTGGTCTTTGTGCCTTGTGCGAGACATATTAGACGAGCGCATTTTTAGCTTTATTCCGACTGCGTAAAATTGGACACTTTACAAAGTTGAGCGGAATAGAGAGAACGGTGTTCTTCCTTGGTGTCCCGGTTACGGGATTCATCCAAGTGGGGTTATCCTTTTCCTTATTTCCTTAACACGGGAGTCCAACCCTACGCAGTAAGAATGAGGCAAGAATGTTGGCCTCACTTTTCTTTTATGCCCCAACCGAAATGAATGAATCAACGCTTCTGCCGGGCCAGCAGTTGCACGAAACAAAACAAAACATTACTATGAAAAAGAATTTTGCATTCTTCTTTTGCATGCTGGGAGCATTATCGCTTCCCGTGCTGTTCACCTCCTGCGGCGATGATGATGACGATGACGGCGGCGGCGGAAGCAGCGGCTCGTCAAAGTATTCGCTTGTAGGTACGTGGTCGACGACGTTCGCAGACAACACCACAGTCAGTTTCACCTTTAAAGACGGCGGAACGGGTACGAGTACTTTGAAGAAAGGTTCCACGAGCCTAACGCGGAACTTCAAGTACTCCATTATGTCGACATCAAACAGCAAATCGTATGATTCGTCAGCCGGCGGTTACCAAACCACTTATGTGTACAGCGTGGCGTTTGATTGGACAACTATCGACAGCGATTACAGAAGCGACAGCATTTACAAAGGCTATGACTTCCTCTTTGAATCCAACTGGTGGGATATTGAGGTGTACGATTATCCGTCCACAAATAACATGTATATGTGGTGGTATGGCTATGTCCTTGAAAAGCAATAACTTCAATAATTAAACATAACTCTCTTAGCAGAAAATCATTCAACAACAAAACATTTTTAGTATGAAATCAAATTTGAAGAGATGCCTTATGGCATTGGCGTTCGTCGTGGTGAGCGCGCTGTCGTTCGCCCAGACGAAAATCATCACTCACGTTGTGGCGAGCGGCGAGACGCTTGAGACGATTGCGCAACGCTACAACACGACGGTGGAGACGCTCACCGCCATCAACCCCGACGCGGCCGAGGCCATCTACGTGGGCATGGAGGTGAAAATCCCCGTAACGGTTGTGGAAAGCGTGCCGGAGACCGTGACTGAGGAAACCGTTGTGACAGAGCCTGAGAACACCGTTGCGCCCGAAGCCGTGAGCACAAGCACAGAAGAGAATCTTACTCGATGGGATGTGGCATATCGCCTCGCTGCGGGCTATTTGACGAAGCCGAGCGGCTTGGAACTTCAGGCTTCGATAGGTGCTAAATACGTTCCTATCAAACAAGTCTACGTGGCTCTGATGGCCGGTTACATGTTTTCGGACCAGTTTAAGTCTAACACATACGAGGCTGATTTCGTAACTATCCCGCTTGAGATTGGCGGACATTTCAAACTGCCTAACGCGCATTACATCAGTCCTTACATCGGTTTTGACTTTAATATCTGCGTTCACGCGTCTTTCAATTTGGACACTAAAGGCATGGATTCGGACACGAAAAAGTATCTGAAAGACTATTACAAGGAATTGGATAAGGACCTCAGGGGAAAGCTCTGTGCCGACTTCCGTCTTGGCGTGAAGTACAGCCTGAACTCGAATGCCGCACTCGGAGTGTCGATGGTGATTCCGATGAACGACAACCAGAAGGGTTTAGTCAGCTCGAGCGTCTACCCGGAAATTTGTATTGACACCTGTTTCTAAGGCAAGTTAAACCAAATGTACAGAATGGGCGGAAAATAATCCCATGACAAAGTAAGCTCATTATTGAAGGGGTGCGGGGGCGATGTGAATTGCTTCCGCACTCTGCTTTTTATCCCTCGCTTTAATTCGCGCAAAGTATGTTGCCTTGCCTTGCGTCGCGGGCGAAAAGGGCGCGAATTGTTTGGCGTTCGGCGGCGAATTGTTAACTTTGCCAATGATGAACTGGCAGGAACTCATTTCAAACATCCGGCTCGGGCAGGAGCAGAAGCACGCGGAACGTTTCGACGACCGTTCGGAGTTCAAGCGCGACTACGACCGCCTGATTTTCTCCGCGCCGTTCCGCCGTCTGCAAAACAAGACGCAGGTGTTCCCGCTGCCCGGCAGTATCTTCGTGCACAACCGTCTGACGCACTCGCTCGAGGTGGCGTCCGTGGGCATGTCGCTCGGCAACGATGCAGCGAAAATCTTAAAGCAGCGCCGCCCCGAGCTCGCCGGCACGCTCTTCGAGGAAATCGGCACCATCGTCGCCACGGCCTGCCTCGCGCACGACATGGGCAACCCGCCGTTCGGTCATTCCGGCGAGAAGGCCATCCGCTCGTTTTTCACCGAGGGCGAAGGCGCGCGTTTGAAGGAGAAACTATCGCCGGAGATATGGGCCGACGTAACGCATTTCGAGGGCAACGCCAACGCTTTCCGCCTCCTTGCCCACCGCTTCAAAGGCCGTCGCGAGGGCGGCTTCGTGATGACCTATTCCACGCTGGCGTCGATCGTGAAATACCCTTACAGCTCGCTCGCAGCAGGGCAAAAGGGCAAGTTCGGGTTCTTCAGTGAAGAGCAGGAGGTTTATGAGAAAATCGCGCGCAAGCTCGGCATAACGCGGCTCAGCGGCGAGGGCGAACCCGTCGTCTACGCGCGCCATCCGCTGGTCTATCTTGTCGAGGCCGCCGACGATATTTGCTACGAAGTGATGGACCTTGAAGACGCTTTCAAACTCAAAATCGTCAGTTACGACGAGGCGACGGCTCTGCTGAAAAATTTCTTCGACGACGAGATGAAAACGCGAATTGAAAAGCGGATTAAAGAGGAAGGCATCTCGGACGAAAACGAACAGGTGAGCTACCTCCGCGCGCGCGTCATAGGCATCCTTGTCGGCCTTTGTACAAAGGCGTTCGTCGACAATGAGGAGGCCATCCTAAGCGGCGAGAAAGTGAGGAGTCTCATCGAACTCATTCCCGAAAAAACGCGCGCGGCATATAGCCTTTTGCAGGACATCTCGCAAAGAAAGATCTACCGCTCGAAACCCGTGCTCGACATCGAACTCTCAGGTTACAAGATAATGGAGACGCTCATGGAGCAGATGACCAAAGCCGCCGTGCACCCCGACCGGTTCTACTCCCGCCAGCTCATCAGCCGCGTCTCGAACCAGTACGACATCGCCGCCGGCAACCTCGGCACGCGCATCCTCGCCGTGCTCGACTACATCTCCGGCATGACCGACATCTACGCGCTCGACGTCTACCAGAAAATCAGCGGCATCTCGTTGCCGAAAGTCTGAAAGAGGGAAAAGAATTTATTTAGACTAAGTAATATCAGACCTCGAAGGCTCATGCAAAGTCAAGAGGTTGTGATAGGCATGCTCCGCGCGCAGCGTGTGCCGTGGGAAATGTCGTGATATGTGTATGTTAAACAAAGTAATATCAGACCTCGTAGAGGTCGCAATAAGGTTAGCCCCACGTTTTTACGTGGGGTAAGGCGAATAAGTAATTAACAACGTCGGAGACGTTGCATAAGGATAGCACAAATAGTATGTAAACTAAATTCCCGACGCGGAATATCAAGGTTGTCCTTATGCAACGTCTCCGACGTTGAGGTATTCTTGCGTCTTTTCCCCACGTAAAAACGTGGGGCTAACCCTATTCAACGTCTCCGACGTTTATAAATGGCGACAGTTCACTTGCACGTAATCGACTTGTCGTTGCCGAAAGTCTGAAGAAAAATTTACAGGCTTTTCGAAATAACCATTATATCGCGTACCTTCGGCACGCAGAAATCTAATGGCACATCTTACCGAGGGCTAAAGCCCCCGGCTACTCCTATGCTGCCCCTTCGGGGCGCTCTTTGCCTCTCGAGTTGCCTGCTCGTGCAAGTATAAAGGCGTGCCGGAGGTACGCGATAAGAGTAACCGCGGGTTTTAACCCGTGGAATAAGGACGTAGTAGTAAATCGCGTGCCGACAGGTACGCAACATCCTTAAAGGCTTTCGAGTATGCGCTTAATCACTACCTGCGCGGAGATCTCGCGGTTGGCGGCCTCGGGGATGACGAGCGAATTTTCGCTTTCAATCACGTCGTCGGTTACAATGAGGCCGCGGCGGACGGGCAGGCAATGCAGGAATTTCCCGTTGTTTGTCCACGACATGTGCTCCGCGTCGACGGTCCACGACATGTCTTTTGAAAGAATTTTGCCGTAGTCGGCGGGGCTCGTTACGCCGGGGCAGCTCCAGTTTTTAGCATAAACAAAATCCGCGCCGGCCATCGCCTTTTTCTGGTCGTACTCCACCTTCGCCTTACCGACAAACCGCGGGTCGAGCTCGTAGCCTTCGGGCTGGGTTATCACGAAATCGACATCGGCGGCGTTCATCCATTGCGCGAAGGAATTAGGCACGGCTTGCGGCAACGAATTGCAGTGGGGCGCCCACGTCATCACCACTTTCGGACGCTTTATTTCGCCCTTATTTTCCTCGATGGTTATCAGGTCGGCGAAGGCTTGCAGCGGGTGCACCGTGGCGGTTTCCATAGCAAACACTGGGCGTCCGGAGTACTCGGCGAACTGGTTGAAAACGGTCTCGGCATAATCGTAGGCGCGGTGCTTCAACCCGGCGAAGGAGCGGATGCCGATGATGTCGCAGAAGTTGCCCATCACGGGAATAGCCTCGAGAAGATGCTCGCTCTTGTCGCCGTCCATGATGACCCCGCGCTCGGTCTCGAGCTTCCACGCCCCGGCGTTGACATCGAGCACGATGACGTTCATGCCGAGGTTCATCGCGGCCTTCTGCGTCGACAGTCTTGTTCTGAGCGAGTTGTTGAAAAAGACCATGAGCAAGGTTTTCCTTTTGCCCAAAGCCTCGTATTTAAAGCGGTCGGCCTTTATTTCTTGCGCCTCCGCGAGAGCCTTGTTCAGGTCGCCGAGGTCGCCGACATTCAGAAAAGTTTTCATAAGCTGTTTGTTTTAAATCAAAATTATTCTTGCGCGAGACCGTCCTTATCCCTGATCTCCACGCGGCGAATCTTGCCGGAGATGGTCTTGGGCAGCTCCTCGACAAACTCGATGACGCGCGGGTATTTGTAGGGCGCGGTCTCGTGCTTGACATGGTCTTGCAGCTCCTTTGCCAGCGTGGTTCGCTCCCTGTCTTTAAACTCGTCGACAAGCACGATTGTGGCCTTGACAACCATGCCGCGGATGGGGTCGGGCACGCCTGTGATGGCGCACTCGAGTACGGCGGGGTGGCTCATCAGCGCGCTCTCCACCTCGAACGGTCCGATGCGGTAGCCCGAACTCTTGATCACGTCGTCGGCGCGGCTGACAAACCAGAAATAGCCGTCGGCGTCGTAGTTCACGATGTCGTTCGTGTAGTAAAGGCCTTTCGAATAGGCCGAAGCGGTCATCTCGCCGTGGCGGTAATACTCTTTAAACAGCCCCAGCGGCCGGCCCTTCTCAGTACGAATTACAAGATGGCCGTTCTCGCCCGGCGGACAGTGGTTGCCGTCGTTGTCGACAACATCAACATCATACTGCGGATTGGGCATGCCCATCGAACCGGGGCGCGGCTCGACAAAGGGATAAGTGCCGAGTACGAGCGTGGTCTCCGTCTGACCGTAACTCTCGTAAATCATTATGCCCGTTTTCGCCTTCCACTCCTCGAAAACGCTGGGGTTCAAGGCCTCGCCCGCCGTCGTGCAATATTCGAGCTGCGACAGGTTGAAAAGGCTTAAATCTTCTTGAATCATAAAGCGGTAAACGGTCGGCGGGGCGCAGAACGACGTTACTTTAAAGTCCTGCATCGCGCGGAGCATGGCCTGCGGGTTAAACCGCCCTTCGAAATCGTAGACGAAGACCGTCGCGCCGCAAATCATCTGTCCGTAGAACTTGCCCCAGACAGCCTTGCCCCAACCGGTGTCCGCCACGGTGAGGTGGAGCGAGCCGTCGTGCAGGTTGTGCCAGTATTTAGCGGTGAGGATGTGCGCCAAAGGGTAAGAAAAATCGTGCATCACCATCTTCGGCGAGCTGCTTGTGCCGCTCGTGAAATAAAGCAGGAAATTGTCGGTAACCTTGTTCTGGCCCTTCTGACTGTGGAACTTCGGGGCGAGCATCGCGCCTTGCCATAGGTTCTCCCAGCGTTGCGGCACGACGGGTCCGATGGAGACGCAGTGCTTCAGGGTGGGGCAGTAAACCCTCGCGCGGATGATGTTTCGCAGCACGACAACATCGCCGACGGAGACAATCATGCGGATCGACGCCTCGCTGCAGCGGTAGATGATGTCCTTGTCGGTCAGCAGGTGGGTTGCGGGCACTGCCACGGCGCCGATCTTATGCAGCGCAATCATCGTTATCCACCATTCGATGCGGCGTTTTAAAATGAGCATCACGCAGTCGCCGCGCCGTATGCCGAGTTGCAGGAAGTAGCTCGCCACCATGTCGGACAGACGCTTGAACTCCTTGTAATTCAGGTGTTTAACATCGCCCTTGTCGTTGGTCCAAAGGATGGCCTCGCGCTCGGGTTCCGTTTCGGCGTAAGCGTCGACCACGTCGTAGGCGAAGTTGAAATCGTCCGCAACGTTCACCTTGAAGTTTTTCATGAAATCCTCGTAGGAAGCGAACTCCGTCTTGTCGAGGAACTTATTGATTATTGCCATAGGTTTAATTCTTTTGAAGGGGTTTGAAAGGGTTTGAATGCAATTTGAATGACCTTTGAATGCTTCTTAAATGCGATTTAATTGCTTATTGCCTTACTTGCCCGTCGCCGTTGATCAGCCACTTATAAGTGGTCATCTCCTCTAACGCCATCGGTCCGCGCGGACCTAATTTCTGGGTTGATATGCCTATCTCCGCGCCCAAGCCGAACTGTCCGCCGTCTGTGAAGCCCGTTGAGGCGTTGACGTAGACGCAGGCGGCATCTACAAGCGTCTGAAAGCGCCATGCCGTCTGTTCGTTTTCCGTGATGATACATTCCGAATGCCCGGAACTGTAAGTCTGTATGTGGCGTATTGCCGCGTCGAAATCGTCTACTATGCGGATTGCCAGTTTATAATCCATCCATTCCGTGCCGTAGTCGCCGTAGATGAATTCCACTTTCCCCTGCATCGGTTCCAGCAGTGCGGGCAGGTCTTTCTCGCGGTCCTTATGCACGAGGAGGCAGTCGAGGGCGTTGCAGACACTGACGCGCCTCATCTTGGAGTTTGCAATCACCGCCTTGCCCTTTTCGATATCGCCGTCCTTGTCGAAATAAACGTGGACCACTCCGGCACCCGTTTCTATCACGGGAACGCGGGCGGTGTCGCGCACGAACTCAATAAGCCGCTTTCCTCCGCGCGGTATGCAGAGGTCGACATATCCCGTCGCGTTTAGCAGCTCCCCTGTTGCTTCGTGTGTCGAGGGCAGCAGTTCTACGGCGAAGGGGTCGATGCCGTGCTCCGAAAGCACCTCTTTTATCAGCCCGACGATTGCCTTATTGCTGTTCTCCGCACTCTTGCTGCCTTTCAATATGCACGCGTTGCCGCTCTTGAAACAGAGGGAAAAGACGTCGAAAGAGACGTTGGGACGCGCCTCGTAGATTACGCCTATCACGCCGAAAGGCACGCTGACACGCCGCAGGAACAGCCCGTTGTCGAGCCGCCGCGCCTTTGTAACAATGCCCAACGGCGAGGGCAAGGCAGCCACTTTCTCCGTGTCGCGGGCGATGTCGTCTAACCTTTCGCCGGTCAGGAGCAGACGGTCGTACAGCGGATTACCGCGCTCCATCTTCGCCAAATCCGCGGCGTTGGCGTCCAACAGCATTTGTTTGCTCTCCACAGTCCGCCGTGCAAGGCTTCGCAACACCTCGTTGCGCTTCTCGTCGGTGATACATACCATCCGCCGCGACGCCTCTTTCACTCTCTCGAATAATTCGTCCATACCGTCAAATAAATAATGTGTGGGGCGTCTCCTCCGGCTTTTCCATCAGCCGTATGATTATGTCGGGCACCGTGCCGTTTGCTATGACGACCTTTATCCCCTCCGCCGCCACTTTCCGCGCAGTCAGGTATTTCGATGCCATTCCTCCTCTGCCGCCGCTGCTCGTGCCGTTTTGCACGACGTGTGCGAGGTCGTCCGACGGGCTTACTCTGCGGATGAGACGGGAGCCGATGTCGGCCGGGTCGCCGCTGTACAGTCCGTCGACGTTGCTCAGAAGTATTAGCGCCTGCGCGGAAATCATCTCTGCAATCAGCCCCGCAAGCTCGTCGTTGTCGGTGAACATCAGCCCCTCGATGCTCACGGTGTCATTTTCGTTGACGATGGGGATTACCCCGTTCTCGAGCATAACCTCCATACAGGCTTGTTGGTTGTGGCGTGTCAGCTCGGTGGAGAAGTTCTGTTTCATCGTCAGAACCTGCCCCACGTGCAAGCCGTGCTCGCGAAACAGCTCGTAATAGAAGTTGATCAGCTTCACCTGACCCATCGACGAGAACAACTGCCGCTGCTCTATTGAGTCCAGTTTATGGTCGAGACAGATCTCCTTGCGCCCGCAAGCGACGGCGCCGCTCGACACCAATACCACGTCGTAACCTTGCCTCTTGAGCCACACGACCTGGTCTACTATGGCAGCCATCCTCGCCACACGCAGACTGCCGTCGTCCGCCGTGAGCACGTTGCTGCCCACTTTCACCACTATGCGCCGCACGTTCTTCATAGTCCCGCTTTAAGTCCTCTTATCACAGAAGATGTAAATCCCGCGTGCTCCAGTTCGTTGAGACCTTTTATGGTGATACCTCCGGGCGTCGTAACGCGGTCTATTGTCTGCTCGGGATGCAAGCCCGTCTCCTGCAAGAGCTTCACTGCGCCCGCCATAGTCTGCATTGCCGCCTCCTTCGCAACGTCCGCCTGAAAGCCCAGCTCCACGCCTCCTTCGGTCATCGCGCGCAGAAACCGCATGACGTAAGCTATGCCGCAGCCCGACACCATCAGTCCGGCGGACATCTGTTTCGCGGTTACCACCTTCGCCTGTCCTATGCTGCCGAACAAGCTGCAAGCAACATCCGTCGCCTCTTTGTTTGAGTTTTCCTCGATAAAAGTCATGCTCGCGCCGTACTCCGCCGCAATATTCGGCATGGCATAAATATCTATTGCCTCGTTCCGTGCGCCGGCGGCAACGGATATCACCGTCTTTCCTTTAAGGACGGAACGCAGCCCGGAGACTACTTCGTCTATCAGCCACGGCTTGACGCAGAGTACTATCACATCGGCATCGCTTGCCGCGTCGGTGTTGGAAGTTGTCGTCTCAAGTCTCGGGCAGGCTGCTTTCAGTCGGCACAACGTCTCTTCCGTGCGTGCCGTAACAACGATATGCCAATCCGTGCCGAGCGTTTTGCCCCATCCTTTGGCGAGCGCGCCGCCCATATTTCCTCCGCCGATAACCGCTATCTTCATAATACTCGTTTTATTCGTTCTACAAAGTCGTCCGCCTCGTCGCGCGTTATACACAGGGGCGGAAGCAGCCGGATGACGTTCGTTCCCGCGCAACCGGTGAAGCAATGCTGCTCTTTTATCAGGCGTGTGCGCGGCTCCTTGTACGGTATATCCAGCTCGATGCCGATCATCAGTCCGCGTCCGCGGATGTCGACGACGTGATTAAGATGCGCCTCCTTCAATTTATTAATAAGGTGTTCGCCCACGTCGTGCGCGTTCTCCACAAGGTGTTCGCTCTCTATTATGTCCAGTACCGCCAGCGCTCCGGCACACGCAAGATGGTTGCCGCCGAAGGTTGTGCCGAGCTGCCCGCCCACTGCCGCGAACTTCGGGGATATAAGCACCGCTCCCATCGGGAAGCCGTTGGAGATGCCTTTCGCCACTGTGATGATGTCCGCCTTCACGTCGAGCCACTGATGAGCGAAGAACTTGCCGCTCCTGCCGTAGCCGCACTGTATCTCGTCCATAATCAGCACCGTGTCCGTCGCGTCGCACAGACGGCGCAATTCCCGCACGAACTCCCGGCTTGCGAGCCGTATGCCGCCCACGCCCTGTATGCATTCGAGTATCACGGCGCACACATCGCCCTTCTCGATCTCCGCTTTCCACGCGGCAATATCGTTCAAGGGAAGGTGGCTGACGTGCCCGTTGGCGTTTATCGGAGCGATAATCTTCTCATTGTCAGTTGCTTCTACGGCGAGCGAGGTGCGCCCGTGGAACGACTTGCCGGCGGCGAGAATGCGCGTGCGACCGTTGTAGAACGACGCCAGTTTCATAGCGTTCTCGTTTGCTTCGGCGCCGGTATTGATGAGGAAAAGATGATAATCGTCGTAGCCGCAGACCTTGCCGAGCCGCTCAGCCAGTTGTCTCTGCAGGGGGTTAACGACCGAATTGCTGTAGAAGCCGATCTTGTTCAGCTGGGCGGTCATTGCCTCCACGTAGTGCGGATGGCAGTGTCCTACGCTGATAACGGCGTGTCCTCCGTAGAGGTCAAGGTACTCCGTGCCGTCCGTGTCCCATACTTTACAACCCTTTCCCCTGTCGATTGTGATGTCGAAAAGGGAATAAACATTAAATAAATCCATCAGAATGCGCTTGCTTTAAGTTGTAGTCCGGCTCTCTCGTCGATACCGGACATCAGGTTCATATTCTCCACCGCCTGCCCGACAGCGCCTTTCAGAAGGTTGTCGATGGCGGAAATCATGAGCAGTTGGTCGTCGTATCGTTCGACGTAAACCACAGCCTTGTTGGTGTTCACCACATCTTTCATCGACGGCGAGGAGAGGACGTGATGGGTGAACGGTTCTTCCTTGTAGTATTCGTCGTAGATTTTCCTCACGTCTTCAATCGGAGTACTGCACGTCGCATACGCGGTTACGAATATCCCGCGCGCAAAACAGCCGCGCTGGGGGATGAACAGCAGCCTGCCATGATAGCCGGGCTGAAGCTCCCTGACCGTCTGGTTTATCTCCAATAAATGCTGGTGAGTGAAGGTCTTATACACGGAGATGTTGTCGTTGCGCCACGAGAAATGCGTCGTTGCGCCGGGTTTCTGTCCCGCGCCCGTGCTGCCCGTGATGCCGTTGATGTGAATGTCTCCGCTGATAATTCCGCTTTTCAGTGCCGGCAGAAGTGCGAGCTGGATGCACGTGGCGAAACAACCGGGGTTGGCAATGTGGCGCGCACGGCGTATCATTTCCCTGTGCGTCTCCGGCAAACCGTAAACATAGTCGTGGTCCCCGCCGATACGGAAGTCCTGCGCAAGGTCGATTATCTTCACCCGTTCGGGGATTTTGTGCCCGGCAATAAATTCCTTGCTCTTGCCGTGTCCGAAGCAGAAGAAGAGTACGTCAATATCTTCAAACGGCATATCCGACGTAAATCGCAGGTCCGTATCGCCGACGAGACCGCCGTGGACAGCGCTAATCATGTTGCCCGCGTTGCTCTCGCTGTGGGCGAAAATTATCTCCGCCTGCGGATGATGAATAAGTATGCGGATGAGTTCGCCGCCCGTGTAGCCCGCCGCTCCGAGTATTCCGACACGTATCATCAGCGTTCCTCCTCCGGATGAGCCAAGTAGTAAGCGCGCAAAGGCGTGGAGGTAACCTTGATAAAGCCCTTCGCGTCCTCCGCCGACCATGCCTTCGCGGTCTCTCCGTACTCGCCGAGCTTGTTCTTCACGAGGTCGTTGGGCGAGTCGACACCGATGGTTTGGAACGAGTAGGGGCGCAGTTGGAGCGTTACATTTCCCGTTACGTTGCGCTGCGAAGAGACGAGCATGGCTTCTATGTCGGGCATTACGGGCTCGAGATACTGGCTCTCGTGGAGGAACATCCCGTACCAGTTGCTCACCTGTTCCTTCCAGTACTGCTGCCATTTCGACAGCACGAATTTTTCCAAATAGCGGTGGGCGGCGATGATAAGCATTGGTGCGGCAGCCTCAAACCCCACTCTGCCCTTAATGCCGATTATGGTGTCACCCACGTGGCAGTCGCGTCCGATGGCGTAGGCGGCGCCGATTTCCTCCACCTTTTGTATCGCCTTAATCTTGTCGTCATAAATTTCACCGTTGACTTTGCACAGCTCGCCCTTGTCGAAACCCAGCGTTAGCACCGACGGCTCCTCGCGTGTAACGTGCTTCAAGTATGCCGATTCGGGCAAGCCTTGTGTGGAATCGAGGATCTCGCCACCGCAAATGCTTGTGCCCCAGATACCTACATTGTAACTATATTTCAACTTAGTGAAGTCCGCGAAGTAGCCGTTGGCGTTCAGGTAGTCCGTTTCCTCCTGCCGGGAGAGGTTGCGGTCGCGCGTCAAAGTTATGATTTCAATCCCCGGCGTCTTAACGAGGAACGTCATATCGAACCGTATTTGGTCGTTGCCCGCGCCCGTCGAGCCGTGTGCAATGGCATCCGCGCCGATCTCCTTTGCATATTTCGCTATTGCAAGAGCTTGGAAGATGCGCTCCGAAGAGACGGAAATCGGGTAGCAATTGTTGCGCAGCACGTTGCCGAACACCATGTATTTGAGCGACTTCTCGTAATATTCCTTCGTTACGTCGAGCGTTACATACTTCACCGCACCGAGCTTGTAGGCGTTCTCCTCGTTCGCTTTGAGTTGCTCGGAGCTAAATCCGCCCGTGTCGGCACATGCGGCATAGACCTCGCAGCCCATCTCCCGCGTGAGGTACATCACATTGTAGCTCGTGTCGAGTCCCCCCGAGAAAGCTACCACTACTTTCTTTTTTGCCATAAAGTTTTTATGTTGAATTAAATTCGACCTTTTAACTGCGCTCAGCAAAACAAGTAAACTTGATTGCTCTCGCTTGTAAAAACGTTGTTATCCTATTGATTTTCAAGTTTGTGTATCCTGTCGAGCACTTCCTGCGGCAGCCGCGCGGGCAGATACTCTGTCGGATCGTAGAGCATGGCGGTGCAGATGCAATATTTCCGCCCCGTGCGGTGCAGGACGTCGACATTGATACATCCCTCGCAACCGCGCCAAAACGCCTCGTCGTCGGTCAGGTCGGCGAAGGTTACGGGCTTGTAACCCAACTGTGTGTTCATCGTCATCACCGCTGCGCCGGAGGTAAGAGAGAAGATTTTGGCGTGGGGCCAGCGTGTGCGCGCAAGGGTGAACGTCATGTCTTTGATCCGTTTCGCTATGCCCAACTCGCGGAAATCGGGATGAACGATTAGTCCCGACGTGGTAACATACCGTTTGTTTCCCCACGTCTCGATGTAGCTGAACCCGGCAAAGCGGTCGCCTGCAAGAGCTATGACCGCCTTCGCCTCACGCATCTTGGTCGCCAGATATTCGTGCGTGCGTTTCGCGATGCCCGTGCCGCGCACCTTGGCAGCCTCCTCTATCGTGGCGAGGATGGTGTCGACATACACCTCGTGCTCTCTGTCGGCCACCACCACGCGCACTTCTTCGTCCGCATTTTCCATTTCGCTTTGCTAAAAAAACGTGATTTAAAAGTGTTCCACCACCTCGCGCACCTTGCCCGCCACCTCGTCGCGGTCGGCATCCTCGCTGATCACGATGAGGATGGTGTCGTCGCCGGCGATGGTGCCCAAAATCTCGGGTACGGCCGCCTCGTCGATGTTAAACGCGATGCTCCCCGCATAGCCCGGCCGCGTCTTGACGATGCCGATGTTGCCCGAGAACGTCAGCGACAGAAAGCCCGGCGTGGCAAGCATCTCACTGGCGCTCTGCGGCGACGGCACGCGGCGGTACATCGTCTCGGCAGGCAGCACATACACATAACGCCCGTCGTGCGTTGCGGCCTTCACCACCTTCAACTGTTTCAAATCGCGGCTCAACGTGGCCTGCGTAACGTCCGTACCCTCGCGCCGCAATGCCTCGAGCAGCTCCGTCTGGTTCGACAGCTCCTTGCTCGAAATGATCATCCGCAGCATCTCCAACCGCTTCGTCTTCTTCTTCATTATTACTTCATTTTTTATATTAATGCATAATCGAGCCGCAAAAGTATGGAATTATGCAGAAACGAACAAACATTTTTGCATAAAAATAAAATCTTAGTTGCTACTGCAATCACAAATTACCAAGAAAGAAGCGCGACGCAGCCCCGACTGTCGCGTTCGTTTAAACGGTAATGCAAAGGCGCAATGCACGGCGATGGACAATTAGGTTATGAGGTTAAACCTTACAACCTTAAGACCTTAAGACCTTAAACCTAAATAGTTAATGGCCCATGCGGGAGGTGTCAACGTCGCGGCGCTGACGCTCTTGATATTTGCCGAACTTATATGTCAGAGCGAGGGAGAAGGTGCGCCAGGCTTGCGCGACGTTCATTCGTAGGTTCTGATTTTGCCACGTATTGCGGAGCGTGATCCGGCTGTTGGTGATGTTGCTGCACGCGGCGCTGACGGTCCAACGGTCGTTGCGGGCAGTCCATCGGAGCGAGCCGTAGAGCGAAAAAAGGGGTTTTATGTCGACGGCACCTTGTATCGCGCCCGTCTGATAGAACGGGTTGACAATCAGCACGAGGTTCTGCGCCCGCCATAAAGCGTACGACAGGTTTGCGCTGAACACCCCCGCGACGGTCCTTCGGTCGAACGGGATGTCGTAGTAATCGTCCGCCTTGTCGTGTATGACAATCATTGTGGCGGTTACATTTCCGTTCAGACGGTCGCCGGCATTGAACTGCGCGGATGCCTGCAGCCCGTAGTCGTTCCGATAATTGAAGTTGATATTTTTCATCACCATTGCCATCCGGTCGGAAGGCTGGTAAGGTACTTGCATGAAGCACTCGGGCGCGAAGTCGGCAAAAGCGCTGAACACGTACCGCTGTTTGAAGCGCCACGTCAGATTGATGTTGTAATCGCGCTGCGGCACAAGGTCGGGATTGCCCCATATTTCGTCGTAGGTGGTGGAGTAATACACGCTGTTCATCATGCTCCAATAGCTCGGATAGGCGGAGTTGCTGCCGAAAGAGAGGTTGAGAAGGTTAGACTGATTGGCTGTCCACAGCAGGTTGACAGCGGGATAAATGCGCCAATCGTCAATGTAAGGCGTATGGTAATTCTCCACTTCCGCGCTTGCATTGACGCTCACCTTCTGTCCCCACGACTTGCCGAACCCGGCATACGCGCTGAAAATCCGCTCGGTATAGTCCACTCTGTCGGTGCCGTCGGAGATGATTTCTCCCTCGGGCGAGCGGGTGGTCTGCCAACTCGTCTGGCTCGTCAGTTGCAGTTTCGCGCCGTAGTTTATCTCCCATTGCTTTTTCAAAGAATGCGTCTCGGCTGCGGAGAAATGCCATTTCGATATTCTCTGCCGGCTGTCGGCAGTGCGGCTTTTGTCGTCTCCGTCGATGCTTCCCGCGAGCGTTTGCTCCTGCGGATATTGATAGAGCAGCCATGCCGCACGCAGTTTCAGTCCTATCGGGGCGGTGTACTGCGCGTCGAGAGCGTTAAGATAGTTGTGCGTAACGCCGCGTTGAAAGAAGGTCGCGTCCTGCTCGGAGGTGTTGCTGCTGTGAGTGCTGAGCCATTTGCCGGTATAAGCGAGGTTGATTGAATGGTTCTCCGCAAAGGCATAATCGGCAGCTGCGTAGTAGTCGTGGATGATGTTTCTCGTGTCGTTCTCCTGACTTTCCGCGTATGCTTCGGGACCTGTCGCCAACGGCTGCACGGCAATATGCTCCACACTATTGTAGTTACTGCCGTTTGTATGCGAATAAACAGCGTCGAGACTGAACTTGTCGTGCCGGTACATAAGCGCTCCCTTGCCTAATCCGCGCGAATATTTGTCGATGCTCCACGTCGCTTGCAGCTGCCCCGTCAACATATCTCTCTTTTCACTGCCGGTTATAATATTGATTACCGCTCCTCGTATGCCGTACTGTGGCGGGGCGGAAATCATCACCTCCGCGCTGCGTAACGCCCCTGCCGGCACGCCTTGCAAGAACTGCGCCAACTGCTCGGACGTGAGCAACGACGGTTTGCCGTTAAGGATTAGAGTTAAGGTCTGCCCCGCCATATTGAACGCTCCGTCGCTCTCCGTTATGCCCGGGATGCGCTTTAGCAGTTCGTAAGCGTTGTCCGCCGGGAACTGTTCCTGCAAACGCGGCATATCAAACACCAGTTTGCCCGGCTCCATACGCGCTATCGGTTGCCCGCCCTTGACAAGCACCTCGGGCAGCTCCTCCATCAGCTCCTCTATGCTCACGCTGTCCTCCGGCGCTACGTCTTGCGCGTGAAGCCCTAACGAAAAGCACGGCAGAAGTATTAAAATAAGGTTGAAAATCAGGTTTACAGGTCGCATAACATCGCGGCAACAAGCATCGTTCATCGAAGCAAAGGTAAGCTTTTTATTCTCCGCCCTCCCTGATTTACATTTTTTATAGTATAATGTGTAAATAATCTAATAAAACCGCCGGCAAACCCGTTAGTTAAGAAAAATGTATTACCTTTGCTGCGATTTTGACAAATGCACAAGTCAAACGGATGAGACGATTTTTCTTTTCGATAGTTGCGGCGTGCTTGGTGCTGGCGGTGTTTGTGTCTTGCCTTAGCGACGACACGGACTACACCTACTACGACGATGCGGCCATCACCGCGTTCACGCTCGGCACGCTGAACCGCTATTACACCGTCGAGGGTTCGCAGGGTCAGGACAGCACCATCATGCGCACGCTTAGTTGCACGGACTATGCTTTCAACATCGACCAGCAGGCGGGGCTCATCTGGAACAGCGACTCGCTGCCGTTGGGCGTCGACGCTTCGAAAACGGTGTGCACCATCACGTCGCGCAACGGCGGGTCGGTGGTGTATCAAAGTCTCATCAGCGACACCCTTTTTTATTACAGTTCAACCGACTCCATCGACTTCTCCACCCCGCGCCTGTTCCGCGTCTACGGCACGTCGGGTCTGACCTATCGCGACTACACGATCAGCGTGAACGTGCACAAGGAAGTAGGCGACACGTGCATCTGGACACTGGCTGCGGAGAGCGTGCCGGCGTTCGTGCCGTTGGAGACGATGAAGGCGCTGGCGTTCGGCGGCAAGATGTATGTTTTCGGCAACGACGGCAGCGACGTGAAGATTTATACCGCGGACATCAGCGGCGGCGGAGAGTGGACGGAGATAAGCCCTTCGACAACGTTAGACGCTGATGCCGTAAAGAGCGTTACGGCGTTCGATGATGCTTTGTACACTTACAGCGGCGGCGAGGTGCTGCGCTCGGATGACGGCAGCGAATGGACAAGTGTCGCCGCGGCGGATTTAAAGCAAATAATAGGCGGAGGGTCGGCGTTCCTTTACGCCCTATCCTCTGACGGCACGCAGCTCCTTTCTTCGCCCGACGGCGCAACATGGACGGCCGAAGAGCTCGACAGCGACTGCTCGTTGCTGCCTTCCACCGACCTCTCGTTCGCCTTTCACGCCATGACCACGAATGCCTCAACCGAGAAGCTCATCCTCATCGGCAACCGCGACGGCGAGGCGTACCCCTCGGACACGACGGCGGTGGTGTGGACGAAGGTGGAGGAATATGCCGGCGGTGCGCGCGCCAACGCGTGGAACTATATTCCTTTCGCCGGCGACAACATCGACAACCGTGCCCCGCGCGCAGAGAACTGGCAGATCACCAGTTACGACGAGAACAATATCAAGGCCGTGTGCGGCAACGGCAAGGACGGCGGACAGGCTGTCGCGCTCGACCGCATCTACCACAGCGGCGACGACGGCATCACGTGGCTTAACGACACGATAATGAGCATCCCCGACGACCTCGACAGCGGTTTTACTTCCTTCGCGTTCGCGGCCGACGGCGAGGGCTCGGTGTGGCTCCTCTGCGGCGGCACCGGGCAAGTGTGGAAAGGGCGCATCAACCGCGTGGCGTGGAAGAAAGAGCAAGATTATTTCATTGAATAGTAAGGGCGTTGCAAATGAGCAAGGTGTCAATTATAATTGAATATTCTCGGATGCAGCCCGCGTTCGGTGTAAATCAATAAACCCGCGCGATGCAAGTAGGAAAAGCCGTCGTTTTGCTCCATCTGGCAGCCGTGCCCGCACTGCCGTTGTGCGCGCAGACGGAACCGGAATACGTCATGGAAATCGGCGTCGGCGCGGGGATGATCAACTATGAGGGCGACTACAACGGCGGCCTCTTCAAAGGCGGGCAACCGTCGGCGGCGCTGCTCTGGCGGTATGCGTTCAACCCCTCGTCGGGACTGCGCGTGGCGGTGGATTACGGTAAGCTGAAAGGGTCGGCGGACAACGTTAAAACGGTGTACCCCTCGCCGGCAGATGAATACAGTTTCAGTAACACGATGATCGACCTGAACGCGATGTACGAATACAGCTTCTGGCCCTATGGCACGGGGCGCGAATACCGCGGTGCGAAACGCTTCACGCCGTACATCATGGCTGGCATCGGCCTCACTTACGCCAAGACCTCCGACGGCAGCGTGGCAACGGGCAACGTGCCTGTGGGCGTGGGCGTGAAATACAAGATAGCGAGGCGGCTCAACATCAATGCCGAGTGGATATTCCACTTCTCGATGAGCGACAAGCTCGACGGCATGAAAGACCCGTACCTCATCGAGTCGAGCGGCATCTTCAAGAACGCCGATTGCTACTCGCAACTGATGGTGAACCTCACATACAGCTTCAAAGAGCGGTGCAGGGTGTGCCATAATGACAGGGAATAAATCTTCGCGCGAACGATGGCTTACGACATAGACAACGAGCGGATACCGCAGCACATTGCCATCATCATGGACGGCAACGGACGGTGGGCGGCGCAGCGCGGCAAGGAGCGCAGCTACGGTCATCAGGCGGGCGTCGAGGCGGTGCGGCGCATCACGGCGGAATGCACGCGGCTCGGCGTAAAATACCTGACGCTCTACACGTTCTCGACGGAGAACTGGAGCCGTCCGGCGGAGGAGGTGGCGGCGCTGATGGGCTTGGTGCTCAGCTCGCTCGAGGACGAGATTTTTATGAAGAACAACGTGAGGTTCCGCGTCGTGGGCGACATCGCGCGCTTGCCCGAAGCCGTAAGGAGGAAACTCGCTGAGACTGAGGCGCATACGGCATTAAACTCGGCGATGACGATGATTGTGGCGCTGAGCTATTCCTCGCGCTGGGAGATAACCGAAGCCGCGAGGACATTAGTGCGGCAGGCCATTGAGGGCAAAATCACGGCTGCGGACGTTGACGAGAAGCTGCTTTCGCAGTCGCTGGCGATGGCGTTCCTGCCCGACCCCGAACTGCTCATCCGCACGGGCGGCGAGCTGCGCCTGAGCAACTTCCTGCTTTGGCAGGCAGCCTATTCGGAGCTCTATTTCTGCGACACGTTCTGGCCCGATTTCAGCGAGGACGACCTGCACCGCGCCATAGCCGTCTACCAGCAGCGGCAACGGCGGTTCGGCAAGACCGAGCGGCAGATTGAGGACGGGGAGAATTAGCATAAAATGAAGCGTTTACAGCTACGAAATATCATCACGAGATGAGGCATTTACGACACATACTTCTTGCAGCTTGCCTGTCGTTGGCGTCAATAGCCGCGGCGCAAGACAAGATAGTGAACCCGGAGATCTCATACGCCGCCACGCCGCGCACGTGCACCATTGCGGGCATCGAGGTGTCGGGCATCGAGGGCTACGAGGACTACATGCTCACGAGCATCTCGAACCTGTCGATAGGGCAGGAGATAAGCATCCCCGGCACGGAGATCACCGACGCGGTAAAGCGGTTCTGGCGGCACGGGTTGTTCTCCGACGTGTCCATCGCCATCGACTCGATTATCGGCCGCGACGTCTACCTCCATTTCCGCCTTGCGCCGCTGCCCCGCGTGTCGCAGATTAATTACTACGGCCTGAAAAAATCCGAGCGCGAGGATATGGAGGAGAAGCTCGGCATGATGAAGGATTTCCAGATTACGCCGTCGATGATCAACCGCGCGAAGCTTCTTGCAAAGAAATATTTCGACGACAAGGGTTTCAACGACGCCGAAATCACCATCATGCAGCACGACGACATCTCGCGAAAGAACTATGTCATCCTCGACGTAACGGTCGACAAGAAGCAGAAGAAGCGCGTCAAAAACATCATCATCGACGGCAACGAGCAGCTCACCGACAAACAATTAAAAGGCACGCTGATTAAGAAGGGCGCGTTCGCCAAGACGCACGAGTCGGGCAAGTTCAGCACCCTTTTCAAACCGCGCAAATACACGCCGGACCGCTGGAAGACCGACAAGAAAAACCTCATCGACAAATACAACGAATACGGCTACCGCGACGCGCACATCGTTGAGGACAGCGTGTGGACTTACGACGACAAGCACGTGAACATCTACGTCAAGGTGGACGAGGGCATACAGTACTACCTGCGCGACATCTCGTGGGTGGGCAACACGGTTTATTCCACCGACGCGCTCAACAATGTGCTCGGCATGAAGCGCGGCGACGTGTACAACCAGAAGCTGATGAACAAGCGTTTGACCGAGGATGATGACGCGGTGGGTAATGCTTATTGGAACAACGGTTACCTCTTTTACAACCTCGACCCGGTTGACGTGAATATCGAAGGCGACTCGATCGATGTCGAGATGCGCATCACCGAGGGCCCGCAGGCGCGAATAAACCGCGTGCGCATTAACGGTAACGACCGCCTCTACGAGAATGTCGTCCGCCGCGAGCTGCGCACCAAGCCCGGCGACCTCTTCTCGAAAGACGCCCTGCAACGCTCCGCGCGCGAGATTGCGTCGATGGGACACTTCGACCCCGAGGCCGTCAACCCCGACGTGCAGCCCGACACGGAGAACGGCACCGTCGACATCAACTGGGATCTGACGCAGAAATCCAACGACCAAGTGGAGTTCTCGCTCGGTTGGGGACAGACAGGTGTCATCGGGCGTATCGGCCTGAAACTCAATAACTTCTCGATGGCGAACCTCTTCCGCAAGAACGCCGAGCACCGCGGCATCATGCCCATCGGCGACGGCGAGCAGATGTCAATCTCGGCGCAGACCAACGGCACGTATTATCAGGCTTACAACATCGGTTACTCGACGGAATGGTTCGGCGGCAAACGGCCTATCCAGTTCTCCGTCGGACTGTATTATTCGAAGCAGACCGACGTGTCGAGCACCTATTACAACAGCTCGTATTACAGCAATTATTACAACTACCTCTACGGCTACGGCAGTTCGTATTACAACAACTACGAGAACTATTACGACCCCGACAAGTACGTGCAGATGCTGGGCGTTTACGTCGGGTGGGGCAAACGTCTGCGCTGGCCTGACGACTACTTCGTGCTCTCGGCGCAACTGGCCTACACGCGCTACATGCTGAAAAACTGGAGCTACTTCCTGATGACCAACGGCGTGGCGAACAACCTCAACCTCACCATCTCGCTCAGCCGCACGTCGACCGACAACCAGCTCTTCCCGCGCCGCGGCTCGGAGTTCTTGCTCTCGGTAACCGTTACGCCGCCGTGGTCGCTGTGGCAGAAGAAGGATTACAAGAACCTCGCCACCAACGCCCTCGCGCCCGATTACAACAAGCAGCAGCAAGAGAAATACCGCTGGATTGAGTACCATAAATGGAAGTTCAAAGCCCGCACGTTCACCGCGCTGAGCTCCGGACAGAAGTGCTTCGTGCTCATGACGCGCGTAGAGATGGGTATCCTCGGCAGCTTCAACAAATACAAGAAATCGCCGTTCGAGACCTATTATGTCGGCGGCGACGGCATGTCCGGCTATTCAACCTCTTACGCAGAGGAGACCATCGGCTTGCGCGGTTACGACAACGGCGCGCTGACACCTTACGGCTACGAGGGTTACGCCTACGACCGGTTCACCGTCGAGCTGCGCTACCCGTTCATGCTCGGCAACACCACCATCTACGGCCTGGGCTTCCTCGAAGGCGGTAACGCGTGGACCGAGCCGAAGAGCTTCAACCCGTTCGACATGAAACGCTCGGCGGGCTTCGGCGTGCGCATCTACCTGCCGATGGTCGGCCTGATGGGTATCGACTGGGCTTACGGCTTCGACAAGGTGTTCGGCACGAAGGGCGGCAGCAACTTCCACTTCATCCTCGGACAAGAATTCTAACGGATTTAATTTGAAAAACGATATGAAACGATTAATGTTAATATTCGCCGCGATGTCAATGGCTATTGGCGCTTCGGCACAGAAATTCGCGCTGGTCGACATGGAATACATCCTGAAAAACATCCCGGCCTACGAGCGCGCCAACGAGCAGCTCAACCAAGTGAGCAAGAAATGGCAGGCCGAGATCGAAGCCCTCAACACCGAGGCCGGCACGATGTACAAGAACTACCAGAACGAGGTGGTCTTCCTCTCCGAAGAGCAGAAAAAGGAGAGGCAGGACGCCATAATGGAGAAGGAGAAAGAGGCCAGCGAACTCAAACGCAAGTACTTCGGACCCGAAGGCGAGCTGTTTAAGAAGCGCGAGGCGCTCATCACCCCCATCCAAGAGGAGATTTACAACACCGTCAAAGAGGTGTCCGAGCAGCGGGGATACAGCCTCGTGGTCGACCGCGCCTCCGACAACGGCATCATCTTCGGCTCGCCGAAAATAGACATCAGCGCCGAGGTGCTCGCCAAATTAGGCTATTCGTATTAAACCCCTTTCAGGATTAAACCTTCCGCCGCAAGGCAACTCAAAACAACAACAAGCAAAACATAATTCATAAAAACAAACAGCAATGAAAAAGATTATCTTAATGGCGCTCATCTTTGCGCCCGCCGCATTGTTCGCACAGCAAAAATACGGCCACATCAATGCTCAGGAAGTGCTCACCTCCATGCCCGAATACAGCATAGCTAACGGCGAGATCGAGGCCAAAGCGAAAGAGTATCAGCAGGAAATGCAGGAGATGCAGGCCGAGTTCCAGCGTAAGGCCGAGGAGTACGACAAGGCCAAAGACACCATGCCGCAGACCAAGCAGCAAGAGACCGAGACCGAGCTGCAAGACCTCTATATGAAGCTGCAAGACGCCAACCAAGACTATCAGCAGAAGCTCCAGCAGCTCCAGCAAGAGAAGCAGCAGCCGCTCTACAACAAACTCATGAACGCCATCACCGCCGTCGGCAAAACGGGCGGATACCTTTATATAATGGACATCGCCAGCGTGCTCTACGTTAACGACGCCATCAGCGAAGACGTTACCGCGAAGGTGAAGGCCGAACTGAAAAAATAAGCCCCGCCGCACTTGATTTAACATGCTCTTTATGAAGGGCTTTGCACTTAGTTTAAAATGCTCTTTATGAAGAGCTTTGCACTTAGTTTAAAATGCTCTTTATGAAGGGCTTTGCACTTAGTTTAAAATGCTCTTTATGAAGGGCTTTGCACTTGATTTAAAATGCAATTTATGAAGCGCCTCGCACTCCTCACGCTCCTCGCCGCACTCTTGCCCGCCGCACTTTCGGCGCAGGAGACCGTGGCGTTCCGCTTCGGCTGCATCAGCTACAACGAGGTGCTCGAAGCGATGCCGGAATATGCGCAGATCGACAGCGATATGGTTGAGCTCAAAGCCAAGTACGACGCCGAGATGACCGCCGCAGAGGACGAGTTTAACGCCAAATACGAAGCGTTCCTCGACGAATATGCCGGTTACACGCCCGCCATCCTCGCCAAGCGGCAAGGCGAACTCGAAGACATGCTCAACCGCAACGAGGCCTTCCGCGACGAGGCCCGCCGCCTGTTGCAACAAGCGCGCGACGAGAAGATTGCAGCCGTGCGCAAGAAGCTCGATGCGGTCATCGCCGACGTCGCAAACGAATATTCATTAGCCTTCGTGCTGAGCGCCGACGACAAGGCCGTGCCCTTCCTCAATGCGAAAATGGCGTACAACATCACCGCCGCAGTGAAGAATATCGTTGCGCAATGAAGCTCGTAACGGCCTGAAAACCAAAGCAATAGTGTTCGATTTAACGCAAGGGCCCATCGGCGTGTTCGACTCCGGCTACGGCGGCCTCACCATCCTCCACGAGATACGCGCGTTACTGCCGCAGTACGATTACATCTACCTCGGCGACAATGCCCGTTCGCCCTACGGCAACCGCTCGTTCGAGGTGGTTTATAAGTTCACGCGCGAGGCCGTCATAAAGCTCTTCGAACTCGGGTGCCCGCTCGTCATCATCGGTTGCAACACCGCGTCGGCAAAGGCGTTGCGCTCCATACAAATGATTGACCTGCCGTCGATAGCCCCCGACCGCCGCGTGCTCGGCGTCATCCGGCCCACCGCGGAGATCATCGGCAACATCACCCGCACGCGCCACATCGGCATCCTCGCCACCGAGGGCACAGTCAACAGCGGCAGTTACGAAATGGAGATCGCCAAATTTTTCCCCGACATCAAAGTAACGTCCGAAGCTTGTCCGCTATGGGCCGCGATAATCGAGGCGGGCGAGGCCGACAGCGACGGCGCCGCATATTTCGTGCGCAAACGCCTCGACGAACTGCTCTCGCGCGACAAAGCCATCGACACCATCCTGCTCGGTTGCACCCATTACCCGTTGCTCATGCGCCAGATCAGCCGTTACCTCGCTTTCCTGCCCGGCGCGAAAGAGCGGCCGATGTCAGTGCTGCCGCAAGGGAAAATCGTCGCCCTCGCGCTGAAAGATTACCTGTCGCGCCACACTGAAATGGAGGGTTGTTTAAAAAAAGGAGGCGCCTGCCGCTACCTCACCACCGAGAGCGCCGCACGGTTCGCCTCCTGCGCGCGCACCTTCCTCAGCGAGGACATCAGCGCCGAGCACATCGCCCTCGGTTAACCCAGCAGCCGCCGCGACATGTACCGCACCGGGTACCACACGGCGCACCACCCCACAACCACCACGGTGAGAAGGATTACCGCCACGTCGGCGTAATGCACGCTAACAGGGTAAGAATCAACAACATACGACCCTTGCTTGCCCATACTGACAAAGCCGTATTGCTGTTGCAAGAAGCACAAAAGCAGCCCTAACGCCACGCCGACGACGGCCCCGAACAGCGTTATCATCCACCCCTCAAAAAGAAATATCCGCGCAATCTGTTTGTCGCTCGCGCCGAGGCAATGCAGCGTCGCGGCATCGTCCTTCTTGTCGATGATGAGCATCGAGATGCTGCCGATGATGTTAAAGCATGCCACGATGAGGATGAACGAGAGGAACGCGTAGGCGATAAACTTCTCAATCTGCATTATGCGAAACGTGTCGGCCTGCTGCTCGAAGCGGTCCATCACGCGGTAATTCTCACCGAGAATGACCCTTATCTCGCGCTTAGCGGCGGCGATGTCGGCGTTTTCTTTAAGCCTTAATTCGAGGCTCGTCATTTCGCCCTGCATGTGAAACAGCCTGCGTGCAAAGGCAATCGGCGCAAGGATGAGCCCTTTGTCGTAGCGCGTCTGCCCGACGGAGAAGATGTACGGCGGCAGCATAAGCGAATCGACGGTGAAGCCCGACTCCATGTCCGACATGTCAAGCTGGCCCTCGCGCGCGGCGGCGTAAACGTGCAAGTAGCCCGACCAGCGCGTGTCGCAACCGAGGTCCTGCGCGGCGCGGACACCGACAACGGCGTACTCCAAGCTGCCGGCGTGAAGGCAGAACTCGCCCTGTCCGTACAGGCAATCCGCGATGTGCGTCAGGCTGTCGAAATTGTCGTCCACGCCTTTGAGCGCGAGCATCGTCTGCCGCCCGTTGTACACCGCCACAACCATATCCTCGACGCACTCCGTCGCCACATCGACCTGCGCCAAGCCCTTCACCTTCGCTAGCAAGGGGTCGTCGGCCGCCAGCGTCTTGCCTTCCGAAGCAACAATTTTCAGCTGCGGGTCGAAATTTGTTTGAAACGACGCCACCATGTCGCGGAACCCGTTGAACACGCTCAGCACCACCACCAGCGCGGCCGAGGCAATCATTACCCCCGCGACGCTGATGCCGCTGATGAGGTTGATCGCGTTCGTGCTCTTCTTCGAAAGGATGTAATGGCGTGCGACGAAAAACGGGAAGTTCATGGCGGCGCGAAAAAATTATTTGCCTAAAAGTTCGTCGATGTGCGCGATGTAATCGAGGCTGTCGTCAATGTGGAAACGCAGTTCGGGGATGATGCGCAACTGGTTCTTCATCCGCGTGCCCAGCTCGTAGCGTATCTGCGAAGCGTTCTTCTGAATGTTGCCCAGCAGTTCCTCGCCGCGTGCCGAAGGGAAGATGCTCAGGTAGGCCGTGCAGACGCTCAGGTCGGGCGAGATCCTTGTCTTCGTAACGCTCACCATCACGCCGCGCATCGCCCTTGTCTGTTGCTGGAAAATCAGGCTGAGTTCCTTTTGAATCTCGCGCGCGATTCTATTCTGTCGTGTCTCTTGCATCTTATTGATTTTTAATGTGTTACCTCTTCATAATGATTGTCATCCCGTCGCGCACGGGCAGGATCACTTTCTCCACCCTCGCGTCGCGCGCCACGTGTTCGTTGAAGGCGAGGATGCCCTGTGTCTGCTTGTCGTTCGCGTAGGCCGGGTCGATGATGTGGCTGTCCCACAGCGTGTTGTCGGCGATGATGAACCCGCGCGGACTGACCAGCGGCAGCACGGCTTCGTAGGCCTCGGTGTAAGTGCGTTTGTTGCCGTCGATAAAGGCAAGGTCGAACATTATGCCGAGCTTCGGAGCTTCCGTCAACGCGTCGCCGATGATGAACTCGATCTTGTCCGCCACGGCCGACCGCGCTATCCACTGCCGCGTGAAATCCTCAAGCTCGTCGTTGATCTCGAAGGTGTAAACCTTGCCGCCGTCGCCGAGACCTTCCGCAAGGCATATCGCGCTGTAACCGGCGTATGTGCCGATTTCGAGGATGTTGCGCGGGCGGATCATCCTTACAAGCATCTTCAGCAGTCGCCCCTGCAAGTGGCCGCTCGCCATGTGGCCGTTCACTAATTGCAGGTTGGCCTCGTGGTAAAGCCGCCGCAGATGGTCCGGTTCGGCGTCGATATGGTTAAGGATGTAATCGTCAATATTCATCGCCTTTCTGCAAAGCGGACATCATTTCCCTTTCGCGCTAAGCGCCTCAATTGCAAGGCGGTAGCTGTCGAGACCGAAGCCGCAGATCACCCCTTCGCACGCCGCGGAGATCATCGACCGGTGCCTATATTCCTCGCGCCGGTGGACATTCGAGATATGCACCTCCACGACGGGCGCTTTGATGGAGCGGATGCAGTCGGCAAGGGCGATGCTCGTGTGGGTGTACGCCCCGGCGTTGAGCACGATGCCGTCAACAGTGAAGCCCACTTTTTGCATCGCGTCGATCAGCTCGCCCTCGATGTTGCTTTGGAAATAATCAATCTCGATGCCGGCATAGCGCGCCTTGAGCTCCGGCAGATAGCGCTCGAACGAGGTGCTCCCGTAAACATCCGGCTCGCGCGTGCCTAGCAGGTTAAGGTTCGGACCGTTGACAATCAGAATTTTCATACGCCGTAAAGAAAAAATTAAGTCCCGCGCCGGGGCAATCGCGTTTTCCCGAAGCCTTTTGCCGTTGGCGCGAAGATTGTTTGTAAATTTGTGAGCAAAAGTAAAGAAAATGGCAGAAAAGGGAAAGAAAAGCAACGGAAATATGGTCGGCCGATACCTGCGCTACTTGAAGCTCGAACGCAACTACTCGCCGAACACCATCCTCGCCTACGAGCACGACCTGAACTACCTCCTCGCCTTCTGCCGCGACAACAACCTCCAACCCGAGAAGCTCTCTTTAGCCGACCTCCAACGCTTCTCGCAAACGCTGCCCTCGCGCGGCATCAAACCCTCGTCGCACGCACGCATCCTCAGCGGCATACGCTCGTTCTACGCGTGGCTCACCCTCGACGGTTATATCGACGCCGACCCCGCCGAACTGCTCGAGATGCCCCAGACAGGCAAGCACCTGCCCACCGTGTTAAGCGTCGAGGAGATCGATGCCATCGAAGCCGCCGTCGACCTGTCCAAACCCGAAGGCCACCGCAACCGCGCCATCATCGAAACGCTCTTCTCCTGCGGCCTGCGCGTCTCCGAACTGGTCAACCTCCGCCTCTCCGACATCCGCGCCGACGAGAAAATCCTGCGCATCATCGGCAAAGGACGGAAAGAGCGACTCGTGCCAATCTCAAATTCTGCCTTGCACGAATTGGAACTGTGGTATGCCTGCAGAAATAAATTTATGATAAAGCCCGGCGAAGAGGATTACGTCTTCATCAACCGCCGCGGCGCACACCTGACACGCACGATGATTCTTATAATGATAAAACGTCAAGCTGCAGAGGCGGGCATAAAGAAAACCATCTCGCCGCACACCCTCCGCCATTCCTTCGCCACAGAAATGCTCCGCCGCGGCGCCGACCTGCGTTTCATACAAGCCATGCTCGGCCACGAGGACATCGGCACAACAGAAATCTACACGCATATCGACAGCACCATGCTGCGCGAAGAAATACTGCTCCATCATCCGAGAAACAAGCGCAAAGAAAAGCCTTGAAGTTGAAACGAAGGTTGAAAGGAAATTGAAAGAAAGTTGAAACGAAGGCGACAACGAAGGCTGGTGCGAAATAGCGCAGAGGTGAGCCGGAGGATTAGTAGCGACTAAGATAATGACAACCCTTTCCAAAACTCCGCTCCGGATTGATTAACGTCAAGAACAACGCCCTTTTCCGCATTCCGCACACCCCTTTTCTTGCGCGTTAGCCCAATGCGCCCTACCTTTGCAACAGCTTTCCGGGAGAAAGGGGCTCGGGCTTCGGACAAACTCCCGCGAACGGCTCGAAAAAGAACGAAAGATTGTTTAGGTTAGTAGTAATAGATTTAGGTTTTTAGTTATTAGTTTAAGGTAATTCAAGATTGTTTAACGGCTAACAATGCCGACCGCGAGGCCAGCATTTTTACAACTGACAAAACAGTAGGTTAAACATAATCAAAAAGGCACCGGTGTTCGCGACGAATGCCGGTGTTTTGTTTGCATAAGCCAAGCCTTTAAACTACCTTTGAACCGTCGCTCGCCTTCGAAATGAAACTCGTTTTGAAAATAATCACATGGGTCCTCGCGCTGTTCTTCGGCACGACCATCCTTGCCGTACTCCTCTTTCGCCACGTGCCCGTCTACGCCACGCCGCTGATGTTCATCCGCCTCGCCGAACAAGCGAAGGCCGGCTCGCAGCTCCGCCTCTACCACCGCTGGATGCCGCTCGACGAGATGGCCCCGAGCATGCCCGTGGCGGTGATGGCCTCCGAGGACCAGCGCTTCCTGCTCCACCACGGCTTCGACGTCAAGGCCATCAAGGCCGCGCAGGAGCATAACAAAACCGGCAAGACGATGCACGGGGCGAGCACCATCAGTCAGCAGACGGCGAAAAACGTGTTCCTCTGGCCGGGGCGGTCGTGGCTCAGGAAAGGCCTCGAAGCCTATTTCACCGTGCTCATCGAACTGCTGTGGGACAAGCACCGCATAATGGAGGTTTACCTTAATTCGATTGAGATGGGCGACGGCATCTACGGCACGTTCTCCGCAGCAAAGCACAAGTTCGGGCGCGCACCGGCGGAGATGACGCGCGGACAATGCGCACTGCTCGCCGCCACGCTGCCCAACCCCCGCCGCTTCGACGCCGCGAACCCGAGCGCGTACATGCTCAAACGGCAGCGCCAGATAGAGCAGCAAATGAAATTCATCCCGCTCTTCCCCAAGAAAGGCGAGAAGATTAACCCGAAAACAGTCTCCGGCGGCATCTATGCCAAATAAATCCTTCGCGCGACAATGGCCAACGACGATTTCATAAACGCCCTCAACGAACGCCAGCGCGAAGCCGTGGAATACGCTGCCGGACCAATGCTCGTCATCGCCGGCGCCGGCTCGGGCAAGACGCGCATGCTCACCTGCCGCATAGCGTGGCTCATCCGCCAAGGCGTGAACCCCGGCAACATCCTCGCGCTGACCTTCACCAACAAAGCCGCCAACGAGATGAAAGAGCGCATCGCCAACCTCGTGGGCAGCGACAACGCGCGGCACATCAGCATGGGCACGTTCCACTCGCGCTTCCTGCGTATCCTGCGCGAGGAGTATGCCGCCGCGGGCTTTAAGAAAAATTTTTCCGTTTACGACGAAAGCAATTCGCAAAGTCTGATTAAAACCATCATCCGCGAGATGAAGCTCGACGACAAAACCTATAAGCCGTCGGCCGTGCATGCACGCATCTCGCGCGCGAAAAACAACATGCTCGGTGCCGCGGAATATGCCGCCGACCGCGAATTAACCGAGCGCGACCGCCAAGCACGCACCCCCGCCATAGCGCAGATTTTCTTAACCTATGAGCAACGCCTGCGCGCGGCCAACGCCATCGATTTCGACGGGTTGCTGCTCGAGACCTACCGCCTCTTCCGCGACAACGACGCCATACGCCGCAAGTGGGAGGAGCATTTTCAGCATATCCTCGTCGACGAATATCAAGACACCAACCGCGTGCAGCAGGCCGTGCTGACCCAACTGACACGCGCGCGGCAAAACATCTGCGTGGTGGGCGACGACGCGCAAAGCATCTACGCCTTCCGCGGCGCAAACATCGACAATATCCTCTCGTTCACAACGGTCTACCCCGCGGCGAAACTCTTCAAACTCGAGCGCAACTACCGCAGCACGCAGCGCATCGTCAACGCCGCGAACAGTCTCATCCATCACAACAAAGGGCAAATCGCGAAGGATGTTTTTTCGAACAATGAAGAGGGCGAAAAGCTGCGACTGATAAAGACTTATTCCGACACCGACGAAGCCAACACCGTCGCCATCGAGATCGAGAAAATACGCCGCGCCGACCGCTGCGACTACGCCGCCTTCGCCGTGCTCTACCGCACCAACGCGCAGAGCCGCTCGTTCGAGGACGCCTTCCGCCGCCGCGCCATACCATACCGCATCTACGCCGGCATGTCGTTCTATCAGCGCAAGGAGATAATGGACATCATCGCCTATTTCCGGCTCGTGGCGAACCCCGACGACGAAGAGGCCTTCAAGCGCATCATCAACTACCCCGCGCGCGGCATAGGCGAGGTAACGCTCGCGCGGATCTCTGCGGCGGCGAGAAAGGCGAACGCGAGCCTATGGCAGGTGTGCAGCGCGCCGGAAGCCTATTCGCTCGATGTCAACGAAGGCACGAGAAACAAGCTGCTCGCCTTCGCAAGCCTAATTAACGGTTTCCGCAGCCGGCTGGACAAAGACAACGCGTTCGTTCTGGGGCAATACATCATCAAAAACAGCGGCATCATCGCCGACATAAGCGCCTTGGACGAGACCGAGCGCATCACGCGGCAGGAGAACATCGACGAGTTCGGTAACGCGCTGAGCGACTTCGTGGCTGACTGCGAGGAGGAGGGGCGGCCGGACGAGGCGACGCTCGAGCAGTTCATGCAGGAAGTGGCGCTGCAGACCGACCGCGATAATGACGGACCGGACGACGAGCCGCGCGTGGCGTTGATGACGGTGCACGCTGCGAAAGGGCTCGAGTTCCCGACGGTCTTCGTTGTCGGCCTCGACGAAAACATCTTCCCTTCGTCGCGGGCGATGCTGTCCTCGCGCGAGATGGAGGAGGAGCGGCGGTTGCTCTACGTGGCCATCACGCGTGCGGCGCGGCATTGCATCCTCACCTGCGCGAAGACGCGTTGGCGTTACGGCAAGACGGAATATTTCGCGCCGAGCCGTTTCTTGAAAGACATCGACGCGCGGTTGGTCAGCGGCGAAGAGGGTGAAGAAAAAGGCGAAGGCAAGGGCGAAGAAAGGGGCGCAAGGTTGTTTGAAAGGCCCTTTGAAAGGTTGCAAAATTCGCGGCCTGTGGCGACGCAGTTTCGTGCCGACCCGAAGTTCAAGCTTGTGCGGCGGCCGGCGTCGGTCGAGGCTTATTCGGGCGACTTGCGCGAGGGGCAGAAAATCGACCATGAGCGGTTCGGGTGCGGCGTGATCACGGCTCTCGAGGGCTCGGGCGACAGCGCGAAGGCGACGGTCGAGTTCGAGCATGCGGGCAGGAAGCAACTGATGTTGAAGTTCGCAAAGTTCACCGTGGTCGAGTAGGGCGAACCTTAATCGAAATTAATTCGAACCTTAATCGAGATTAATTCGAACCTTAATCGAAAGGCTGCGAGCGGAGTTTAGTTCGAAAAAACTTTATCTTAGTCGCAACTGTAATCCGGCTCAACTTTGCGGAATGAGCACAGCTTTCGCTGTCGCCTGCGTTTCAACGTTTTTTTGCCTTCTTGTTTTGCTTAAAGCATTTTTTAGCCTTACCTTTGCAACCGTAATGACAGATTTATTAGGGGTGCTCGTTTTTTGGCGGGCTGAGAACAAACCCTCGAACTTGATCCGGGTAATGCCGGCGGAAGAATATAAATTGATTTTAATGAAAAGGATTATTTTGCTTTGCTTGCTGTTCGCGGCGGTTGTTGCGAAGGGTATGGCTGCGGACGCGGACACGCTGCGTTCGCACGATTTGGAAGAGGTGGTGGTCGACGGCGTGCGCGTCAAGGGCGATGCGCCGTTTGCGGTGTCGAACATTTCGGAGAAGGAGCTGCATTCGTTTGCGAAGACCTCGCGCGAGCTGCCCTTTCTCTTTGCGCGGACGCCGGGTGTGCTGGCGTGGAGCGAGAACGGCTTGGGCACGGGTACTACCTACCTGCGCATTCGCGGTGCTGCCGATTCGCGCATTAATGTTACGATTGACGGCGTGCAGATGAACTCGCCGGAGGACGAATGCGTGTTTTGGGCGAACATGAATTCCTACGCGTTCCTGCTCGGCGGTGTGCAGATTCAAAGGGGCGTCGGGAGTTCGACCAATGGCGACGGGGCGTTCGGCGGCAATATCGCTCTGCAGACCAAGGCGCCTTTGCTTGACCCTTCGATGGAGGTGAATGTCAGCGTGGGCTCGTACGGTACGGTGAACGCGGGGGGTTCGTTCTCGACGGGCCTGCTCTTCGATCATCTTGTTTTCGACGGCGCCTACCACCACACGCGCACCGACGGGTTTATGCACGGTACTTCGGGCAAGTCAGGCTCGTATTACGGCGGGCTGACATGGTACGGCAAGAACGTGGTGCTGCGCTATAAAAATATCGGCAACTACGAGAAGACCGGGCAGGCGTGGAACGGGCTCGACACGGGCGATCTGCTCGACGGCAACTACGGTGTGGCGACGGGCCTGAATTCGTATAAGGATTTCTGGAATGCCGGGCTGGGGCGGTATAACAACCTTTTCGAGAGCCTGAACGACGCTTATGATGCTTCGGCGGGCACGAGCCGCTACATGATGAGCGACGGCAGTTATTGGCCGAAGACGACGGACAATTTCTGGCAGGATCACAACCTGCTCTCGGCCGCGGTCAACCTCAGCGAGCATTGGAAGATGTCGGGCACGCTGCATTACACTTACGGCTACGGCTATTACGACGAGTTTAGAAGCGGCAACAAGCTGTCTAAATTCGGGCTCGCGGAATTTGTTAAGAGCGACGGCGAGACGCTGACAAAGACCGATTTCGTCAGGCGCAAGGGACTCACGCAGCACACCTACGGCGTTGTGTGGAACATCAATTACAGCGACCGCCGCTGGGATGTCGTCGGGGGCTTGTCGTTGCAGAATTTCGAGGGCAATCATTTCGGTTACCTCACGTACATCGCCGACAACGAGCTGGCAGAAGCTTACCTCGCCAATGGCCGTTACAAGTATTACGACAGCGACGCGGAGAAGACCGACGGCAATGTGTTCGCTAAGGCAACGTTTAAGATTGACAAGCAGTGGAGTGCCTTTATTGACTTGCAATACCGGCATGTGGCTTACATCACGACGGGCATCAACGACAAGTTTTATTCGACCGATGAAGGCTACGAGAACCAGCGTTTGGACATTAATGAAAAGTACGGTTTCTTCAACCCGAAGGCCGGCGTTAACTGGCAGTTGAACGGGCACCGCGCATACGCCTCGATAGCCGTCAGCCACCGCGAGCCCGAGCGCAATAATTTCACCGACAACGGTTCCTACGACGCGCCGAAAGCCGAGCGTTTGACCGACCTCGAGATCGGTTACGCTTACAACGGCGGCACGTGGCACGCGGGGCTCGGCGCTTACTACATGAAATACCGCAACCAGTTCGTGCAGACAGGCGAGGTGAGCGACATCGGCGAGGCGCTGACGACGAACATCAAGGATTCTTATCGTATGGGCATCGAGCTCACTGCCGACTATTCGCCGTGGCCGTTCCTCGAGCTGTCGGGCAACGCCGCGCTGTCGGCCAACAGGATTAAGGATTTCGACGAGCATGTGGAGGATTGGGACAACGGCGAGCAGGTTATTCACTACGACAACTCGACCCTCGCGTTCAGTCCCGCCGCCATTCTCAACGGTTTCGTTACGTTCAGTTATAAAGGGCTCGAGGCTGTCTGGCACACTAATTTCGTCTCGCGGCAATACCTCGACAACACCGCCTCGACAGACCGCGCGCTGCCGGCTTATTCGCAGAGCGACCTCTCGGCTTCGTACACCTTCAAGCTTAAACGCGCCGGCACGATCATCGTCGGCTGCAATTTAAACAATGTCTTCAACCGCCATTACGCGGCGAGCGGCTGGGTCTACTCCGCTATCTATGAGAGCGGCGGCCACACCAACGACAACCGCTACCGCGAGATCGGTTTCATCCCCATGGCCGGCCGCAATGCGATGGCAAACCTCACCTTCAGATTTTGACCTCATATCTCTTAAATAATTGCTTGGATATAGCGGGTGCCGTGCTGGGCCTGCTATATCTTTTTTTCGAGTTCCGCCGGAGCGTGTGGATGTGGGTTACCGGCCTCGTCATGCCCGCGGTTTACGTGGTGGTGCTTTTCCAAAAAGGCATCTACGCCGATTGCGGCATGGAAGCGTATTATTTCCTCGCGGGGATCTACGGTCTGTGCTACTGGATAAAGGGCGGGACGAAAAAAGAGAAGAGGGTGGAAATAAGCCGCGTGCCGGAAAAATTAATCGCTGTCTTGAGCGTTATTGCCGCGGTGCTTTGGGGTTGCTTATGGCTGTTTCTGGCCTATTGCACCGACAGCACCGTGCCCTGCATCGACGCCTTCACAACGGCCTTGTCGGTGGTGGCGCTGTGGCTGCTGTCGAGGAAATACATCGAGCAATGGTGGCTGTGGTTCGTCGTCGACCTTGTCAGCACGGGACTGTACGTGTACAAAGGGCTCTACGGCCGCGCGCTGCTCTACGCGATTTACACGGTGGCGGCCATTTACGGCTACCGATTTTGGAAAAAGCGGATGGAAAGTCTGTCCGCGGTTTAACTTTTTAACAACATCAATACCATGAAACACAAACAACAATTTTTTAAAGCTAACCCGCTGAAATTCAAGCAGTTCACTCGCAAGGGTTATGCTCTTTTCTCAACGCTCGGCAAGGTTGTCGTCATCGGCGTCTTAGCAGTGGCAACAATCGGTAAGGCCCGCGCGGAGGGTGCCGAAACGCAAACGAACACCGCTCGCGACAGCCTCATGCGCGAAGGCACGGAGCTCGACGAGGTGGTTGTTACCGGCTCGCACGTGCCGCTGACCGGCCTGCAAACGGCGAAGATCGTAACCGTCCTCGCAAAAGACGACATCGCGCGACAGGCGGCGGCGAACGTGAACGACCTGCTCAAAACGCTCTCCGGCGTGGATGTGCGGCAGCGCGGCGCGTTCGGCGTGCAAACCGACATCTCGATGCGCGGCGGCAATTTCGACCAGATCACTTTCCTTCTCAACGGCGTGAACATCTCGTCGCCGCACACGGGTCATCTCTCGGCCGACTTCCCCCTGTCCGCAAGCGACATCGAGCGCATCGAGGTGGTCAACGGCTCGGCGGCGCGCGTCTATGGGGCGAGCGCTTTCAACGGCGTGATAAACATCATCACGCGGCAGACAGGCGAACTCGTTAACGCGAATATCGGCGGCGGCTCCTACGGTTTTTTCAACGCCAACGCGGGGGTGAATATTAACACAAACCTTTTTTCAACCTACCTCAGCGGCGGGTACAGCCGTTCCGACGGGGCCGTGGCGAACAGCGCATTTTCGTCGTCGAGGCTCTTCTGGCAAGGTAAAATTAAACTGAAAAACGCCCTTGTCGCGGCGCAGTTCGGTTACAGTTACAAGCCCTACGAGGCCAACACGTTCTACGGCGCGGCGTCGACCGACCAGTGGGAGAGCAACGAGCGGCTGATGGCGGCGGTGAATGCCGAGGTGCGCGTAGGGAAGGTTCACATCGCGCCGGGGGCATACTGGAACCGCTGGTTCGACCATTATCAGTGGCATCGCGGCGACCCTGCGGGCGAGAATTACCATCGCGCGGACGCTGCGGGCGCAACACTTTCAGCTTGGACTGAAACAATACTCGGCAAAACGTCGCTCGGCGCGGACATCCGCCGCGAATCAATCTGGAGCACGAAGTTGGGCAAGCAGCAAGATGAAAGCTCGTGGAAAAACAGCGGCGGCCACGACGGCAACAGCAGCATTAAATATATGTTTCACGATGCGCGCACCATCACGTCCTTCTTCCTCGAGCACAACATCCTCCTGCGGCGATGGACCGTCTCGCTCGGCGCCACCGCCCTGCACACGCCGCTCGCGGGATGGGATGTCGAGCCGGGCATAGACCTCGCGTTCCGCCCTTCAAGCACGCTGAAAATCTTCGCGTCGTGGAACACCGGGTTGCGCCTGCCGACGTTCACCGACCTTTATTATTCCGGCGCGAACATCGAGGGCAACTCGGATCTAAAGGCCGAAAAAACATGCGACGTGCAAATCGGCGCGCGCAAGATATGGCGGGGGTTCCGCGCGGAGGCGCAACTGTTTTTCTCGCACAAATCGGACATGATCGACTGGGTGGTCTACCAAGAGGCCGGCGACGACATCTTCCACTCGGTGAATTTCAGGATGAACAATTTCGGCGGCGACATCGGCCTTTCATTTTTGCCGCAGGAGCTCTTCGGAGAACGCTTCCCTTTAAGGAAAATATCTGCAAACTACTCGTATATAAGGGAACATTCGCGCTACGGGCTGACCGTCGTCGAGAGCAAGTACGCGATGGAATACCTGCGCAACAAACTCGTGCTCGCGGCCGACGGCAAGCTGTGGCGCGGGCTGAACCTGTCGCTTGCGTGGCGGTTTTGCGACCGCATAGGCGACAACGCGGACTATGCCATTCTCGACGGCAAGCTGTCGTGGGATGCGCGGCGGTGGTCGATTTACGTTGACGCTGCGAACATCCTGAACAAGAAATATTTCGATTACGTGTCGATTGCGCAACCGGGGTTCGTCGCCACGGCCGGCGTGAATGTCAGGCTTTGAGCAACGAACAACCAACAACGAACAACTAATAAATAAAGGCGTACCCGAACGAACAGGCGCGCCTTTACTTTTTAGTTAATTGTCAATTGCAATCGTTCTTAGTTGCTACTTCGGATTATCTTAGTTCTCTCTCCGTTTCACTTCGACAGCGCTTCGCGATTAGCTACTAAAACCCTGCTCAACCGTGCGCTTCACCGGCGAGTTTGGTCCAGTCGCCTGCGAAGTCAATCATCGTTTTGTAAAGCAGGTCAGCACCTTCATCGAGAAGCAGTTTGTCGTCGAGAGGGCCTGTGTTTAAAGCCACGGTGAACGCTCCTGACGCGCGCCCCGACCTTATGCCCAGCGGTGCATTTTCGACAACGATGGTCTCATTCGGTTTAAAGCCTCCGCACTTTTTCATACCCTGCAAATACGGTTCGGGGTCGGGCTTGCCTTTCTTGACATCGAACGCCGTTACTATCCTTTCTTCCGACACGTATTTGCCGAAATTGTCGATGATGCTTGCGATGAGCGGACGCTGTGCCGAGCCCGTTACGATGCCTATCGTCAGCCCCGCGGCGGCGGCTTTCTCCATCACGTCGATTGCTCCCGGCATTATCTGCGGCACGGGCAGGGAGGCGAAGATCCGCGCTTTATGGTCGTAGATTTCCTGCGCTTGTGCCTCCGAGAGCTGTATGCCTTTTTGGGCGAAGACATATTTGCGGATGGTGTCGATGCCGCGTGCGCCCTCGGTGATATACGCGTCTTCGGCGGAGAACGTTACCCCGACCTGCTCGAAACATTTTGTCCACGCTACGGCGTGATTGGGCATGGAGTCGACCAGTGTGCCGTCCATATCGAACAAAACGACTTTGGGAGAGAGCCGCCCGAAGCCGTTTCGCTTGTTATAGTTGATGATTGCGTCTTTCACCATTCAGCCAGACGTGTTTTAATTGCCTCGCTCTCAGCCTCATAACCGGGCTTGCCGAGCAAGGCAAACATATTCTTTTTGTAGGCTTCGACGCCGGGCTGGTTGAACGGGTTGACGCCAAGCACGAGCCCCGATATGCCGCACGCCTTCTCGAAGAAATAGATGAGCTGCCCTATGCCCTTCTCGTCGAGCTTGTCTATCGTGATCTTTATGTTGGGCACTCCTCCGTCGACGTGTGCTATCCGCGTGCCGAGCTCCGCCATCTTGTTCACTTCGTCGATGCCTTTCCCTGCGAGGAAGTTCAGTCCGTCGAGGTTCTCTTCGTCGTAAGGCACTTTGAGCGAGGCGTTGGGCGCGGCGACGGAGACCACCGTCTCGTAGATGGAGCGCTCGCCTTCCTGTATCCATTGTCCCATAGAATGCAGGTCGGTGGTCAGGTCGACGGCGGCGGGGAATATGCCTTTATTGTCCTTGCCCTCGCTCTCGCCGTAGAGCTGCTTCCACCATTCGCCGAGGTTGTGGAGCTTCGGGTTATAGTTGGCGAGGATCTCAATCTTCTTTCCCGCCTGATAGAGAGCGTTGCGTATGGCGGCATATTGCATAGCGGGGTTGCTCTCAAACGGCACGTCTGTTGCCGTCAGCCGCTCCATCTCCTGCGCTCCCTCCACAAGTTTGGCGATGTCGAACCCCGCCACGGCGACGGGCAGCAGTCCTACGGGAGTGAGCACGGAGAAACGTCCGCCCACGTTGTCGGGTATGACGAAGGTCTTGTATCCCTCCTTGTCCGCCGTTATGCGCGCCGCGCCTTTCTTCGCATCGGTGATGGCGACGATCACGTTCTTTGCCTCCGCCTTGCCGCGTTGCTCCTCACACTGCCGCTTCAAGAGGCGGAATGTGATGGCTGTCTCTGTCGTCGTGCCGGACTTGGAGATGTTTATCACTCCGAACCGGACGGTCCTCAGATATGCCGTCAGCTCCGCGAGATAGTCCTCGCCGATGTTGTTTCCGGCAAAGAGAATGCGCGGCGCATTGCTTTCTACGAGTTGTCCGAAACTGTTTGATAAAGCGTCTATCACCATTCTTGCGCCTAAGTACGAGCCGCCGATGCCGGCTACGACCACCGCCTCGCAGTTTTCTTGCAACGTCTTTGCCGTAGAGTTGATTTCGGCGATAAATTCGGGCGTAATTGAGCTCGGAAGATGTATCCAACCAAGGAAATCATTGCCCGCGCACGTCCCTTCTTCTAATGCCTTGGCAGCAGCGACTACCTGCGGCTTCAAGCTGTTAACAGCGTTCTCACTAACGAACGATGTCGCCTTTGTAATGTCTAACTTCATACCTTTATGTGTTTTATGTTTATTTCAGCAATGACGTGAGCGCCCGCAGCGTGCGTTTCGGCTGTGCGCCCTCGTAGAGTATCTTGTACACGGCGTCGACTATGGGGAACTCGTAGCCCTCGTATTCGTCGAGGATTTCCTTCATACATTTCGCGCCGTAGTAGCCCTCCGCTATCATCTCCATCTCCGCCTGCGCCGCCTTGATGCTGTAGCCTTTGCCTATCATCGTGCCGAAGATTTTGTTGCGCGAGAAGTTGGAGAACGCCGTTACGAGCAGGTCGCCCAAGTAGACCGAACTGTTGATGTCGCGCTGTTCGAGGGGGCTGAGCAGCGACAGGATCTCCGTCATTTCGGCTGCGGCATTTGCGACGAAGACGGCGAGGAAGTTGTCGCCCATCTTCAGTCCGTGGCACATCCCGCCGCCAATAGCGTAAATATTTTTCAGCACCGACGCATATTCTATGCCCTGAATATCTGTGGAGGTGTCTATGATGATGTTGCCGCCCGCAATCTTCTTTGCAAAGTTCTTCGCCGCCGCTTCGTCAGCGCAACCCACCGTGAGGTAAGTCAGACGGTTCATCGCCACCTCCTCGGCGTGCGACGGACCGATGAGGCAGGCTATCTGCTCGCGGGGTATGCCGTAGTGACTGTGGAAATAGTCCGACATCACCATCTTCTCCTCAGGCACTATGCCCTTCGTTGCCGCCACGATGAACTTGTCTTTCAGGCTCTCCGTCACTTTCTGCATGTGCTGCTTGAAGTAGGGTGAGGGCGTGACGAAGATGAGCGTGTCGAACTCGCGGATTATCTTGTTGATGTCGCTCGTGAAGTAAATCTCGTCGGGATTGAACAGCACTTGGGTCAGATAACTCGGGTTGTGTCCCGTGGCGATGATCTGGTCGATGTTCTCTTGGCGGCGCATATACCACCCGATATGGTGGGTCTTGTCGACTATCACCTTTGCCAGCGCCGTTGCCCACGACCCTCCGCCGAGCACCGCCACACGTCCGCAGCCTTTCCTATCCCCTTGAAAGAGCCGCTGAAACCCACGCACTAAACTCGTCAACTTTCGGGTTTTCATAGTTCAACTTGTATTTCTTGTTTATGCCGCATACGTCTTGTTGCAACTTCTGCGGATTAACGTCCTTGATGTCCGCCACGAGATAGTAGCCCGCTTTTTGGAACAGGGGCACCCACTGCGCCGGTACGCCTATCGCCGCCCATTCCTCCGGGGTGGAGCGCGGCGCCGTACGCTCGGGCTTCATCTGCGGGAAGAGCAGCACCTCCTGTATGAAAGCGTTGCCGGTAAGGAGCATGACGAGGCGGTCGATGCCGATGCCTATACCCGACGTTGGCGGCATACCGTATTGCAGAGCGCGGAGGAAGTCCCGGTCGATGATCATTGCCTCGTCGTCGCCCTTGTCAGCAAGCCGCATCTGTTCGATGAAACGCTCCTCTTGGTCGATAGGGTCGTTCAGCTCGGAGTAGGCGTTTGCCAGCTCCTTACCGTTGACCATCAGCTCGAAACGCTCCGTCAGTCCGGGCTTCGTGCGGTGCATCTTCGTCAAGGGAGACATCTCTACGGGGTAGTCGATGATGAATGTCGGCTGGATAAACGTCCCCTCGCACGTCGCGCCGAATATCTCGTCGATGAGCTTGCCTTTCCCCATCGTCTCGTCAACTTCTATCTCCAACCGTTTCGCCGCGTCGCGCATCTCTTCCTCCGACATCGCGGAGAGGTCGTAGCCCGTGCGCTCCTTGATAGCGTCGAGGATGGGCAGACGGCGGTAGGGCGCCTTGAAAGAGATAGTGTGTCCGTTGATCACCGTCTCCGAAGTGCCGTTCACGGCGATGCAGACCTGCTCCAACAACCGCTCCGTGAAGCTCATCATCCAGTTGTAATCCTTGTAGGAGACGTACAGCTCCATACACGTGAACTCCGGATTGTGGTTCTTGTCCATACCCTCGTTGCGGAAATTCTTGCCTATCTCGTACACTCCCTCGAAGCCGCCCACTATCAGTCGTTTCAGGTAGAGCTCCGTCGCGATGCGCATATACATCGTCTGGTTGAGCGCGTTGTAGTGTGTGGTGAACGGTCGTGCCGACGCTCCGCCCGGTATGTTTTGCAAAGTAGGGGTTTCCACCTCTGTGTAGCCTGCCTCATCAAGTATTTTGCGTATGGCTCGGATGGCTGTGGCACGCTTGACGAAAGTGTCTTTCACGCCGTCGTTCACCACAAGGTCGACATAGCGCTGACGGTATCTCTGCTCCGGGTCGTCGAACTTGTCGTAAGCCACCCCGTCCTTGTATTTCACTATCGGCAGCGGCTTCAACGACTTGGATAGCAGGGTCAGCGTCTGTGCGTGCACGCTTATCTCGCCCGTCTTGGTGCGGAACACGTAGCCCTCGACGCCGACGAAATCGCCGATGTCCAGCAGTTTCTTGAAGACAACGTTATACAAATCCTTGTCCTCGCCGGGGCACAGCTCGTCCCGCTGCACATAAACCTGAATGCGGCCCCGGCTGTCTTGCAGCTCCATAAACGACGCTTTGCCCATTATGCGTTGACCCATGACGCGCCCGGCGATACTGACGTTGCGGCTGTTCTCCGCGGTGGCTTTCGCCGGCACATCCTCGCCGTTTTCATCCTTGGCAGCAGGCAGGTCGGTGAACTGCGCCTTAATGTCGTCGCTCCAAGCATCCACAACGAACTCCGCGGCAGGGTAGGGGTCGATGCCCATCTGCCGCAACTGCGACAAACTATCCCTGCGCACAAGCTCCTGTTCGGACAATTCCAAGATATTCATCGAAAAAATCGTTTCAAAAGGTGAGCGCAAAAGTAATGATTTTTAAGCAAAACAACCGCCCCAAACCAATGTTCACCCCGCGTTTTTCAACATTATTAATAAAAATGCAAACGCCGTTGTGCCTTGAAAAAATGTTATGCCTTGAAAAATCAGCCGCACAAACGCATTTTATGGCAATTATCCTTACTTTTGCCGCGTGCAGCAAAGCCAAACGAAACAGTGCGTAAGGTTGCTCGTCGAAAACGTTAACGAAAACGAAATCGACGGGCAAATCATCAGCGTAAACCATTGTCTTTCAAATAGTTGCAACGACTATTTAAACGAAGGCGACAACCCAGGCTGCGAAAAAGCCAAAGTGCTAATCAAGGGCGATAGTTGTCAATTGCCCGGCGACGCGGCTTACTTAACTCGCTTGCTCGCGCCCGGCAGCCGCATCAACCTTGTCAATTGCCTCGACCGCGGCGGCGCCCTTTTCCCGGAGTTGATAATCCTCGAACCCGACTACCTCGTCGACATCTCGCTCATCGCGTCGCTTTTTACCGATTTCGGCGCGAAACCCCTTTATTCATTGATAAAAAGGCTCACGCCGCAGTTGCCGACAAAGCACAACATCCTCGGTAATTTCGCAAGCCAACTGCTCGACGAGACAGTGCACGGCCTCAACCGACCCTATCGCGATTCGCTGCGCGAGTTCTGCCGCGACCATTGCCTCGAGATGGCGGCATGCGACACGCTCGGCAGCGACTTCCACCGTCAGGCCCGCCTGCAAAAAGAGAACATCCGCCGCGCACTGTCGGATAAAAGTCCCGGCGCACTCCATTTCGAACCCGACGACGCCGTCATCGAACCCTCGTTCGTCTGCGAGATGCTCGGCCTGCAAGGGCGAATGGACCTGATGCAAAACGACATGCGCGTCGTCGTCGAACAGAAATCAGGCAAAGCGGGATTCGTGCCCGGCCTCGCGCCCGACGCGCCGCCCATAGCCACCACCGCGCATTTCGTGCAACTGCTGCTCTACCGCGCCGCACTGCATTATGCTTTCGGCGTGCCCGACGATGAACTGCGCTCGTTCCTCCTCTATTCGAAATACGCCGAACCCCTTGTGCCCACTGCCTCCGCGCCCGCACTCCTCCGCCGCGCCATAGCCGTGAGGAACACCATCGCGTGGCAGGACATGCACCTCGCAGAAGAAGGGTTCGGCATCCTCGACACCCTCACGCCCGACGACCTCGTCGCGCAGCCCGCCGCCGGCAAACTGTGGGAGGAGTTCGTCCGGCCGCCCCTCGCCGCCACGCTCGACGTCTACCGCCAAGCCGCGCCCCTCGAACAGGCTTACTGCAAGCGGATGATGCAGTTCGTCGAGCGCGAATATGTGCGCAGCAAGCTCGGCACGCCGAAGAAAGCCTCCAGCGGCGTCTGCGGACGATGGACAGCCACCCTCGAAGAGAAGCGCGACGCCGGCGACATCATCGACAGCCTCACCATCGACACCGACGGCACGCGCGTCCTTTGCCGTTTTTCGACTTCGAAGATTTTGAATAAGGATAATGACAAAAATTCGGGTAATTTCCGCGAAGGCGACGTGGTAACGCTGTTCCAGTATGCCGCCGACGCCGAGCCGGATTGCCGCAAAAGCATCATCCACCGCGCCGTCATCGAGAGCATCGCGGACGAAGAAATAACGCTCCGCCTGCGTTCGCCGCAGCGCAGTATGGCCTCGCTCACCGCTGCGCAAGGCTGCCTCTGGGCCATCGAGCACGACTTCATCGACTCGGCGTTCGGCCCGTCGCTGCGCAGCCCCTTCGCGCTCCTTTCCGCCCCGCAGCGCCGCCGCGACATCTTCCTCGGGCAAGCCGTTCCCGCCATCGACGAACATGCAGTATTAAAAGGCGATTACGGCGATTTCAACGACCTTCAACTGCGTGTTAAACGCGCCCGGGAACTGTTCCTCATCGTCGGTCCGCCCGGCTCGGGAAAAACGAGTTTCGGCATGCTCCACACGCTGAGAGAAGAACTCGCCGAAGCCGCCGGCAGCGTGGCCGTGATGGCGTACACCAACCGCGCCGTCGACGAGATCTGCGACAAGCTCGTGCGCGCAAAAATCGACTTCCTGCGCATCGGCAGCGAACCCTCGTGCGGCGAAGAATTCCGGCCGTTCATGCTGCGCAACCGTGCCGCCGGCATCAGCAAACTCGACGAGCTACGGGCATTCATCCGCAGCGCGCGCGTCGTAACGGGCACCGTCGCAGCCTTCGCCTCGCGCCCCGAACTGTTCGCCCTGCGCTCCTTCTCGCTCGCCATCATCGACGAAGCTTCGCAGATCCTCGAGCCGCAGATAACGGGCATCATCGCGGCCAAGCACGGCGACGGTGAGGCTATAAAGAAATTCGTGTTCATCGGCGATTTCAAACAGTTGCCCGCGGTGGTGCGCCAGACGTCAGATGAAGCCGCAATAAACGAGCCGATTTTGCGCGAGGCGGGCATTGTCGATTGCCGCATGTCGCTCTTCGAACGCCTCCTCCGCCGCCACGAAAACAACCCCGCCGTGTGCGCCATTATGCGGCAGCAAGGGCGGATGCACCAAGACATCGCGCGCGTCAGTAACGAGCTGTTTTACAATGGGTTACTCGCCTGCGTGCCGCTGCCCCATCAGGTTGAAAAATCACCTTCGCCCCGCGTCGTTTTCGTCGATGTGCGCGCCCCGGAGATTAAGGTTTTTGCAAGAAAGAAAGATAAAGCTTCGAAGGATTTTGATAAGGACAACCCTGTTTTAAAACCTAAACTCGGCAATACCAACCCCGCCGAAGCCGCAGCCGTCGCGCAGATTATCGCCGGGCTCGACAGCCGTTTGTCCGTCGGCGTCATCGTGCCTTACCGCAACCAGATCGCCGTCATCCGCCACGCCCTCGTGAGCCTCGGCATCGACCGGCCGGACATCACCATCGACACCGTCGAGCGTTTTCAAGGGTCGCAGCGCGAAGTCATCATCTACGGTTTTACGGTCAGCCGCGGCGAGCAACTCGATTTCCTCACCGAGAACACGTTCGTTGAAGACGGCAGCACCATCGACCGCAAGCTGAACGTTGTCATCACGCGCGCCATGAAACGCCTCTTCCTTGTCGGTAACGCCCGCCTGCTCAGCACCGTGCCGCTCTTCCGCAGCCTCATCCGCGACTATTGCACGCCCCTTGAGCTGCCTTCCGCTTGACCTTTTTCAGAAAAAACCGAGCATAAAAAAGAACGGAACCCGCCTCGCGGCGCATCCCGTTTCCAGATTCAGTTTTAGCTTTACACAAATGTCCGCCGCACCTTTTCTATTCAACTATCCTTCGCGGCGAGGGCGCGGAGGGCTTGCTTCAGGGCCGTTGCCTCGATGCGCCTCACGACGGCGGCAAGGCGGATGTCGCCCACGCGCATGTAGATCGCGTCCATTTGTTTGTGATCGGCCGCCCGCTTAATCTCCCAGTAGAGGTCGTAGAACGCCGGGCCCGCCTCAAACCGCCGTTTCACGTAAAATCTCCCTTTGCTGTCGCCGTCGGTGCGCGCGGCCCAGTTCTCCAAAAACCGCTCGTTTCGCACCGCCCGGAAGGCATTTTTTATCTTTTCAAACATCAAAAAACAGTCTTGTTAACACTTAAACAAAAACAAGTGCAAAGGTAAGTTTATATAGCTTGAAAACCGCTAAATGCCTGTTACTCAACAAGATACGCTTTCGTGCCGATGTTAGTTACAAATTAGTTGCTTGTTTGGCGACACATCAAAAACATTGCGGGCATAATCGGCTGCGGCACAGGGCGTTGGCGCTTTGAAGAACGGCTGTTCGCGCGCGTTGCCTCGAGTTTTAAGTTCGGCTGTTTTAAGCCGGTTAAAAGGCCGTTTTGAGCTTGAAGTTAAGCCGTTTAAAAGGCTGTTTTGAGCTTGTTATTTGGCCGAGTTAAGCTCGTTCGAAATATCTTCGAAGAAATTGTGTCCGAGGACGCGGCAGATGCGCTCGAGCATGTCGGTGTTGATGCTCTCTTTGCGGAAGATTTTGTAAGCGTTGGTGCGCGTGCAGCAGATTTGCCGCGCGAACCACGTTACCGTTCGGCCCGATTCTCTGAGGTTTTGCCTTATGCAATTGCCGATGTGCATAATTTTTCATTAAAAAGCCGGCCGTTTGCGCCCCTTCGCGGCCTCAACAAAACATTGCTCGAAGAAAGCGTGGACGCTGTTCAGTCTATCAGGATTGAGGCATCGCCAAACGCCCTTGCACAATAAACAGTCCTGTCCACGCCTTGCCGTTATATCAGCCCGCTTGGCGCGGAAGGATATAGCAAGCATGCGCTTCTTGGCTGCCGTATCCCGTGCAAAATTTTGGCGAATTTCAATCCTTGGGATAAAGCCGAAACGCTCTCTTGAAATGTCCGGAGAGGGGCGAACCCCTGTCCGCCGCAAAGTTAATAATAAAAGGCGTAGAATGTTTTGTTTTTCTGCCTTTAACCATTATTTTTGCACGTTAGCGAAAGGAAAATTTGCATTGCCTTTGCAAGAAAGCGAAAGGAAAATCTGCATTGCCTTTGCAAGAAAGCGAAGGATAATCTGAAAGAAAAAGCCGCATGAAAACGAACCCCGCCCCGGCATTCACCGTGATAATCCCCCACCGCAACACGCCGTCGCTGCTCGCCCGTTGCTTGGCTTCCATACCGCGAAGAGACGATGTTGAGATTCTCGTGGCGGATGATTGCAGCGAGCCGGCCTTTGCGGACGGGGTAAGCCGTGTCGTCGCCGCTTGCCCGAACGCCCGTTTGATTGCACTTAAAGAGCATCGCGGCGGCGGTTATGCGCGAAACGTTGCGCTGCGTCAGGCCAAGGGCGAGTGGCTCGTTTTTGCCGATGCCGACGACTATTTCACGCCGGCCATGGCGGAGGTGATGGAGCGGTATGCGCAGGATGAGGAGGGTGCCGACCTTGTGGTGATGAACGCCATTTTTGTGGATGAGGACGGCATAACCGCCCCGACGCCGCTCACGCGCCACATCATCCGCTACTTGCGCCGTCGTTCGCGCCTATCGCTCGACGTTTTGCTCTACGGCACGTGGACGCCTTGGTCGCGGATGGTGCGCCGCGAGATTGTGCTGAAAAATGATGTTCGGTTCGACGAGACGCTTGTAGGCAACGATGCTATGTTCGTCTTGCAAGCCTCGTCCTTTGCGCGGAAGGCGGAGGTGGAAAGAAAGGTGTGCTATCATTATTACCAACCGCACGAGGGCAGCCAGACCCGCGCGTTCTACAATCCCGAGACGTTCCTGTCGCGCCTCGAGCTGCGCCTTCGCATCAACCGTTTCTACCGCTCGGCAGGCTACCCGTTCCTGTGGCCTGTCCGCCGCATGATGCGCGTCGCTCCCCCCTCCATTGCGCGCCCGTGCCGGCCTGCTCTTGAAGCAATACCGCCATTCGCCGCTGACCGAGTGCCGCGCGCGTTTCTCCCAACTGGCCGGTAATTTGCTCGGCTGCATTTAAAAAGCTTCACTTTTCGTTTGCTCTTTCCTGCTAATTGCATTATTTTTGCAAAGCAGCGACGAACCTTTTTTCAAGGCAGAAAGGACAAAATTTGCAACGTTAGCGATGGAAAATCTGAAAGAGAAAACCGGCAGGGGGCTGTTTTGGGGCGGGATGAACAACCTTGTCCAACAACTTATCGGACTGGCGTTCGGCATCATTCTGGGCAGGCTTCTGTCGCAGTCGGACTACGGCATGATGGCGATGATAAGCATCTTTTCCTTAATGGCCGGCACGTTGCAAAACAGCGGTTTCTCCGTAGCGCTCACCAACCTCGAGCGCCCCGAACACCGCGACTACAACTCCGTCTTTTGGTTTAACATCCTCATGGGTGCGCTGCTCTATGTCGTCCTCTTTTTCTGCGCGCCGCTGATAGGACGTTTCTATTCCTCGCCCGCCCTCGTGCCGCTCTGCCGCTACGCCTTCCTGAGCTTCTTCATCGCCTCGTTCAGCACGGCGCAAAACGCGTGGCTGTTCAAGCATCTGCGTGCGAAACAGCAGGCGAAAGCGGGGATGACGGCGACGCTGGTGTCGAGTATAACGGGTGCGACGATGGCGTTCTGCCACATGGCATATTGGTCTCTGGCCACGCAAGGCATCGTTTTCGTGGCGGTAAACACTCTCCTCGCGTGGCATTACAGCGAGTGGCGACCGAGTTTTAAGGATATTTCTTTCGAGCCCGTGCGCCGCATGTTCCGCTTCTCATGCAAAATTCTGCTCACCTCAATCACCACCATCATTAATAATAATGTGCTGAACATCCTGCTCGGACGGCTCTTCGGCGAGCGGCAGACGGGCGTGTACAATCAGGCATATCAGTGGAACAACAAGTGTTTCATGCTGGTGCAGAACATGGTGAACCAAGTGGCGCAACCCGTACTCGTAGACTTACGCGGCGACGGAGCGCGGCAGTTGAACGCCCTGCGCAAGATGATGCGCTTCACCGCATTTGTCTCTTTCCCCCTCCTGCTCGGCTTCGCCACGGTGGCGAAAGAGTTTATCGTGCTGGCAATCACCGCAAAATGGCTGGAGAGTGCGCAGCTGTTGCAAATCCTCTGCCTCGCCGGCGCCGTCATGCCGCTGTCGACACTGCTCTCCAATCTTATCATCTCGAAAGGCAGGAGCGACATCTACCTCTGGACGACCCTCTCGCTCGGCGCGGCGCAGATAGCGTGCATGCTGCTCATCTATCCCTACGGACTGCGCACGATGGTGGTTGCCTACACCCTGCTCAACATCCTCTGGCTGTTCGTATGGTACGTCTTCGCGCGCCGGCTGACGGGTTACGGTCTGTGGACGTTTCTCTGCGACACGCTGCCCTTTGCCTTCGTGTCCGCCGTCATCGCCGCAGTTACTATATTGTTGACAATTTCGCTCTCGTCGCTATGGCTGCTGCTGATAGTGAAATTCGTGCTGTTCGTCGTGCTGTATTATGCCATATTGAAGGCTCTCCGCGTGAAAATACTGCGTGAGAGCGAGATATTTATAATGAAAAAACTGAGGAGATGAGAAATATTGCGGTGATTCTTGCCGGCGGAAAGGGCAACAGGATGGGGACGGACACGCCGAAGCAGTTCATCACGGTGGCGGGACGGACGGTGATAGAGCATACCATCCGCGCCTTCGACAACCACCCCCTGATAGACGAGATTGCCGTTGTCGCGGCGGAGGAGCATCTGTCGCGCATGGCGGAAATTATAGACAAGGGCAATTATTGCAAGGTGCGCCGTCTGCTCGCGGGAGGCACGGAGCGTTGGCAATCCTCGCTCGCAGCCGTCAGAGCCTACGCCGGTGAGGACTGCAACCTGCTCATCCACGACGGCGCACGTCCCCTCGTGTCGGCGGAAATCATCACTGCCTGCGTCAAGGCGCTGCATTCGCACGAGGCGGTAGAGGTGGCTGTGCCGACGACGGACACAATAGTGGAGCTGTCAGACGACGGCACGATAGCACGCATACCGCCGCGACGACTGCTCCGCAACGCACAGACACCGCAGTGTTTCCGGCGAAGCGTCATAGCAAGAGCTTTCGACCGCGCACTCCGCGACCCCGATTTCAGCCCCACAGACGACTGCTCCGTAGTCCACAGATACACGCCCGAAGTAGACATCACCGTCGTGGAGGGCGACGAGAAGAACATCAAAATCACATACAAAAGCGACATACAACTGCTGGAAAAATTACTCGCAAACAAATAACCGACCTATATGCAAAACATCAAGACCTACACTCTCAGCCAGCTGAAGGCCTGTCAACGGAAACAGCTCGCTATCCTCGACGAGATCGACCGCATCTGTAAGAAGCACGAAATTGAGTACTGGCTCGACGGCGGCACGCTGCTCGGGGCGGTGCGGCACAAAGGTTTCATCCCCTGGGACGACGACATCGACATCGCCATGACAAGGACCAACCTCCGCCATTTCTTGAAGGTCGCGCCGGAAGAACTGCCATCGCACCTCGCGTTGCAGAACCCGTGGCGGAACAAAACGAAAGAGCCGATAGTCAAAGTGCGCGACTTAAACTCGCTCATAATCGAGCCGGGAGACGACTTCACCTTGCCTTACGAGAAGGGAATTTACGTCGACATCTTCCCCTTCATTAAGTACCCGTGTGTCTCGCGCGGCTTTACAAAGGTCATCACGCGCGGCATCTGCAAGGCATATTCCATACTCAGCAGAAGTCATTACTACTCCCTGCGCTCCTTTGCGGAGTTCTTCTGGTTCGGCGCAATCTACTATTTGTATTATGCCGTGTGGCGTCTCTCCTACGTATTCAATCCCCCGCTGAGCCACTACGGTACGATTCCGATAAACAACGGCTATGGAGTGAAGCACCGTAACGACGAGACCTGGCCCCTGAGTACCGTGAGTTTCGAGGGCAGAACCTTCCCTGCGCCGAAGGATCCCGACGCTTATCTCACCGAGCTCTACGGCGATTACATGACCCTCCCGCCGGAAGACGAGCGCCGCAACCACGCCCTCTTCCTCATGGCAGACCTGCTCTGACGCGACGAATATGCAAGAAGCAAAGGTCGACATCTCCGTCCTGATCATCTTTTTCAACCGTCCCGACACGCTCCGACAGGTGTTCGACGCGGTAAAGAAGGCACGTCCCGCACGACTGTTTCTCTATCAAGACGGCTCGCGAGGGGAACGCGACGACGACAAAATCGCGGCATGCAGGGCGATAACAGACGATTCGCAGATCGACTGGGCTTGCGAGGTGCACCGCAAATACCAAACCCGGAACTACGGCTGCAACCCATCTTGCTATATGGCGCACAAGTGGGCGTTCTCACAGATCGACAAACTGATAGTGCTGGAAGACGACATTGTGCCGGCGATTTCGTTCTTCCGGTTCTGCAAGGAGTTGCTCGACAGGTACGAAAATGATACGAGAGTGTGGATGATAGCCGGGTTTAACGCCGAAGAAACGGTGGATTTAAGAGAGAGTTACTTCTTCACGTCGGTGTTCAGTATTTGGGGCTGGGCGTCGTGGCGGCGCGTGTTCGACACGTGGGACGCGACGTATAGCTGGATGGACGACGCGGAGAAATGCCGGCAGATGGAAGAAATCGTCAAGCGAAAACGGCTCAGAAGCGATTTCCTGCCTATGTGCCGCGACCACAAAAGCGCGGGCAAGCCGTTCTTCGAGTCAATCTTTTGGGCGTCAATGCTTCTTCATGACGGCACGGCAATAATGTCTACTCAAAACCAGATTCGCAATATCGGCATCTCGGAAGACTCCACCCACTTCGCCTCAATGCTCAAAACGATACCCCGCCGCTTGCGCCGGCAGTTCCTCATGCCCGCGTATGAGATTGCCTTTCCGCTCGTTCACCCCGGCAAAATCGAAGAGTACGCGCCGTTTAAGGACGCCGTCTACCTCCGCAACGCGTGGAACAACCCCTGCCGGAAGGTGCAGTATTCATTAGAAGAGCTGCTGCTCAATCTGCGCTATCTTCGTTTCAAAGCTATCGGAAAAGCCGTCGTCAACCGCCTGAAAAAGACCTTCGGGCTCTACCGCCACGCTTGATTGCCCGATTTGCCGCCGCTGTTTTTTTCGCAGCCTTTGCACCGGTTTGCGCGATAATTTCTTATCTTTGCACGTGCATAACAACTGTGCAATTTTTATAACGTTTCGCCGCTATGTCAATAATCAAAACCCGCAAGAAACTTGTTGACGAGGCCCGCGTGCTGTTTGCAAAGAAAGGTTTCGCCAACACGACGATGAACGACATCGCCATCGCTTCGGGCAAGGGGCGGCGCACGCTGTACACCTATTTCAACAGCAAGGAGGAGATTTATTCCGCCGTCATCGCCTCGGAGCTCGAACGCCTGTCGGACAAGCTCGACGAGGTGGCATCGATGAATATCCGGCCGATGAACAAGATTATCGAGCTGATCTACACGCACTTGACAACCATCCGCGAGACGGTGATGCGCAACGGCAGCCTCCGCGCAGAGTTCTTCCGCAACATCTGGATGGTGGAAAAAGTGCGCAAGAATTTCGACGACGAGGAGCTGCAAATCCTGCGCCGCGTCTACTCGGAGGGCATCGCCGCCGGAGACTTCGACATCGAGAACATCGAGCTGGTGGCAGACATCACGCACTATTGCATCAAAGGTCTCGAGGTGCCGTTCATCTACGGCCGCATCGCGCCGGGCCTGAGCGAAGAGGCGAGCAAACCGATGGTGGCGAAAGTGGTTTACGGCGCACTCGGCAAGCGCATTAAATAGAAAAATAATTATAAACAATAAACAAACATCATTATGGGATTATTAAACGGCAAGACAGCACTTGTTACCGGCGCCGCACGCGGTATCGGCAAGGCTGTCGCAATGAAATTCGCGTCCGAGGGCGCTGACATCGCCTTCACCGACCTTGTGTTAAACGACGATATGGCTGCCGGTCTCGAGGCCACGCGCAAAGAGATTGAGGCGCTGGGAACGACATGCAGAGCCTACGCGGGAAATGCTGCCGACTTTGCAGAGACGGAGAAGACGGTGGCGCAAATTAAAGACGACTTCGGACGAATCGACATCCTTGTCAACAACGCGGGTATCACAAAGGACGGCTTGATGCTGCGAATGAGCGAGGCGCAGTGGGACGCTGTCATCAACGTCAACCTGAAATCGGCGTTCAACTTTATACACGCGTGCGTGCCCGTTATGCTCCGGCAGCGCGGCGGATCGATCATCAACATGGCTTCCGTCGTAGGCGTGCACGGTAACGCGGGGCAGGCGAACTACGCCGCATCCAAAGCGGGGATGATTGCGCTGGCGAAATCAATAGCGCAGGAGATGGGGCCGAAGGGTATTCGCGCCAACGCCGTGGCACCCGGTTTCATCCATACGAAGATGACCGAAGCTCTCTCCGACGAGGTGAAAGCCGATTGGATGAAGAAGATACCCCTCCGCCGACCGGGCGAGACGGACGACATCGCCAATGTCTGCCTGTTCCTCGCCTCCGACTTGTCGAGCTATGTCAGCGGGCAGGTGATACAGATTGACGGCGGAATGAACATGTAACGGCATAGGCCGGAGGCAATTAGGCAGCGCCGGAGAATGACGGTCGTTTACGAAGACAACCACATCATCATCGTCTCGAAGGAGAGCGGCGAAATCGTCCAAGGGGACAAGACGGGCGACGTTACCCTTGCGGACATGGTGAAGGCTTACATCAAGGAGCAGCACCACAAGGCGGGCAACGTCTTCCTTGGTGTTGTTCACAGGCTCGACCGTCCCGTCGCGGGGCTCGTGATTTTCGCCAAGACATCGAAGGCGCTCACGCGAATGAGCGAGATGTTCCGCGACGGCAAAGTGAACAAGACCTATCTCGCGCTGACACGCAACGCCCCGCCGAAAGACCACGACACAATCTTCTCATGGCTCGTGCGCGACGAGAAACGCAACAAAAGCTATTCCTACGCTAAGGAAGTGCCGGGGGCGAAGATGGCGATAATGCAATACCGGCTGCTCGGCACTACCGAAAACTACCACCTGTTGGAGGTGCGGCTGCTCACCGGACGGCACCATCAGATCCGTTGCCAGTTGTCCGCAATCGGCTGCCCCATACGCGGCGACCTGAAATACGGTGCGCGGCGAAGCAACCCCGACGGCAGCATCTCACTCTTGTCGCATAGGATCGAGTTCGTTCATCCCGTATCGGGCAACATCATCGACATCGTTGCACCGCTGCCCGACGAACCGATATGGCAAGGGGCGGAGCAGCTCGCCGACGACAGAACCCCGCTCACGGTAATATGAACGAGCGGTGGCAGCGCGCAAAAGACCTGTCGCGGCGCACGTTGCGAACGGCGCTCCGATGGGTCGGCGGCATAGCGGCGGGCATCCTTTCGCTTATCATTCTGCTCGCCATAGCGCTCTATCTGCCGCCCGTGCAGAACTTTGTCGTAAAACAAGCGGCGCGCATCGCCTCGGAGCAAACGGGGATGACCATCAGCGTCGACCGCGTGCGTCTCGCTTTCCCCATAGACTTGTCGGTGGAGGGTGTGCTGGTTGTCAAGCCCGACAGTTCCGATTTTAACAGTCCCGACACCATCGCCGCCATAGACAAAGTGGTGGTTGACGTTGCCATGCTGCCGCTTTTCAGAGGTGTGGTGAACGTCGACGAACTGACAATACGGCGGATGCAGTTCGACACGGCGGACCTTGTCGCCACGGCAATCCTGCGCGGACGGGCGGACGAACTGTCACTCAAGAGTCACGGCGTAAATCTTATTAAGAGCGAGGCGGACATCGACAACGTGCTGCTTGCCTCCGCGAAGGTCGACATCCAACTTGTTGACACCGTCGTGGAAGACACCACCGAGACGGAGAACCTATGGAAAATACGCCTCGCGCATCTTGCACTGACCGACACGGACATCACGTTCCGCACGGCAAACGACAGTCTCGTGCTAAATGTCTGCGGTGCCTCCGCCACTGCCAACGACGGTTATTTCGACCTCGCCGCAAGCCTTTACAAAGTAGGCGACATCGCGCTCGACATCGGCGAGATGCATTACGACAACCCCTTCGCGCCGCAGACCGCCGGGCTCGACTTCAATCACATCACGCTAAACAGTCTCGCGCTCGCCGCCGACAGCCTCTCTTACAGCGGCACGGACGCCTTCCTGCGCCTTACAAAGGGCAGTTTCAAGGAGGCTAACGGGCTGGAACTGACGCGCTTATGCGGTACGATGGCGATGGACAGCACCGCTCTCTATGTGCAAAACCTTAATTTATGCACCGCCTCCTCCGCGCTGACCCTCGACGCGACAATGGCTCTCAGCGCCTTCGACGAGGACAACCCCGGCGCGCTCTCCCTCTCGGCATCGGCGGAGATAGGGCGCGGCGACGTGCTGCTGTTCCTCGCCGATATGCCCGAAGCGTTCATAAAAGCTTATCCGTACCAATCGCTCGTCGTCTCGGCGGAGGCTGACGGCACAATCAAAGACCTCAAACTGCGCTCGCTGAGCATCGAGATGCCGGCGGTGTTTTCGGCGAAAGTGTCCGGCGGCGCGGGCAACCTGCTCGATATGAACAGCCTGCACGCCGATGTTGACATAAACCTGAAAACTTTTAATACAGACTGCCTTACTTCCGCGTTCCTCACCCCCGACTTGCAAGAGACGATTAACATCCCGTCGGGCACAACGCTCGCGGGGAACGTCATCATTAACGGCAATACATATCAGGCGGACTTAACCCTCGCGGAAGGCGGCGGGACTATTAATGTCGACGCGGCGTGCACCATCCCCGACCTTAATTTTAACACTTACCCCGACATCATTTATTCGGCAACAATCACAGCCTCATCGTTCCCCGCAAGTCATTTTGTGAAAGGCATAGACATCGCTCCCGTTTCGTTAGAGTTGCGTGCAGACGGCGCGGGCACGGACATCTTCGACAGCCGCACACGTCTCTCGCTGGCGGCGGAGCTGCGGCGGGTGAGCCTCGAAGGGTTTGAGTTGGACGGTTCGACGGCGGAGGCAAGCGTGGCTAACGGTGTTGCGGAACTGACAGTAAATTGCGTCAACGACATCGTTAGCGGCACTATCACCCTCGACGCGCTGATTAATTCCGACGACATAAAAGGCACCTTGGCGTGCGCCATCGACGATGCCGACCTGCGTGCGTTGGGTGCGTGCGACGTGCCGCTCAACACCTCTCTCTGCGCGCATATCGACCTTGAGAGCGACCTCGGCGAGTGCCACTTTGTAAAAGGCTTCATCGGCGACATCATCCTCCGCGATTCCGCCGACACCTACCGCACGCGCGACCTTGAATTAGAAGCTTTCACCCGCCCGGACAGCACCCTTTTGCAACTGGCAAGCGGCGACCTCGACCTGCTCCTCACGATGCAAGGGGGCTACAAGACCGCCTCCTCGCTCGGCACGACATTGACCGACGAGCTGACGCGGGAAATAGAGCGGAAATACATCTCGCAGGACACGCTGCTGAGCCTCCTGCCCCTCGCGCGGTTCACGCTGCATTCAGGACAAAGCAACTTCCTCTACGGATATATGAAACGCGCGGGGTACGCCTTCCGCAGCATCAACGCCGACATCGGCATCTCGCCCGAAACAGGTGTCAACGGGTTTGCGGAGATCGACTCCCTCAGCGCCTTCGGCATGCAGCTCGACACCCTCCGCTTTGTGCAGCAAACGCGCGACGATATTTTCAATTACACCCTGCAAGCGAAGAACGGACCCGGCAACCCGGACTACAACTTCAACCTCCTGCTCGACGGCAGTCTCTTTGCCACGGGCAGCAACCTCCGACTAAGGCTGTTCGACGAGAACGACAACCTCGGCATTAATTTATCTCTCTTGGCATCGCTCGAACACGGCGGCATCCGCGTCAGCCTGACCGACAGTGTACAAACCATTGGTTACGAAAAGTTAGCAACTAACCAACATAACTACATCTTCCTCAACGACGACGGCAGGGTGTACGCCGATTTGAGTCTCATTTCGGAGAAAGGTACCGGCCTGGCTATTTATTCCGACAACGACAACACCTCCGCGCTGCAAGACATCACGCTGGGCATTTACAACCTCGACCTCGCGCCCGTCGCCGCCGTCATTCCTTATTGCCCCGCCGTGAGCGGCATCATGAGCGGCGACTTCCACGTGATACAGACTGCGGACGAATTTTCGCTCTCGTCGGCGATAGGTGTCGACAGCCTCGTCTACGAAGGTATCGAGATGGGCAACCTCGCCTCGGAGTTTGTCTATATGCCGCTCGACGACGGCGCACACTACCTTGACGCGCTGTTGGAATACAACGGGCAGGACGTGGGCGCGCTGCAAGGGACTTACACCCCGGGCGAGAACGACGACTTCCTTGACGCGAGCGTAACGCTCAACAGCATTCCCCTCAACCTCGTCGACGGCTTCATCCCGGATATGATTATCGGCTTGAAAGGTTATGCGGCGGGCGGACTGACGGTGAGCGGCACACTGTCCGACCTGAAAATCAACGGCACGCTCGACCTCGACTCCGCCTATCTCGTCAGCATACCCTACGGCATCGAACTTGCCATCGACGAGCGCCCGATAACCATCGCCGACAGCCGCATCCTGCTCGACGACTTCCGCCTGTACAGTCACAACGACCAACCGCTTGTCATCAACGGCGAGATCGACTGCACCGACATCGCCAACATGGAGACGAACCTGCGGCTGACGGCAGAGAACTGGTTGATTATCGATGCAAAAGAAGACAGCCGGCGCAGCGAGGCATACGGCAAGGCATACATCAATCTCGATGCCCTTGCAGCCGGACCGTTGGCTACGATAAAGATAATCGGCTCGGTAGACGTGCTCGGCGCAACGGATGTAACGTATATATTAAAGGACTCGCCGCTATCGACGGACAACGCTATGGAGGGGCTGGTGGAGTTCACCGACTTCTCCTCCGGCAAAGAGCTCACCGTCGCGCGCCCCGTTGTCGGCGGACCGTATATCGACCTGCGCCTGTCGGTAGCAAAAGACGCGCGGGTGTTCGTAGCGCTTAACGCCACAAAGACCAATTATCTCGACATGACCGGCGGCGGAGATTTAAGAATGGTTTATTCCGACAACGACATCCGCCTGACAGGACGTTACACCGTCGAAGAGGGGGAGATGAAGTACTCGCTGCCCGTCATACCGCTGAAAACATTCACCATCGAGAGCGGCTCGTATGTCGAGTTTACGGGCGAGGTGATGAACCCGGCGCTGAGCATAACGGCAACGGAGACGACCAAGGCCAACGCCACCGTCAACGGCACATCGCAGACCGTAACCTTCAACTGCGGTGTGGAGATAAGCCAGACGCTGAGCAATATGGGGCTGGCATTCATCATCTCCGCGCCGGAAAATATGACCATCGACAGCGAACTCAAAGCGATGGCTGCCGACGAGCGCAACAAGGTGGCGGTAACGATGCTCACAACGGGCATGTACCTCTCCGACAACAACCTCTCGTCGTTCTCGATGAACAGCGCGCTGAGCTCCTTCCTGCAAAACGAGATAAACAACATCTCCAACAGCGCCCTGCGCACCCTCGACCTATCCGTAGGCATCGACAACACCACCGACGCTACCGGCGAGGACCATACCGACTACACGTTCAAGTTCGCCAAACGGCTATGGAACAACCGCGTGCGCATCATCGTCGGCGGTAAGGTTTCGTCCGACAACGCCAGCGCCGAGAGCCTGTTCGACAACGTCGCGTTTGAGTACCGGCTGGATAAAAACTCATACACCAACCTCCGCCTGTTCTACGACCGCTCCGTCTACGACTACCTCGAAGGCTACGTCGGGCAGTACGGCGTGGGCGTGGCTTGGACCCGCCAGTTGCAGAACTTTAAGGAGCTCTTCCGAAAGAACAACAAGGAAGAAACGGAAGTAGAAACGGAGGAGGAAGAGAGATGATGCGCGCCATAAACCACATAATAATATTGTCCTTGTCGGTAATTATCGCCGCGTGCTCCACGACGAGCGCGATACCCGACGGCGAGCAGCTTTACGCGGGGCTGAAGAAGATAGAATACGCCGAACACGAGGGCGGACAACACTTCACCGACACGCAGACGGAGGTGGAGGCGGCACTCTCGGCGGCACCCAACGGCGCGTTCTTCGGCAGCTCCTACTACCGCACGCCCCTCCCTTGGCGGCTCTGGCTGTGGAACGCCACCTACGGGAAGACATCCGGCATAGCGCGCTGGCTCAACAAGACCTTCACTTCCTACCCCACGCTGATGTCCGACGTCAACCCCGCCGTGCGCGCGCAGGTGGCGCAGATGACGCTCGCCAACAACGGTTATTTCCGCGGCACGGTAGGCTACGAAGAAATAACGATGAAGAACCCGAAAGAAGGCAAGATAGCCTACACGGTAACGCCGAACGAGCTGTTCACCCTCGACAGCATAGCCTACACCAAGTTCCCCGCGCCGATGGACACGCTCATCCGGCAGACGCTCTCCGACACCTATCTCCACAAGGGCGACGGCTTCTCTACCGAAAACCTCGAGCTCGAACGGCAGCGCATAGCCTCCGTCTTCCGCAACAACGGCTACTATTATTACCAGTCGGGTTACGCCTCGTACCTTGCCGACACCATCGCCAAACCCGAGCGGGCCGACCTGCGCCTGCAATTAGCAGACTCCCTCGATAGCGAAATAACGCGAAAGTGGTATATCGGCAAAATGGATCTGCACCTTTATCGAAAGGGAATAACGGCGGCGACGGATAGTTTCAAATACCGCAACCTCACCATCCATTACGACGGGAAGAAACCCCTCATGCGCCCGCGCGTCATCCTCTCCAACCTGCGGCTCTACTCGCGGATGCTGTACAGCTACGACGCCTATCAAGAGTCAATATCGCGGCTGTCGGGCAACCAGAACTTCTCGTCCATCGACTTCGCCTTCACCCCGCGCGACACCACAGCCCTCTGCGACACGCTCGACATGGCGGTGTATTGCGTGTTCAACAAGCCTTACGACGTTTCCGTCGAGGGCAAATTCACGGGCAAGACATCGTCCCGCGTAGGACCGGGGTTGGAACTGACCGTTGCCCGCCGCAACCTCCTGCGCTACGGCGAGAAGATCTCGCTCGACGTCTACGGCTCCATAGAATGGCAGATAGGCGGCGGAGGAACAAACGGCAGCCGCGGCGTGAACTCCTACGAATACGGGGCGGACCTGTCGCTCGAGCTGCCCCGGCTGGCCGTACCGTTCAAAGTAAACCGCCGCTGGTATTCCACGCCGTCAACAATAGTGAAGCTGTCGACAGACTTCATCAACCGCGGCGACTATTTCAGCCGTAACATCATCTCCGCCGAACTGACATATTCCTTGCAGACCAACGCCGTCAGCCGCCACTCCTTCTCGCCGCTCATCATCGAGTACGACTATATGAACCGCACCACCGAGACGTTCGAAGCCCTGCTCGAAGAGAACCCCTACCTCCGCGTGGCGATGCGCGACCGCTTCATTCCCAAGATGCGCTACTCCTACACCTACACCTCGCCCGCCGCCTACCGCAGCCCCATAACGTGGAACATCACGCTGTCGGAAGCGTCGAACATCATCTCCCTGTTCTATATGATGGCGGGCAAAGGCTGGGGCGAGAAGGACAAGAACCTCATCAAAAACCCCTACGCGCAGTTCATCAAAGCCGAGACCGATTTCTCAAAAAGCTGGGCCATAAGCGAAGGCTCGTCCATCGTGGGGCACGTCAGCGCGGGCATCATCTACAGCTACGGCAACTCGTCCGACGCGCCTTATTCCGAACAGTTCTACGTCGGCGGCGCCAACAGCGTCAGGGCGTTCACCGTGCGCGCCATCGGTCCCGGACGCTACCACACCTCCGAGCGTGGGCTGTCGTACGCCAGTCAGACAGGCGACATCAAATTCACGGCAAACATCGAATACCGCCCGCGCCTCTTCGGCAGCCTCTACGGAGCGCTCTTCCTCGATGCCGGCAACGTGTGGAAACTGCACGAGGACGAACGCGGCAGCCTCACGACGCTCTCGGGCAAAAGGCTGATGAAAGATATGGCATTAGGCACGGGCATCGGCATACGCTACGACCTCGACTTCTTCGTCATCCGTCTCGACTGGGGCGTAGGCCTCCACATACCTTACGACACCGGCCACTCCGGATACTTCAACATCGGCCGCCTCAAAGACTGCAACAGCCTCCACCTCGCCATCGGCTACCCCTTCTGATTTCTTCCTCCTTAAAAAATCCAGCCTCTTCCGCAGCGCATGCAGGCAGTTTTTTGCATAACATTGCCTTGCCGGCGAATATTTTTCTTTATCTTTGCGGCATAAGACCAAAAAAAGGAGGATATGAAAAAGATTATCATTTGTCTGGTGCTGATGCTCGGCTTCTCGGCGGGGGCCTTCGCGCAGTTTGAGAAAGGGAAGATGTATGTCGCCGGAAGCTTCGACGGCCTGGGCATCTCGTACAGCAAAGCCACGAAGTTTCAGTTCGGCCTGGGCGTGAACGCCGGGTATATGGTTGCCAAGGACGTGATGCTCATCGCCGAGGCCGGGTTCGATTTCTCGAACAAAGGGATGAACGAGGTGCACATCGGCGCCGACGCGCGCTATTACATCGAGCAGAACGGGCTGTTCTTGCAGGCCGGCGTGAAATATGTTCACGAGCGTCCGAACTTCAACGACCTGAATATCTCGCCGGAGGTGGGCTATTGCTTCTTCCTGAACAAGAGCCTCACGCTCGAGCCCGCCGTCTACTACGACATCTCGGTGAACGATTTCTCCGACCACAGCAAGTTCGGCTTGAAGGTGGGCATCGGATGGTTCTTCTAAGCGCCGGGCGGAGTTTAGCGCTTCAAAAAGTTTATCTTAGTTGCGGCTAAGACACCAACTCAATTCGCGGGTTGGCGTTCGCAGCCTTGGTTGTCGGGTACGTTGCAATAGTCTCGACTAACTAAAAGTATTGTCGCGTAACTTCGGCACGCAATTTATTACCACGTTCTTATTCCGAGGGTTGAAACCCCCGGCTATTCTTATCGCGTACCTTCGGCACGCCTATTTTCGCCGCGATGATTGCTTTGAATTAAGGCTATTGCTTTGAATTAAGCCTTTTGCTTCATTATTATTGCCTTAACCTCCTCGAGGGAGCTTGCAATATCGAAGAAATCGCTGACGCGGCCGCGAATCATGCCGCGCGATTGCATGTCGTCGAGCATGCGCAGGGCAGCGTCCCAGAAGCCGCGCATGTTGTATAGGATGACGCGTTTGTCGTGGTAGCCTATGGTGTGTGCCGCCGCGACGGTGAAAATCTCGTCGAGCGTGCCGATGCCGCCGGGCAGGGCTATGACGATGTCGCTTTTTGCCAGCATGAGATCCTTGCGCTCGGAGAGGTTGTCGACAGGTATCTCCACGTCGAGACAGTCCGCCACGCGTCCGCCTTTTTCTATTATGCGCGGAACCACCCCGATTGTTCGCCCGCCATGGCGGTGTACGCTTTGCCCGATGGCGCGCATCAGCCCCATGTCGCAGCCGCCGTAGACGAGGGTGAAACCGTTGGTTCCGAGCCACTCGCCAAGCTCTTCCGTCAGTTGGAAGTAGCGCTCGTCTATTGCTTCGTTAGCCGAGCAGAATACCGCAACCCTCATAATTGTATCGCAAATTGTTCGCTTACGTAGTTGAAAATACTCGAACAGCAGTCGGCGGCGAAGCGTTGTGCCGTGCCGATGATATTGTTCCACTGCCCCTCTTTCAAGCCCTTGTCGAGGCCGGTGCGCGTGATGCCTTCGCTCAGGAGCGCATAGATGAAGCCCGCATTAAAGCTGTCGCCCGCGCCGATGGTGGAAATTATGTCGCCCTTGACCGTCGGATAATCTTTGCGAAAGTCCTTTCCGAAGACCGAGACAGGACGGCTGCCGTCGGTATAAATAAAGGTGTCGGTATAGAAAGACAGCTCGGAGCGGTAGAGCGCGTCGGGGTCGGCGGCTTTGTAAATAATGTCGAAGTCGTCCCGGCTGCCGCGAACGATATCGGCAAATTCGAGGTTGTCGATGATGTTCGGTTTGAGCTTGACCAGTTCGTCCTTATGTGCGGGGCGGTAGTTCACGTCGTAATAAAGTATTGCGCCGCTGTTTTTGGCATAATCGAGGAACTCCCTGACGCGGCTCCTGTTGCTTTCGTCGACGGCATAATACGAGCCGAAGAGCACTATGTCGTCCGCTTTCACTTCGGGGAAAATCAGGTCGGGCAGGTCGCTGTCCGCGCTTCTGTAAAACGTGTACTCCGCGTCGTTGCGCTCATCGAGGAACGCCAGCGAGACGGGAGTTTTCATCCCGGCAACGCGGAGCATATAATCCGTGTTCACTCCGTTGGCGGTCATGAAATCGAGGATGTACTTTCCCGCGCGGTCGTCGCCCGTCTCGCTGAGCAGGGAAGCGTTGGTCTTGCAGCGTCCGAGCGAGATTACGGCGTTGAACGTGCTGCCTCCGGGTACTGCCGCAACAACCTTATTGCCTTTGAAAATGATGTCTAATATCGTCTCGCCGATACCGATTACTTTCCTCATTCCGAATGTGTTATTTTTCATCTAATCCTCTCTTTGCGTATTGTTTATTATGTCTTGGACAATCAGGGTTTGCCTATTGAACGCCTTCGACGTTATAAAAGTATTTTCAGACCTCGAAGAGGTCGCAATAGGGTTAGCCCCACACGCAGTGTGGGGTGAGAGGTATGAGTAATTTATAACGTCGGAGACGTTACATAAGGATAACGCAATTAATATGTCCTTATTCAACATCTTCGACGTTGTTAATAAGCGCGTCGCTGCCCCCACACTGCGTGTGGGGTTATGCTTATTACGACCTCTTCGAGGTCTGATATTACTTTGTCTGACACACATATCACTTTTTATACATCTTCTAATCCTCTCTTTGCGTATTGTTTATTATGTCTTGGACAATCAGACCCGCGAGTGTGAAGCCGAAGACGGCGGTTACGTGAATTATGGAGCCGTTAATTTTCTTGCCCTCAAGCGGCGTTTCGCAGCCGCTGATGTCGTATTCATTATTTATCTTTTCCTCGCTGTAGACGCACGTAACGGGCTTTGCAAGCGTCTGTCCGCTGCGAACAAGCCTCTTCCTTAATGCCGCTCCGAGCGGGCAGCCCCGCACTTTCCACAGTTCCGCCACGCGCACCAAAGAAGGGTTGAGCTTGCGTGCCGCGCCCATCGAGGAGAACACTTGCGCGCCGGAAGCTGTCGCGTTAACAAGCAGGAGCGCCTTGTCGGCAAGCGAGTCTATGCAATCAACGACGTAATCGTATTCGTCCAAGCGGAACTGATTGGCTGTTGCGGCTGTATAAAACATATTCACGGCGGTGATTTCAGCTGCGGGATTGATGTCTTTCAGCCGTGCTTTCATCGCCTCCGCCTTCGGTTTCCCGACGGTTGATTGCAGTGCCATAACCTGCCGGTTGATATTGCTCTGAGCCACCACATCGCCGTCGACTATGGTCAGATGCTCCGCTCCCGTGCGCACAAGGCTCTCGGCGCACCACGAGCCGACACCGCCCGTGCCGAACAGGATAATGCGTTTCGCGCCCAACGACTGCATTACAGCCCGCCCCAGCAGCAACTCCGTTCGGGAAGAGAAAGACGTCACTCGGGATTGATTTCGTTGATGAGACGCTCCGCTTTGCCCCATTTGTCTATCATATAGAGCACGTAGCGGATGTCGACACAGATGCAGCGTGCGAGGCGATCCTCAAAGAAGATGTCGGCGGAGAGGCTCTCCCAGTTGCCGTCGAAGGCCAGTCCGATGAGCCGGTTGTGTGCGTCGAAGACGGGCGAACCGCTGTTGCCGCCGGTGATATCGTTGTTTGTCAGGAAACAAAGGTTGAGCGTGCCCGTGGTTGCATCGGCGTATTTGCCGAAATCATCGGCGGAGAAGAGCTCGTGCATTATAGGTTCTGCGAAATATTCATAGTTGCTGTCGGCTTGCTTCATCTTCGCTACGAGCGACTGCGGGGTGGTGTAATAGCCCGAGGGAGTGCCGTATTGGTCGTATCCGCCCACTTGTCCGTAAGACATGCGAAGGGTGAAATTGGCGTCGGAATAATGGGGCATATCCTGCTCCATACGCATTTTCGCGGCGCAGAGGTGTCGCTCCTGCTCGTCGATAAGGTTGCTCTCGGCGCGGTAGTCCTCCAATATCTTGCCGTAAGTTTCCGTGAGGTCGAGCCCGTAGACGACACCTATGTCCGCCGTAGTCTTCTTGTCGTCGCGGATCTTAGCGCCGCTTTTCATCAGTATCGATTTGGAATAGATGTCGCTGGCATAGCGGTCATAGTCGCCCCCGTAGGTGGTGTTGATTGTCTCGAAGAATGCCGGGAGATATGCCGTATCCGCCTTCTCGGCGTAGTTCTTCAGCAGTGCGGCGAGGATCTCCTTATCCGTAGGGATGTCGTAAGTGTCGCTGTTGTCATCGAACATCACATATTGCTTCTTCTTGTTGCTCTCGTCGCCGCGTACCTCCATGCCGCCGCGGGTGTACTTGCGCGCGCGTTTCGACAGCTCGTCGGTAGAGAATGTCTCGTAGAAAAGCGTCATTCCGCGGGCTGCGACGGCACGTTTCTGATAAAGCGAATCGAGTAGCGCGAAGTCCAGTTCCCCTTTCAGGTAGCCTGTGGAGTCGACGTATGCGCGTATCGCCGCTTCGTAGTTCTCCTTCAAGGAGACTATTCCGAGCGAGTCGATGCACTTGTTCATGCCGATGGCATTTTTCCAATAGTTCGCCGAATTGGCATATTTCGAGTCGTATTTGATACGCACCGCCTCGTCTTGACGCATGTGGCGGAGCATCACGTCCTGCTTCACCTCTCTCGTTTGCCAACGGGGGGTGTTCTCTGCGTCGCGCATTTCCTTAATTCCGAAGCTGGAAAGATAGCGCTCCGTGCCGCCCGGATAGCCTATCGTCATTGCGTAGTCGCCCTCTTTGTAACCCTGTAAAGACACGTGCGCCCACACCTTCGGGCGGTATGGGACATTGGTTGCCTTATACTCCGAAGGACCGTTTGTCTCCGGGTCGGCGTAGATTCTGAAAACGGAGAAGTCGCATGTCTGGCGGGGCCACATCCAGTTGTCGGTCTCGCCGCCGAACTTCCCCATCGATTTGGGTATGGCAAAGACGAGGCGCACGTCGCGGAAATCCTCGTAGATATCGACGTAGTAGCGGTTCCCCTCGTAGTAGGGTAGCATCTCCGCGCGGAGGTTGGGGCAGATGGCTTTTATCCGCTTGTCCTCCATGTCCTCGATTATCGAGAGCACCTCCTCCTGTTTGTCGAAGTCGAGACTGCGGAAATCGTATTCCTCCACCAGCGGTGTAACGTCCTTCTGCGCTATCATAAACGACACGAAAAGGTCCTCGTTAGGCAGCTCGTCGGCATAACTCTGCGCGCAGAACCCGTTGAGCATGTAGTCGTGTTCCACGGTCGAGTTGGCGCGTATCGACTCGAAGCCGCAGTGGTGATTGGTGAACAGCAAACCGTCGGCAGATACCACGACACCCGTGCAGTAGTCACCGAAGTTGACCACAGCCTTGTATATCGCGTCGGAATCATTGTAGAGGGAGCCGTAACTCATGTCGTAGCCCTCTTCCGCCATCCGCTCGTAAACAGCTTGGGGCAAGTCCATCAATGTCCACATGCCTTCATCGGCGTGCGAAGTAAGGACAAACAGCGGCGCAAGGGCGAAGATTAATGTTATTCGTTTCATATTAATTTGAATGTTATTTGCTACTAAGATTATTTTGAATGTTATTTGCTACTAAATATTTGTTTTGTTTGTTGCTACTTACAACTATGATATTTGTTTCGTTTGTTGTTTGCAATGAGGCTTGAAGTTTAATTCATTTCTTAACAAACCGCCTTAAAACCGGGATTGAGGCAAGCGGCATATCGTGGTAAATCAAATGCGCGATGAAGGCGGCGACAAGGGCAGTGTTTATTATAAGTCTCAGTGCTGTCGGCAGGCTCTTCGGCAGTATTTCCATCACGATGAAAAAGGCCGCGGCAAGGGCAACGTATGTGAAAATCGACCGCAGCGGATAGTCGATAGGGTTCTTTTTCTGCCCGACGATGTACGACAAAATCATAGGTATGCCGTAGCCCGCCACGCCGCCCCACGCGCACGCCATATATCCGCAGAGGGGGATAAAGACGACGTTCACCGCCACGAGCGCCGCGCAGCCGATGATGGAGAACAGCGCTCCCCACAGCGTCTTGTCGATGGTCTTATACCAGAACGAGAGGTTGAAATACACGCCCATCATTATCTCGGCGAGCATCACGATGGGCACAACGACGAGCCCCGAGCGGTACTCGCGCCCGATGATATGCTGGAGGATGTCCATATAAGCCATCACGCAGAGGAAGGCGAAAAGGGTGAAGACGATGAAGAATTTCATTGCCGTGGCGTAGTAGTTCTTTGCGTCGTCGTCCCGCACCTTGGCAAAGACAATCGGCTCGTAGGCATACCGGAACGCCTGGGTAATCATCGCCATGATCATCGCAATCTTCACGCACGCGCCGTACACGCCGAGCTCGTCAAGTCTGTCGGGGCAGATGAGAGGGTAGATTATCTTGTCCGCCGTCTGGTTTAATATGCCCGCGATGCCTAAGACGAGGATAGGCCACGAATAACTTAACATCCGTCCGAGCAAGCCGAAATCAATCCTCCAACGAATGCGGAAGAAGCCCGGCACGAAGCACAGGAATATCAATGCGGAGCAGAGCAGGTTGATGGCGAACACCCAGAACACCTGCGTGCGCCCGAGGAACACGAAGAAGACAACGTTCAGAACAACGTTCAAGAGGATGTTCAACAGTTGCAAGCCGGCGAACAGCAGCGCCTTTTTCTTATACCGTAAGTAACTGAAAGGCAATGCTTTAACTGCATCTAAAGCCACCGTTACGGCCATAATCAAGACATAACTATGATGGTTGCCGTAGCCCAAAGTGTCGCAAATCGGCGTGGCGAAAGATATGACCAGCGCGAGGAAAACCGCCGACAAACCGCCCACGACAAGCATTCCCGTGCCGAAAACGGTATCCGCTTTCTCCCCCTCTTTATTAGCAAAGCGGAAGAACGTGGTCTCCATGCCGAAGGTCAGAACGACGAGGATGAGCGCCGTGTAAGCATAAATGTTGACGCTCACGCCGTAGTCGCCCGACGCCTTGGGCATGTAATAGGTGTACAGCGGCACAAGGAGGTAGTTCAGAAAGCGCCCCACGATACTGCTCATGCCGTAGATCGCGGTGTCTTTCATCAGTGATTTCATGCCCGCCATAAGCTCAGAAGAAGATATAAGAGATTACAATTGCCGCGATGACCCCCGCCAAATCGGCCATCAGTCCGCACGCTACGGCATGGCGCATGCGGCGTATGCCCACGCTGCCGAAGTAAACGGCAAGGATGTAGAAGGTGGTGTCGCAACTGCCTTGGAACAAGCACGCGAGGCGCCCCACGAACGAATCGGCGCCGTAGGTGGTCATCGTGTCGATCATCAGGCCGCGCGCGCCGCTGCCGGAAAGGGGTTTCATCAAAGCCGTAGGGAGCGCTTCGACAAAGCTCGTATCTATGCCGCAGAGCCCCACAACATATCGTATGCCGTCGATGAGCATGTCCATCGCGCCCGAAGCCCGGAAGACGCCGACCGCCACGAGGATGGCCACGAGGTAGGGGATGATGCGCACAGCCGTTTTAAACCCGTCCTTCGCGCCCTCGATGAACGCGTCGTAGACATTCACCCGTCGCCGCATGCCGGCAATGATAAACACGACAATCACCGCCATAAGGAGGATGTCCGCCGTGAGGTTGCTCATCACGTTCATCTGCTCCTTGCTCAGGCGCGAGATGCCCCAGACAACGGCCGCCACGAGCAGGCACAGGCCGAACAGCGTCGCCAGAACGGTCTTGTTCAGCAGGTTAATCTTTTGGTAAAGGCTCGTAACGATCACGCCGGCGAGGGTGGAGATGAATGTTGCCAGCAGCAGCGGCACGAAGATGTCGGTGGGGTTCGCCGCACCGAGTTGCGCGCGGTAGACCATAATGCTGACAGGGATAACGGTCAGTCCCGACGTGTTCAGCACAAGGAACATTATCATCGCGTCGGTCGCCGTATCCTTCTTCTCGTTGAGCTCTTGCAACTGGCTCATCGCCTTCAAGCCCATCGGCGTGGCGGCATTGTCGAGCCCGAGCATGTTCGCGGCGATGTTCATGAAAATGCTGCCCGTAACGGGATGGCCTTTCGGTATGCCGGGGAAGAGTTTTACAAACAGTGGCGAGAGAATCCTCGCAAGGAAATTCACCACGCCGCCTTTCTCGCCGATGCGCATTATGCCGAGCCACAACGACAGCACGCCCGTAAGCCCGAGGCTCACCTCAAACGCCGTGCGCGCCGAGGAGAACGTTGCCGACATCATGTCGGAGAACACGTCCGTGTCGCCGGCAAACAGCAAGCGCGCCGCACCGACGACGAACGCGACAAGGAAGAACGCTATCCAGATATAATTCAGCACCATCGCAGGTAGAATTCGTTTCCGCTAACCGGAATTAAGCCACAAAGTTAAACCAATCCGCGCGGCAAGGCAAATAAAACCGCAGTTTTAATGTACCGAACACTTTTTAACAGTCGCTAAGGCCCCGCCGTTTCGCTATTATCGTTGTTTCCGCTAACTTTGCCCTTGATTTTTGCGAACGCTATGGCCGGCAGCAACGAAATTAAGAACATCATCTTCGACATGGGCGGCGTGCTCGTGCCCCTCAACCCCGCGCGCTGCATCAAGGCATTCCTCGCGCTCGGCGCAATAAAAACGGCGGCTTACGTGAGGGACTTTCGCACGGAAGACCTGTTCCTCGACATCGAGGAGGGGCGCATGACGACCGCCGGTTTTTGCGAGGAGGTGAGGCGGAAGGACGGCATCAGCGCCGCCGATGAGGAGATTGAAGCCGCGTGGAACACCCTTTTGGAACCGTCTTCCGGCGAGTGCCGCGAGGGTTTGCTGCGTCTTAAATCGCTGGGATACAGGCTGTTCCTGCTCAGCAACACCTGCGACATCCATTGGCGGCACGCCTCGCGCAACCTTATCCCCTCGCCGGGCAGGACGATCGGCGACTATTTCGAGCGCTGCTTCCTGTCGTTCGAGCTCCGCTGCCGCAAGCCTTCGCCCGCCATTTACGCCGCCACGCTGCATTCTGCGGGCATCGCCCCCGGCGAGACACTGTTCATCGACGACAACGCCGCCAACCTCTCCGCTGCCGCAGCCTTCGGCATACGCACCTTCCACGAGTGCGAGGGGCAATGTTGGAACAACGCTTTAAGCCTGTGAAAGCTATGTGTTCAGACGCTTTAAAGGCAGCTTACGCCGCGACAACAGGCTTCTTTGACGGCGTACACAAAGGGCACAAGTACATCATCGGCGACCTCCTCCGCGAGGCGCAAGCGCACGGTCTGTCGTCAGCAATAATCACTTTCCGGCAGCATCCGCGGCAGGTTTTGCAACAAGACTATATCCCGAAACTGCTCATCGGCTGGCAGGAGCGCGAGCAGATGCTTCGCCAAAGCGGGGCGGACAGGGTTGTCATGCTCGATTTCACCCCCGCTTTCGCGCGCCAAACGGCAGGCGAATTTATGGCGTTCCTCCGCAACGAATACGGCGTAAAGCGGCTTGTCATCGGCTACGACCACCGCTTCGGACACAACCGCGCGGAGGGCTTCGACGACTACCGCCGCATAGGGCGCGCGCTCGGCGTGGAGGTCGTCGCGGGCAAGGCATACACGGAGAACGCGGTGAACATCAGTTCGTCGGTGATACGCCGTCTGCTCGGCGAGGGCGACATCAGCCTTGCCAACGAATATCTCGGCTATCGCTACGGCTTCTCCGGCATCGTCGTGCGCGGCAGGGGCGAGGGGCGCAGGCTGGGCTTTCCCACCGCCAACATGCTCATTGCCGCCGAGCGCCTCATACCCAAGCGCGGGGTCTACGGCGTGGAGGTGAGCGTGGAGGGCTACGGCGAGCGGTTCTCGGGGATGATGAACATCGGTTGCAGGCCTACGTACGGCGGGACAGCCGAGACGGTAGAAGTGAACATCTTCCGTTTCGACGAAGATATTTACGGCCGCCGCCTGTCGGTAAGCATCATCTGCCGGCTGCGCGACGAACGGAAATTCGCCTCTGCCGAAGAGCTTAAACAACAGTTGACAAAAGATAGAACCGACATTTTGAACATCATAAACCGGTGAATTAAACATCATAAACCGGTGAATTAAACATCACAAACCGATGAACGCCTACCTCAAAGCCGCCCTCGAAGCGGTGCTTTACATAGTAGTTTATCTCCTCTTGCAAGTGGTGTGCGCCGCCTGCCTCAAGCCGTTGCACCTGTCCGCCTCACAGACGGTCGTGCTTGCGAGCGGCATCAGCGCCATAATAGCCGTGGTCTTGTTCGTCGCGCTGCATTGGTCGGCACCGGGTACAAGCCTCCTCCGCGCGCGCCCCGCCGCCCTCTTGCTATGGACCTGCGTGCTTGCGGCTGCGCTCCTCCTGCCTCTGCAATATCTTGAAGACCTATTCACTCCCGCCATGCCCGACCGTTTCGCGGATATGTTCGAGGCAAGCATCCGTCAGCCCGGCGGCTACGCGGTGTTCTGCATCATCGGTCCTATTGCGGAGGAGACTGTCTTTCGCGGAGCGGTGCTGCGGAAGTTGCTTTCATTAAACTGCCGGATGTGGGTTGCGATTATTGTCTCGGCGGTCATCTTCGGCGCTGTACACGGCAATCTCGCACAATTCTCCCACGCCTTCATCATGGGGCTGTTGCTCGGCTGGCTCTATGCGCGCACCCGCAGCATTTGGCCGTGCGTGGCAATACATTGGGTGAACAACTCGCTGGCCTTCGTCATCACGCGCCTGTTCCCCGGTCATGCCGACGACAGCATCATCGCGCTTTTCGACGGCAACACCCCGCTTCTGTACCTCTCGCTTGCGGTCTCGACGCTGCTTGCCGCCCTCGCGTTGTGGTGCGTGATAGTCGCTGTCGAAAAGTACCGCCGCCGTTGGTGATTAATTAGAATTGTTGTATTTTTGTAACAGATTTAGTTTTCACATCCCCAAAACGACCGGAGATATTTTATGGAAACACTGCTTCACCTATTAAGCCTCGTGGGTTCGTTAGGTTTGTTCCTCTACGGAATGAAGATAATGAGCGAGGGCTTGGAGAAGTTCGCCGGCAGCAGGATGCGCAGCATTCTTGCTATGATGACCGGCAACCGGCTTATGGGCGTGCTCACCGGCGTGCTTATCACGGCGCTTATCCAGTCGAGCTCGGCAACGACTGTGATGGTTGTGAGCTTCGTCGACTCGGGACTGATGAACCTCACGCAAGCCATCGGCGTCATCATGGGCGCTAACGTAGGTACCACCGTTACTGCGTGGATTATCTCCGCCATCGGCTTTAAGGTGAACATCGTGGCGTTCACCATCCCTCTCCTCGCCGTCGGTTTGCCGCTCATCTTCTCGGCGGACAACCACAAGAAGAACATCGGCGAGTTCGTCTTCGGCTTCTCGTTCCTCTTCATGGGACTGAATTTCCTGCAATCATCGGCCGAAGCGCTCGACATCAACTCCATCGTGGCGAACATCCTGACGCACGTCTCCGGCGACAACATCTTCACCATGCTGCTCTTCATCCTTGTCGGCGCGGTCGTAACGATGCTTGTGCAAGCCTCGGCGGCAACAATGGCCATCACGCTCATGCTGTTCAGCATGCACATCGAAGGGTTCGGTTTCCACCAAGCGGCAGCCCTCGCCATGGGGCAGAATATCGGTACGACAATCACAGCGTTCCTCGCTTCATTGACGGGTAACACACAGGCGCGGCGCGCGGCATTGGCCCACATGTTCTTCAATGTCTTCGGTGTAGTGGTGGTGCTGATAATCTTCTACCCCTTCTGCAACGGCGTGGCATGGGCGGTGAGATACATCCTCCACGCGGGCGGCAACGAGCTGTTCCTCCTCTCGGCGTTCCATACCACGTTCAACGTCTTTAACACGCTGCTCCTCATCTGGTTCGTCCCGCAGATCGAACGCTTCGTCTGCGCCGTACTGCCCGAGCGCGAGAGCGACAGCCAAGACCGCGGCCTGAGGTTCATCTCCGGCGGCTTGCTCTCCACAGCGGAGCTGTCTATCCTCGAAGCAAAGAAGGAGATAGGGGTCTTCGCCGAGCGTCTGATGAAGATGATTGATATGGTCGGCGGACTCATCACTACGGAGAAAGGCCGCGAATTCCACGAGATATACGCCAAGATCGACAAGTACGAGCGGATAACCGACAACATGGAGGTGGAGATAGCCAACTATCTGGCGAAGGTGTCGGAAGGGCGGCTGTCGAGCGAGTCGAAGGCGGAGATAACGCGAATGCTGCGGATAGTGAGCGAACTGGAAAGCATCAGCGACTCGATGTTCCACCTCGGACGGACGTTAGACCGCAAGCGCGAGCTCTCCGACGAGGATTTCACCGAGAAGCAGATGACCAATATCCAGACAATGCTCGCACTGACACGCAAAGCCCTCAAATCGATGAAAGAGGCGTTGGCCAAGACCGACCCGCGCACGATAGACTTCCTTTACCATTACAGCCTCGAGACACGCCTCAACAGAATGCGCGACGAGTATAAGGCGGAGAACGGCGCGGACATCAACAACCACGAATACGACTATCAGCTCGGCTCGTTCTACATCGATTTCATCTGCGAATGCGAGAAGATCGGCGACTATGTCATCAACGTCGTGCAAATGCTCAAACCGAAAGGCGCAAGTACGAAGAAGAATTAAGCCGAAGTTGAAATCAGCGCGAAGTAAATAGTTGAAACTCAGATAGTTAACTGCATTAGCAATGTACGAAATAGTTAGTAAGAAACAGTTCTCGGAGAAAGTCTTCCAATTAGTAGTCAACGCTCCGATGATAGCAAAGAGCCGTCGCGCGGGGCATTTCGTGATCGTCCGCACAGGCGCGGAAGGCGAGCGCATACCCCTGACGATAGTTGATTCCGACACCAAACGCGGCACGATAACCCTCGTGGTGCAGACCGTGGGCTATTCGACGGCGAAGTTGTGCCGGCTGAACGAAGGGGATGAGTTGACGGACATCGTCGGCCCGCTCGGACAGGCAACGCATATCGAGCATTACGGCACGGTGCTTTGTGCCGGAGGAGGCGTGGGCGTGGCGCCGATGCTGCCCATCATCAAGGCGCTGAAAGCCGCGGGCAATCGTGTCATAGCTGTCCTTGCAGGCCGCACGAAAGAGCTGGTCATCCTCGAAGAAGAGGTGCGGCAGAGCGCCGACGACGTTATAATTATGACCGACGACGGCTCATACGGGCGGAAAGGGGTCGTTACAATCGGCATGGAGGAGGTGATCCTTCGCGAAAAGGTGGACAAATGCTTCGCCATCGGTCCGGCCGTAATGATGAAATTCTGCTGCATCCTGACAAAGAAATACGGCATACCCACCGACGTCTCCCTTAACACGATTATGGTAGACGGCACAGGTATGTGCGGCGCGTGCCGTATCTCTGTCGGCGGACGGACGCGCTTCGTCTGTGTCGACGGCCCGGAGTTCGACGGCCACGAGGTGGATTTCGACGAGATGTTCTCGCGCATGGGGGCGTTCAAGGACGAAGAACTGGAAGAGATGAAGAAGCTCTCTTCGCACGTGAATGAATGCTCTTCGCAGGTTGTCAACGGCGAAAAAGCGGCACGTCAAGGCAGCACGCCCGGTTCTAAAACCCCTCTCTCGGAGCTCACCGACCGCGATGCCGAATGGCGCAAGACCCTTCGCGGCACGCTCAAAGCAAAGGAGCGCGTGGCGATAGAACGCTGCGTGATGAGCGAGCTCGACCCCGTCTACCGCGCCGCAACACGCACCGAGGAGGTGAACAAAGGGCTTTCCGTTGAGCAGGCGCTGCTCGAGGCGAAGCGTTGTCTCGACTGCAAGAGTCCTACGTGTATCGAGGGTTGCCCGGTGAACATCAACATCCCGTCGTTCATAAAAAGCATCGAGCGCGACCGTTTCCTCGATGCCGCACGCGTGTTGAAGGCCACAAGCTCCCTGCCGGCCGTTTGCGGGCGCGTCTGTCCGCAAGAGAAGCAGTGCGAGAGCCGCTGCATACACCTGAAGATGGGGCAAAAGCCTGTCGCTATCGGCTATCTCGAACGGTTCGCAGCCGACTATGAACGCTCCTCCGGACAGATGGCGCTGCCCGAATGCAAAGCGAAGAACGGCATTAAGATAGCGATTGTAGGCTCCGGCCCCGCGGGACTCTCGTGCGCGGGCGACCTTGCCAAGGCGGGCTTCGACGTAAACGTGTTCGAGGCGTTGCACTCCATTGGCGGCGTGCTGAAATACGGCATACCCGAGTTCCGTCTGCCAAACGCCATCGTCGACGTCGAGATAGACAACCTCAGGAAGATCGGCGTTCGTTTCGTCAAAGACTGCGTCGTGGGAAAGACAATCACCATCGACGACCTCGAACGGGAGGGATACAAAGCGGTGTTCGTAGCGTCCGGAGCGGGCCTGCCCAACTTTATGAATATCCCCGGCGAGAATGCCGTGGGCGTGCTGTCGTCGAACGAGTACCTCACGCGCGTCAACCTCATGGACGCAAGCAACCCCCAAAGCGACACGCCGATAAAGAAAGCGCGGAGAGTGATGGTGGTCGGAGGAGGAAACACGGCCATGGACTCCTGCCGCACGGCGAAACGGCTCGGCGCGGAGAAAGTGTACCTTGTCTACCGGCGCTCCGAAGCGGAGATGCCAGCACGCCTCGAGGAGGTGAAGCATGCCAAGGAGGAGGGCATAGAATTCCTCACGCTGCATAACCCGATAGAATACCTCACCGACGAGAAAGGCCTGTTGAAGCAGGTGCGACTGCAAGTGATGGAGCTCGGCCTTCCCGACGAGTCAGGACGGAGGAGACCCGTACCTATTGAGGGGCAGACCATTACGCTCGACATCGACCAAGCAATCGTGGCCGTTGGCGTCTCGCCCAACCCCATCGTGCCGAAGTCGGTCAGCGGCTTGGAGCTCGGCCGGAAGAACACCATCGTTGTCAACGAGCGCATGCAGTCGTCCATACCGACGCTCTTCGCAGGAGGAGACATCGTCCGCGGAGGAGCCACCGTCATTCTCGCCATGGGAGACGGCCGGCGCGCCGCTGCCTCAATAATCGAGCAATTATCATGCAAGTGAGCGGACAAAGGCGCCCCGGAGGTACGACAACAACAAGAGTGTAAGAATAATGCAAATGAGAGTCCAAAGGCGCCCCGGAGGGGCAGCATAAGAGTAACCGTAGGTTTTAACCTACGGAGAAGAATGCATATTAGGAAATTGCGTGCCGATAGGTACGCGACAACGATATAAGGCAGATGCAAGTGAGCGGACAAGGGCGTGCCGATATGTATTTAGACAAAGTAATCTCAGATGTCGGAGACATCGCGATAAGGTTAGCCCCGCGCAAACTATGTATGATTAAACGAACTATTCTCAAACCTCGAAGAGGTTGTAATAGGGTTAGCCCCACGTTTCTACGTGGGGTACGGCAAGATGAGAAGAAATCAACGTCGAAGATGTTGCATAAGGACAACGCAATTTCATAAACCATAGGCATATCATTTCTACATTTCAGAAATCATTATTAATATCTCACACCATTTTAATTAGTTGCATCGAAATATGAGTTACAGAAAACTGATTTATCACGCCGTATTCAGCACTTGGTCCCGCTACCCCGCCATAAACGAGACGCACGCGCCGGACTTATACGCATATATGGCGAAGATAATACAAAAGCTCGGCGGCTTCGTGCATATAATAAACGGCATGCCCGACCACGTGCATCTCCTCTTCGAATTGCCCGCGGACATCGATGTGGCGAGGGGTGTTAAGGAGGTGAAACAACATTCCAGCGCGTGGTTGCGCGAGAACCCCGACTTCCCTCAATGGAGCGGTTGGCGAAAGGAGTACTCCGTGTTCACCTGCTCGACATTCTATCTTAAAGACATTATCAAATATATCGAGGGGCAGCAAGAACATCATAAACGACGCACGTACGCCGACGAGATGAAAGATATGCTCACCGCATCAAAAGTGGAGTTTGATGAGAAATATATATGATTTGTCCCTATTCAACGTCTCCGACGTTGGTATCCAAATTGCAATCTTACCCCACGTAAAAAAACGTGGGGCTATGCCTATGTAACGTCTCCGACGTTAAGAAACCCTCACACCTCATAACCTCACAACCCTCACAAACCTCAAAAGGCTCGTGCAAACGAGAGAAGAGGAAATTTATTTACTTTTCCGAGTGCAGCCGAGTCTCGACGATAGTCAACCTCAAAATATCAACCGCATGAACAAAATCATATTACTTCTATTCCTCGCCCTGCTGCCTGTCGCTCAAGGATGGGCACAATCGCGAAAGGCCAAGGCGCAACCGGTGAAGACACCCGAAGAAGCGCTCTACGACGAACTGCTGCTCTCGACGGCGAAGGTGATGTTCATCGACAGCATCGTGGCGGACAAGGACAGTTTCCTCACCCTCATACCCCTGCCCGAAGACGCCGGCACATTATCCATCGAGAACGGCCGGGCGGCATACACCAACTCCTTCGCCGACACTCGCCTGTTCGCCTCGGGCGACACCATCTCGGGGCAGCACCTGTATATCTCGCGCCGATATGGCAACGAATGGGACGTGCCCGCGCAGCTCTCCGAACTCGACAACGAGAAGCCCGACTACCCCTTCCTCATGGCCGACGGCATAACGCTCTATTTCTCCGCCGAGGGCGAAGGGACAGCGGGCGGACGAGACATCTTCCGCACCATCTACAACACCGACGACCTCGCTTTCTACGAAGCGACAAACATCGGACTGCCATTCAACTCCCCCGCAAACGACTATCTCCTCGCCATCAGCGACATCGACAATATCGGCTGGCTCGTCACAGACCGCAGGCAAGAAGAGGGCAAGGTGTGCATCTACACCTTCTCTCTGCCCGCGCAGCGCGTCGCCTTCGATGAGGACACGCCCGAGGACGAACTAAGAAGCTTCGCCGAGATACGGCAGATAAGCGACACATGGGCGTTCGGAGATATAGCCGGGGCTCGTCAGCGCCTGCAGGCAATCACCTCCCGCACGGACACTAACGAGGACGAAGGAAAAATAATGTTCGTCGTCAACGACCGCACAGTCTACACCTCCCCCGACGACTTCTCCTCCGACGACGCACGACGGCAATTCTCCGAGATTGAGCAATCGAAAAAGAAAATCGCCGCACTCGAGAGCCTGATAGAGTCAATGCGAAAAACATACTCCTCCACGCCCCCCGCCAAACGCTACTCCGCAGCACGCAAGATTGCCGAACTCGAAAAAGAGACCGACGCCCTCAGACACGATACGGCACAAGCCGAAAAAGAACTCCGCAATAATGAAAATAAGTAAATGACATCTCATCTTATGAAATACTTCCCACCATCCGAACTGCCGATCAACGACGACGGCAGCGCATTCCACCTCCATCTGCGCCCCGAACACGTGGCCGACAAACTCATCTTGGCAGGCGACCCCGCAAGAGTATCCGCCATCGCGAGCCGGTTCGACAGCCGGGAGTGTGACGTCCAAAGCCGCGAGTTCCACACCATCACCGGCTCGTATAAAGGCAAGCGCATCACCGCACTATCACACGGCATAGGCTGCGGAGGAATAGACATCGTCGTGAACGAGCTCGACGCCCTGGCAAACATCGATTTCGCCACACGACGAGAAAAGCCCGTCCACCGCACGCTCACAATGGTGCGCTTGGGCACATGCGGAGGACTGCAACCCTTCACGCCCATCGGCACGTTCATCGCTTCTGTGAAAAGCATCGGCTTCGACGGATTGTTAAATTATTATGCAAGTGAGAGCAGAGCCGAGCTTGTTCGAGCTATGCCGAGCGCAGCTAATGATGACCGAATTTCGGGCAATTATTATGGAAACCAAAGCGGAGTGCTAGACCCCGACCTCGAAAAAGCGTTCGTCGAACATATGAACTGGAACCCCCGCAAAGGCGCACCATACGCTGCCACAGCATGCCCCGAACTCATCGAGAGAATAGCCGGAAAGGACATGGTACGCGGAATAACTATCGCCTGCGGAGGATTCTACGGACCACAAGGCCGACTGCTACGAGCGCCCGTCGACGACCCCGAACAAAACGCGAAAATCCAAACATTCAGATACGGCGACCTCAAAATAACCAACTTCGAGATGGAGAGCTCAGCCCTCGCCGGACTCTCCGCCCTACTCGGACATAAAGCCATGACATGCTGCATGGTCGTGGCCAACCGCTACTCCCAAGAGATGAACACCAACTATAAGAACCAAATCGACGACCTCATCACACTCGTCCTCGAACGCATTTAATCCCCCTCCCGCTTCGCCGTCTCCGCCGTTTTTACTACCTTTGTCATACTAAAAATATCTTTACGATTATGGCTTGGAAATATCATCAGAAAGGCAGAACAACAAGACTGCTCGAGGGCTGCGAAGTAAGGAAAATGAAAGAGTATGCCGCACCGACAGACAGCTTTCAGGAAGAGGAAGAGGAAGACGACGGACTGCTCTATACTGTCTCTTGCACGTTTGAGGACGGAACAGTTACTTTCCTCCTTACGCCGAAGGAAGGGCATACCTTGACGAAAGTAGGAAAGACGGGGGTTACCATGGCAATCGACGGGCAATCCCCGAGTACCTATTCTTGCGGCGTATCCGACGGCTCGTTTCATATTAAAGCCGACGGCATAACAAGCGCTTTGACCGTGTATGTCAATATCGGCGTTAGTATGTTCGCTATCGACGGCGTGGAGAACGAATCTCTGGAATTTAATTTCACGCTTTAGTCCTCCCCCGCGGGCTACTGTCTCATCTTTCGGCAAGGTTAGCCCCGCGCAAACTATGTATGATTAAACGAACTATTCTCAAACCTCGAAGAGGTTGTAATAGGGTTAGCCCCACGTTTCTACGTGGGGTATCGGCACGCAAGGAGAAATCAACGTCGGAGATGTTGCATAGGGACATGGCAATTAATCTTTACGCTAATTCACTCGCGCGGGACATTGAGGTTGTCCTTATGCAACATCTTCGACGTTGTTATCAAAATCGCAACGTTACCCCACACTGCGTATGGGGCTATGCCTATGTAACGTCTCCGACGTTAAGAACCCCTCACACCTCATACCCCTCATAAACCCACAAACCTCATAACCTCATAAACTCAAATGCATTCCACCATCTGCGCAATAGCCACGGCACAGGGCGGCGCCATCGGCATTGTCCGCGTATCCGGAGAGCGAGCCATAGCCATCGCCGAGGGCATATTCCGCGGCAAACGTAAGGTAAAGGACGCAAAACCTTATTCCATCCTCTACGGACGTATCGTCGACGGCGAAGAAACCGTGGATGAAGTGCTTGTTGCTATATTCCGCGCCCCGCACTCCTACACCGGCGAGGACTCCGTGGAGATCTCGTGCCACGCCTCGCCGTATATCCTGACACGCATCATCTCCCTGCTAATACACCACGGCTGCCGCATGGCCGAACCCGGAGAATTCACCAAGAGAGCGTTCCTGAACGGCAAGATGGACCTCAGCCAAGCAGAAGCCGTCGCCGACCTCATAGCCTCCGAGACACGCGCGCAGCACCGCATGGCCATGAACCAAATGCGCGGAGGATATTCTGAAAAGCTGCGCTCCCTGCGCGATAAACTGCTCCATATGACATCCCTCCTCGAGCTCGAACTCGATTTCTCCGAAGAAGACATAGAATTTGCCAAACGCGAAGAACTCGTTTCACTCGCCGAAGACATCCGCTCCGAGACCTCACGCCTCACCGGCTCATTCCGACAAGGCGACGCCATTAAAAAAGGAGTGCCCGTGGCAATACTCGGCGCGTCGAACGTCGGCAAAAGCACTCTGCTCAATGCACTCCTCGGCGATGACCGCTCGATAGTGTCCGACTGTCAAGGCACCACACGCGACATCATCGAAGACACGACAACTATCGACGGTATTCAATTCCGCTTCATCGACACCGCAGGCATACGACACACCGACGACAAAGTGGAACAAATGGGCATCGAACGGTCTTTGCGCGCAGCGGAAAAAGCCATGATTATAATCCTGCTCACCTCTCCGGGAGTGGACTACCCCAACATCCCGATACGCCACGACCAAACGGTAATACGTATAGTCAACAAAACGGATTCTTTCCAAGCTCTCACGGGCAGAGGGCTCGAAGAACTGAAAAATCAACTAGTCGGCGCCGTAAAACCGGCTGGCAGCGACATACTCGTTACCAATCTCCGACACTACCAAGCTCTCTGCCTTGCACAAAAGGATATCGAGAGAGCCCGCTACGCACTCTCCGCAGCTCTCCCTGAGGATATCGTGGCCGAAGAACTCAGAGAATGTCTGGCACACTTGGGAGAAATATTGGGAGACATCACAAACGAAGAAGTGCTCAACAATATCTTCTCACACTTCTGCATCGGAAAATAGGGGGCAAAAAGTTCACAAGCATAAGCCGCGAAAAACATAAGATTTTTCCTCGTAATTTTTTCTTTTTTGTGGTTCCCGCTAAGGAGGGCGAAACAATCTTAACGGCCTTGTTCTTCGCGAGAAATTTCCTTCGTTCGCTTGGCGGTGTGCATGGCGGAGAGGGCTTGCGGCAGCTACAACCTCTTGACATACGGCAAGAAATTCTTATTGCAGGGCAGAAATTAACTTAGGGCAAGAAAAGACGTTTTTTAAGAGAGATGTTAACAAATCATTATGCGCGCGCGGGGATTCGGGCTACCTTTGCAGCAGTTTTAAGAGTGTTTAGAAAAAAGCAAGTTTGTAGAAGTTCAAAGCAGAAACAGGTTCTAAGAATTTCAAAGCAGAAACAGGTTCTAAGAATTTCAAAGCAGAAACAGGTTCTAAGAATT
>JAJPYN010000016.1:104533-105899 GCA_021204905.1 Prevotella sp.
TCAAAGCAGAAACAGGTTCTTGGAATTTCAAAAAACAAGCTGATCAAGGTTTAAAAAGAGGTAAAAGACCGGTTCTCAGGAAGGCAAAAGATGAAAGTAAGGCGTTTTCTTAAAGATTGGATGTTGCCGCTTGCGATTGTTGCGGGCATTGTGATTTACCTTGTGTTTCATAACGTTCCGGCGCTGCACGGCGTGGCTGCGTGGTATTATCCTTACAACAACACGATTATGCCGTTGGGCACGTTCCTCGTGCTGTTTGTTACCTTTTGCAAGGCTGACTTCAAGAAGTTAATACCTGTGAAATGGCATCTGCGTGTCGCGATAGTGCAGATTGTGGTTGCCCTGTTGCTCGTGTGGGTTATCAACAGCATGCATATCACGGGCGCTCCCTTAGTGTTGCTCGAAGCGGCTCTCGTCTGCATTGTTTGCCCGTGCGCCACGGCAGCAGCGGTGATGACGGCGAAGCTCGGGGGCAATCTTGAGGAGACGACTTCCTTCACGTTCATTTCGAACATCCTTTCGGCGCTGCTTATCTCGTTGTTCTTCCCGATGTTGCCTCACACGACCGGCGGCGAGACCCTCTCTTTCCTTGCCACGTTCGCCTGCATACTGAGGAAAGTGGGGTTCGTGCTGTTCTTCCCGATGGTGGTCGCGTTTGTCGTAAAGCATTGGATGAAGCCTTTCCACCGCGCCGTCGTCGGCATAAAAGACCTGAGCTTCTACCTCTGGGCGGGCACGATAGTTGTAGATGCGGGTACTACGGCAATGAATATCACCAACTCGATGGATATGGTCAGCCTCTCGCTCCTGTTCACTATTGCGGCGCTTAGTCTGCTCGTTTGCCTGATGCAGTTCTCGTTCGGACATTTCATCGGCAGACATATCGACAAGTCGGTCGACTGCGGACAGGCGCTCGGACAGAAGAACACGACCGTGGCGATATGGGTTGCGACGGTGTTCCTTAACCCGCTGTCGTCCGTCGGACCCGGCTGCTACATCCTTTGGCAGAACACCATCAACTCCATTGAGATTTACGCACGTGCGCGTAAGGAAAGGAGACAGCCCGCGTTCAATGGCACTCCCGCTCCCCGTCTTGCCCGCAGCCGCGTGGTTGTAAGGACCAAGTCGAAGAGATAATTGCCCGAAAAACCGGTCATCATCTGCTGCACTCGGCAAAACAAGTAAACTTGATTGCTCTCGTTTGCACGATAATTCAATTTTTATATATAATAGAAAGTAAATCAAGGTACGTGCCAACGAGAGTACAAGCTTGCTTGATACCGAGTGCAGCCGTAGCTCGACGATAGTCAAAGGTTTGGTTCATCCCAGACCTTTGTTTTTTTGCAATAGATTGTTTCCGACAGGT
>JAJPYN010000016.1:105999-110000 GCA_021204905.1 Prevotella sp.
AGGTTTGGTTCATCCCAGACCTTTGTTTTTTTGCAATAGATTGTTTCCGACAGGTTGCTTATTTTTAATACGAACTCCCCTTCTTCGAGCCGCCACTTATTGTCCGCGCCGACTATCGCGAGGTCCTTTGCGGGCAGACGGAACGCCACGGTCTGCGTCTCGCCGGGCTGCAGGTCGACTTTCGCAAAGCACCGGAGACGTTTGTTGTCGGGCGTAATGGATGCCACGAGTTGCGAGGAATAGAGCAGCACAGCCTCCTTGCCCGCCACGTCGCCCGTGTTGGTTACGTCGACATTAATGGTCAGTTCGTCGTCGTCGGTGAACTCCTTTTGGCTTACTGTAAGGTTGCTGTATTCAAACGTCGTATAGCTCAGTCCGTAGCCGAAGGGCCATTGCAGCGACACACGCGCGTCGTAGTTGTACGCCCCCGCCATTGTCGGCACCTCCTCTGACACCTTGTAATCGTAGTTGGCGAGGGAGTTTATCTCCCGCGGATAGGTGTAAGGCAGCTTTGCGGAGAAGTTTACCTCGCCGGCAAGAAGGCAGGCGAGCGCGTCAGCCCCGTAGTTGCCCGGCAGGAGAATATCGACAATTGCCGCACACAGAGGCTCGATGTCGGCAATCAGGCGCGGGCGTCCCTCGTTGAGAATTAATATAACCGGTTTGCCCGTTTCGGCTAATGCCTTCACCAAATTGCGCTGGTTAGCCGACAGCCAGAGGTCGGAGAGGTTGCCGGGCGTCTCGCAATAGCTGTTCTCGCCGACACATGCGATAATCACATCCGCATCGTCAGCCGCCGCCACAGCCGCATCGATGTCCGGAACGTTCTCCTCGTAGTAAGCGCCGCGCTCGTTGTAAGTAACGCCCTGACAAAGGGTTATGTTCTCCGCGCCGTACTTATTGCATAAGGCTTCGTAGATGGTGTTGTACTCCTCCGCGAAGTCGTCGGTGCGGTTGCCTTGCCACGAGTAGCTCCATCCGCCGTTAAGACAGCGCATCTGATTTGCGTTCGGACCCGTCAACAAGATACGTTTCCCTTTTTCTAACGGCAGTATGCCATCGTTTTTAAGCAGCACCTCACTCTCTTCGGCGGCGTGTAATGCTTCCTGCGCGAAGTCGTCGCAGCCGAACTGCCCGAAACTCTTGCCGCCCGTATTAGGCTCGTCGAATAATCCTAAACGGAACTTCAGCCGCAGGATACGCCTTACCGCATCGTCTATGCGCTCCATGCTGACCGCACCTTCCTCCACCAATTCTTTAAGCAGAACGCAGAAATCGGGGCTGTAAGGATCCATGCTCATATCCACTCCCGCGTTTATTGCGAGGCGGATAGCGTCTTTCTTGTCCTTCGCCACGTGCTCGCGCTCGTAGAGATTGTTTATGTCCGCCCAATCGGTGATAATCATCCCGTCCCAATCGAGGTCCTCTTTGAGCCACTTCGTAAGGTATTCCCAACTGGCGTGGACGGGCACTCCGTTGACGCTCCCGGAGTTAACCATCACGCTCAAAGCCCCTGCGCGGATTGCCGCCTTAAACGGTTCGAAGTACTTCTCGCGCAGCATGTTCGGCGCAAGATAAACGGGCGTGCGGTCCTTCCCCGACCACGGTGCGCCATAAGCGAAATAATGCTTCACGCACGCCGCAACATTATACTGCCCCAGACGGTTGGCATCAGGCCCCTGATAGCCGCGCACCTCCGCCTCCGCCATACGCGCATTCACTATCGCGTCCTCGCCGAAGCTCTCCCAGATGCGGGGCCAGCGCGGGTCGCGGCCGAGGTCGAGAACGGGATTAAAGACCCACGGACAATCGGCGGCGCGCGTCTCGTATGCCGTTACTTCCGCCATATCCTGCGCCAGACGGGTATTAAACGACGCGCCGAGGTTGATAGGCTGCGGAAAAAAAGTGCCGTCTTGGATATACGTTACGCCGTGATTGTTGTCGAGCCCGTAGATGCAGGGGATGCCGATATACGCCATCGACTTCTCCTGAATCAGCCCTATCCACTCCTGCCACTGCGCCACGGGCCACGCCTGGGTGTAGGGCGCGTTGAGCACCGACCCGATTTTATACTTTGCGATTATCGTGTCTAAAAGCGCCTCGTCGAGCGTCCACTTGCCCGAAAGGGAATCGTACGCGCCCCACAGGTCAAGGTTCAGTTGGAGCATCTGCCCCACCTTGTCGTCGAGCGTCATCGTCTGCAGCAGCGCGTCAATGCGCCCCTCAATAGCCTCGTCGCGCGCTATGGCGGGCTGAGCCGTCGCCGCAAGGGTGAGGGTAAGGAAAAATAAGGAAAGGATAGCTTGTTTCATATTTAAGGTTTTGAGTTTGTACTTGACATCGGTTTTGTAAGCAAATGTAAGCCAAATGCGGCTGTAATGCAAAGGCAAAGCGGTTAATAATGGTTAATCGCCGGTACTTCGCGCCACGCACTTCAACCTGCGAAAACGATTGCGCAGAGAAACGGGCTGAAACATAGCAACTTACTTGCAATGGGGGGGGAGAAAGGACTACCTTAGTAGCGTGAACAGCCCGCAGGCGCTTGCGGGAAACAGATATAAATTGCCTATTTTTTTTAAAACTACTTAATCTATTTGAATTATGAAGCGACTTTTCTTCTTGTTTGCTCTTGCGCTGTCGTCCCTCGCGGCGATGGCGGAGTCGTACACCGTGTACTACGACAACTCGGGTACGAACTGGTCGAGTGTCTACGTGTGGATTTGGAATAATACCACCGGCACTAATTACACGGGCGGTAGCGCACCCCAAGCGATGACCTCTCAGGGTAATAACTTGTATTCGTACACGTTTACCACCACCGAGGATGTATCGTCCAACGTAGGGATCCTCTTCTGCAACTCTTCCACTTGGTCCGGCTCCCAGACCAGCGACTTTACATTTGTAGCCGGCGAGACGTACGACAATAACGGTCTAATCAATGCCATCCACTACACGCACAGCGTCTATTTCGACAACTCGTCCTCGAACTGGTCTAACCCTCACTGCTGGATTTGGGATGATAACGGCAACTACACGGGGAACGGCAGCGATGATGCGGACGGCGAACCGATGAGCCTTGTAGACGGCTCGACCACTCTCTATTATTATGAGTTCACCACCACCACCGAGACATTAACCAACCCGTATGTTATTTTCTCTGCGGATGCTAACTGGGGCAGCCAGACTGCCAACCTTGTCTTTGTTGACGGCGCAACGTACGACACCAACGGGGTGATCAGCAGCAGCGGTGAAGGCGAAGGCGAGACGACGACCTACGAGTACACCGTTTATTTCGACAACTTGAATAATTGGAGTACCGTAAAGATCTGGACTTGGGGCGGCAGTACCGTCTACTATAACGGCACCGCGCTTACAGATTTTGATAACCGTCCGACGATGACTTACGACAGCAACATTGATTTGTGGTACATCACCGTATCATCCAACAGCGCCCTTACCGGGGTGAAGTTCGACGACGGGAATAACGAGAGCGATGGCGACAGCGGTTTCGAGCAGGTTGATGAAACTATTCCCAACAATGAGGTGTTCACCCCGTCCGGCGATTCCGGTTATACGGTGGATAACTACACAAGAAGCAGCAGCGGCGAAGGCGAAGGTGAAGGCGAAGGCGAGACGACGGAGGGAGAGAACTACACGTTCTGGTTTGACAAGTCCGTCGGTAATGCGTCTACGTGGACAACCGTTCAGCTCTACTGGTTTTACACGAGCAACGGCACTACCGCCCAAGGCGACAGCTGGCACGACAGCACGAACGGCACTATGAACTATGACGACGACTCCGGTCTTTATTACATCACCATTGCCAACGCCAATCTTTACACGGGCCTGACGCTTATCTTCGACGACGGTGAAAGCGAGACGGGTGTGGTCGGCACAACGCAGACGGATGATATCACCGACATCGTTAACAACGGCGTGTACACCATCAACGGCTATTCCGGTTATACGAAAGATGAATATTCGAGCAACAGCGGCGAAGG
>JAJPYN010000005.1 GCA_021204905.1 Prevotella sp.
TTACGAAATAGAATCTAATTTCTATGCGCGGGGCTTGCCTGAGAAGGTAGGTCCCATTTTTTACCCTTTTACGAACGGCTTTCTGACGGCATTAAAAGGCTGTACGAACGTTGTTAAAAGGCCGCGCTGAGGTTGTTACTACTATGTTTTAAGGTCGTCATTGCTATGTTTTAACGTTGTCTTTAAGGCCTTCTCGCGGCGTTGTTCGTGCGTGGTAAGGGTGCGGATTGCGCGCGCGATGAAAGTTTGCGGCTTCGTTTTTATTTCTTATCTTTGCAGGGATTGATTGACGAACGGGATGAAAAAGGTATTTGCGCGGCGGTTTGTGCAGGGCTTCTGCATCGTGGTGCTTGTGCTGGCGATTATCAAGGAGGTGGCGCCCGCCGTGGCATACACTAACGAGGAGCGCGCGCAGGCCAAGGCGGAGGCGCGGACAAAGGAACAAGCCAAACTCGCAAACGAAGCAAAGAAACAGCAAAGAAAGTACAAGTCGGACGAGAAAGGCAAGGACGAGGCGCGGCAATCTTCCGTTTCGGACGCGGCAAAGGTTCTTTCTCAGCAGAATTCAAAAGCGGCGAAGGTTAGTGCAAAAGAGAAGAAAGCGCTTAAAGCCTCGCGAGAAAAGTCGAAAGTTAAAGTGCCACATCGGATTTACAGCGTGCCGGGTTACGACCGCTGTTTCGCCGACGGCAACGACGTGCAGCTGGCGTCCGCCGTGAAGTACGGTGTGGAGCCGATAGCCAATCGCGAGGAAGCGGAGGCGCGAAAGGACGAGTTGGTCTACATCGGAGCCAATCCCTACTTTGTCGTGGAGGAGGCTCGCAGCAGCATTCCCTACCTCGTGCCGCGCGCCTCAACGTTGTTGCAGGACATCGGGAAGACCTTTTTCGACTCGCTGCAGATAAAGGGCATACCCCTCCACAAGATGATTATAACGAGCGTGCTGCGTACCCAAGACGATGTGGAACGTCTGCAGCGGCACAACACGAACGCCGTGCCGAACTCCTGTCATCAGTACGCCACCACCTTTGATATTTGCTACAACCGCTACCGCACCGTCGCTCCGCCCGGCGAAGAACGGCGCGCGGTGAGGAACGACACTCTGAAATGGGTGCTGTCGGAGGTGCTTTATGATATGAAGAAGCAAGGGCGGTGCTACGTCAAACACGAGAAGAAACAGGGTTGCTTCCACATAACGGTCAGATAAGAATGGTCAATCTTGAAATTATGGAGTATGTCGAGCGGCATATTCTTCCGCGTTATAACGACTTCGGAGCGTCGCACGACCTCCGCCACGCGCTGGTTGTCATCCGCGAGAGCCTTGCCTTAGCGCGCCGTCTCGGTGTAGACGAGGATATGGCTTACGTGGTTGCAGCCTATCACGACCTCGGCTTGTCCGGTCCGAGAGCTATCCACCACCTCACCGGCGGTAAAATTCTTGCTGCTGACGCACGCCTGAAACGCTGGTTCTCTCCCGAGCAGATACGCATCATGAAGGAAGCTGTCGAGGACCATCGTGCCTCCGCGTCCCACACGCCGCGCAGCATTTACGGGCGCATTGTGGCGGAAGCGGACCGGGAATTAGAGCCTGACAGCGTGCTGCGGCGTACCGTTCAGTTCGGCATGGAGCACTATCCTGATTTTGAAAAAGAGGAACATTGGCGGCGCTTTGCCGAGCATCTGCTTGGCAAATACTCCGAAGCGGGCTACATCCACCTGTGGATTGCCGGCTCGCCGAATGAGGAGCGGCTGCGGCGGCTGCGGGCTATCATCGCCGACGAGGGGCGGTTGCGCGCGGCGTTCGACAAGATTTACGACGAATTGAAACTATGACAGAGGAGACGATACGACAAAATTCCTTCCGCGCGTGGGTGCTTGCCGCGCGTCCGAAGACACTCACGGGGGCTCTCACACCCGTCATCTTGGGGCTTGCCCTCGCCGCTGCCGACCGGCACAACGGAATTATTATCTTGCCCGCAGTGCTGTGCGTGCTGTTCGCTCTTGTGATGCAGATCGACGCGAACTTGGTCAACGACTACTTCGACTGGCGCCGGGGCAACGACAATCCCGCGACACGGCTCGGTCCGCCCCGCGCTTGCACGATGGGATGGGTTACTCCCCCGTCGATGCGGCGTGCCATCCTCTTTACCACAATCCTCGCTTGCGCCGTCGGTCTGCCCCTCGCGTGCTACGGCGGATGGCAGATGCTGCTTGCCGGAATCGCCTGTGTCGTGTTCTGCTTCCTTTACACGACGGTGTTCGCGCGGCTCGGGCTCGGCGATGTGCTCGTGGTTGTCTTCTTCGGCATCGTGCCCGTCGGTTTGACTTACTATTTGCAAACCGGTTGCTTCACATGGCCGGTGTTTATCCTGTCGATAGCCTGCGGTTGCGTGATAGATAACTTATTGATTGTCAATAACTTCCGCGACATCGACAACGACCGTGCCGACGGCAAAACGACGCTGGTGGTGCTGCTCGGACGGAAAGCCTCGCTGTCGCTGTACTTCTTCCTCGGTTGCGCCGCGACGCTCGTCGTGCTCATTCTCGCGCGGTTCGAACTGCGCTCCGCCCCAATGCTCATTTACCTTTTCGTGCATTGCCACGCCTTCCGCCGGATGCGCCGTCTTAGCGGCAAGGACCTGAACAAATCGCTGGCCGAGACCGCGCGCAACAACCTCATCTTCGGCCTCGCGGCATCGCTCACCGCGCTCCTCTGAACTTCGAAGTAAAAGATTTTCGGGCAAGTAACAATTTGAAAGTTGCACCTGCCGCGAACACCGAAACCTGCATTTTTAACACCTTTTTATGCACAAAATAAGCTGTTTTCAGCCTCATTAATGCCCCGCGAGGCACTTGCAAGTTTCAAATTGAAAGTAAAAGCAAGAAAAAAGTAATGATTTCCTTACCTCCGCAATTAATTGATATTAATCAACTCAGGGTGCAAAATTTTTTACGAAAGAGTGTTAAATCTTTTGGTATTTGGCGATTATCGCTTTATCTTTGCGGCAGAAAAACGAGGGATAAGCTCTTTTTCAGAGGCAGAAGTTTCAAATTGAAAGTAAGAATCTCTCTTATAATATAACAGTAATTCATCCATTTTGTAAGGAAACCGGTCGTGAGATTCGTTTCCTTTTTCTTTTGCCTCGCCGCGAACGCCCTTTATTCATTGACTATCGTCGAGCTACGGCTGCACTCGGTATCGAACAAGTTCGTACTCTCGTTGGCACGTACCTTGGCTATCTCGAGCATCACCGGACAATGGTCGCTGCCCTCGATGTTGTCGAGGATGTCGGCTGCAACGATTTTTTCTCGCAGCTGCTCGCCGACGAGGAAATAATCGATGCGCCACCCGATGTTTCTCGAGCGCGCCGCAGCCCGGTAGCTCCACCACGAATATTTCTCCGCGTCGGGGTGGAGCAGGCGGAAGCTGTCGACGAAGCCGCCGGTAGGCCCTTGGCAGTACTCGATCTGGAAGCCGCTGCCGAGCCAGCCGCTCATGGCGCGCCGTTCGTCGTCGGAGAAGCCCGCGTTTTGGCGGTTGGCCTTCGGGATTTTCAGGTCGATCTCCTCGTGCGCCACGTTGAGGTCGCCGCAGATGATGACGGGTTTCGCGCAGCTTAGTTGTCGTGCGAAGGCATAAAAATCGCGCTCCCAGCGAAGGCGGTAATCGATGCGTCGCAGGCCGTCCTGCGCGTTGGGCGTGTAGCAGCAGACGAGGAAGAACTGCGGCATTTCGAAGGTGATGACGCGGCCTTCGCGGTCGTGCTCGGGTATGCCGATGCCGTTGGCGACGCTGAGGGGCGCGTGGCGCGAATAGATGGCCGTGCCGGAGTACCCTTTCTTTTCGGCATAGTTCCAAAACGACCGGTACCCGACGAATTCGAGGTCGATCTGCCCGGCTTGCAACTTTGTTTCCTGCAAGCACACGAAGTCGGCGTCGAAGTCGATGAAGGCCTTCTCGAACCCTTTCTTCACGCACGCGCGGAGGCCGTTAACGTTCCACGAGATGAATTTCATTTGCCGGCTTTTACTTGATAAGGTTCATAAACTCCGCGCGGGTCTTGGCTTGTCGGAAGGCGCCGCAGAAGGCCGAGGTGGTTGTTACGGCGTGCTGCTTCTCTACGCCGCGCATCTGCATGCACATGTGTTCGGCCTCGATGACGACCATCACGCCGAGTGGGCGGAGGGCTTTGTCGATGCAGCGCATAATCTGTTGCGTGAGGCGCTCCTGCACTTGCAGGCGGTGGCTGAAGATGTCGACCACGCGCGGGATCTTGCTCAGGCCGGTGATGCGTCCGGCGGGGATGTACGCCACGTGCGCCTTGCCGAAGAAGGGCAGGAGATGGTGCTCGCAGAGCGAGAACAGTTCGATGTCTTTGACGATGACCATCTGGTCGTAATCCTCTTCGAAAAGGGCTTCGGCGAGTACGGCTTCGGGGTCTTCGAAATAGCCGCGCGTGAGCATCTGCATTGCTTTTGCCACGCGGAGGGGCGTTTTTTGGAGGCCTTCGCGGGCGGGGTCTTCGCCGAGCAGGGGCAGTGTCTGGCGGATGAGTGCGGCGAGGCTGTCGAGGCCGTCGCGGAGGCAGGCGGGGTTATCCATTTTCAGTCGGTTGGTGTGATGGTGCCTTTTACGAGGCTTGCTTGTTTGAAACCCGCCTCGCGTACGCGTGCGAGCATTGCTTGCGCCTCGTCGTAGGTGCGGTAGTTGCCCATGCGGCAGATCCATCTGGGCGAGTAGAAATGCACGTAGACGGGTTGGTCGGGGAAGAGGCGTTTGATTTGTTCGCCGATGCTTTCGGCTTGGTTTTTATCGTTGCGCGAGTTGCCTCCGGAGAACACCTGCACGCGGTAGCCTTGCACTTTTTGCGCGTTGACTATCACTTTTTTGCCGGTGTCTGCTGCGGGCGAGTCGAGTGCGGAATTGCTTTCCGCGGGGCTGGTTTGAACTATGGTCCCGGCTTTGTCTGCGGCGGGTTTCGCCGTTGTCGGTGTCGCCTTCGTTTCAACTGCCGCGCCTGCATTCGAGCCTGAACTCAAATTCGAGTTTGCATTCGCATTCGAGCTTGAACTTGCATTAACATTCGAGCTTGCATTTGAATTTATCTTCCCGTTGACGAGCCTGCCTATTGCTTCGGATTGGTACACCTTCACGCTGCCTTCGCCGGGGGATTGGCTTTGGAGGTGCGTGGTGTAGGTCTGCGCGCCGGAAGCCAGCCCACAGACCATTGCCGCGACGATTAATGCGAGGCGTTTCATTTATTTATTCCACGCGTCGATGATGCCTTTGAAGTCGGCTGCTTTGAGCGATGCACCGCCGATGAGTCCGCCGTCGATGTCGGGTTTGGCGAAGAGTTCGGGGGCGTTGGACGCTTTGCATGAGCCGCCGTAGAGGATGGTTGTTTCGGCTGCGATTTCGTTGCCGTAGACCTTTGCTATGCACGCGCGGATGTATGCGTGGATTTCTTCGGCTTGGTCGGCTGTGGCTGTCTTGCCTGTGCCGATGGCCCAGATGGGTTCGTAGGCGATGACGATGTTTTTCCACTCGTCGGGGGTGAGGCTGAAGACGGAGCCTTCGAGTTCGGCTTTGACGATGTCGTTTTGTTTGCCCGCTTCGCGTTCGGAAAGGGTTTCGCCTATGCAGAAGATGATTTTCAGACCGTTGGCGAGGGCGAGTTTAACCTTTTCTTTGAGGATCTCGGGCGTCTCGTGGTAGTACTCGCGGCGTTCGGAGTGGCCGAGGATGACGTACTGCGCGCCGGCTGATTTCACCATTTCTGCCGACACCTCGCCGGTGTAAGCGCCTGATGCCTTGTCCGCGCAGTTTTGTGCGCCGAGCTTGATGCAGCTGCCTTCGATGGTTTTGGCGACGCTTGCAAGGTGGATGAAGGGCGTGCAGATGACCACGCCGCAGTTGGGGTTCGTTACTGTTTCGGCCAGCTCTTTCGCCAGCGCGATGCCTTCTTGCAGGGACTTGTTCATTTTCCAGTTGCCTGCAACAATTTTCTTTGCCATAGTAGTTTTATTTTTTAAGGTGAATGAATTTTTCGTTTTGCGTATGTCGCGGAGTTTGCTGCGCCAGGCCCACAGGCGGTCGGCCAATGAGAGCAGGGCAACGGGCACGATGAAGAGCAGTATGAGCCACGTGATTTTCTTCGTTGTGCCTGTGATGCCCGCTTTGCCAATGGGCAGTTGCTCGAGCGGGAGGTTCAGGCGCTCCTCTTTCGGCAGGCGGTTGTGGCTCCATTTTTGGATTATCACGCCGTCTTTGAGGAGGATCAGGCCGGGGTTTGAACGAATGACTGTTTTGAGCGTTGTGCCGTCGGTGAAGAAGAACGGGTATTCCGCGCCGGTGCTGTCCTGCCAGCGTCGGATGGCGCGCGTGCCGCTCGAAGTGAGGCATAGGAACGGGTAGCCGTTGTCCTGCGCGTATTCGTAGATCTGGTCGATGGGCCCGAAGTTGGCGTCGTCGGCTTTCTCGAGGTAGGGCGCGATGAGCAGGAACGTGTAGCCGGGCGTAAGGAGGATGCTGTCGGTGATGTCGGTGCCGTCGGCGGTTTGTATGGCGAAGTCGCGTATTGCCGGAAGGAAACCCTCTTTAACCATTGATGTTTTGCTGTCGACAAAGGTCCACGAGCTGTCGGGGTAATCCTCGAGGCGGAACTCCTTTGTTTGCCCGTTTTTCTTCATTATGAACGTTGTCTCGAACTCGGGCTGCGCGGCGCCGGCGGGGACGGTCATCGCCTCGATGATGTTTGTGCCGACGCGGTAGGGGCGGAAGTCGAACAGCGGCAGGTAATAAAGGCAATAAAGGGCGGTGATGATGACGAAGAGCACGCTGTAGCTGAACGCGATGGAGCTGTTGCCGTCGGACAGGAAGCGCACCATGCGGTCGTGCCACGCGTACATTATGGCGGCGAGGGCGAGCAGGATGATGTTTTTCAACAACGATTGGCCGTTGGTGAGATGTATCGCATCGCCGAAGCAACCGCAATCTTGCACGGGGTCGGCGGCGTAGATCCAGATTGTTACGGCGGTCATCAGGGCGATGAAAATGAGCGCAAGGAGCGTGGCGAAGCGTTTCTTTACTGCGAGGAGCAGCATTATGCCGAGGCAAAATTCGAAGGCGGACAGGGCGATGGATGCCGCGAGCGTTACGATGCCGGGCAGGAGGTGTGCCGCTCCGAGCGCTGCGGCGTAGTCTTCGATTTTATACTGCGTGCCGAGGGGGTCGACGGCTTTCACGTAGCCGGACAGGACGAACGTCAGCGCGACGATTATCCTGCACAGGTTGGCTGCTATGTTTTTCGCAGTGTTCACTCGTCAGCTTGCTTTCTTACGGCCAATTTTATTACTGCGAAGACGGCGTAGTTGATGATGTCCATATAGTTGGACGCGATGCCTTCGCTGACGCTTGTTTGCCCGGCGTGGTTCTCGATTTCCTTGATGCGCTCGATCTTGGTGAGGATGAAATCGGTGTAGCTGCTGATGCGCATATCCTCCCACGCGCCGCCGTAATCGTGGTTTTTGCGGAGCATGAGTTGCGTGCACTCTTCGGCCCAGCGGTCGTAGCATGCCATCGCCTCGTCGTTGGTTAAATCAACATTGTCCGCGAAACCTTTGTCGAGCTGTATGAGGCCGACGATGCCGTAGTTGATGAGCGCCATAAATTCGGTGAGCACGCCTTCTTCCACCCGTGCCTCGCGCGTTATCTCGAGCGTGCGGATGCGCTTGGCTTTGATGAAAAGCTGGTCGGTGAGCGATGCCGGCCGCAGCATTCTCCACGACGCTTTATAGTCGTAGAGCTTGTCGCGGAAGACGTTTCTGCACAGCGTCATCGCGCTGCGGAATTCGCCGTTTGCGCCGTTATTTGCCATTGCGTTTGTCGCGGATGATTTTCGCGAGCCCGACGGCGGCATCATAACGTGCGCGGAGCGAGTCGCGGCGGTTGCGTAACTTATTCTGTTCCAACAAGGTAGGCGCTTTCTCGATGGAGTCGAGCGTAGCGTTGACAAGCGAGTCGAGGCGCGCGGCATCGGCTTCGGCCTGCATCAGCGAGGCGTCGTCCCAGAGCGTGATGGCGCGCTTGCGTGCGTCGACGGCCTTGGGGAAGCGGTCGCGGAGGATGACGATGGAGTCGAGTGCGGCGCGGTAATCGCCCTGTTCGAGCGACTGTTCGATGGCGTCGATCATCTGTTGCGCGCGCTGCTCGTCAGTGTTTTTCGCGCAAGCGGCCAGAGTAGTTACAACTATGGCAACGGCGAGGATGTTAAAAAGCTGCTTCATACCGGGTGGTTTCAGGTTCGTTTCATTTCGTTTCACTATGTGCAAAGGTAATAATTTTGTTGCGTGCCGCAAATTCGCCGCAAGGTAATTTTATCAATGGCAAAGCAACGTGTTTCGAACTTTCTGCATAAATTTGCAACAAGCTTTTCCTTGGCAGATGAAGCATTACAGCGACGCGGAATTAGCGCGGATTTTGGACCGCTCGATTTTCAAGATGATAGGCGAAACGGCCGATGCGGCGGGCATGGAGTGTTACGTCGTGGGCGGCTTCGTGCGCGACATTTTCCTTGGCCGGAAGTCGAAGGATATCGACGTGGTGGTTGTCGGCAGCGGCATAGCTATAGCTGAGAGTTTGCAAAGAAAGCTCGGTCGCGCGGCGCACTTGTCGGTGTTCCGCAATTTCGGTACGGCGCAGGTGAAATACAAAGGCATCGAGGTGGAATTTGTCGGGGCGAGAAAAGAGAGTTACAACCGCAACTCGCGCAAACCAATCGTTGAAAACGGCACGCTCGAGGACGACCAGAACCGCCGCGATTTCACCATCAACGCGCTCGCTATCTGCCTGAATATCAATCGTTTCGGCGAACTCATCGACCCGTTCGGCGGCCTTTACGACATGGAGGACGGCATCATCCGCACGCCGCTCGAGCCCGACATCACTTTCTCCGACGACCCGCTCAGGATGATGCGCTGCGTGAGGTTTGCCGCGCAACTGAATTTCTTCATCGACGACGAGACCTTTGACGCCCTTGCGCGCAATAAGGACAGGATTAAAATTGTCAGCAGCGAGCGCATCGCCGACGAACTGAACAAGATAATCCTCGCGCCGGTGCCGAGCAAAGGCCTCGTCGAACTGCAACGCTGCGGCTTGCTCGAAATCATCCTGCCCGAGCTCACCGCCCTCGACAGCACGGAGCAGCGCAACGGCCGCGGCCATAAGAACAATTTTTTCCACACGCTCGAGGTGGCGGACAACGTTGCACTTTCCGCCGAGGCGAACGGCATACCCGAAGAAAAACGGCTGTGGCTGCGCTGGGCCGCACTGCTCCACGACATCGGCAAGGCGCGCACGAAACGCTGGGAGGCCGGCGCGGGGTGGACCTTTCACAACCATAATTTCGTTGGCGCGAAAATGGTGCGGACGGTCTTCGCGCGCCTGAAACTGCCGCTGGACAACAAGATGAAATACGTGCAAAAACTGGTCGACCTGCACATGCGCCCCATCGCCATCGCCGGCGAGGAGGTGACGGACTCGGCCGTGCGACGCTTGCTCAACGATGCCGGCGACGACATCGACGACCTGATGACCCTCTGCGAAGCCGACATAACAAGCAAAAACGAGGTGCGCAAACGCCAGTTCCTCGACAACTTCCGCATGGTGCGCGAGAAGCTGGCCGACCTGAAAGTGCGCGACTACAAACGCCTGCTGCAACCGGTCATCGACGGCAACGAGATAATGGCGATGTTCAATCTGAAACCCTCGCGCGAGGTGGGCGAACTCAAACAATATTTAAAGGATGCCGTGCTCGACAACCGCGTGCCCAACGAGCGCGAACCGCTGATGAAATTGCTCGAAGAAAAGGCCCGCGAAATGGGGTTAATTCAAACTACAAATTAAACGAAGCAAGCTTAATTCAAACTACAAATTAAACGAACCGAACAATTATAAATGTGCGTTCTGCCGCTCGCGAGAGACGTCTCATAGTTGCAACCAGCCCCGGCCAAGAAACAACTTAACTCAGGTCGCGCGAGCAACTATTTCTTTTCAAAGGCAACTATTTCTTTTCAAAATCAACTATCAGCTTGCCGACAAAGATGGCGTGCTTGCCGTTCTGGTCAACAGCGACAGGGCGGCCGTCGGCGTCGTTGATGTATTCGAGCTTTTCGAGGTAGGTGTGCGAGTGGCCGCCAAGGAAGATGTCGATGCCGTGCGAGGCAGCAATCACTTGGTTGTCGCCGATGTAGGCCGGGTCGGTATTCCAGCCCAAGTGCGAGATGCAAATCACAACGTCGCACTTCTCTTTTTCGCGCAAAATCGCCGCCATTTCGTTCGCCTTCGCTATCGGGTCGAGGAAGGTTACGCCCTGATAGTTCTCAGTTGCTACGAGGCCGTCGAGCTCCGGCGACAGTCCGAACAGTCCGATTTTCAGTCCGTTTCGTTTCAGCGTGATGTAAGGTTTCACCAGCCCTTCCACAGGCGTTCCCGAAAAATCATAGTTCGCGCAGACGATGGGGTAATCGAGCTCGCGGAACACGCGCGCCATATTGTCGAGTCCGCAGTCAAACTCGTGGTTGCCTATCGTGCCGGCGTCGTAGCCCATACGGTTCATCAGTCCCGCCTCGACATCGCCTTTGAACAGGGTGTAATAAGGGGAGCCTTGTGAGAAGTCGCCGCTGTCAATCAACAGCAGGTCGGGATAAGTCTCGCGCATCTCTTTTATCATTGCGAGCCGCCGCAGAAAGCCGCCGCGACCGGCAAGAAGCGTGTCGGCGAGGTTGGCGCTGAGCGGGTAGATGCAGCTGTGCGTGTCGTTGGTGTGGAGTATGACGAGCTCGCGTTTGCCCTTCGCAGAGATGCCGGTCAGCGTGAGGAGCGCGATGAAGAGAATTAATGTCCGTTGCATGGCGTAACTATCTGTAAATCAATTATTTATATCCTTAACTAAAATTCTGCCTTCCACTTGCGCATCGACCTCTTCGCCTTTCGCCGCTTTCTCGCGGAAATAGTCCATTATGACGAAGCGGATGTTGTTGAGCGTGTCCTGCGGCGCGTTGACGTCGGTCTTGTCTTTGAACGCGGTCATATTGTCGTTGCCTTCAGCCACAAAGTCGAGGGTTGCGACGCGGTAGGTGCTGTCCGCAGCTATCTCTTCGCCGTTAAGTTGCGCCGAAAGCAACTCTCCTTCTGGCGTTATTTCGAGGTTCACGCCGTGCGAGACGCCTTCGCCGTGCAAGCGTGCTATCTGCTGAAAGAGTTCCTTCACTTTGTTGCCCGAAAGCGATAGGAAACAGATTTTATTTTCAAACGGCGCCACCTCAAGCACATCGCCGTAAGTAACAGTCCCTGCTGACAGCGCCGCGCGGATGCCGCCCATGTTATAAACCGCGAAGGATGGCGTTTCCCCGTAAGCCGCACCCGCCCAGAGGAGGATGTCGCTCAGCAGGTTCGACAGGTTGCTCTCGGGCTTCTCCGCCCACATATAACGCGCCGCGTGCCCTACGACAGGGCTCATTATGCTGTCCACCTCGTGCTTGTAAGGCACCATGAACGCTGCAGCCTCCGCGTCGGGACGAAGGTCGAAAGTGCTGTCGATGAGTATCCGTGTGCGCGTGATGCCCGTTATCCGATAGTGCGAGGCGCACGACGAGACAAGCATTACGGCGGCAAGGAGGATGAATATTTTTTTCATAGATGTCGATATTGTCCGTTTGCAAAGGTAGGCTTTTTTCTTAGAAAGCGCCTTCCCTGTTCGACTTTAACACCGCACAAGCAGCGCACAGCCTTATTTTATAAAAAGAATTAAAGATTTTGCGGCGACAAGGGAAAAATGATAACTTTGCAGTACGAGATACTGGTATTAACACAACTTATAAACTAAAAGAACTATGGTAGATTACAAATCAATTGGTCTTGTAAACACGAAGGATATGTTTGCAAGAGCGGTAGACGGTGGTTACGCCATTCCCGCGTTCAATTTTAACAATTTGGAGCAGCTCCAAGCCATCATCACTGCATCGTCGGAGCTGAAGAGCCCCGTGATCTTGCAGGTGTCGAAAGGCGCCCGCAACTATGCCAACGCCACTCTTTTGCGCTATCTCGCCGAGGGTGCCGTGCAGTACGCTAAGGAGCTCGGCTGCAACCATCCCGAAATCGTGCTTCACCTCGACCACGGCGACACTTTCGAGCTTTGCAAGAGCTGCGTCGACATGGGCTTCTCGTCGGTGATGATCGACGGGTCGAGCCTGCCTTACGAGGAGAATATCGCGCTGACGAAGAAAGTCGTAGAGTATGCTCATAAGTACGATGTCAGCGTTGAGGCGGAGCTTGGCGTGCTCGCCGGTGTGGAGGACGAAGTGTCCGCCGCCGAGTCGCATTATACGAAGCCGGAGGAGGTGATCGACTTCTCGACACGTTCGGGCTGCGACTCCCTCGCCATCTCTATCGGCACGTCGCACGGCGCATACAAGTTCACTCCCGAGCAGTGCACACGCGACCCGCAGACAGGACGGCTCGTACCCCCGCCGCTCGCGTTCGACATCCTCGCCGAGGTGGAGACGAAACTGCCGGGCTTCCCGATAGTGCTGCACGGCTCGTCGTCAGTGCCGGAAGAATATGTTGACATCATCAACAAGTACGGCGGCAACCTGCCTAACGCTGTCGGCATACCGGAGGAACAGCTCCGCAAGGCGTCAAAGAGCGCGGTATGCAAGATTAACATCGACTCCGACTCGCGTCTGGCTTACACCGCCGGCGTGCGCGAGACATTGGCGCTCCACCCCGACTACTTCGACCCGCGCCAGTACGGCAAGGTGGCTCGCAACTACATGATCGACCTTTACAAGCACAAGATTACCAACGTGCTCGGGTCTGACAATAAGTTGGCTAACCTCGACTAATCCGACTGTCGGACTTTATTAAAAGCGTGGTGTACTCAGGAAGTATGCCGCGCTTTCTTTTGCCTGCCCCCACGCAATTTAAGAATGCCCTTTTTGCTTCGCAAGAAAGCTGCGTTAACGAAGTAAGAACAGCCTTTTAATGCCAATGAAAAGCCGTTCGTAAAAGCGCAAAAAACGGGACCCACCTTCCAAGGCAAGCCCCGCGCATAAAACTTTTAATACAATCTACAATGAGTTTCTATCCTCAATTACCAGCCGAAGCCGAGATCGTCGTCGTACTCTTCTTCCTCCTCCCAAACATTGATGTTTTTCGTACCTTGCTCAATTCCCACTTCGCTGTACAATGTCCAATCGTCAATGCTGTTCCATTGCGAACCGGCACCGGTTACTGCTATCTCCGTATTTGGCTTAATATATCTTTTCATAGCTGTCTGTTTGCTTGATGGTTATTTCTTTATCACTTTCTTGCCGCCAACGATATAAATGCCCTTTCGGTTCATATCGTTTACACGTACGCCTTGCAGGTTGTAGATAACATCTGCCGCGGGCTTGCTGCTGTCAACAGTGCGGATTGCGGTTGTCTCGCCGGCATCATAACCGAACACGAAACTTGTTATCTTCGCACCGCTGCCGTCGTTGGGTACGGGCAACCATGCTTTGTTGGCATTGCTCATAAACGCAGCACCGTCGGGAGCGCCATAATAGAAGCCCATGTTCTCGCATTCGCCGTTAGCGTTTTTCTCGCTATAAGAGAGCATATAGTATATATAGCCGTCTGTCTCGCCGTCAGGACCGTGTGTCGTTGTCTCCACTTCGCTGCCAAGCAACATATTATCTTCCGAAACAGCAGCAACGGAAGCGGTAACGCCCTCATCATCATCCTCATAAATAACGGGGTAGTTTGTGCCAAGAGGACCGTACAGGACGACGGCTGTTCCTCCGGGCACGACATCCGGCTCGCTGTTATTGCCGTATGCCCAGTTCATAGTAAGCGTGCCGTCGCTCACCGAAGCGGTGGCGCATTTCAGATTGTTGGTAAGGGGATAGGAATATGATGTGTAGAACGGCTTTCCAGTGTAGAACGTGGAGTAGCCGTACTTCACTTCCTCGCTGTCGTCTTCACCATCGTCTTCACTCGTTTCCGCCACTTCCGAGATTACCGCCGCCTCTTGGAGTGTGACATTGGCTTCCATAAACTCCTTTATGGCAAAGCTCCAGTAGATGGCATTTTCCGGCTTCCATGTAGCGGTACCGTTTCCCGAATTCCTCTCATCCGTGCAATAAGCCTCCTTTGCACCTACCGGGACGAACAAGTTGATGACCGGACCGTCATCTCTATGACTTGTATTTCCAAAAATCAGTTTGTCACTGGGGAACAAAGCAGGCGTGGAATTGAAACAAACGAGATCCTTGAAAGCACTGCAATCATAGAACGCATATTCGCGTATCGTGTCCACGGAGCACCCCAAAATCGCCGATTCAAGTTTATGACAATATTCGAAGGCATGGGTGCCGATGAATTCCAATTGCGAATCTTTATCGCTTGTTACCGTAACAAGGCTTTCATTATTTTGGAGTGCATAGTGGTATATTCTTTTTACGTCAGACGGTATCTTAAAGGTGGTCGCGGTTTTTGCGACAGGATATTGTATCAGCGTATGCTCATCTGTCGAATACAATACTCCGTCTTCCGAGTGATAATGTTCGTTGCTTTCATCGACTTTGATTTCAGTTAATGAGTCACAGCCTTGAAAGACATATTCACCCATACTTGTAACACCGCTCGGTATCACAATTGAGGTGAGCCCGGTAGAACGGAATGCATAGGCTCCTATACTTGTGACGCTGCTTGGTATCTCAATCGAAGTAATTTCGGTACAGCCATAGAACGCCCAGCTGTCTATACTCGTTAGCTGTGAGTTCTCTGCGAACGTTACCGTAACGAGGGATGTGCAGCTGTAGAAAGTGTCGGAACCAATGCTTGTCACGCTGGCGGGGATTTCAATGGATGTGAGAGCCGGGCATTGGTATAATGCGTAGGAGCCGATGCTTGTCACGCCGCTTGGTAGCGTAATTGAGGTGAGCGCGGTACACTTTTCGAAAGTATAATCGCTTATACTTGTAACACCGGAAGGAATGGTGATTGAAGTGAGTCCTGTGCAACTGTCGAAGGCGTAGGTGCCTATGGTTGTAATGGTAGACGGCAACTCAATTGAGGTGAAACCTTTACAAGAAGCGAATGCGTGACTTCCTATACTTGTAACACCGCTTTGGATGGTGATGGTAGCGAGGTTGGTACAATAAAAGTATACCTAACTTGTTGTTAATCAGTTACTTGCAGCTAATATGATAGAGGAGTGGCGTGCATACGCTCGTAAGGTAAGAAAAAAAATGAAGATTTAACGTATTTATATTTTATTGTGTTTTGGGAAGGCGGCTTGTTGCAAGAAATAGCCGGTTTTGTCCCCGGACATCCTGATTAGAAATCCCGGTGAATGCCGGTAAAAAAGATTAAACACTCACTCGGTTTTTACTATAATATGTTATGTAACGGCTGTTTCCCTGCATCGGAAAATGTCCGGTTAGAGAGAGAAGAGCAAAGACATCTGATTAGTTTCATGTTTTGAAACTATGACCCTTCGGGCAATGCTAAAAACCATATTTTACATCTTGATAAATGAGCAAATGACAACCGGGGGGGGAATAGGTAAATGAGCTGAAAAAGTTGAATTTCATTCGACCTTTTAGCTGCACTCGGCAAAGTTTAAATAAATTTGACATCGTCGAGCTTCGGCTGCACTCGGCAATTCGAGCGAGTTCGATTGCTCTCGTTTGCACGAACCTTAGCTCTGCTCTCTTTTGCAAAAACGTTGATTTGGAATACCGCTGCAAGTATCGCGCATGGAGGCAAAGTCATTCCCGTACAGCTTATGGATTATATATTGGGTGCGTTGCTCGTCCGCGTAACGAGTTCTTTCAATGCTTGTGTGTTGTTAAAATGTTGCAAATTATTTTTTTGTTTGTGAAAAACATTTACTTTTGTGGGCGTCCCCGAGATGATGTCCCGAGGCAGGAAGTAATAAGAAACGTGCAAGGGTTCGCTAACATACGTTGTCAGCATCCGCCGGTTATGGAAGGGCTTATTGCTGGTATGGTGTTATTGTGAAGGAAGCTAATTATAAACCAAAATATAATAAATGTGTATATGAAAGACAAAAAACATGGAATCACGGCACGGCTTTGCTTGTTGTGCTTTGCTTTGTTTGCTTTCGCCGGAGAGCTTGCGGCGCAGAATGGAAGGACCATTCGCGGCACGGTGACGGACGAGACGAACGAGCCCCTTATTGGTGTGAGCGTCTTTTGTGACGGTACTTCCGTAGGTGTTGTTACCGACTACGACGGGCATTTCACTTTGTCGGTGCCCGGGGGCGTTACAGCTCTGAAAATATCGTATGTGGGTTATGAGACCAAGACGGTTGCTATCACGGACGGTGTGCCGGAGTTGGAAATACAGCTTACCCCCGACTCCCAAGTGTTGTCGGATGTGGTGGTGATAGGCTATGGTACGGCGCGTAAAAGCGATTTGACGGGTTCGGTTACGAATGTTACCAGCAAGGACTTCAACTCCGGATTGATTTCTTCGCCGGAGCAATTGATCAATGGTAAGGTGAGCGGCGTGCAAATTATGAGTTACAGCGGTTCGCCAACTGCCGGAAGCAGCATCCGCGTTCGTGGCGGAGCATCGTTGAATGCAAGTAACGATCCGTTGATTGTGCTGGACGGCGTGCCTCTCGAGGCGGGCGGCATCAGCGGCAACGACGGCAATTTCCTTTCGCTGATTAACCCGAACGACATTGAGAGCATGACGATTTTGAAAGATGCCTCTTCGACGGCCATCTACGGTTCGCGCGCCTCGAACGGTGTCATCATCATCACCACGAAGAAGGGCAGCAACGACCGTCTTAAGGTATCGTTCACAACCACCAATTCTTTGCAGACGCGCACGAAAATGGCGGACATGCTTTCGTATGACGAGTTTACGGACGTGGTGCGCACGCAAGGCACGCAGGATCAGATCTCGTTGTTGGGAGATGCTTATACCGACTGGAACGATCAGGTGTACCACACGGCGTTCGGCACGGACAACAATGTGAGCGTCTCGGGGAATATCGCGCGCAATTTTCCGATTCGCGTTTCCGTAGGGTATTATAATCAAAGCGGTATATTGAAGACCGACAAGGCCGAGCGCATAACAGGCAATGTGTCGTTGGCGCCCTCGTTCTTCAACGATTATCTCAAGCTGACATTGAACGCGCGGGGTTCGCGCAACAACAACCGTTTCGCAAATACAACCGCCATCTGGAACGCCGCCACGTGGAACCCGACATTGCCTGTGTATTCGGGCCTCGACACGTTCGGCGGTTACACCGAGGCGGCGGACAACACGGGGAAGCTCGTTACGGGCGGAACGGTCAACCCTTTGGGCGCGCTTATGCAAGACAAGGAGACGAGCCGGGTGTCCCGCTGGGTTGGCAACTTCGACATTGACTACAAGATGCATTTCCTGCCGGATTTAAAGTTCCACGCCACGCTCGGTATGGACTACGCCAAGGGTCAGGGTCTTGTCTACGTGCCCGCTGAAGCGGCGCAATACCAGACCACCGGCGGCCGCAATTACGAGTATGGTCCGCAGAAAAACATCAATCGGCTCTTGACGTTATATCTGAACTACGGCAAATATGTTGACCGGTTGAAAAGCAACTTCGATGCCACGGTGGGTTACGACTACCAATACTGGAAGGCCACATCGCCAACGTATGACACCATCAGCGACTTGGGCGAGGTGCAAAGCACGGTGGCTGCCTCGGATGAACGACACGTTTTGCTTTCGTACTATGCCCGTTTGAATTATTCCTTCGATTCACGCTACCTGTTGACTGCCACGCTGCGCCGGGACGGTACCTCCCGTTTCTCGAAGGACAACCGTTGGGGAACCTTCCCCTCTGTGGCATTGGGCTGGCGAATTAACGAAGAGAAGTTCATGAAGGACAACAAGGTGTTCAGCACCTTGAAGTTGCGCGCAAGCTACGGCGTAACCGGCCAGCAGGACGGAATAGGAAACTACAACTACCTGCCGGTTTACACCATCAGCCAGAACGGTGCGGAAGTGCTGTACGGCAGCAACTACGCATACACCTACCGCCCCGAGGCATACGTCTCAAATCTGAAATGGGAGACGACCACATCGTGGAACGTCGGCCTTGACTTCGGCTTCTTGGGCGACCGCCTGACGGGCAGCATCGATTTTTACACGAGAAAGACGAAGGACTTGCTCGCAACGGTCTCCTCTCCGGCAGGAACGAACTTTGACAAGAGCATCCTGACAAACGTCGGTAATGTCGACAGCCACGGTATTGAGTTTTCGCTTAATGCCTCGATAATACAGACAAAGGATTGGAATTGGGATGCAAGCTTCAACATGACGTGGCAGAAGATGAAGGTGAAGAACCTGTCGCTCGTCGAGGGCGGAGAGACCACGAACATCCTTGCCGGCGCGTCGATCGACGGACAATATGTGCAGGTATTGAGCGAGGGCTACGAGCCTTACATGTTCTATGTTTACAAACAGCTCTACGATGCTGAAACGGGCAAGCCCATCGAAGGCGCTTATGCGGACCTTAACAACGACGGCGTTGTTGACTCCAACGACCTTTACCGCTACAAGTCGCCGGCACCCGACCTCATTTTCGGTTTCAGCACATCACTGAGCTACAAGCAATGGACGCTAAGCACGAGCCTCCGGGCTAATGTAGGCAATTATGTTTACAACGGCATGGCCATGAACACGGGTGCATGGGGTACGATGAGTTATAACTCGTTCCAACTGAACAACTTGAACCGCAGTTACCTCGAAACGGGCTTCCAAAGCCGCCAGCACCTGTCCGACTATTACATAGAGAACGGCTCGTTCCTCAAGATGGACAACCTGACCCTGTCGTATAATTTCGGCCGCGTGTGCAAGTGGCTCGCCCTGAACGCAAGCGTCATGATCCAGAATGTGTTCTGCATTACCAAGTACTCGGGCGTCGATCCGGAAGTGCCGAGCGGCATGGACTCGTCTTTCTATCCGCGTCCGCGTATCTATTCAATCAGTTTGGGCTTCGACTTTTAAATCATGATAAAAACATATTGTATGAAAAGAGTTATATATCTGATGCTCCTCTGCACCGTATCCTTCCTCGCCTCGTCGTGCGTGGGGGAACTGGACCAATATCCGCACGAGGAGACCACATCCGAGGATGTTTACACATCTGTGGAGAATTATAAGGCCGTTTTGGGCAAACTGTACAACTCGTTCGTTACCGCCGGGCAAGGCAAGGGCGGCGACAACGGGGACTTGGACAGCTATTCCGGTTACGACTACATGCGCTGTTATTTCAACATGCAGGAATGCTGCACCGACGAGGTGATTTATACTTGGCTCGAGGGCGACAAGATGAGCGGGTTGACCTACATCAGCTGGGACGTGAACGACATCTGGGTGGCCGACACCTATTATCGCATCTACTATACCATCGCCCTGTGCAATGAATTTCTCCGTTATGCCGCCGACGAGAAGATAAGCGGTTTCAGCACCGCCGACCAAGCGGAAATCAAGCACTATCGCGCCGAAGCACGTTTCATTCGCGCACTGGCCTATTACCACGCGCTCGACCTCTACCGCAACATCCCGTTCGTTACCGAGGACGACCCTGTGGGCAGCTACGTGCCGCCGCGCTATACCGCCGACCAGATATTCGAATACATCGAGACGGAATTGAAGGACGCTTCGGAGGACATGCTCGACCGTTCCGAATGCGAGTACGGCAGAGCGTGCAAACAGGCGGCCTACACGCTCCTTGCGCGCTTATATCTCAATGCCGAAGTTTATACGGGCGTTGCTCACTGGACGGATTGCATCACTTATTGCAACGAGGTGATCAATGCGGGCTACACGTTAGAGAGCGATTATTCCAAGCTGTTCAATGCCGACAACGACAAGCGGACAAACGAAATAATCTATTCTTTCCCCGTCGATGCTGAGCATACCGTGTCGTGGGGAGCCACCACATACATCATCTGCGGCGGGGTGAACAATGCTTCCGACACGCAGGTGCCCGCCGACTACGGCGTGTCGAGCGGCTGGGGAAACTACCGTCTGCGCGGCGAGTTGCCTTCTTTATTCTCCGACGGGGATGGCAGGGCGATGTTCTACACCGAAGGGCAAACGCTCACCATCGATGTGGTGGATAATCAGGCTTACGGCTATCTGCCCGAGAAATTCACCAACCTGACCGATGAGGGTCTGGCCGCTTCGAATACCGATGACGGCGGTGTCGACACCGATATGCCCGTGTTCCGCTTGGCCGATGTCTATTTGATGCTGGCAGAAGCGGTGGTGATGGGCGGAAACGGCAGCAGTCGCGCAACAGCCCTAAGCTATGTGAATGCCCTGCGTGAACGCGCTTACGGCGACGCTTCGGGCGACATCACCGACTCCCAGTTGACCGCCGACTTCATCCTTGATGAGCGCGGCCGCGAGTTGTACTTGGAGTGCGTGCGGCGCACGGACCTCATACGGCATAATAAGTTTACCACCTCCGCCTACGTATGGCAGTGGAAAGGCGGCACCATCGACGGTCAGGCTGTGGACAGCAAATACAACATCTTCCCGATTCCCGCAACGGAGCTGACGGCTAATCCTAACCTTTACAACGACAACTATTGATATAAAAACGGATATGAAAATAACAAGATATTTCCTGCTGCTCGCCTTGCTGCCGTTGATCGCGGCATGCGACAAGGACGAGACACGCGTATATTTAAACAGTCTTCAGCCCGGCGAGCTGATTGCAACATCATCCTCCGTAGTGTTAAGCCCCGAGACTTCCACGCAGATTGTCCTGTCTTTGGCATGGACAAAAAACGCGCTGGAGGTGTCTGACCCGAATGTAAGCGTGGCCCAAGACATCATCCAAACGGTGCAGGCATCGCTCAGCGAGGACTTTTCCGGAGCGGTGAACGAGAGCAGCGAGAGCTCGGTTTCAAAAGCATATACGGGAGCAAGCTTGAACACTCTGGCCAAGAATATCGGTGCAACGGTTGGCGTCGTGAACCGCATATATTTCCGGTTGGCCTCGCAGGTGGGACAAAACATTTCCCCCGTGTACAGCAATGTCGTGGCGGTGGATGTTACGCCGTATTCCATCGATATGAGCATAGCCTATATCCTCGACACAAGCAAGGCGGCCACGGGCGTTACGCTGTATTCGGCAGAGTCCGACGGCGATTATGTCGGATTTATGGGCGCCACAAGCTGGTATAATTTCTATATGCAGGAAGGCGACGGCACCGTTTGGGGCAACGACGGAATCGACGGCACGCCGTTCCTTATCTCGTCGGACGAAAGCACCCACTGGAATTTCTGGTTCCCCGGGCAGAACGGCTGCTATTATGTGGATATGAACACCAACACCAGCCGTTGGTCGTCGCTCTATATCCCGTCGCTGACATTGAGCGGAGATGTGGCCGGCGAGATGAGTTACGACCGTCCGAACAACAAATGGACCTACGTGTTCACCGCTTCGCAAACCGGGAATATCACGTTCAGCGTCTCCGGCACGGGCAGTCTCTACGACTATTCAACCGGCACGGAAGACGATGCGGCCGTCAGCACACCTGTGGCGTTTGCGCAGGATGGAGATAAACTTACATTCGGTTCTACTGCCGGCAACATCACGGTGAATGTTCCCTCTTCGGGCGAATGCACGTTGGTAATTGACCTGAGCGACCCGACAAACTGGACGGCAAGCGTTGTCAGCGGCAGCGCCGAGCCCGAGCCCGTGAGCCAGTACGTGTATCTGCCGGGCATCTCGGACGGCTACGACGATTGGACCTTCTCGAATTATCTGCGCCTGTACGATGAGGACAACCTCGCGTATGCCGGCTGCGCGGATGTCGATTCGCCCTGGGGCTATCAGATTGCCATAGAAAAGGATAATTGGGGCGACGTTTATTTGATGGAAAGCGGGGATGCATATTCCGGCACGCTCGCGTTTGCAAGCGGAGACAACATTCCCGCCGCCGAACTGCAAGGCCTGCATTTCATCAATGTCTCGCTCAAAAACCTCACCTACAATGTCATTCCCGTGGAGGAAGTGTATTATTCCGGTTTCAACGATGACTGGAATTTGTATCCCATGACATCCGAAGGAACGGGCGTTTATACCGCGACAGTGGAAATTACGGCGGACACCCCGTGGGGATTCGAGATTGTTCTCGATGCCAATTGGGCAACGGAGCTTGGAGGCGAGGACGGAAATCTTCTTCTCAAGCAGGGCAGCGTGCAGAACATACCGTTTGACGGCGGCACGGGCACATATACTCTCACTGTCGACTTAATCAATTCCACTTATTCGATAGAGTGAAAATAAATGTCTTATAAAACTGATTTGGCGGGTTCGTTCTCGCGCGGGACGAATCCGCCGAACCTAAAAAATATGATGAAGATACATTTTAACAGATTAATTGCATTTCTCGTAGCAATTATTTCTTTGACGATTTTATCGTGCAAGGACGACGCGTTTTCCACTGTTAATACATCAGACATACTGTTATCCAAGACGCGCTCTGTCGCGCTGCCTTTCTTCAAAGGTGTCGATTTATCCTACGTGAACGAGCTTGAAGATGTGGGAGTTGTTTACACGGAGAACGGGAACCCCGTAGACGTATACGAACTGATGAATGAATATGGTGCGAATCTGTTGAGGTTGCGTTTATGGCACAACCCGACGTGGACAAACTACTCAACACTTACAGATGTAAAGAAAAGTATATCCAGAGCAAAGAAGCTGAACATGTACGTGTTATTGGATTTCCACTATTCCGATACATGGACTGACCCGGAGCAAAGTGCCGTGCCGGCGGCTTGGTTGCCTGTTGTGGATGACATTGATGCATTGTCAGACTCGTTGTATAACTATACAAAAGCTGTATTGACCGAGCTTAGGGATGAGAACCTCCTGCCGGATATGGTACAAATCGGCAACGAAACAAATAACAACATATTGGTTCGAGATACATCTGAATTGTTACCGGTTAATTATGAACGTAACGTCGCTCTTTTCAACGCCGGGTTAAGTGCCGTTAAGGAGTTTAATCAAGACAACAACAAAAGCATACAAACGGTGTTGCACGTAGCCTTGAATCTGAGTGATGCTATGGCATGGGTCAATTCATTAAAGCAGTACGGTATCAACGATTTTGACATATTAGGGCTTTCATATTATCCTCAGTGGCAGGATTATACTCCGGCAGAGCTGGGAGAATTCTCTTCTACGCTACTTTCTACGTACAACATACATCTTCTCGTTGCTGAAACGGGACATATTTGGACAAGAGATTGGAATGATAACTCTCAAAACCTGATGAGCAAGATGGCGCCGGGCTACCCCGAGGCTCCTTGTCCGCAATTGCAGAAAGACTTCCTGATTGAGGTTAAAGACGCTGTTCGCAACAATGGCGGGACAGGCGTTATTGCTTGGGAACCGGCCTGGGTTTCCGCTGATAATGTTACACTTTGGGGCGTCGGGTCGAACTGGGAAAATGTGGCATGGTTTAATTTCAATAACGAACTTCTTGAACACGGCGGCATAGAGTCTCTCTCGGAAACGAACGTTGCCGTAACTTTCCGCGTGGATATGTCCAACGTGCCGGGATATAAAAAAGCATATATCACCGGTGAGTTTACAGCTGATGATAGCGGAAATTGGCAGATTTTCCCTATGGAGCAAGAGAACAACTCCTCCACTTATAGTTTCACAACACATTTGTCGCAAGGCCAGACGGGTGCTTATTATTTTCTAAGAGACAGCGTTTGGACTGAGCGCGAGACGATACCGGCATCGTGTCAAGACAAGTGGGATGACAGGCTGTACCAGATTACCACTACCGAGACCACCCAAACAATCTCAAATGTCTGGGCATCGTGTGAGCAAGTTTATTAAAAAACGGTTTAACCAAAAATTGTATGAAAACAACATTAAAGAGCATATTGCTCATCGCGGCTTTTTTGAGCATGACCTCGTGCGGTAACGATGATACCCCGAGTTTCAGCGAACAATCTTCGTCAACATCGTCATCAACCGTCATCGACACCTCGGCTTTTGCCAAAGGAGCGGACGTGAGTTGGATTACGGAGATGGAGGCGAATAATGTGAAGTTCTATAATGCCGCCGGCAAAGAAACGGAATGCATGGAACTGATGAAAAGCCTCGGCATTAATTCCGTCCGCCTGCGCGTGTGGGTGAATCCCTCCGACGGCTGGTGCAACAAGGAGGATGTCATAGCGAAGGCGTGGCGCGCGCACAACCTGGGCATGCGCATCATGATTGATTTCCACTACAGCGACACATGGGCAGACCCTTCGGCACAATATAAGCCCGCCGCATGGGAAGGACTGAGTTTGGAAGAACTGAAAGCCGCCATTACCGACCACACCGAAGACGTGTTGAACGCATTGAAGGATTTTGGCATAGAACCCGAATGGGTGCAAGTGGGCAACGAGGTGCGCCCGGGCATGCTTTGGGATACCGACGCGTCCGTCAGCGGTGCCACGTGGGACGTGTCGTTGGACGGGGTAACTTATCTCACCAACCAAGAGAATTTCGCAGCATTTATCACCACCGGTTACGACGCGGTGAAAGCCGTTTTTCCGGATGCCAAGGTCATAGTTCATCTTGACGGCGGCGACAACAACGACTCGTTTAAATGGATCTTCGGGGATATTCTCAACCCGTACGGCGCCAAATATGATGTCATCGGCATGTCGCTCTATCCGGACACTTCATGGGAAAGTTCCGTGAGCGCGTGCGTGGCCAATATGAAGGACATGATCAGCCGCTACGGCAAAGAGGTGATGATTTGCGAAGTGGGAATGGATCAAGAGCCCGCCTCCGTCGCAAAAGAGTGCCTGAGAGAACTCCTTACCCAAGCAAAAGCCATCGACCAATGTCTCGGGGTGTTCTACTGGGAACCCGAGTGCTACAACAGCTGGAACGGCTACAATAAGGGCGCATTCTCCGACGACGGTAAACCGACAGAGGCAATGGACGCGTTCAGTGATTAGCGTACATCATTTTAAGGCGTTTTTTAGTAGGTCCCGACTTCCGGCATTTTCGTCCAAGTCGGGACTTTTTTTGATGGCCGATTTATCGGGCAATGCAGCTATAAGGTCGATGTAAATCAACTTCCGGCCATTGCCCTCATTTCGCTCTCCTCTGCAAAGCGGCAAGGCAAGGTCCTTATTCCGGCAGAAAGGAAAGTGCTTGACCTTGCCCGCGAAGATTCTTCTGTTGGCAAACCTGCCGTTTCCTTTCGGCAAGAGAGAACGATGGATTTAAGGATTTAGCTTCTCCAAGTGTCCGATAAACGCGGTGAAGTATCCTTTACTTTGTCTGCCGCATATAAATGAACATAGGTCGTTTGCCTGCGTCCTTAATTTCTCTGCACTTGTAAGTGGGTGGTTTGTCCGCACCGTATGCCGCATTTGTCTGTCGGTCAATCCAAAGGTAAAGGACTTCCGAAAGGGAGGATGCCTGCTTGTACATTCCCAACAGCGTGCCGCCGAGAAGAAGTTTAGTTGCGTCCATATCGGTTTAAAGTTACCCCTGTCTTAACCTTGCCTTGTTCTTCGAGGATTTATAATTCGCCGTCCGGTTGCACGGATGGAAAGTTGCCCTGCACCGCCAAAAAATGCCCTTCATCGGTCGTTGGCGAAGTGAAGCGGAGAGAGAACGCCCAAAGCCAAGGTTGTGCCAAGGCTTGTATCAGGGTTGTGCCAAGGCTCGTATTAGGGTTGTGCCGGTGTGAAGCTTGGCAGCTGCTTCTCCTTTGCCATATTTTCAACCCTTTATTTGTACACATTTTCCCTGTCCGAAGCTTGCTGTTTATCCGGACAGCCTCCCTGCCCCCGAAAAGGGGGAGGGGTATTAGGCTACCCCAAAACGGCTGTTTTCGGCACTCGGGCAAGCCCGTGAGCGTTACAAAAGCGGCACGAAGCAGAATCCCTTGCCGGAAGCGAAAACGGGCGATTGTGCAAACGGTTACGGCACTCGCGGGCAGCATCTAAGCGGTTACAAGGCAGCGTAACACGCGCGCGAGGAAGGCGGCAGGCGGGATAATCGGTATCACGCTGACGAGTACGGCGGGCGAAGAACATTGCCTTGCCCGTTCCTTTTGCTCCTAAGACGATTTTGCCTTGCGAGGCGCTAAACCACACGTCTCGCGTCAAATCATCACTTAGGGGCAAAATTGCGACTTTCTACCGTCCATACGTGGAGACTGTCGCTCCGTATATGGGAGTGAGTACCGGACGTGTATCAGTTCTTCTCTTAACCGTTCGCCACTTCCTTGTATGACAAACTCTGCGATTGTTTGTCGGATTATCTGCCGGATGTTTCCTTGGTACAATTTGCGGCATATTCCCTAACAAGGTCGGATTGAGCAATGCCGGATGCAGAGGCGCTCCACGCTGTGATAACTTCCCTAGCTTCTCAACCGGACAGCACCTCTTATCACTTCCAAACCCGATAATCAATTCCGTCGGTACATTTACCAACAAGTGAGCGGCAGGTATATGACCGTGAATTGGCAAAGTGGAGAACCTGTCTGTCTTGGTTTGTAAGGTGATGTTTCTTCCTTGTAGGCTTACTCTCTTGAATAAGGTTTGTACATTCCTATAAGCGACAGCGGGCTGGTGGTGTTGGTGTATTGCCGGGATGATGAACATATCGTTCGGCACGCAGGTTGTTCTTATATCCGTTCGTATGGTTCGCCATATTCGTTTGCGTATGTACAAAAGGTTTTGTCTGCAACCTGTATGTGAGTTCGGAATAAGGAATTATACCTTTTCAAATGCTACACAGGCATGTGCCTTATTCTTTCGTTCAACTCTTTCATTCTCCGCATCAACGCTTCAAACTCCAATGATTGACCATAGATGAAGAAACGCCTCATATCTGCGTAATCACGTTGCCATGCTTCTGTTTCATGCTTCGGTATCATGAAGTTTATAGCGGCAGGGGCATGTAGGTCATAATTCACGTACTTCAAGGCATAGTATGTTCTTCGATGCTCAATGACGGTATCATAAAGAGAGCGATTGGCTAATGCCTCCCGTCCGTATATGGTGTCCATTAGCTTTTCCAAATCATATAGATGGCGGGACATGCGCACGCTTCTCGGCTTCTCTTTTTGGAACTCTTCCGCCAGCAGGAACACTTTCTCCAAGAATGTACGCGTAGGCACCGCCATCCTGATTCTGCAAACGGCATCCGTGTCTTCTTCCTCGAAAGTTTCGCCAATAAGCGAACGTATTTCACGTTCTTCCGTCGGGGAGTCCATAGACAAACAGCTTATCTCAATTTTTACGCGAGGAGGAATATAACCTGTTCCTTCAACAATCGAATGGTAATGCAATAAAATGACCGTAGGGTCTTTATCCGAATCTATAGCTTTCCAATCGCCGTTTTTATCTTGCACGCGGGTCACATTCTCTATGTTATAGCCGGTAATGCCCATTTCTTCCAAGCGGGCATCTAATTGATTGGCAAGTGTCTCGTGTATATACGTGCGTGCTGTCTTACGTAATTTCTCGCGCTGGCTTTTGCTTGTCTTTTCTATGCCGAAGAATGAATGGCTGATAGCGAGGTCGATGTCCTCGGAAAAGCGTTCGATGAGGTTAAAGCCCTTAGAAAGAGATGTGCCGCCTTTAAATATCAACGCCTCGTGACAGTCGGTTTGAAATAACGCTTTCAACACAACCGTTACCCACCAGTCCTTTTCTATCGCCGCTTGATTAATGCCTGTATGGTCTGTCTCCGTTTGCTGCAACATAGCCAGACGGTCTACCAACTCGTTATTAAGCCATAACTTTCCCACGATTTTGCCCTTTCAATTAATCATTAAGCATCGGTTTTACAATCTTCTTCATCCACGCAGGCATCATATCCACGTCCTTGACCAACGCTTCCTTGTCCGGTTCTCCCGTTATAAGAGCGCGTATTGTCTGTAACTCTTGCTGACCTACATTCTCCTGTTTCAATGCTTTGAGAGCCTGTACCAATAAGGATATGAGCCGCGTTGCATAACAAAAGTTTTTAGGGACACCGCGCTTTAGCACCACGCTTTGATTCTTCAGATTGACTGTCCGCTCGCTGCCCGTTGTCAAATATGTGTAATTTACGGGTACTTGAGTTGACAGGGCTAATGCGTTTAAGGCTGTTATTCCGGTAGGTATCACCTTCGCATTATCTCGTTTGGAAATAGCCTGCACAATCTTCTCCACGGACGGCAATACGACCCCGAACTTGCTCCTCCTCGGTTTGGCATAGATACCTTGAGCCAATTTCACCAAGATGCCTTCATTCGCAAGCTCCGCTAATGTACCGCCGACAAATTCAGAGTGGTATTCAGGAAAGTCCGAGCGGAACAGCACGCTATCCACGCGCATCGATTCTATGCGTTGCCTAAGGGTTTTGCTGCCTGTGCCGGAATGTACATTCTTCATCATACCTTTGAAATTATAGCAATATTTCAAGTGCAAAGATATTGGTATTTCTTGGGATAATGACACTACACAACATAAAATTCTTTGATATTGTTTGCAGATGGGGAGCAAGCGAATGAGGGTTATTGTCCTTGATATACAGCTACTATATGACCATCAATAGGCGGAAACAAAATTATGAAGTGTTGCAAGAGTTGTCATTGCAAATGTGCGGATGAACGCGGTTACTTAATATAGTTTTGCGTTTGAGTACGATTTTCGCTCTGGTTTTCGTACTCGCTC
>JAJPYN010000001.1 GCA_021204905.1 Prevotella sp.
TGCCCGCGATTCCCCGACCTTAGTTTCCGCTTGCCCGCGCCGGGGCAATTGACAACTACAACATCGGCTCAGGCTATCGGCAACGGCGCAAAAGGTTTCCCCTCGCCTTCGTTTCAATTGCATTCAATTGAATTTTGTCGTAAAATTTAACTTTTTATGCCTCGTGCCGGCGATACAAACGGGTGCATTTGTAAAATTTTTGCGCAAACGTTTGCATTCTCCCCCCCCGAAAAATTAAAAATTCTTTCATGACTTTTTTGCACGTTAATACTTTTGCAACGGCTCGAAAGGGCTTTGTGAAATTATAAAACCTATTTCAAAGAAGTATGACAAAAAAAGAAACGTGTGAGAAAAAGTGGCGGTTGCTGGCTTGTGCCGTTGCTTTGTTCATCTGTGCCGGCGTCTCGGCGCAGACTGCTGTTGTAACGGGCAGGGTCCTCGACGGGGGACACGAACCCCTTATCGGTGCCAACGTTACGGAAAAAGGAACGGCGAACATGGCGGTGACCAACGCCGAGGGCGATTTTTCCATCACGGTATCGTCTCCCGGAGCCGTGTTGCTGGTGAAGTACATCGGTTACAAGGACACTGAAGCCGCTGCCTCTCCCGGCATGGAAATCGTCATGGAGGAGGAAAGCGGCATGCTCGACGATGTGGTGGTCATCGGCTACGGCGTTGTCAAGAAAGCGGATGCCACAGGCTCGGTGACGGCCTTCAAGCCCGACGAGTTCAACAAGGGACTCCGCACCACGGCGCAGGACGCGCTCGTTGGAAAGATTGCGGGCGTCAACGTCGTGTCCTCGTCCGGAGCGCCGGGTTCGGGTTCGACGATAAGAATCCGCAGCGGTGCCTCCCTCTCTGCCTCGAACGACCCGCTCATCGTCATCGACGGCGTGCCGGTTGACAACTCGACAATCGAGGGCGGCAGCAACGTCAACATCATCGGCGCCATTAACCCCAACGACATAGAGACGTTCACGGTGCTCAAGGATGCCTCGGCCACGGCCATCTACGGCTCGCGCGCCTCGAACGGCGTGATAATAATCACGACGAAAAAGGGGACGGACGACAAGGTGAAACTGAATTACTCGGGCAACTTCTCGGTAAGCACCACGACGAAACGGCTGGAGACGCTCACGGGCGACGAGTTCCGGGAGTACGTGCCCACCGTCACGGGTGTTCCCTCGGGCATTTCCTTAGGAACGGAGAACACCGACTGGCAGGATGAGATCTACCGCGCCGCCTTCGGACACGAGCACAACGTCTCGGCCACGGGCAAGCTCCTGCACAACGCGCCCTACCGCGTTTCCTTGGGATACACCAACCAGAACGGTATCGTAAAGACGAACAACTACGAGCGCTTCACCTTCTCCGGAGGCATCGCGCCCAAGTTCTTCGACGACCACCTGACTGTTGACCTCAACCTCAAGGTCTCCTACGAAAACAACCGCAAGGTGGCCGACAGCGTGACGGAAAACGCAGTTACATACGACCCGACGCGCCCCGTCACCACGGGCGACACCTCGTCCTCGACGCAGCCCGGACTGGGATACTTCATCTGGATGAACGGCGAAAGCCCGATGGCGATACAAACCGACAACCCCGTGGCACAGTTGGAACTGATGAACCTGCGCAACAGGATAACCCGCTCCATCGGCAACGCGGCCATATCGTACAAGGTCCACCACTTGGAGGATTTGCAACTCAATCTGAACCTTGGATATGACGTGCTCAGGAGCAAATACACCGAACGTGTGCCGGACCTTGCCGGCATGATGTACACCGCGAACATGAAGGACGGCACGGGACTCGACTACAGCTCCAAGCAGAACAAGCGCAACTACCTGCTCGATGCCTACGCCAACTACTCCCACATTTGGGACAAGCGCCACAGCTTCAGCGCCATGGCGGGTTACGGATGGCAGCATTTCTGGAAGAAGTACGTCGACACAACGCTCTCTCCCGAAGGCGAGGAACTCTTTTCTTCGACCCACACCGAGTCGGAATACTACCTCATCTCGTTCTACGGGCGTCTGAACTATTCGTATGACGAGCGCTACATGATAACGGCCACGCTGCGCTCCGACGCCTCCTCGCGCTTTTCCAAGAGCAACCGCTGGGGCGTGTTCCCCTCCGTGGCCTTAGCATGGAGAATAAGCCAAGAGGAGTTTCTAAAGGATTCCAGTGTTCTGTCAGACCTGAAACTGCGTCTCAGCTACGGACAGACGGGCCAGCAGGACATCATCAACGACTATCCGTACATGGCCACCTTCTCCGTGTCCTACCCCGAGGCCCGTTACCAGTTCGGCGACACGTGGTACTACACCTACCGTCCCAACGGCTACGACTCGGACATAAAATGGGAGACGACAACAACGTATAATGTCGGCGTCGACTACGGATTCCTGGACAATAGGATTTACGGCTCGATTGACTACTACTACCGCAAGACGAAGGACCTATTGAACACCATCAACGTCATCTCCGGCACGAACTACTCCTCGGTTCTGACGACGAACATCGGCGAGATGAACAACAAGGGACTCGAGTTCGCGATTAACGCCGTGCCCATTGTGAACAAGGACTGGAAGTGGACCATAGGGTTCAACTACACGTGGAACGACTCGAAGATAACGAAACTGAATGTCATTGATTCCGACACCAACTTCGTGCAGACGGGTTCCATCTCCGACACGGGCAAGACTGTGCAGGTGTTCATGGTGGGCCAACGCCCCTACACTTTCTACCTGGCCAAGCAGGCGTACGACTCCGACGGCAAGCCCATAGAAGGACAATACATACAGGAGGACGGGTCAGTGTCGTCAACGGAGACGAAATACGCCACGGGCAAGAGCGCGCTGCCGACCTCGTATCTGGGCATCAACACGCAGCTTTCTTACAAGAACTGGGATCTGGCCATAAGCGGACACGGCTCGTTCGGGGCCTACGTCTACAACTACGTTGCTGCCAATGATTACGTGCAGACCGTCTACTCCGACCAAGGGAACTTTTCCAACATCCTTGCCAGAACGTGGGCCACGGGCTTCCAGCAGCAACAGCTCTACTCGGATTATTTCCTCGAAAAGGGCAATTTCTTCCGCATCGACAACATAACGCTGGGATACACCTTCCCGCGCCTGTGGGACAACTACAGCTCGCTGCGCCTTACGTTCGGCGTGCAGAATGTGGCCACGATAACGGGCTATTCCGGCGTCGACCCGGAGATATACAGCGGAATAGACAGGGAAGTGTACCCCCGTCCGCGCGTGTTCTCGCTCGGTGTTAATTTGAATTTCTAACGGTAAACCAACATATTTGAGCAACATGAAAAAGATAACAGCATACATATTCACGCTCTTGTGCGCGGCCCTGTCCCTCGTCTCCTGCGTGGGCGATTTGGACACCATGCCGCTGGACGACAACCAGCTGGTAAGCGAACAAGTGTACCAGACGAAAGAGGGTTACCTCGGAGTATTGGCCAAATGCTACGCCTCGCTCATCCTCACCGGACAGCAGGGCGGCGACGGCGGCGACGGCGACCTCGAAGATGCCAACGAGGGTTACTCCGGGTACATCCGCCTGCTTTTCTACCTCGAGGAGCTTCCCACGGACGCTTTCCTCATGCCATCGACCTCGAACGGCCTTCGTTACTGCCTCAACCTGCAATGGACTCCCTCTAACGCCTCCGTTGTGGAATGGACGTACCAGCGTCTTTACATGAGCATCGCCTACTGCAACGAGCTTCTGCGCGAATGCACGGAGAGCAAGCTGCAGAGCCGCGGGCTTTGGGACGAGATGAAAAACGACTACGAAGCATACCGCGCTGAGGTGCGTCTCATCCGCGCCTACTGCTACGCCGAGTTGTGCGACCTCTTCGGTGCCGTGCCATACGTCGACGAGGATACGGGCGTGAAGGACCTTCCCGAGCAGTACACGCGCAAGCAGATTTTCGAATACGCCGAGAGCGAACTTCTGGCCATCGAGAACGACCTTGCCGCTCCCGGGGCCAACGAGTACGGACGCGTGGATCGTGTGGCCGAGTGGTTCCTCCTGGCCAGGATGTACCTCAACGCCGAGACGTGGATTGGCGAGGACCGTTACACGGACGCCTACACCTATGCAAAGAAGGTGATTTCCGACGGCACTTACCCGTTGGCCGATGACTACCGCCAGATTTTCCTTGCCGACAACAACACCTGCAAGGAGATTATCTGGCCGCTCGTGCAGGACGGGCTTTATGCCCAGAGTTCCGCCGGCACAAACTTCTACGTCAAGGCTTTCGTCAACAGCGTTATGGACGAGCTGTACCAGACCGGGGTGGAGTCCCGCGGATGGGGCAACGTCAGAGCCAAGACCACGCTCGTGGATTTCTTCGACGAGGATGACGTAATGTTCGATGTCAACGACACATGGGGCGACAATAAGAAAGACAAGCGCGCCCAATTCATGACCGCCTTGGAGGATCAGACGAAGGAGACCTGGGACGAGAATCTCGATATGACGAGCACCTTCACCAACGGTTACGGGTACATCAAGTGGCGTAACGTGACAAAAGACGACGAACTCTGCGCCTCGGGAGCGGCGTACACATCGATTGACTTTCCGCTGTTCCGCACGGCCGACGCTTACCTCATGGCTGCCGAGGCTATACTGCGCGGGGCCGGCGGAGGCTCGAAGTCCGAGGCTCTGGAGTACGTGAACAAAGTGCGCGCCCGCGCCTACATGTCCGACGAATACGCCAAGACGGGCGTGCGCTCCGACGTGTCGGGCAAAATAAGCGAGAGCGAGCTGACCCTGGATTTCATCCTCGACGAGCGCCAGCGCGAACTGGCATCGGAGTGCGTGCGCCGCACAGATTTGATACGCTTCGGCAAGTTCACGAAGGGATACAACTGGGACTGGAAAGACGGCGAGCGTCTGGGACGTGACGTGGACGACAAATACAAACTGTTCCCGATACCGGAGAGCGAGATGATAAACAACCCGACTCTGGTGCAGAACGAAGGATATTGAATTCTTAGCCCAACACCTGCCGGGACGCATTCTTCTGGCAAACACGAAAAGCGGAATGAGATTACGCTTCATCATCAATAATATTTTATTAGTCACCTTGTTAGCGGTCTGTGTGCTCTTTTGCAGTGCGCAGACCTCTTTCAAGGAGATGTCCGCAGACTTGAATCTCTCCGGCGGGGTATACTTAGCCTATCCCGTTCCAACCGCCCCGCAGACAGCCGCCCCGGAGGGCTACCGTCCCTTTTACATCTCCCACTACGGCCGGCACGGCTCGCGTTATCTTATCGGCGACGAGGACTACAAATGGCTGGTGGATCTTTTCGCTACGGCCGACAGCGTGAACGCCCTGACGCCGCTGGGAACCGATGTTTACCGGCGTCTGACGCTGGTGTGGCACGAGGCCGAGGGTCACGGGGGCGACCTTTCCTCTGTCGGAGTAAGGCAGGAACAAGGCATCGCCGAACGAATGTACGCCTCTTTACCGGAGGTGTTCCCTCCCGGCGCCGCGGTCTCGGCCCGTTCGACGGTGTCGCTTCGCTGCGCGATGAGTATGGCGGCCTTCGGCGATAAACTCAAGGAACTTAGTCCCAGGATACACATCTCGTACGAGGCGAGTCAGAAATATATGGGCTACATGAACTTTCATACCGAGGCCTCGAATCTGTTCACGGCCGACGACGGACCATGGGCAGAGGAGTACAGAAAGTTTGCGGAAAGCCACACGAAGGCGGACCGCCTGACCGCATCGCTCTTTTCCTCCGAAGATTTCATCCTGAAACGCGTCAATCCGAGCGATTTGATGTGGGGGCTTTACTGGGTGGCAAGCGGCATGCAGGACATAGAGACAGACGTGTCGTTTTACGACATCTTCCTTCCGGAGGAACTGTTCGACCTCTGGCAGTGCAACAATTATCGCTTTTACGTGTGCAACGCCAACCACGCTGCAGGCAAGGGAATTGTGACGGCCAACGCCGTGCCTTTGCTGCGCAACATACTCTCCGGTGCCGACGAGGCGGTTGCGGGACGGGGAGAGGCTGCAACGCTCCGTTTCGGCCACGACGGCAACCTCATCCCGTTGCTTGCCCTGATGGAAGTGGAGAATTTCAACGTGTCTGCGGAGGACCCGTACGAGGTGTACAAAGTGTGGTGCGACTTCCGCGCCGCGCCCATGGCCGCAAACCTGCAACTCGTCTTTTTCCGCAAGGACGGCGGCACGGCGGATGATGTTCTTGTCAAGGTGCTTCACAACGAAACGGAAGTGCACATCCCGGTCGAAACGGATTGCTTTCCGTTCTACCGCTGGAGCGATGTGCGACGTTTCTACAAAGGCATCGCCGGAGATTGGTGAGGCTTCCGGGGCGATCGTTCGTTGATGATGCGAGCCAAATTGTCAGTAGGATACGGCAGATACAAGTTTCCCGCCCGGAGCGGGGAGTTCCTGTAAAAGGATGAACAACGAAAAACCAATATCAAGCCAAGAGATGCCAACCCTTGTGATACAATTGGGGACAATCAAAAAATTTTAGTTAAAATTCCGGCTATAATTCAGGCTAAAATTTCAGTTGCAGGTGGCGCATGGGATGCCCGCCCCAGACGGCATCATTCTCGTAGGCGAACCCGAGCTTTTTGTACAGGCTTTCCGCGCGCGGATTATTTTTATCCACAAGCAATCCCACGGCGGGGAGGCGCATCGTTTCCGCTTTCTCGATGGTTGCTTTCAGCAATGCCGTGGCGATGCCTTTGCCGCGCTGCTCGGGCTTGACGGCGAGGCTGTCGATGTACAGTTCGCCGGGGGTTGTCTCGTCGTCCATCCCCCTGAGGTCGCGCCCGCATTTTTCGCGCATGAGGTCGATGAACGGTTGTCGCAGCGCGCGCAATTGGGCGCCGTCGTAGGAGACGCAGATGCCGAGCAGCTGGCCGCCATCGCCTGTTGCTGCGAGCGTGTTGCGGAAGCTGTACTGCGAATTGCCGGCCGCGACGAGGGCGGTGAGGACGTCGTGAAAATCGTCGAGCGTGCGGTTCGGTCCGGCGAAAAAGCGGCAACAATCGGGGCTCATCGCGGTCATTATCAGGCTTGCTACGGCTGCGGCTTGCGAGCGTTTCGCGCGGGTGATTTCCATTAGCTTTTCAGTTTGTAAAATGTTGATTTACAACAAGTTAACTTACAACGGATCGACATCGAACAGGATTGTTGCGGCGGCGAAACGCTTGTCTTTCAGCAGTTCGGTTTTTGCTTGCCGCAACAGTGCTCTCACTCCGGGCAGCGCGGTGTTCGTTTCGATTTTGAGCATGACGGTGCGGATGTGCTGCTTTTTGACGCGCGCCACCGACGGTTTGTCCGGGCCGAGCACGCTGTTGCCGAGCGTGGTTCTCAGTCGCGCCGCGAGGGTGTCCGCCGCCGTTTGCACGCAGGACTCTTTGCTGTGGCGCAGTTCGATGCGGATGATGTGCGAGAAGGGCGGGTAGCGGAAGTACTCGCGCTCGGCGGCGGTGTCGCGGTAGAACGCGCCGTAATCGCAGCCGACGATTTGTTTTATTACGGGCAGATCGGGGTTTTTCGTTTGCAGGAACACCTTTCCCCGCTGCCCTTTCCTTCCCGCGCGGCCGCTCACCTGCGTCATCATCTGGAAGGCTTGCTCGTAGGCGCGGAAATCGGGTTTGTTGAGCAGCGTGTCGGCGTCGATGATGCCCACGACAGCCACGTGGTCGAAGTCGAGCCCTTTGGTTACCATCTGCGTGCCGACGAGCACGTTTGTCCGTTGCGCCGCGAAATCGTCGAGGATGCGGTTGTATGCACCCATGGAGCGTGTGCTGTCGAGGTCCATCCGCGCGATGCGTGCTTCGGGGAATGCGGCAAGGATTTCGTCTTCGACGCGTTCGGTGCCGAGCCCTTTGTTTATTAAGTCTCTGCCGCCGCACGCCGGGCAGATGTCGGGTATGGCGAAGGTGCGGCCGCAGTAGTGGCACGACAGCAGGTTGAGCGTGCGGTGTGGGGTGAGGGCGACGTCGCAGTCGGTGCATCGCGGCACCCATCCGCAGGCTTTGCATTCCACTTCGCGCGACCAGCCGCGTCGGTTTTGGAAAAGGATGACCTGCCTGTTGCCGGCTAATGCTTGGCGTATGGCGGCGTACAGCTGCGGCGAGAGGTTGCCGTGCATCATCTTCCTCCGTCGCAGGTCGTTCACGTCGACCACCTCAATCTCGGGCAGCGCCATCCCTTCGTGGCGTGTGGTGAGGCGCACGAGGCCGTACTTGCCCGTGAGCGCGTTGCGATAGCTCTCCATCGACGGCGTGGCGGTGCCGAGCAGCGTTTTCGCCCCCGACAGTTTTGCCAACATCAGTGCGGCGGAGCGTGCGTGATAGCGCGGCGTGGGTTCTTGTTGCTTAAAGCTGCTTTCGTGCTCTTCGTCGATGATGACGAGGCCGAGTTTTTGGAAGGGCAGGAACATCGCTGAGCGCGCGCCGAGGATGATTTTGCAAGGCGAAGAGGACAGTTGCCGCTGCCATAATTCCACGCGCTGGGCGTCGCTGTAACGCGAGTGGTAGATGCCGAGGTTGTCGCCGAAGACGCGTTTGAGCCGCTGCATTATTTGCACGGTGAGGGCTATCTCCGGCAGGAGGTAAAGCACCTGCTCGCCGCGCGCTATGGCCTTGCGGATGAGGTGGATGTAGATCTCCGTTTTGCCGGATGAGGTGATGCCGTGGAGCAGTACGGCGGGCTTGGTTTCGAACTGCCTGCAAATATCGCTGAACGCCTTTTCCTGCGCTGCCGAGAGAGGGTTGATGTTTTCTTCGTGCAGGCTGGCGGCAACGTTAAGCCGGGCGGGCTCGCGCTTGAATGTTTCGAGGATGCCTTTCGCGCAAAGAGCAGTAACAACGGCGAGATTGGCGTGCGCCGAGAGCAGTTCTTCGCGCGAAATATCGTTCGGTTTGGTGCAGTTGCCGGAAAGATAATTTTCCCATTGGCTCAGTTCGAGATAAGCTTCAAACGCTTCCAACTGCTTTCGCGCGCGAACAAGCTTTTCCTTTGCCGCCTTTATCGCTTCAACATTTTGAAAATCTTTCGCCAGAGAAACGAAGGTCTCCATTCGCGGGCGGTAACCCTCTTCGGCCTTCAGCCCCGCGGGCAGCGCAGCCTTGTACACCTCGCCGACGGGCGCGAGATAATAGTCGGCGATCCATTGCCACAGCTGCAACTGCACGGGCAAAAGGACCGGCGCGGCGTCGGGCACGGCGAGGATGTCGCGCACCTTAAACCCGGGCTTCTCGTCGTGGCAGCGCGCGACAATGGCCGTGTAGGTCTTCGTCTTGCCCAGCGGCACCACCACGCGGCGGCCCGTGAGCTCTTCATGCCGCCACTGCTCGGGCACGGAATACGTGAAGCAGCCCTCTAAGGGCAAGGGCAATATGACGTCGGCATAGTTCAAGGAAGCGGGGGTGCTTAAAATTGCAGCGGTTGCTTAGGAATACTTGCAGCTTTTGCTTGAAAAATAATCGAAGCTGTCGCTTAAAATTAAAGCTGTTGCTTAAAAAATTGCCGTTGGCGAAGGGTCAGAAAAAATACGCCAAGCCCACTTGCCACGCGTTGAACTTGCCGTTGTCGCCGTCGGAAGTATTCGGCTTGCGGAAGTCGCTCACCCGTCCGCAGGCAAGGTTGTAGTTCGCGTTTATTTGCAGGTGGTCGAGCAGCACGACGCCCAAGCCCATGTTAACGCTCAGGTCGGCCGTTTTCCATCGCCAGTCGAGCTCGCTCACATCCTTGCCGACATTCACTCCGAGCTGCGGTCCGGCGAAGAGCACGAAGCTGACAACATCGCCCGAGCCAAGCTCGTAACGCAGGTTGAGCGGCACCACAATTTGCCGCTGGTGCACCATCTTCTCCTCGCGAATGAGCCTGCCTTTGTTGTCGAACTGCAAGCCTTCGTCGCCCGCGCCGATGAACACGCCGCCTTGCCGCTGGTCGAAGAGTACCGACAGGTCGAAGCCCGCGCCCGTGTGCGGAATCATCGCGCGCATCGTCGGCCCGAAATAAAAGCCCGTGCGGTTGTTCGAACTAATAACTGACTCCTTCACCGTGAAATGCGACACGTTTATGCCGCCCTTCACGCCGAAATTCACTTGCGCCATTGCCCCTTGCGCGGCGCACACCAGAAAGATTATCAAAAATTTTTTCTTCATATCAGCCTCGCTTTCTTTAATGCCTGACAAAAAATTGTCCGCAGTGCAAATGTATGGAAAAAACCGTAAACGCGCAAACAAGAAACCGGTTTACGTTGCAACTGAAACAAACCTTAAAGCTCAGGCTACTTGCTACTGCAACGCTGCAAAATTCGATAGTTGTCAATTGCCCCAAGGTTTGCCGTCGCGTTAGTTGTCGATAGCCCGAACCTTGCGCAAAAATTTTCATATCCCTCGCAATTGCATTACTTTGACCTACGGTCGAAAGTAGGCTGCACTCGGGAATCAAAACGAAAAGCAAGCTTTTCCTTTTGTATTCCTCTCGCTTGCACTACCTTTGCAAACAAACTATTGTTTGAACTATGCCGGAAATCCTTTTTCCTGTCGACATAATCGAGCTGATTCTCAAAGGGATGCTCATCGGCGTGATCGCGAGCGCCCCGATGGGTCCTGTGGGCGTGCTGTGCGTGCAACGGACGCTGAACAAGGGGCGCTGGCCGGGCTTCGCGACGGGCATCGGTGCGGCGCTGAGCGACATTATTTATGCGTTGCTGACGGGGTTGGGTCTAAGTTTCCTTCAAGATTTCATCACCCAGCCCGTAACGCTTTACATCCTTAAAGTTGCAGGTTCGACCATCCTATTGGCGTTCGGCATCTTCTGTTTCCGCAGCAAGCCGCGCCACGTGGAGCTCATCAACCGTCAGAACCTGTCGTTTTTCTACAATGCCCACACCGCTTTCTGGCTGACGTTTGCCAATCCGCTGATTATTCTTCTCTTTGTCGCGATAATGGCGCAGTTGACGTTTGTCGTGTCGGGGCACCCGTTAGAGATGGGCATTGGCTACGTGAGCATTATGATTGGCGCGCTGCTGTGGTGGTTCGGACTGACGTGGGTGATAGACAAGGTGCGCGGGCGGTTCAGCGAGGACGGCATCGTCATCATCAATCGCATTATCGGGTCGGTGGTCATCATCGTCTCGTTGGTGTTCCTCGTCGGCACTATCTTCAATCTCTATTCGCTGAAATGGTATTGATTTTTTTTGAGGAAAGCTTTAGGAATGATTATTGCGCGGAGGTTACGAAAGGAAAACATTGTCGAGTATCTGCTCTATATGTGGCAAGTGGAGGACATAATCCGTGCCTATGGTTGCTCGTTGAGCCGCCTGAAAAGCGAATACATCTCCCGCTTTGATTTGAGCGGGGAGGAGCGCGAGGAGACAATCGATTGGTATGGCAATCTCATCCGTATGATGAACCAAGAGGGTAAGCGCGCATCGGGGCATATCACAATTAACGAATTAATTTTGCAGGAGCTTAACGAGCTGAATACCAATTTGTTAGCTTCGCCGAAGTTCCCGTTCTACAATAGCGAGTACTATAAGGTGTTGCCGTTCATCGTGGAGCTGCGCGGCAAAGGCAATAAAGACATCTCCGAAATCGAGACCTGCCTTAATGCGCTCTACGGAGTGATGATGCTACGCCTCGAAAAGAAAGAAGTATCGCCGGCGACACAGAATGCCGTGAACGAGATAACGACGTTTCTCGGTATGCTCTCCGACTATTATATAAAGGACAAGACAGAAGGAATAGATTTCGACTTTTAAACGATGAACATACTCGTAACAGGTGCCGCCGGGCAGTTAGGACACTGCATGCAAAACGCTTCAACTCTCTCCGCAGACCGATATATCTTCACCGATGTCTGCGAGGGATATGCCGCGCTGGACATTACCGACCCCGCTGCGGTGAGGAACGTGGTGAAGAAGAATGATGTTAGGTGTATCATCAACTGCGCCGCGTGGACTGACGTGGACCGTGCGGAGACGGCGGGCGAGATTTTGGAGCGTCTGAATGCCGCGGCACCGGGCAACCTCGCTACGGTGATGAAGGAGGTTGGCGGACTGATTGTGCATATTTCCACCGATTATGTTTTCGGGCTTGAACCTTATAATAAACCTTGCCGCGAGGACCAGCAAGGCACTCCGACGGGCGTGTACGGACTGACGAAGCTGCACGGCGAGCAGCGGATAATGCAGTCGGGAGCCGATTACGTCATCATCCGCACGGCGTGGCTTTATAGCGAGTACGGCAAGAATTTCGTGAAAACAATGCTGTCGCTAACATCTACGAAGCCGCAGATAAAGGTGGTGTTCGACCAGTGCGGTACGCCGACCTACGCGCAGGACCTTGCCGATGCCATCGTCCATATAGTGGAGACGCGCGGTTATGAGGGCAAGACGGGCATCTATCATTATTCTAATGAGGGCGTGTGCAGTTGGTATGACTTCGCCGTGCAGACAGCAAAGACGGCGGGAAACACCGGTTGCGAGATACTGCCCTGCCACAGCGACGAGTTTCCGAGCATAGTGCGCCGCCCGGCATACAGCGTGCTCGACAAGACGAAAATAAAAGATACATTCGGTTTGAGAATACCTTACTGGACGGATTCCCTCGCAAGATGTATCGCCAACATTAAGAGAGAAGCACTTTAAGCAGCTATGAATCAGGAGATTGCCCGCCGCCGCACTTTCGCCATCATATCCCACCCCGACGCGGGAAAGACCACTCTCACCGAGAAGTTCCTTCTTTTCGGCGGGCAGATACAGGTGGCGGGTGCCGTCAAGAGCAACAAGATACGTAAGACGGCAACATCCGACTGGATGGACATCGAGAAGCAGAGGGGCATCTCGGTCAGCACGTCGGTGATGGAGTTTGACTATCGCGGATATAAAATCAATATCCTCGACACGCCGGGACACCAAGACTTTGCCGAAGACACCTACCGCACGCTGACCGCCGTAGACTCCGCTATTATTGTCGTTGATGCGGCGAAAGGCGTGGAGACACAGACGCGGAAACTGATGGAGGTGTGCCGGATGAGAAACACGCCGGTGATAATTTTCATCAACAAGATGGACCGCGAGGGGCGCGACTCCTTTGATTTGCTCGACGAGTTGGAGCGGGAACTGCACATCAAAGTGCGCCCGCTGTCGTGGGCAATCAATCAGGGAGCGAAGTTCAAAGGCGTGTATAATATATATGAGGGGCAGCTCAACCTCTTCACGCCCGACAAGCAACGTGTTACGGAGAAGGTGACGGTCGACCTCAATACGGAGGAATTGGAGCGGCAGGTAGGCGAGACAGACGCCGCCCGGTTGCGCGACGACCTCGAACTGATCGACGGCGTGTATCCCGAGTTCAACGTTGACGACTATCGTGCTGCGCACCTCGCACCTGTCTTCTTCGGTTCGGCACTGAACAATTTCGGTGTCGGGGAGCTGTTAGACTGTTTCGTGGAGATAGCGCCGTCGCCGAAACCGACCCGAGCGGAGGAGCGTGTTGTGGCTCCCGACGAGGAGAAATTCACGGGCTTCATATTCAAGATTACCGCTAACATCGACCCCAACCACCGCTCGTGTATCGCTTTCTGCAAGGTCTGTTCGGGACGTTTCCTGCGCAATCAGCCCTATCTGCACGTCAGGGAAAACAAGACTTTGCGCTTCACGTCGCCCACGCAGTTTATGGCTCAGCGCAAGTCGACCATCGAAGAAGCGTGGGCGGGCGACATCGTGGGCTTGCCCGATAACGGGATATTCAAGATTGGCGACACGCTGACCGAGGGGGAGGCGATACATTTCCGCGGGCTGCCGTCGTTCTCGCCGGAGCTGTTTAAGTATATCGAGAACGACGACCCGATGAAGACGAAGCAGTTCCAGAAAGGATTGGAACAGCTGATGAACGAGGGCGTGGCGCAGCTTTTCCGCAATCAGTTCAACGGGCGCAAGATAGTGGGTACGGTCGGGCAACTCCAGTTTGAAGTAATCCAGTACAGGTTAGAAAATGAGTATAACGCGCGTTGCCGCTGGGAACCCGTTCATCTGTACAAGGCGTGCTGGGTGGAGAGCGACGACGAGGAGGAACTCGACAACTTCAAGAAACGTAAATATCAATATATGGCGCTCGACAAGGACGGGCGCGACGTGTTTCTTGCCGACTCCTCATACGTCTTGCAGATGGCGCAGGAAGACTTCAAGCACGTCCGCTTTCATTTCGTAAGCGAGTTTTAATCCGGCAAAATGTTTACCCTTAGAAAAGCGACGACAGCCGATTGCGCGTTGATACACGGTCTTGCGCGGCAGGTGTTCCCCGAGACTTACAAGGATATTCTCTCGGCGGAACAGATAGACTATATGATGAAGTGGATGTACGCTGAGGAGAACGTCCGCAAGCAGATGGAAGAAGAGGGACACGTCTATTTGCTGGCATATCACGGCAAGGAGCCTGCGGGGTACGTGTCAGTGCAATATGAGGGAAAGGACTTGTTCCACCTGCAAAAGATTTACGTGCTGCCCCGTTTCCAAGGAAAACATTGCGGCGCTTTTCTCTTCCTGCAAGCTGTCAAGTACATCAAGACGATACACCCCGCCCCGTGTCGTATGGAGCTGAACGTGAACCGCCGCAACAAGGCGCTGCATTTCTACGAGCATATAGGGATGAAGAAAGTGCGCGAAGGAGATTTCCCGATAGGAAACGGCTTCTATATGAACGACTACATAATGGGCATCGACATCGCCGCGGAGCCTTAATCTTCCTTCCGCCACTTCTTATTGACAAACGCCACGCCGAGCAGTATCAATACGGAACCTATTATTGTAGAGCTTGTTACGGCAGCCACGCCGATAGCGACGGAGAACACTGCCGACACTATCGGCTGCAAATAGTTGTACATCGCGATGGATGTCGGCATCATCACGCGCTGTCCGATGGGCAAGAGGACATACGCGAGGAACGTGCCGCAGACTACGACGTAAGCCGCTTCAAGCAACACTCTGACGGGGATGAGAGACCATTCCGTGCGAAGAAAGCTGCCGCCGGAGACGAAAATCATTATTATCGCGGAGAACGTGAACAACCATTTCATCAGTGTGAACGGCGAGTATTTCTGCGTCAGGTAGGCATATTTCACCATATAAACCGCCCCGAACACCTGTGACAAAATGCAGAACGTGTCGCCCAAGAGAGGGTTGCGGACGTTCATCTCTTCGTTGGTGCCGCTGCCGAGAATAAACACCAACATACCCGCAAACCCGACGACCACGCCCGCAATCTTCGCCGGGTGGTGGTTCACTTTCCACAGCAGCCATACGAGGATGAGCGTGAAGAAAGGCGTCGTGGAGCACATCATTGTCGCGTCAATCGGCGATGTGAGGCTCACTCCGATGATGATGCACATCTGATTGGCAAAGGTGATGAGCAGTGCGGCAAAGACCATCGGCAGCCAGTCGCCGCGCTCGACTGTCTCTTTCGGGGCGATGCTCTTCGGCAGAACGAGACTGCCGAGCCAGAACAGGATTGCCGCGCCGATGATGCGCAGTCCCGTCAGCGTGAGGGGCGAAATGTCTTCGGAGTTGAGTGCCTCCTTGCCGATAGGCGACATCAGACCCCACATCACATTGGCGCAGAGCATAGCAATATGCCCCGCAATGACTTCTTTCTTTGTCATTCAGGTGTGTTTGCAGTTTAGTATTCGTCCCACGCCTTGATGTCAATATCGTCCGGCTTGACATTGCAGAACGCGGAGATGAAAGCCGAGGCGAGGCGCGAGTTGGTGATCAGCGGCACGTTGAGGTCGATTGCCGCACGGCGTATCTTGTAGCCGTTGCTTAGCTCGTGCGAGCTTAAATCCTTCGGGATATTGACCACCATATCTATTTCGTGGCGGTGGAGCATATCGATTGCCTGCGGCTGTTTGCCTTCTTCCGAGGGCCAGTAGACAAGGGTGTTGTCTATGCCCTGTTCGGTGAGATAGCGCGAGGTGCCGCCCGTGGCATACAGATTATAGCCGTATTGTCGCAGGAGGCGTGCCGCGTCGAGCATATCCGCCTTCTGCTTAGCGCTTCCCGTAGAGAGGAGAATGTTTTTCTTCGGTATGCGATGCCCGACGGACAGCATACTCTTCAGCAGGGCGGTAGACGAGTCCTCGCCGATGCACCCCACTTCGCCGGTGGAGCTCATATCCACTCCGAGCACGGGATCGGCTTTCTGCAAGCGGTTGAACGAGAACTGCGACGCCTTGATACCGACATAATCAAGGTCGAAGATGTCTTTATCGGGCTTCGCCACAGGCAAGCCGAGCATCACCTTGGTAGCCAAATCGATAAGGTTGAGCTTCAACACTTTGCTGACGAACGGGAACGACCGGGACGCGCGGAGGTTGCATTCTATGACGAGGATGTCGTTGTCCCGCGCCATAAACTGGATGTTGAACGGTCCGTTGATGTGCAGTGCCGCCGCTATCTGGCGCGATACGCGTTTTATCCGCCGCATCGTCTCTACGTATAATTTCTGCGGGGGGAACTGGATTGTGGCATCGCCCGAATGCACTCCCGCAAACTCGATGTGCTCCGAGATGGCGTAGGCGATTACCTCGCCGTTTTTCGCCACAGCGTCCATCTCTATCTCTTTGGCGTGCTCGATGAACTTGCTCACCACTACGGGATGTTCCGCCGACACGTTGGCAGCCAGCTCGAGGAACCGCTCCAACTCGTCGTAATTGGAGCAGACATTCATCGCAGCCCCCGACAGGACATAGCTCGGACGAACGAGGACGGGGAAGCCGACACGCTCCACGAACGCATCAATATCCTCCATAGATGTCAGCGCGCTCCATTCCGGTTGGTTGATGCCGTGCTCCCCCAACATGGCGGAGAACTTGGCCCGATCTTCCGCGTTATCAATATCTTTCGCGGTAGTGCCTAAGATAGGTACACGCTGCTCGTCGAGCTTCACGGCAAGGTTGTTCGGTATCTGCCCGCCGGTAGAGACAATCACGCCGTGAGGGTTCTCCAACTCTATTATATCCATCACGCGCTCGAAGGTCAACTCGTCGAAATACAGGCGGTCGCACATATCATAGTCGGTCGAGACGGTCTCCGGGTTGTAATTAATCATTATCGAGCGGTAGCCCTCTTTGCGTATTGTCTGCAGGGCTTGCACGCCGCACCAGTCAAACTCCACCGACGAGCCGATGCGGTAAGCGCCCGAACCTAAAACTATTACGCTTCGGCGGTCGCCCTCGTAACGGATGTCGCTCTCTGTGCCGGAATAGGTCAGATATAAGTAATTGGTTTGTGCGGGATACTCCGCCGCGAGCGTGTCGATTTGCTTCACGACGGGCAGGATGCCGTATTGCTTGCGCAGATTTCTTATGACAAGCAGCGCCTTGTGCATGCTGCCGAGCTCTTTCTCGAGATGTACGGCACGCCCGATTTGGAAGTCGGAGAAGCCGTAGACCTTCGCCTCGCGCAGCAGTTCCTTGTCTAAAACATTAACATTCGCACACTTGCGCAACCGGCAATCTATGTCGATGATGTGCTGCAGCTTGTACAGGAACCAGTTGTCTATCTTCGTCAGCTCGTGTATTTGGTCGATGGTGTAGCCGTCAATCATCGCCTTGGCGATAATGAAGATACGCTTGTCGGTCGGCATACGCAGCGCACGGTCGATGTCTTCGATATGCAGTTCTTTATTTTCTACAAAGCCGTGCATGCCCTGCCCTATCATTCGCAGACCTTTCTGTACGGCTTCCTCGAAGTTGCGCCCTATCGCCATCACCTCGCCGACGGACTTCATCGACGAGCCGAGCTCCTTATCCACGCCCCTGAACTTCGATAAATCCCAACGCGGTATCTTGCAGACAACATAGTCGAGTGCGGGCTCGAAGAACGCCGTAGTGGTCTTCGTAACGGAATTCTTCAGCTCAAACAGACCATAGCCCATACCGAGCTTCGCCGCAACAAACGCCAACGGATAGCCCGTCGCCTTGGACGCCAGTGCGGAGGAGCGGCTCAGACGGGCATTCACCTCTATCACGCGGTAGTCCTCGCTCTCCGGGTCGAACGCATACTGCACGTTACACTCGCCGATGATGCCGATATGACGGATTATCTTGATTGACAGCGCACGCAACTTGTGATATTCCGAATTGGTCAGCGTCTGCGACGGAGCGATGACAATCGACTCACCCGTATGAATGCCGAGCGGGTCGAAGTTCTCCATGTTACAGACGGTGATACAGTTGTCATAGCGGTCGCGCACAACCTCGTATTCTATCTCTTTCCAACCTTTGAGGCTCTTCTCCACAAGCACCTGCGGGGAGAAGGAGAAAGCTTTCTCGGCGATACGGTTCAGCTCGTCCTCGTTGTCGCAGAAGCCGGAACCGAGCCCGCCAAGAGCGTATGCGGCGCGTATGATGACGGGGTAGCCCAGCTCTTTGGCGGCACGGCGGGCATGTTCTATCGTCTCGCACGCTTCGCTCTTGATTGTCTTGATGTCTATCTCGCGCAGTTTCTCCACAAACAGCTCGCGGTCTTCCGTATCGATGATAGCTTGCACGGGAGTGCCGAGTACGCGCACGCCGTACTTCTCCAACACGCCTGTTTTGTACAGTTCCACGCCGCAGTTGAGTGCCGTCTGCCCGCCGAACGACAAAAGGATACCGTCGGGACGTTCCTTGGCTATCACTTTCTCGACGAAGAACGGCTCTACGGGCAGGAAATATATCTTGTCCGCCACGCCCTCCGACGTCTGTACCGTGGCAATATTCGGATTGATAAGCACCGTCCTGACGCCCTCTTCTTTCATCGCTTTCAGCGCCTGCGAACCTGAATAGTCGAACTCGCCCGCCTCGCCGATCTTCAGCGCACCCGAGCCGAGCAACAGCACTGTCTTTATTGTCGTATCTTTCATTGCCGATTATTTTATCAGTTCCACGAACTTGTCAAACAGAAACTCGGTATCTACCGGACCGGAGCACGCCTCGGGGTGGAACTGCGCGGAGAACCACGGGTTCTTTTTGTGGCGTATGCCCTCATTAGAGCCGTCGTTCATATTAACGAAAAGCTCCTCCCAATCCTCTCCGAGCGAGGATGTATCTACGGCGTATCCGTGATTTTGCGACGTAACGAAACACGTGTCCGTGCCGACCAAGCGCACGGGCTGGTTGTGCGAGCGGTGTCCGTATTTCATTTTATATATCGTTGCACCCGCCGCTTTCGACAGCAGTTGGTTGCCCATACAGATACCCATACAGGGACGGACGGGCTCCGTGGCGAGAAATGAGCGGATGTTTTGAACGGTCTCGACACACATATCAGGGTCGCCGGGACCGTTGGCAAGGAACAGCGCGTCAAAGTCGAGCGTACTGATATCGTAGTCCCACGGCACACGCACCACCTCCACGCCCCGCCGGAGCAGACAGCGGATGATGTTCGCTTTCACGCCGCAGTCAATCAGCACCACACGTCTCCCGCGTCCGTCGCCGCATTTCGCCGTCGGCTGATATGTAACCGGCTCTTTCACGGATACCTGTGCGACGAAGTTCACTCCCTCATATTGCGTCTCGGGGATGTCCTCCGGTGCGTCGTCGAAAAGTATCTTGCCCTGCATCACGCCGTGAGAGCGCAACACCTTCGTCAACTGCCGCGTGTCGATGCCTGTGATGCCCGGCACGTGCTCACGCTGCAACCAATCGGCAAGACTCTCCTTGGCATTCCAGTGAGAGTACCGCTCGCTGTAGTCGGACACGATGATGGCAGAGGCGTAAATCTTGTCGCTCTCCATAAAGACCGGCAACCCCTGACTGTCGAAAGAGAAGTCCGGCACGCCGTAGTTGCCTACAAGAGGATAGGTAAGCACCATCAGCTGACCCGCGTACGAAGGGTCGGTCAGGCTCTCGGGATAACCCGTCATTGCCGTATTGAACACCACTTCGCCCGCCACGGGAGCGTCCCAACCGAAACTCTTCCCGCGAAACTGTGTGCCGTCGCTGAGCTCTAATGTTACTTTCTTCATGCTGCTTTATATGAAAATTACGAATTATGAAACGTTAGCATCGGCGCTGCGGTTCATAACCCGTAATTCTTGTTGTTTGAAATTTATGTCATTTCAGGATATTGTACATCAGCGATGCAATGGAAATCAAGATGCTTGTGATGGAAATAGTGGTCGTGGTAACCGAGCCGATGTCGGAATTTCGCGCCTTAGTCTTGTTCGGCGTAACGTAGATGATGTCGTTCTGCTGCACGTAGTAATAAGGGTCGTTGATGATGTTCGCGTCGGTCAAATCGAGCATGTGATGGCTCTTCTCGCCATTGGCATCCTCGCGGATGATAAGCACGTTCTTGCGCTTGCCGTAGATGCTCAGATCGCCCGCGCTCGCGATGGCCTCCATCACGCTCATCTTCTCCGTCGACACGCTCACGACCTTCGGCGCGGACACCTCGCCCATCACCGTCACGCGGTAGTTCGACATCCTCACCGTTACTATCGGCTGGTCGTTCACCGAGAAAAACGGCGAAATCCGCTCGCGAATGAAGTCTTGCAACTCCTCGCACGACATGCCGATAACGTGCAGCTTGCCGATCTGCGGATAATTGATATTGCCCTCATTATCAACAACATACGTCAATAACACCTGCTGAGACGACAGGGTTGAATTAGTGTTGGTGATTGTCTTCGTAACCGACAAGTTGAACGCCGAAGCAGCCGCCGGATCAGTGGAATTCACGGTAATCGTCAACTCGTCCTTCGGCAGGATGCGCGCCGTGTAAAGCCCTTTGGATGCTGACAAATCCACGTCCTCGATGTTCTGGAAATATGCCACCTCCTTCGCGCTCTTGCAGCCGCTCAATGCCATCACTGCCAACAAGAAGACGGCACCGCTCAAGAATTTTTTCATAATGTGTAATGTAGCGAATTGATAGAAATAATCGATTTTTGCGCCGCAAAAGTAGCGTTATTTTTTCGTTCGGACAAATAATGCCTGATAAATAACCGCCGGAAACAGTCGTCAATGCAATAATTGTTCGAAACATAATTTAACTAACGCGAAGGTAATTGTTAATTCGCCGCGAACAAAAACAGCCGGTTTTTCCGCACAAAATGAGAATTGACAGGGTAATTTTGTTAACAAACGAAATGATAATTAACGGAGCTCAAGCACGGCATCGCAGTATTCCAGCGCGGCGGGGCGGTGCGTGATGAAGATGATGGTGTGCCCTTTCGTGGCGAGGATGTTGCTGAGCAGCTGCCGCTCGGTGGCGGGGTCGAGCGCGGAGGTGGCCTCGTCGAACAGCATCACCGGTCGGCCGCGAAGGAGTGCGCGCGCGATGCTTATCCGTTGGCTCTGCCCTTCCGACAAGCCGCCGCCCTGCTCGCTGCACAGCGTGTCGAGTCCTTGCGGCAGGTTCTTCACAAAGCCGGCGCAACTCTTTTCCAGCGCGTCGAGCATCATCGCGTCCGTAGCGTCGGGGTTTGCCAAAAGGAGGTTGTCGCGGATGCTGCCGCTGAGCAGCGTGTTGCCTTGCGGCACGTAAACGAAATTGCAGCGATGGCGCGCCGTAATCGCCTCGGAATGAGCGCCTTGCGAATAAATCTCCGCCGTGCCGCGCGCGGGTTGCACGAGGGCGAGTAGCAGGCGCAGGAGCGTGGTTTTGCCGATGCCTGTCGGACCGATGACGGCGGTGCATGCGCCCGGTTTGAAGTCGAACGTGAGGCCTTTCAGCACGGGTTTCTCGCCGTAAGCGAAGTCGACATCTTTGAGCCTTATGCCGCACGGCGCGGGCATCTTGACGGCCTCGCCCTGTTCCTCGAGCGGCTCCTCCTCAATCTCCATCAGCCGCTCCGCCGCGGTGTAGACAGCCACGAACGCCGGCGCGAATTTCGCCATGTTGCGCGCGGGGTTTTGCAGTCGCGCCACGAGTTGCAGGAACGCCACCATGCCGCCGAACGACAGCGTCTCCGCCGACAGCCGCAGCGCGCCCCAGAGGAATGCCACGAGGTAGCCCGCCGCGAACCCGAAGTTGAGGATGAAGTACGAGAAAATGCTAAAAATCGTGCGCCGCCGCACCTTTTCGCGCAGGCCGCTTTGCACCTCCTCGAGCCGGAATGTCATCTGGTCGCCGCTCTCGAGCGTCTTGATGAGCATCCGCTGCTGCACCGTCTCCTGCATCAGGCTCTGGATTTCGCTGTCCGACGAGCGCACGTCAGAGGTTAGGCTTCGCATTTTTCTGACATATAACCTACTGAAAATCAGTGCAATAGGAATTATTATAACTGTTACAACGGCCAACCAGCGGTCCATGCAAAACATATAGATGAACGCGCCGAGGAAGAGCAGGGCGGTGGACAATGTTGTCGGCAGGATCTCCGTGATGAAGTTCACGACGGTGCGCACGTCGAGCTCGAGGCGGTTGATGACATCGCCCGAATGGCGGCTGTGCAACGGTTGCCATTGCGAGCGCAGCAGTCGTGCCACGAGTGCTTGCTGCATGCGGTTTTGCGCCTTCACGCCGAGGATGTTGCTGATCCAGACGAGCGTCAGGCGTATGGCAAAGTTCGACACCATGAGCAAGCCCATCCACGCTACAGCCCAGTAGATACTGCCTTCGCGCGTGCCTGCCGCGATGTCGATGGCGCGCTGCATCGCCCAGACGGACAGCAGGCTTACGGCGACGCTGAGCATGTCGAGCGCGGTGTTCAGCGACGCTTGCAACCGGTTGCCTTTCAGCGACGCCCACAGCCAACGGACAATCTCGAGCGTGCCGTAGCGGCTTTTCGGAGTGTTAAAATAATTGAATATTGACAACGCCCTTTTGTTTTAAAACATCAGCAAAACCGCGGTTCATTCGCGCGTGTCGACCGCCCACATCATCTTCTGCCGCAGCGTGTCGAAATAGCGTTTGCCCGGCAGTTTCACCATCTCGATGGCGTGCGGCGCCTTCCTTACCACCACTGTCGACCCTTGCCGCAATGTCGTGCTGCGGCCGTCGACGGCGAGGAGGAAGTTGTGGCTGCGGCTTTCCACCTTCATTTTCACCACCGCCGCATCGCTCACGACGACAGGCCGGAGGTTCAGACTGTGCGGTGCTACTGCGGTGAGACACAGCGTCTTAGCTGCCGGCGACATGATCGGTCCGCCGTTCGACAGGCTGTATGCCGTGCTGCCCGTCGGCGTGGAAATGATGAGACCGTCGGCGCGGTAGGTGGCCATAAAATCGTCGTTGATGTGCACCGCGACGCTGATCATCGAGGCCGTGTCGCGTTTGAGCACCGCCACATCGTTCAGCGCGTATCCGGCGCCCTCGGCCTCCATCCCTTCGATGGCCACTTGCAAGACGCTGTGCCGCGCGAGGCGGAATTTTCCGTTGAAGAGGCAGTCGGCCGCGGCGGGCAGTTCGGCGGGCATCACGTCGGCCAGATAGCCCAGCCGCCCCATGTTCACGCCCATAACCGGCACGCGCTTGCTGCCAATGCGCATTGCTGTTTTCAAAAAGGTGCCGTCTCCGCCGACAGATACTGCGAAATCGGCTTCGAAGTTGTTGCCTGAAAAAGTGTTAAAACCCTTCACGTCGATGTTTGCCTGCGCCAGTCGCTCGGCGTATGCGGCATCCACGGCAATGTCGGCATCGTGCGCGCGCAACGCCCCGAACAGCGCATTTACCGCCGCCTCGTTCACCGTTTGCCGCGTGCTGCCGAACACCGCGAAGCGCAACCGCCGCTCATTCAAACCGCTATTGTTTTTTGCCATAATCTGTTTGTCTTCCGTTGCAAAAGTATCGATTTTCTTCAGAAACGACGAACAACGGCGTGAAAAGTAGCGGTGAAAGAAAAAGAGTTAAAAAAACATAAGCGGCTTCCGATAGTGCAAAATATTACATACTTTTGCGTAAGCTATTGCGTTTCAACCTTTACACAACGAAATATTTTTCAAACAAATTCCAACAGATATGGGAAAGGTATATGTCTTTTTGGCAACCGGCTTCGAGGAGATCGAGGCGTTTGCCCCGGTAGATATTCTGCGCCGCGCGAATGTTGACGTGAAGACCGTCAGCGTCAAGGACACGCGGTATGTTAAATCGGCGCACGGCGTGGTGGTTAAGGCCGACATCATCCTTCGCGAGGCCGACATCCCGAACGCCGAGATCCTCGTTCTGCCCGGCGGCATGCCCGGTGCGGAAGAGCTCGCCGCGTGCCCGAAACTGAACAAGGCGCTCATGTCGCAAAACGAGCGCGGTGGCCTCATCGCCGCCATTTGCGCAGCGCCGATGGTGCTCGGCCGGCTCGGACTGCTGCAAGGGCGCCGCGCCACGTGCTACCCCGGTTTCGAGCCCTACCTCTCCGGCGCGAAATACACCGGTGCGGAGATTGAGGTGGACAGAAACATCATCACCGCTTACGGACCGGGCGCAGCCGTCGATTTCGGCTTCACGCTCCTGTCGTTCTTCACCGATGTGAACAGCGTCAAGCGGCTTAAAACGGCGATGATGATTAAGGATTAAAACCCTCGTCTTCGCGCGGCGCGGCAAAGGAAAAAGCCAGAAATATTTGGCGGAATGCGAAAAACGGCCTACCTTTGCGCCCGCAAACTCAAAACGGGCACCGTTAGCTCAGTTGGTAGAGCACCTGACTCTTAATCAGGGTGTCCAGGGTTCGAGGCCCTGACGGTGTACGAATGAAGGTGCCAAGTATTTGTAAATCAGATGCTTGGCATTTTATTTTGAAAATAATTTCGATTACGACAATAGGTGGCGCAGATGCTTGTTATTTTTGCGGCGGATTAAACACTGAACGAGATGATACGCAAAGTTGTTATGGGTACGCACGTGTCCGCGAAATTGTGGTTGGAGGAAGTGGAGACTGCTTGTATGGAGCAAATAGTTTCTCTCGCATCCTTGCCGTACGTGTTCAAGCATGTCGCCGTTATGCCGGATGCTCATGCCGGCAAAGGTATGCCGATTGGCGGCGTGCTGACCACGAAAGGGATTGTTGTGCCGAATGCCGTCGGTGTGGACATCGGTTGCGGCATGTGTGCGATGAGGACGAGCCTTAAAGCGTCGGAACTGTCGCGGGAGACGCTCTTGAAAATTGTAACGCACATTCGCAACACCATTCCTATGGGCATCGAACACCGGTCGACCGCCGTCGACGAGCGTTATTTGCCCGAAGCGGATTGGACCAAATTGCCTTTTTTGCGCGACAGAAAAATGCAGTTGCAGTGTGAAATCGGCACGCTCGGCGGCGGCAATCATTTTATTGAGATTCAGCGCGATACAGCCACAGACGATGTGTGGGTGATGCTGCATTCCGGCAGCCGCCACATCGGTCGAAGCCTCGCGCATTATTACAACCGCCGCGCGGAGTTCTGGTGCGGCAAATGGTACGCTGAAACGTTGCCGGACTTGGCTTTCTTTCCTATCGAAGTGGCAGAGGCGAAGGATTATTTCAACGAGATGAACTACTGCGTGCGTTTTGCGTCCGCCAACCGGCAGATGATGATGGAGGAGGTGATGCGCGGGTTTGCCGATGTTTGTCCCGGCGTTGAGTTCGGCGAAATAATAAATATAGCTCACAATTACGCCGCGTGGGAGGAGCATTTCGGGCAAAGCGTAATTGTTCATCGCAAGGGCGCAACGAGCGCGAAGGCCGGCGAAACGGGCATCATTCCGGGTTCGATGGGTACGAAATCGTACATCGTCGAAGGCTTGGGTAATCCCGAGAGCTTCACGAGCTGCAGCCACGGCGCGGGGCGGAAGATGAGCCGGCGCGAGGCGTTGCGCACGTTGTCGTTAGAAGAAGAACAATCGAAACTCGACGCGAAGGGCATAATTCACAACATGACGCAGCGCGGGCTCGACGAGGCGCCGGGGGCATACAAGGACATCGACATCGTGATGGAGAACGAGAAAGACTTGGTTAAACCGCTGGTTGAGCTTGTTCCGCTGGCGGTGGTTAAGAGCGATTAAGTTGAACGTTTAACCGTTGATAAAATTATTGTTCGCGATTAAGTTGAACATTTAATAGTTGCGGAAAATGTTAATCGCGACGGATTAAACCATTTAATTGTTGACAAAACGGTTATTTGCGGCTAATTCTCTGCGGGGAACTGCATGAGGTAGGCTTTGATGAACTCGTCGATTTTGCCGTTCATGACGCCGTCGACGTCGGTGGTTTGGTAGTTGGTGCGATGGTCCTTGACGCGGCGGTCGTCGAAGACGTATGAGCGTATTTGGCTGCCCCATTCGATTTTCTTTTTGCCGGCTTCGATTTTGGCTTGTGCGGCGAGGCGTTTTTTCATTGCGCGGTCGTAGAGTTGCGATTTGAGCAGTCGCATGGCGTTCTCGCGGTTTTGTTGCTGCTTGCGGCTTTCGGTGTTGGCGATGAGGATTTCCTCTTCTTCGCCGGTGTCGGGGTCGGTGTAGAGGTAGCGTATTCTCACGCCTGTTTCAACTTTATTAACATTTTGTCCTCCCGCGCCGGACGAGCGGAAAGTGTCCCACGAGACCTTCGCCGGGTCGACGTAGACCTCGATGGTGTCGTCGATGAGTGGCGAGACGAAGACTGATGCGAAGGAAGTCATGCGCTTGCCTTGGGCGTTGTATGGCGAGACGCGCACGAGGCGGTGCACGCCGCTTTCTGCTTTGAGGTAGCCGTAGGCATATTCGCCGCCTTCGATTTGGAGCGTTACGGATTTTATGCCGGCTTCGTCGCCCTCTTGGATGTCGGCAACGGTTACTTTGTAGCCGCCTTTCTCGGCCCATCGCATGTACATTCGCATGAGCATGCCGGCCCAGTCTTGCGCTTCGGTGCCGCCCGCGCCGGAGTTGATTTTGAGTACGCAGTCCATCGGGTCTTCTTTTTGGCGGAGCATGTTTTTCATCTCGAGCGTCTCGACGGCTGTTAAGGCTTTGCGGTAATCGTCGTCGAGTTCCTCTTCGCTGACGAGGCCGTCTTTGCAGAAGTCGAACGCCAGTTGCAGCTCTTGCGCGGCGAGGTCGGCCTTACGCCAGCTGTCGAGCCATTTTTCGAGTTCGCCCACCTTTTTCATTTGCTCGCGTGCGCGCGCGGGGTCGTCCCAGAAGTCGGGCGCTTGCGTGCGGAGGCGCTCCTCTTCATACTCGATTTTTTTCGCGTCGATATTGAGGCAGTCGCGCAGCGTGGCCGTGCGAAGGAGGATGTCTTTGAGTTGTTCGGAAGTGATCATCGGTTTTTATTCTGCGTACATTTTGTCGATTAGCGTTTTATAATTTCGCGCCACCATCGCGCGGCGTATTTTCATTGTCGAGGTCATCTCTTGGCGCTCGGCGGAGAAAGGCTCGTGAAGGAGCGTGAAGCGTTTGATGCGTTCGTAAGGCGCGAGGGTGCGTTGCAGGGCGTCGATGCGCGCGGCCATCATCTCGGCCACAAGTTTGCCGGCGCATAATTCTTTCCACGCGAGGCTGCCGAGGCCGTTCTCGCTTGCCCATTGTCGCAGCGGACGCTCTGCGGGCACGATGAGGGCGGAGACGAATTTGCGGTCGTCGGCGATGACTGCGGCCATCTCGATGAAGGGGTCGGCGAGGAGCTTGGCTTCAATCATTTGCGGGGCGATATATTTGCCGTTCGACGTTTTGAAAAGGTCCTTTATTCGCTCGGTGATATACAGCTCGCCATTTTTGAAATAACCCGCGTCGCCCGTGCGGAAGAAGCCGTCGGGGGTGAAGCTTTGCGCGTTGATGTCGGGGCGGTTGAAATAGCCTTGCGTGATGGTGGGGCCGGAGAGCAGTATCTCGCCGCCGACGCCGATTTTCACGTTAAGGCCGGGCAAAATTCTGCCTATGCTGCCGACGGCGAAAGGCATGTTTGTGCGCAGGCTCGACACGGTGGCGAACGATTCCGTCAGGCCGTAACCCACCATCATGAAGATGCCGATGGCGTGAACGAAGGCCTCGATTTTCGTTGATACAAACGCGCCGGCGACGGGGAAGAAGTTCGGGTGCGTCAGACCGATCTGCTTGCGTATGCCGGCGAGCACGAGGCGGTCCATCAGGCGGTACTCGAGCTCGAGGGCTGCGGACGGGCGTTTGCCTGCGGCGCGGCAGAGGACATTGCGGCGGTAACCGACATTCACTGCGCGGCGGAACAGGCTGTGCAAGGCGGGCGGCAGACTTTCGGCTTTCTCGTGCGCGGCGGCATAAACTTTTTCCCAAAACCTCGGCACGGCGCACATCGCTGTGGGGTGCGTCTGGCGCATGGCGGCAAGCACGCCGTCGGGGTCGCTGAGGATGACCGACACGGCGCCTTCGGCCATGGCGAGGATGCTCCATCCCATCTCGAAGATATGCGCGAAGGGCAGGAAATTCAGCACGCGGTCGTCCTCGCGCAGAGGCATCACCTCGTGGTTGGCGGCGACGGCGGCGACGGCTTGCGCGTGGGTTAGGACGACGCCTTTCGACAGGCCCGTCGTGCCGCTGGTGTAAAGGATGCCGAGCATGTCGCTGTCGCACGCGCTGTCGAGCCGCCGCTGCAGTTCCGCGTTAAGGTTCTCGTCGTTGCCGATGGCGAGGAAATCGTCGAAGCGGATGCTCACCTTGTCGTAAGGCGAAAATTTCACGCGGGGGTCGAAGACAACGATTTTCTCGAGGCAAGTGCAGACGGGCAGCAGCGCGAACAACGTGTCGTATTGCTCCTGACTGCCGGCGAAGGCGATGTGGATGTGCGCGTCGTTGAGCATGTATTGCACTTGCTCGCCGCTCGACGTGGCATAGAACGGCACGGGTACGGCGCGCGTCTTCCATGCGGCGTGGTAGACGAGCAGGTATTGCAGGCAGTTGCACGAGAAAACGGCGAGGCGGTCTTGCGGGCGTACATCGAGGGCGGTCAGGGCGCGGGCGGTGCGCACGGCCTCGTTTTCTGCGTCGCGCCACGAGACGGTTTTCCAAGCATTGCCGCCGAAGTCCTTGTAAACAAAGGCAGTCCGCGCGGCGTATTTCAGCGCTTGGGCAGTCAGCAATTGCGATAGGTGACAAGGTTTCATCGTCGTTGGCGCGCGGCAGGTTTATTATTTTTTCAGCAGTTCGATGTAAAGCTCGATGGCGCGGCGGATCTCGCTAATGAGGATGAACTCGTCGGCGGTGTGCGAGCGTGCGGGGTCGCCCGGGCCGAGTTTGAGCGACGGGAAAGGCATGAGCGCTTGGTCGGAGAGGGTGGGGCTGCCGAAGGGTTTCAGACCGAGTTGCAGGCAGCGCGCCACGAGCGGGTGGGCGGGGTCGATGTGCGACGAGCGCAGGCGGAACGAGCGCGCTTCCACTTGGCTTTTGCAGTTGCTGCTGACAATTTCAAACACTTCCTCGTTGGTGTAAAACTCGTTTGTGCGAACGTCGACTACGGCATGACAAACATCGGGCACAACGTTGTGCTGCGTGCCGGCGTCGATTTGCGTTACTTGCATCACTGTCTCTCCGAGCAGCGGGCTTGTTTTTTCGAACTTGTGCGAGCGGATCCAGTCGATGTCGCCGAGCATCTCGTAGATGGCGTTTTTGCCTTCGCCGCGTGCTGCGTGGCCGCTGATGCCGCGTGCTGTGAGGTCGAGCACCATCAGGCCTTTCTCGGCGATGGCGGGCTGCATGTTTGTCGGTTCGCCCACGATGGCGGCGTGGATTTCCGGCAGTTTGGGCAGCACGCGCTCGATGCCGTCTTTGCCCGAGATTTCCTCTTCGGCGGAAGCAACAAAAACGAGGTTATATCGCGCGGGCAGCTCGTCGTGGAAGATGCGGAATGTTTGCAATAAAGCGACTAGCCCGCCGCCGCAGTCGTTACTGCCGAGGCCGTAAATCCTGCCGTCCTCCTCGTCGGCCTCGAACGGGTTTCTTGTCCATGTTGCGGCGGGTTTCACGGTGTCGATATGTGCGTTGAGCAGGACTGTTTCGCGCGACGGGTCGAAGTCGGGCGTCAAGGCGAAAAGGTTGCACCCTTCTGCGCGGGCGTCGATGCCGTAATACCTCAGCGCGCGGTAGAGTACGGCTGCTGCGGGTCCTTCGTCGCGGCTGACCGACGGCGTTTCGATGAGGCGTTTGAGCAGTTCGGCGGCCTCGTTGACATAGTTGTCGATATTGATTGCCATGGGCTGTTTTGAATTATCTCCCGAGCCAAGCTTCGGGGTTGAGTTTTGCGGTTTCTTTTCTTAGTTGGAATTGCAGGATGTTGTCTGCCGCGACGCGCCCGAGCGATTGCCTTGCCGCCACCTTCTGGCCTTTCTTTACTGACACTTGGCGGAGGTTGCAATAGACCGAGATGTAGCGTCCGTGGCGGACGAGCACGAGCCATGTGCCCCCGATGTTTGCCACGGCCGACACCTCGCCGTCGAAGATGCTGCGCGCTTCGCAGCCTGATGTACCGAGGATGTTGATGCCTTTGTTGTCGAGCGTTACGCCGTTGAGCCCCTCGACGTTGTATTGTCCGAAATGGCTGACGATGCGGTAGGTGCCGGTGATGGGGATTGGCAGGCGCCCTTTGTTGCTTTCAAAGTTGGACGACAGCTTCTGGTCGACGCTGGTGTACATCGCTCCGGCGGAGGCTTCTTCGGCTTTCGCCACGGCTTTGTTGCTGCGCTGCGTGTCGGCCGAGGCTTTCTTCTCCGCTGCGATGCGGTTGGCTTCGGCTTCGCGCGCTTTCTGTTCGGCCCGCGCTTTCTCCTGCTCGTTAGCCTTCGCCGCGGCGTCTTTGAGGCGTTTCTCCTCGGCCTTTGCGGCTTCTATGCGTCGCTGGTTCTCGCGTTCGAGAGCTTCGGCTTCGGCTTTCTTGCGCGCCAACTCTTCGGCTTTGCGCTTGGCTTCGGCCTCGGCTTCGGCTTTCTTGCGCGCTATCTCCTGCTGTCGCGCCACCTCTTCGGCGATGAGCTTCTCTATTTGCGCGTTGAGTGCGGCGTCCTTTTTCTTCTGGTCGCTGATGACGTTTTGGATGGATTTCTGCTGCTTCTGAAGGGTCTTCACAACCGTTTGCTGCTCGGCGTATTGCCCTTCGAGGCCGTCGCGCTCTTTCGTGAGTTGCGCCAAGAGGCCGGCCATCTGCTGCTTCGCCGTTTCGAGTTGCGCGCGTTTGGCGGCGAGCTGGTCCTGCTTGGTTTTAAGCAGTTCGCCCTGTGCGCGCTGGAACGAGGCGTATTCTTTGACGAAGCGCAACCGCCGCAGGGCTTCGCCGAAACTGTGCGCCGAGAAGATGAACATCAGTTTGTCCTCGAACGAATGATGGCGCGTCATGTAGCGCAGCGACTTGGCGTATTTGTCTTTGCGGTCCTCGAGCTGCTTGTCGAGCGTCTCGATCTGCGTTTGCAGCAGGCGGATGTTGCCGTCAAGGTTTTTCACCTCGTTCTCGATGGAGTCGATGCGCTGTTTCTGCGAGTCGATGCGGGTGTTGATGAGCATCAGGTTGCGCAGTTTGGTCTTCACGTCGGACTTGTTTTTCTGCAGGGCCTGCTCCTGCTTTTTAATATTTTTTTGTATCTGCGTGCGCTGGTTTTTAAGGCCTTGGATGGAATTATCGGTCTTTGCCGGAGGCTGTTTCGCCGCCGCCGCGGATGCGAGAAGCACGAGGAGGATTGTCGCGAGCAGGTGTCTCATCGTTGTGTTTGCGCGTTTTTACATTTGGAAAAAGGAGAGCAGCGAGCGGGTGTCGATCTCGGTGTATTTCGACGAAAGAACGGTCTCGGCATCCCAGTCGGACGAGGTTTTAATCTCGGTCATGTCGATGGTAATCTCCGCGCGAAGGGTCTCGCTGCCGACGGTTGTCGTGAAGCCGAAACTCTGCGACTGCGGGAATTGCGCGCCGGCGAGGGCGGTGAAGTTCGAGTAGAGCCACGTGAGCATTGACGGTGCGCTGCCTTCGACCGCGTGCGTGATGACGAGCGAGCTGAGGCGTCCGTCGCCTGCCGCTTGCCACTGGAACGTGTTGCTGCCTTGCGCGAGCGTAACCGGCACGAATGAACTTCCGGAACTGATGTCTGCGGCGAAGGCGTGGGCATCGTTGACTGTTGCGCGCGTGCCGGCGAGAGGTATTAGCTCGTTCCAGAAGAGCGCTTGCAGGGTGTAAAATGAAATATTGTTTTCACTAAGGAAATCGATGTCGGCATAGTTGATTTTGGCGTAACGCTTGTTGAGGCGGTCGACCACCAGCGCATAGTCCGGCGTGAAATCGATGCGCCCCACCTCCGTGCCGATGACGGGCAGCATCAGTTGCAGGCGTATCACCTCGTCGCGGCGCATGCGCAGGGAACCGTTGAGCTTCATCGAATGGCCGCCCGTTTGCAGCTTGATGTTCGCGCTGCCGGTGATGTTCTTCGTGTCGGGTGCGCCGGCGATGATTGTCTCCACGAAGGCGACGGCGGGGTCGGCGTGCGTGCTGCTGTTGCCGACGGCCGCTTTCTGCGTGCTGCATGCGGCGAGTGTTGCGGCGAGGGCGAAAATCAGTAGGGTTTTACTTCTCATATCTGCGTAATTTTTCTTCGATGGCGGCGGGGTCATCGGGTTCGAGCAATAACGCTTCACGCCAGTATTTACAGGCTGTCTCGATGTCGCTTACTGCGGCGTAGATGTCGCCGGCGTGGTCGTAGAGCGTGCTGTTGTTTTCGGTTGTGTCGGCGCATTCGAGCGTGCGGTCGATGTATTTTTTCGCTTCGGAAAAGCGTTCTTCGAGGAAGAGCGTCCACGCGTAGGTGTCGAGGTAGGTGGCGTTGTCCGGCTCAATGTTTATTGCCTTGCGGCTCATCTCTTCGGCCTTTTTCAGGTCGATGCCGTCGATGGCGAGGAAATAGGCGTAATTGTTCAGGCATGCGGCTTTCTCGGGCGTGTAACTGAGGCAGCTGTCGTAGGCTTCGTAGGCTTGCGCGGTGTTGCCTGTCAGGTGCTCGATGTCGCCGATGAGCAGGTAGAAATCGCCGGCGAGGGAGGGGTCGGCGTCAGCGAGATGCTGGGTGCCTGTGCGGAAGGCGCGAAGGGCGTTGAGCGTGTCGTTTTTTTGATATAAGGCCACGCCGAGATGGTAGCAGAAAACGGGTTCGTCGGGGTTATAGACAAGTGCCGGTTCGCACAGGGCAATGACGGCGTCGAGGTTGTTGTTGCGCCATTCGGATTGCAGCAGTTGCATGCGCGGGGCTTCGCGCGAGGGGTCGGCGGCGAGCACTTGTCTTAACGCTTCGTTTATGCTGTCTTCGGGCATGTTTTTCGACATCATGTAATAGGCTTTCAGCTCGGCGGCATCAACATTTGTCGAGTCGGCGCGAATTACTTCATTTAACAAAGCTAAAACCTCCGCGCTGTCGCCGCCTTGCCGTTCGTTGTCGCGGATGATGGCTTGCAGCATTGTCGCCTTCGTGGTGAGCGAGGTGTGGCGGTTGAGCAGGATGCGGTCGCGGTAGATTTGCGCGAGCGAGTCTTCGCCGAGGGTGCGGTAGAAGTCGTAGAGCGAGGTGGCGACGTTCTCGTTGGCGGGGTCGGTGCGTTCGGCTTCGAGGAAGATGCTGCGCGCGTCGTTGCTGCGGCCGTTTTGCACGAGCCAGTTGCCCATCATGAGCTTCACGTTGACATCGTTGGGATAGGCGTTGCAGAGTTCTTCGAGCGCCTCGTAAGCCTTTTGTTTCTTGCCCATGGCCTGATACGCCTGCATCTTCGTCAGCGTGGTGGCTTCGGCGAGTCCTTCGTCCTGTTCGATGCGGCTGACGGCCGAGACGGCGCCCTCGTAATTTTTCTGAATGAGGTAGAGGCGCGTGAGCAGGTCGAGCACGTCGGTGCGGCTTTTGTTGTTGGCGTAAAGGTATTCGTAGGCGTCGATGGCCTTGGCGTAGTTCGAAGTCTGGAGGTACCACCGCGCGAGGCGTTCGTGATAAGCGTCGTTCTTCGGGTTAAGGCTTACGGCGCGTTTCAGGCAGGCGTCGGCGAGGCTGTCGGCGTCGAGGTCGGAATAGTAAACCCCCAATAGATAATAGGCTTCGGGCGCGAGGCTGTCCAAGGCGGTGCAATATGTGAGCAGGTCGAACGCGCCGGCGTAATCCTCCGCCATCTGCAGGCGCACGGCCTCGAGGAAGAAATAATCGTACTGGCGCGAGGTGGCGTGGCGGAACGAGCTTGTTGCCGCCGTTTGCGCGATGCGCTGCGAGCAAGCCGCCAGCAACGCCGCGAGGGTTATTATCGTCAGGATGCGCCTCATTTCACTCCCGTATGGCCGTAGCCGCCGTCGCCGCGCGCGGTGTCGTCGAGGTTGTCTGTGAGCTCGAACACGCATGTCTCGTGCGAGGAGAACACTAATTGCGCGATGCGTTCGCCGTCGTTAACAGTGAAGTCCTCGTTGGAGAGGTTCACCAACAGCACGCCGAGTTCGCCGCGGTAATCGGCATCGATGGTGCCGGGCGTGTTGAGCACCGTTACGCCGTGTTTCAGCGCCAGTCCGGAGCGCGGCCGCACTTGGCACTCGCATCCTTTCGGTATGGCTATGCGCAGGCCTGTCGGTATGAGGCGCCGCTCCAACGGCCGCAGCACCACCGGCTCGCTGAGGTTTGCGCGGATGTCCATTCCGGCGCTGTCCGGCGTGGCGTATGCGGGCAGGGGTTTGCCGCCGTTGTTAACAACCTTTACCGTAATCTTTCCCATTGCTTCTGCCTTTGATTTAAACCTTTTTGCAAAGATAGTGTTTTTCCGTCGAACTGCTTCCGCCGCAAGAAAAACTTTTAGCCGCCGGAGCTATTTAGAAAGCATAAAGAAAAGGCGCAGCTCCGTGTTGCCGAAACTGCGTCTTAAAACAGTATTCACTCGCTGCCCGAAAGGGGCAACAATGCGCTTTGTTTAGTAGTCGACAGGCGCGTCGTTAATGGTCATCCACGGCGACGACAGCGGGTCGCGCAGATCGAGCGGCGTGATGTTGACGTAGAACATTTCCGGGTCGAGCGGCTCGACCTTCTCCTCGTCCACCACCGCCACTTTAACGTTGCATGTGCCGTTTTTCAGCATGCCGAGCTCCTTCGCCGCGGCGTAGCTGACATCGACCACCCTGCCCCTGACGAAGGGCCCGCGGTCGTTCACCCTGACTATGACCTCACGGCCGTTGTCGAGGTTGGTTACACTGACCTTCGTACCAAACGGCAGCGTGCGGTGCGCGCACGTGAAGTCGTTGGCTGTCAGGCGCTCGCCGCTGGCAGTACGCTTGTTGGAGAGCGTCTTCGAATAGTACGAAGCCTTGCCCGTCTGGTTCTGCGCCTCGATTGCAGTTAAGGGCAGGATCATCAGCAAGGAAATGATTAAAAACTTTACTTTCAAATTCGTCGTTGAATTGATTCGGGTGCAAAGGTATGCACATTTTTCTGAAAACGCGCAAAAATGAGGTTGCCATTTAGTATTTTTGCACAAAATATACAATTAAAATGACTTAGGTCAATTTCGCGTATGTCGTTGAAATGGAATTATCAAGAGATGAAGGACGTGTCGTTTATGAACCTTATGACGCGCCGCATTTACAACATTCTCATCATCGCCAACCCTTACGACGCGTTCATGCTCGAGGACGACGGCCGCATCGAGGAGAAGATGTTCAACGAGTATATGGACCTGCGGCTGCGCTATCCGCCCGTGTTCATGCAAGCCAGTACGGTGGACGAGGCGGCGGACATCATCAAATCGAACAATATCGACCTTGCCATCTGCATGCCCGGTACGGCCGACAACGATGCCTTCGCCGTGGCGCGCGAGGTGAAACGCCTGTCGCCGGGCCTGCCCTGCGTGGTGCTCACGCCTTTCTCGCACGGCATCACGCGGCGCATACAAAACGAGGACATGACCATCTTCGACTATGTGTTCTGCTGGCTGGGCAACACGAACCTCATCCTGTCGATAATCAAGCTGATAGAGGACAAGATGAACCTCGACCACGACATCCGCGAGGGCTGCGTGCAAATGATCTTGCTCGTTGAGGACAGCATACGTTACTACTCGTCGATCCTGCCGAATCTTTATAATTTCGTTCTGCTGCAAACGAAGCGTTTCTCCACAGAGGCGCTCAACCTGCAAGCCGCCACCCTGCGCATGCGCGGCCGCCCGAAGATTGTCCTTGCGCGCACTTACAACGAGGCGAAAGCGCTTTTCGACACCTATCACAACAACATCCTCGGGGTCATCTCCGACGCGCGCTTCCCGATGGCCGAGGGCGAAGAGAAAGACGCGGAGGCCGGCCTGAAACTGTTGCGCTATATGCGAAGTGTCGAGGAATATATGCCGCTCGTGATGCAGTCCGCCGAAAGCGAGAACCGCGCCAAGGCCGAGAAGGAAGGATTCCAGTTCGTCGACAAGAACTCGAAGGTGCTCAACATCGACCTGCGACATATCCTCGAAGAGCATTTCGGCTTCGGCGACTTCATCTTCCGCGACCCCGTGACGAAGCGCGAGCTGGTGCGCGTACGTTCGCTTAAAGAGCTGCAAGACAACATCTTATCCATCCCGCGCGAGTCGCTCCTTTACCACGTGTCGCGCAATCACACGAGCCGTTGGCTGTCGGCAAGGGCGCTCTTCCCCCTGTCGGAATTTCTCAAAGGCATCACGTGGCACAAGCTGCAAGACGTTGAGAAGCACCGGCAAATCATCTACGACGCCATTCTCTATTACCGCAAAATCAAGAACCTCGGCGTCGTGGCAGTGTTCGACCGCCGCAAGTTCGACCGCTTCGCACATTTCGCGCGCATAGGCGACGGTTCGCTTGGCGGCAAAGGGCGCGGCCTGGCTTTCCTCGACCATATAATTAAGACCAACCCGGCGTTCCGGCAGTTCGACACGGTGAGCGTGCAGATACCGAAAACATTAGTGGTTTGCACCGATGTGTTCGACGATTTTATGGAAGAAAACGGGCTGTATAAGGTGGCGCTGTCCGACGCTTCCGACGAAGCAATCCTCGCCGCGTTCCTCGCCGCGCAACTGCCGCAATCGCTGCAAGACGACTTCAACATCTTCATCGACGCCACGCATTCGCCCCTCGCCATACGCTCCTCGTCGCTGCTCGAAGACTCTCATTACCAGCCGTTTGCGGGCATTTACAACACCTACATGATCCCTTACGTCGACGACCGGGAGATGATGCTGCGCATGCTCGCCGCAGCGATAAAAGGCGTGTATGCGTCGGTGTATTACAAGGCGTCGAAGGCCTACATGAACGCCACATCGAACGTCATCGACCAAGAGAAAATGGCGGCCATCGTGCAGCAGGTGGCGGGCAGGCAGTACGGCAACCGTTACTACCCGTCGTTCAGCGGCGTGTTGCGCAGCCGCAACTTCTACCCCGTGGGCGACGAGCGCGCGGAAGAAGGCGTGGCGTCGCTGGCGTTGGGCTTGGGGAAATACATCGTCGACGGCGGCCAGACGCTCCGCGTGTGTCCCTACCGCCCCGCGAAAGTGCTGCAGCTGTCGGAGCCGCACCTCGCGCTGACCCAGACGCAGACGCGGTTCTTCGCGCTCGATTTGAGCCACACCGGCACGGATTTCAAGCCCGACGACGGTTTCAACATCCTCTCGTTGCCCGTCAAGGACGCCTTTGCCGACGGCAGCTTGCAGCATATCGCCTCGACGTATGATGCCGACGACGGGGCCATTTACGACGAGGTGCGCGAAAAGGGGCGGAAAATTATTTCTTTTGCCGGCGTGCTGAAACACAAGGTAATCCCACTGGCCGAGATATTGCAGCGCACGATGGAGCTCGGCGTGGCGAATATGCGGCGGCAGGTGGAGATCGAACTTGCGGGAAATATCAATGATAACGGTTCGGGCGAGGTGTACCTGTTGCAGATACGGCCCATCGCCGACGCGCGCATGCAACCCGAGGCCGACCTTGACGCCATCGCCGACGAGGATTGCATTGCAAGGAGTAACTCTGCGCTGGGGCACGGCACAATCGACGGCCTTAGCGACATCATTTATATGAAGGGCGACGCCTGCGGTTCCGCTGCCGACAACCGTGCCGCTGCGGCCGAGCTTGAAAGTCTTAATAATCAGTTTGCCGCCGCCGACACCTTTTACGTGCTTGCCGGTTACGGGCGCTGGGGCTCGTCGGACGCGTGCATGGGCGTGCCTATCCGCTGGTCGCAGATCTCGCAGTCGCGCGTCATCATCGAACTTGAACCGCGCGGCAGGCATATCGAGCCGAGCCAAGGCACGCATTTCTTCCAGAACATCACGTCGCTCGGCGTGGGGTACCTGACCATCGGCGCCGGCTGCGGTTTCTTCCGCAAGGACAGGCTCGACGCAATGAAAGCCGTGAGCGAGACGGAGCATCTGCGGCATGTCAGGCTGGACAGGCCTTTGCGCGTGCTGCTCGACGGCACGAAGCAACGAGGGTTGATTGCGGAAAACATTATCTTAGTCGGTACTGAAACGCCGGCTTAACCCTGCGCGAAGTTCCGCAGCCTTCAACTTAAAATTCGTTTAAATCTTTGTCGTTGGCCGCCTTTGCGCTACTTTTGTCTTAAATTTTTTTCTTAAAGGATGGACAAGAAAGACCTGCGCATTGTTTTCATGGGTACGCCCGAGTTTGCGGTGGCGACGCTGCAAAGGCTTGTGAATGAGGGCTATAACGTCGTGGCGGCGGTAACCCAACCGGACAAGCCGACGGGCAGACACGCGGAGATGACTATGCCTGCGGTGAAGCGGTATGCTTTGAGCAAGGGCATTCCCGTGCTGCAACCGGAGAAGATGAAAGACGAGACTTTTCTTAAGCAGCTTGCTTCGTATGAGGCTGATTTACAAGTGGTTGTGGCGTTTCGCATGCTCCCCGAGGCGGTATGGGCTATGCCGCGTTACGGGACATTCAACGTGCACGCCTCTCTGCTGCCCCAATATCGCGGCGCGGCACCGATAAATTGGGCTATCATCAACGGCGAGACGGAGACAGGCATCACGACGTTTATGCTTGACAAAGAGATAGATACGGGCAGAATAATAATGCAGAAGCGTATCAATATCCCCGACGACGCCGACGTGGAGACGCTTTACGGCAGCCTCATGGAGCTCGGCGCGGAGACGGCAATAGAGACAATAGACCTCATTCTGCTTGGCGACGGCAAGATAACGACCGTGCCGCAGGACAATTCGCTAACGGTTAAACCCGCGCCGAAGATATTTAAGGAGACGTGTGAAATCGACTGGAACCGCACGGCGAAAGAGGTGTACGACTTCATCCGCGGGCTTAGTCCCGTGCCCGGAGCCCGGACGAAACTAAGTCTTAACGGCGAGCGAACAGTGAAGATTTTCCGTGCGAAGAAGACCGGAGAAAAGACGGGGGAACGTCCCGGAACGGTCAGCGTGGAGAAACGGCGGCTGTTAGTGGCGGCGAAAGACGAGTGGCTGGAGCTCACCGACTTGCAAATCGCGGGCAAGAAACGGACAACAGCGGCGGACATAATAAACGGTTTACGAGGATGAAACGCGAGGACGACATAAAGAACGCGGTGGAGACGATGCGGCGCGGAGGAGTAATCCTCTATCCGACCGACACCGTGTGGGGCATCGGTTGCGACGCTACGAACGTTGAAGCCGTAGAGAGGGTGTATCGGATAAAGCGCAGGAGCGACGCCAAAGCTATGATTTGTCTCGTCGACAGCGACGTGAGACTTCAGCGGTACGTGCGTAATCTTCCTGCTGTCGCGTGGGATTTGCTTACTCTGGCGACCGCGCCCACAACGGTAATACTCGACAATGTATGGGGCTTGGCGGAGAATTTGTATGCCGACGACGGGTCGCTGGGGATAAGGATTACGCGGGAGGAGTTCTCGAAAGCGCTGTGCTACGCCATGCAGAAACCGATAGTAAGCACCAGCGCGAACATCAGCGGCTTTCCGGCGGCGCAGAACTATAGAGATATAAGCGGGGAGATACTCGGCGCTGTAGACTATGTATGCCTGACGCGGCGGGGCGAACATCTGCCCCACAAGCCGTCGTCAATCATCAAACTACGTGCGGACGGGACGGTAACAATAATAAGGAAGTAGGTGCTTTTTAAGAGATTGAGAGGGAGAAAAATATATGGCAAGCAGCATAAAAGAGACACGTTTCGAGAGCTTTATCCGGTGGCGTGAAGCGCATATCAGCGACAAGAGTTTCATCATTTTCCTTGCGTTGCTAGTAGGTGTGTTCGCATCGATTGCGGCGTATGTGCTCCACTCGTTGATACACGTCATTCAGGAACTGCTCACGTTGAACGTCCTGAAATCGGAACTGAACTGGATGTATCTTGTATATCCCGTCATCGGAATACTACTGACTATCCTGTTCGTGAAATATTTCGTGAAGGACCAGATCTCTCACGGCATCACCCGCGTCCTGTATGCCATCTCCACCAAAAACTCTTTCATCCGCGCGCATAACACCTGGACGTCGGTGGTCGCCTCGAGCATCACCATCGGCTTCGGAGGGTCTGTGGGAGCCGAAGCGCCTATCGTATTGACGGGCTCTTCCATAGGCAGCACGCTCGGACGGCTGTTCCATATAGACAAGAAAACGCTGATGGTACTTGTCGGGTGCGGCGCGGCGGCAGCCATTGCGGGAGTGTTCAAGGCTCCTATAGCGGGATTGGTGTTCACGTTGGAGGTGCTGATGATAGACCTGTCGATGTCGTCAATCCTGCCCATTCTCATCTCTTCGGTAACGGCGACGTGCTTCACTTACGTGCTTGTCGGGGAGAGCAGTCTGTTCACATATATCACCGTGCAGCCGTGGGGTGTGGAGCGCGTGCCGGCAAACATATTGCTCGGCGTCTTTCTCGGATTGGTGAGCCTTTACTTTATGCGGTCGATGAACGCCTGCGAGACGCTCTTTTCACGGATAAAAAAGACGCGGTACAGATTGCTGTTAGGCGGGGTAATCCTAAGTGCATTAATATTCCTCTTCCCCTCGCTTTACGGCGAAGGCTACTCCGCAGTGAACATTCTCCTCTCGGGGGCTGATGAAACGGGCTGGGAGACGCTGATGACCGGCTCGCTGTTCCATAATCACAACAGCTTGATTATATATGTCTTGCTTATTGTCGTGTTCAAATCCGTCGCCACGGCATCTACTAACGGTGCGGGCGGCTGCGGCGGCACATTCGCTCCCTCGCTGGTGGTAGGGGGCTTTGCGGGCTTCCTTTTCTCGCGCGTATGGAACATTTACGGTTTGGGAATAGAACTGTCGGAGGCTAATTTCACCATGCTCGGTATGGCGGGGGTTTTAGCCGGCGTGATGCATGCGCCGCTGACAGGCATTTTCCTTATTGCGGAACTGACGGGAGGATACGCCATGTTCATGCCGCTGATGATAGTGTGCGTCGTTACAGTGCTCACGACAGGCATCTTCGAACGCCACAGCATTTACGCCATACGTCTTGCCCGCGAAGGCAAACTGCTCACGCACCACACCGACCGCTCCGTACTAACATTAATGAACCTCAACAGCGTCATCGAACACGATTACACCGCCTTTGCGCCCGACATGCCGCTGGGCAAACTCGTCAACCGCATCTCCGAGGCGCAGGTGGGCTATTTCCCCGTGGTGGGCAGCGACGGGGCCTTGCTCGGCGAAGTGAACATGAACGAAGCCCGGCATATCATCTTCCGCACCGAGCTCTATTCGCGGTTCACCGTGGCGCAAATCATGACGCCGCCGGCAGTAACGGTGGGCAGCGGCGACCCCATGGCCGACATCATGGCGAAGTTCGAAGCGACCAACGTCGAATACATCCCCGTGGTCGACGTGAACAACATCCTCGAAGGCTGCATCTCGCGCACAAGGGTCTACTCCCTTTACCGCAAGATGGTGGCGGATTATTCCGATGAATAATGCTTTAAACACATAATTATAAATGAATAAAAAAGAAATCCCCGTATTGCTGCTCACGGGTTATCTCGGCAGCGGAAAAACAACCCTTCTCAACCGCATCCTCGCTAACGAAAAAGGGTACCGGTTCGCGGTGATCGTCAACGACATCGGCGAGGTGAACATCGACGCGAGCCTCATCGCGCAGGGCGGCGTGGTGTCGGAGCAGGACACCTCCCTCGTGGCGCTGCAAAACGGCTGCATCTGCTGCACGCTCAAGACCGACCTCGCGCGGCAACTGTGCGAGCTGGCGGCCGACGGACGGTTCGACTACATCGTCATTGAGGCCAGCGGCATCTGCGAACCCCTGCCCATCGCGCAGACTATATGCTCCATCCCCTACATGCAAGAAAGCTTCGTCGGCGACACAACGCCCGTCATGGACTGCATCGCAACGGTGGTCGACGCCAAACGCATGGCGGACGAGTTCGCAGCGGGCAGCAAGCTCACGGCCGGCAATATCGGCGAGGAGGACATCGAAAACCTTGTGATACAGCAAATCGAATTTTGCAACATCGTTCTTCTTAACAAAGCGTCGATGGTGAAACCCGCCGAACTGGGGCAAATCAAAGAGATAATCCGCGCGCTGCAACCCGACGCGGACATCATCGCCTGCGACTACTGCGACATCGACCTCGACCGCATTGTCGGCACGGGCATGTTCAACTTCGACCAAGTGGCGACATCGGCAAAGTGGATAAAAGAGATTGAAAATCAAGATGATGATGACGATGATGACGATGAGGATGAAAATCACGCGGAAGGGCATCACCACCATCATCATCACGACGAGGGCGAGGCGTTGGAATACGGCATAGGCACCTTTGTTTATTATGCGCGGCCGCCGATGGACATCAACCTCTTCGACGAGTTCGTGGCGCGACGCTGGGACAAGAACATCATCCGCGCGAAAGGCCTGTGCTGGTTTGCGCAAGAAAGCAAAATTTGTTACCTCTTCGAGCAGGCCGGACGGCAATTCGAGCTGAAAAACTGCGGGCAGTGGTATGCCACGATGCCGAAAGACGAGCTCGACAGTCTCTTGCAGCGCGAGCCCAAACTGCGCAAAGACTGGGACGAGAAGTACGGCGACCGCATGCAGAAAATAGTCTTCATCGGCCGGCACCTCGACCCCGACACCCTCCGCCGCCAGCTCGATGCCTGCCTCGCCGAGTAGCCCGCCCTTGACATTTGGCCTGATGGAAGTATTCTCAAACGTCGAAGACGTTGTAATAGGGTTAGCCCCATACGAAGTGTGGGGTAATGTAGGCGAAAGGGAATTAACGTCGGAGACGTTGCATAAGGACAACCCCGATACTCCGCGAAGGTGAATTAGCGTACATACTAGTTGATATGTCCCTATTCAACATCTCCGACGTTGATATTGAAGTTGCTGCGTTACCCCACGTAAAAACGCGGGGCTATGCGTATTGAACATCTTCGATGTTTTTTCTCGCACGATAAACACTGAATAAAAAAGTATGCGCACCCCGATATGAGATGCGCACACTTGTTTTAATAATCTTCTTCCAATCTTTCCTCGGGATAGCTTTTATAGCGCTTATTCCGATAGAAATTTATCAATAACCGTCTTTGTTGTCTTAATAACATCACTCTCCGCTATTTGCAGCTTGGAGACGCCCATTGCGCTGAACCAATCCGTAAGCACGCTTACCATTTTGTCTTTTCTTGCCGCATTGCCCGGCGTAATCTCGAGGACAAGCACTTCGATATTATCCAAATCATTCCGCTTAGCTATTAATGAGGACTTCGGATTTGCAAGAGTTTCCGCCAAGATATAAGAATATGCATCTCCTTCTTTTTTCTTATTGTCTACATGATAGATGAAACCATCTGTGAGAATGACAATAATATTTCTGCAATTATCATCGATGCATTGCACGTCTATTTTCGATTTGTCACTGAAAAATCCCCATATATCCGAGCCGACCCACTTTTGCTCCTGAATAGTTTTATCGTAAATTTTGGAAAGGTTATCATGAAATTTTTGCTTGAAACCGTTCAAGGTGTTCAATTTCTCTTTAACATCGATTTTCGACATATCAATGCTCAGTTCGTCGGATAAACTGTCTATGCCCGAGTCTTGCGGCGCGGGGTAGAAGATAATGTTCATCTTGTTCCCGCTTTTGAGTATTTTATGTCCTTTTGTCGCATCATAGAAATAATCACAAAGATAGTCAACTATTTCAAGGTCCTTTGTCTTTTGGTCAGGAACGCCGTTGTTCACAACCAGTCTGTCCGACAAATCCAAGTACACGGAAATGTTGAGCGGCTTCTCCTCAGTTTTTTCAGAGCCGCTGCCCGTACAACTTGCCAATGCGGCGGCAACGGCTGCTATTATGAAGCATTTAGTCGTTGCTAATATTATTCTCTTTCTCATGACCTTTATCTAAAAAAATTTGTTTTGTATTTGCGAAAATATCATTAGCTTTTTGTTTTTGATCAGGCGTGCACCCCAATACATCCATTTGGGTGATCCACCCGGAGAAGAATTCTGTTATGCCCTTGTATATCTCTTTGTAGTCAATGTGAACCTTTGTACTCAACTCTATCATCAGTTGCTTTATTTTGCCTTCACATTTGATTTTCTCTTTGTCATTATCGGCAATGCGGCCTTTCTCTTCCTTGATTTCATTCTTCAGGTCGTCGATTTTGTTGTTGATTTCCTCTATGCGTACCTTGTTGAAATCCATCTTCTGATATGCCGTCAAAGTCATATCAAAAACAATTCCCCAGATAATATACACAATGAAGCCGCAGAAAATCACCGCCCATGTGTTTATGTCCTTAAATGCCACGCTAACAGGGTAGCCGCCGTTATCTCCGAAGATAAAGGTTTGTACTGTATGCAGCTGGTCTCCGATCTTGTATGCAAGAATGCAGTCAAAAATCAATGTTACCAAGACGACCGCCGCCATCTTCAGGTATTTTGTTATCCCTTTTTGGACTGAGAAGAAATGCAGTACAAAGCCCAGACCCAAAAAGATTATAGGGGCGAACACGACGAAAAACAGTTCCATGACACCGTCGCTGAAAGCATTTGCTATTGCGTTTGAGTCGAACATTGCATTCCCTACATCTGTCATTGTTTCGGGATTTCTGAAGAATGCGGAATAGAAAGTCGAACTGTAAAAGACAAATAAGTAGAATGTCAAAGGTATAATTATAATCAAGCCTATAATCAATTTAATTCTTTGGTCCTTGTTTATGCGGTTCTTGCTTTCTTTGATGTCGGCTCTTTCGTCTGAAAGAGAGTCTATGTCTTTGTCAATAGCAGCTATCCGCTCATTTCTTGCATTTGAATCCGTATCAAGGCGCTTTATGTCCGTTCGAAGCTGTTCAATCCGGGCATTAATCGATTGCTTGCGCTGCTCTTGTAAATCCTCATTGTCAGTCTGGCTCTTGTAAAGATCGTAATAAACTTTCTGGAGGAAGGCGGGAAGGGCATGCAAACTGCCGTTAACCTTGCCGCAAACACGAGTACCCCACCGGAGGTAAGTCTCATGCTCCTGTTGTGAGTCAGGGTTCGCTTCCACGCCGCCGCTAATATAGTTGGCCGGCATCGCGTCGGAAGCGTCAGGCGCTTTCTTTGTAAAGAAAAGGCTTTTCAGTGATTTTGGTGTAATGCTTCCCATAACCTTATTCGTTTTGTGATTCTTCTATCTCTTTTAATGTATCATCAAAAGTAACGCCATTATGCACTTGTGCCAAAAGCCATTTGCTTATTTCGCCGGCATTCTCGTCCAAGAAGCCGAACCTTTTCACATAGCGTTCAAGCAGTTTCACTTCCGTATCATCTATCTCGCCGTCAGCCCATGCTATCTCGGCTAACTCGTACAGGATCCTGACCTTTTCGGAAAAATCCTCAGGCACAACAAACGATGTACCGGCAGAAAGCACGAACTTGTCAATGTCCTCTTGCGACAGCCCGTAGTTCTCCCTTCCTATTCGATACAGGGTTTCGAGTTCATTTGCATGAACAATACCATCAGCCATAACCATACTGTACAGACTGAGAAAATGCGATTGTAGCTTCTCGTTCATAATCTTTTATTTGTTAAACATATTTCTGTTTGTCCTTTTGCTCCCGGCCGGCCCTGCCAAGGGCGGTTTCAGTTTGTTCGGTGAAGGCATAAAAGAAAAGTGAGGTCAACATTCTGCCTCATCTTTCATCGTTGGGCTTGGACTCCCCGTCGTATTTATAAGGAAAAAAAGAATAACCTCACCCGGAAGTATCCCGCATTGAAATGCGAATACAAACCAAGAAAAGCATCTTTTCTCATTACTCCATACGACCTTGTGAAGTGTCCAAGTTTCACGATGACGGAATAAAGCAAAAAATGCGCTTTTGCCAATATGTCTTGCACAAGGCGCGAGGCCGAATGCAACGGCAAAAGTAATAGAACGATGAGGAATATGCAAACAAACGATACACAAAATTAAAGTATGTTCCGGCGGGGGAAATAGCGCAAAAGATTATTTTTGTTTTGTCTTTTTCGGCGGTTTACATAACTTTGCGGTGGTAAATCGTCCGCCCGCGGGGGCGGGGTTGCCCGGGATTTTATGGAGACATTTTACGAGACACATTCGAACCTTGTGGAGCAGTTGGGCGTCAAGATGCGCCGGGGCTTGATGGACGAGATCGACCGCAGTGCGCGGCTCATCGGCATCAAGGGTTCGCGCGGGGTGGGCAAGACCACGTTCCTGCTGCAATATGCCAAGGAATATTACGGTGCGCTGGACCGCCGCTGCCTTTACGTTAACATGAACAATTTCTATTTTCAGGGGCGCGGTTTCACGGAGTTTGCCGGCGAGTTTGTTAAGCGCGGAGGCGAGTGTTTGCTGATAGATCAGGTGTTCAAGCAGCCTGACTGGAGCCGCGAGCTGAGGCAGTGTTACGACCGTTACCCCTCGCTGCAAATCATTTTTACGGGGTCGAGCGTGATGCGGCTCAAAGAGGAGAATGCCGACATCGGCCATATCGTGAAGAGTTACAACCTGCGCGGGTTCTCTTTCCGCGAGTTCCTTAACGTTACGACGGGCAACAATTTCCCGGCGTTCACCCTCGACGAGATCCTCTCCGACCACGAGCGTCTGGCGAAGAAAATCCTGCCGCACATCAGTCCGCAGAAGTACTTCGCCGACTATCTCCACCACGGTTATTACCCCTTCCACCTCGAGCAGCGCAACTTCCCCGAGAACCTTCTCAAGACGATGAATATGATGACCGAAGTGGACATCCTGCTCATCAAACAGATGGAGCTGAAATACCTCACGAAGATTAAAAAGCTCTTTTACCTGCTCGCTGTCGAAGGCGCGAAGGCCCCGAACGTGTCGACGCTGGCAAAGGCGGTGAACACCAGTCGCGCCACGGTGATGAACTATATCAAATACCTCTCCGACGCGCGGCTGATAAACATCATCTACCCCGTCGGCGGCAATTTCCCCAAGAAGCCGTCGAAGGTGATGCTCCACAACCCGAACATGCTCTACGCCATCTACCCCATCCGCGCCGGCGAGCAGGAGGTGATGGAGACGTTCTTCGTCAATGCGCTCTGGCGCGACCACGTGGTCAGTCAGAAGGGCAAGGATCCGTTTTACACCATCGACGGCAAGTACCGCTTCCGCATCGTCGACGCAAGGAACGACCGCAAGGTGCGCTACCTCGACGACGCCTATTTCGCGCGCTACAACACGGAGGTGGGGCGCGGCAACAAGCTGCCCCTGTGGCTGCTCGGGTTCTTGTATTAACCTTCGCGAAAAGGCATAATTATTCCTTTAAACCGCATATCAATACTTTAAAACTGCATATTTATTTAATCATAAACCAAAAACATAAGACAAAACGATTATGGCAAAAGAAAAGAAATTCGTAACATGGGACGGCAACACCTGCGCGGCGCACGTGGCGTATATGTTCAGCGAGGTGGCAGCCATCTATCCTATCACTCCGTCGTCGCCGATGGCGGAGCACGTTGACGAGTGGGCTGCACAAGGCCGTAAGAACCTGTTCGGCGACACCGTGCTTGTGCAAGAGATGCAATCAGAGGCCGGTGCAGCGGGAGCGGTACACGGCTCGTTGCAGGCAGGCGCATTGACCAGCACGTTCACCGCAAGCCAAGGTCTGCTGCTGATGATACCTAATATGTACAAGATTGCGGGCGAGCTGATGCCGTCGGTATTCCACGTCAGCGCGCGCACGGTTGCAAGTCATTCCCTGTGCATCTTCGGCGACCACAGCGACGTGATGGCATGCCGGCAGACGGGCTTCGCAATGCTGGCAGAGGGCAGCGTGCAGGAGGTGATGGACCTCTCCGCCGTGGCGCATCTGGCAAGTATCGAGGCGAGCGTGCCGTTCATTAATTTCTTCGACGGCTTCCGCACATCGCACGAGTACCAAAAGGTTGAGCTGATTGAAGAAGGCGACGTGAGCGACCTCATCAACCAAGAGGCGCTGGCACGTTTCCGCAGCCGCGCACTCACACCGGAGCACCCGCAGGCAAAGGGTATGGCGGAGAACCCGGAGACGTTCTTCGCACATCGCGAGAGCTGCAACCGCTACTACGACGCCGTGCCTGCCATAGTGGAGAAATATATGAACATCATCTCCGAGCGCACGGGACGCGAATACAAGCTCTTCTCGTATTACGGCGCGGAGGATGCCGACAGGGTGATTATCCTGATGGGCTCGGCGAGCGAGGCGGCACGCGAGGCAATCGACTATCTCAACGGCAAAGGCGAGAAAGTAGGCTTGGTTTCCGTTCATCTCTATCGTCCTTTCTCGGTTAAACACCTTTTGGCTGCCGTACCGAAGACGGCAAAGCGCATCGCCGTACTCGACCGCACAAAGGAGCCGGGCGCAAACGGCGAACCGCTGCTGCTCGACGTAAAAGACGCGTTCTACGGTCAGACAGACGCCCCGCTCATCGTAGGCGGACGCTACGGATTGGGCTCTTCCGACACCACACCCGCAATGATCATCGGCGTGTACGAGAACCTTGCATTATCTATTCCGAAAGACCGCTTCACCATCGGCATCAACGACGACCTGACCTATTGCTCGCTCCCCGTGAAAGAGGAGATGGCGCTTGGTGGCGAAGGCATCTTCGAGGCGAAGTTCTTCGGACTCGGCGCAGACGGCACGGTAGGCGCGAACAAGAACTCCGTGAAGATTATCGGCGACAACACCGACAAATACTGCCAGGCTTACTTCTCTTACGACTCGAAGAAGTCCGGCGGCTTCACCTGCTCGCACCTCCGCTTCGGCGACACGCCCATCCGCTCGACCTATCAGATTAAAACCCCGAACTTCGTGGCGTGCCACGTGCAGGCATACCTGAATATGTACGATGTCATTCGCGGTCTGCGGCAGAACGGGCAGTTCCTGCTCAACACCATCTTCGACGGCGAGGAGTTAGTCAACTTCATCCCGAACAGGATTAAGAGATATTTTGCACAAAAGAATATCACTGTTTATTATATCAACGCCACGAAGATAGCACAGGAAATCGGGCTGGGCAACCGCACCAACACCATCCTGCAGAGCGCATTCTTCCGCATCACGGAGGTGATACCCGTCGACCTCGCCGTGGAGCAGATGAAGAAAGCCATCGTGAAGTCCTACGGCAAGAAAGGCGAAGATGTGGTGAACATGAACTATGCCGCCGTCGACCGTGGCGGGGAATACAAGACCCTGACTGTCGACCCCGCGTGGGCTAACCTGCCCGACGACGAGAAGGCGGCGAACAACGACCCCGAATACATCAACAACCTCGTGCGCGTCATCAACGCACAGACAGGCGACGACCTGCCCGTATCGGCTTACAAAGGCATCGAGGACGGTGCGTGGCGCGCGGGTACGGCAGCGTATGAGAAGCGCGGCGTGGCGGGATTCGTGCCCGTTTGGAACGCCGACAACTGCTCGCAGTGTAACAAGTGTTCGTTCATCTGTCCCCACGCTTGCATTCGTCCGTTCGTGATGACCGGCGACGAGGCGAAGGGCTACGACGGCAAGACCATCGAGCTGAAAGCGCCCGCAGCATTCAAGGGCATGCATTTCGCCATCCAGGTGAGCGTCAAAGACTGTCTCGGTTGCGGTAATTGTGTCGACATCTGCCCGGGAATGCCGAAGACGGGACCGGCACTGAAGATGGTCGCTTACGACGACTCGTCGGAGAGTGCTGCCAAAGAGACGGCAAAATGGGACTACTGCGTGAAGGAAGTAACGTCGAAGCAAGACCTCATCGACCCGAAGCAGAGCCCGAAGAACAGCCAGTTCGCCACGCCGCTGTTCGAATTCTCCGGCGCATGCTCAGGGTGCGGCGAGACACCTTATGTCAAGCTCATCACCCAACTCTTCGGCGACCGCGAGATGGTAGCTAACGCTACGGGTTGCTCGTCAATCTATTCCGGCTCCATCCCCTCAACACCCTACACGACGAACGCCAAGGGGCAAGGTCCTGCATGGGCTAATTCCCTATTCGAGGACTTCTGCGAGTTCGGGCTCGGAATGGCAATCGCGACGAAGAAGATACGCAACCGCATAAAAACCTTGCTTACCGAATGCACCTGCGGCGACGATTGCCCGGCTGATTATAAGGCGGCGGCTCAGGAGTGGATTGCCGGAATGAACGATGCACAAGCCTCGAAAGACGCGGCTGCGAAGCTCGTCCCGTTCATCGAGCAAGGTGCGGCGAAGGGCTGTCCCACGTGCAAACAACTGAAAGAATTGAGCCATTATCTCGTTAAGCGCTCGCAGTGGATCATCGGCGGCGACGGCGCTTCCTACGACATCGGCTACGGCGGCCTTGACCACGTGGTTGGTTCCGGCGAAGACGTTAATATTCTTGTACTCGATACCGAAGTTTATTCCAACACCGGCGGACAGGCATCGAAGGCAACGCCGATAGGGGCAATAGCGCAGTTCGCAGCCAACGGCAAGCGCGTCGGCAAGAAGGACCTCGGACTGATGCAAGCCACTTACGGCAATGTCTACGTCGCGCAGGTGGCAATCGGCGCCGACAACGCGCAGTGCTTAAAGGCATTCCGCGAGGCGGAGGCTTGGCACGGACCGTCCATCGTCATCGCCTACGCGCCCTGTATCAACCATGGGCTCAAAGCGAAAGGCGGTATGGGCAAGAGCATCGCCGAGGAGGCGAAGGCTGTGGAGTGCGGCTATTGGCACCTGTGGCGCAACAACCCCGCGCTCGCCGAAGAGGGCAAGAACCCGTTCACGCTCGACTCGAAAGAGCCCAACTGGGACAACTTCCAAGCATTCCTCGAGGGTGAGGTGCGCTACCTGTCGCTGAAAAAAGCGGCACCGACGGAGGCGCAGGAGCTCTACGACGCTTGCAAGGCCTCGGCACAGAAACGCTACAAGACCTACGTCCGCAAGACGCAGGAGGACTGGAGCCTGTAATTCAGACCTAAAAAGACAATAATGAAAGGGCGGTGCTTCGATATGTGAGGCATCGCTCTTTTTGTTCTCGGAATTTGTCTGCCGTGAGCTTAGAACTCCACTTCTGCCATGACGGGGTTGTGGTCGGAGATGTATCCCCACGCCGTTTCGGGGCGCTGCGGGTCGTAGAGCCGGTCTTGGTAGATGGTGGAGCTGTTCACGACGATGTCCGGCGTAACAAAGATGAAATCTATCTTCTGCCTTGCCGCCACAGGTTCGCGCCCGAAGCCGTGGTCCTCTTTGATTGCACTCGGCGAAGAAACGGGCGTACCGAAGGTACGCGACAACGATGAATAATTATTAATAATGCTTCGCGAACGGAGTTTGGCGAAGGCGAAGTTTATCTTAGTTGCTACTATAATGCCAAGCGAACTAAGCGGTTGGCGGCATCAGCCTTAGTTGTCGGGTACGTTTCAATCGCCTTACATCGTTATGCAGAATCCCCGACGTTTTGTTGTAATCTCGTTGTCGCGTACCTTTCGGCACGCATTTTACCACTATGCTTCCCTTTTTGAAAGCTGAAGCCCCGACTATTAGTCGGTCTTGCCCCCTCATTTTTATTACCCGAAGGTCACCGTCGGCCTTAAATGGCACGAAGGGGAAGATCCTTTCGAAAAAGGTTTACGCCGTGGTGGTCTGCTGGGGAACATTGTCGCGGATGTCCCAGCCGATGGCGGAGGCGCCGAGCACCGCTGCCGACGAGCCGTCGAGGGAGCTGACGAGGAACTTCGCTTTACCGCGGAAGATGTTGAGCACGTTCTTGTCGTAGGCCTCTTTGATGGGGTTCATGATAAGGTCGCCGGCCTTGACGAGACCTCCGAAGAAGATGAACGCTTCGGGCGAGGAGAACGCCGCGAAATCCGCGCAGGCACGACCGAGCATGTCGCCGGTGAACTGGTAGATGTCGAGCGCGAGTTTATCGCCTTTGGCTGCGGCGAGCGACACATCGAGCGACGTGATTTCTTCGGGGTTCAGCTCGCGCAGCGCCGAGTGTTTCTTGGTTGTCGACAGCATCTCGCGGGCCGTGCGCGCCACACCTGTCGCCGAGCAGTACGCCTCGAGACAGCCGTGCCGTCCGCAGCCGCACACGCGCCCTTTGTCGCGCACCATTATCACGTGGCCGAGTTCGCCCGCGAAGCCGTCGCAGCCGTAGACCAGCTGGCCGTTGATGACGATGCCCGAGCCCACGCCTGTGCCGAGCGTGATCATGATGAAATTCTTCATACCGCGCGCCACACCGTAGGTCATCTCGCCGATGGCGGCAGCGTTGGCGTCGTTGGTGATGGCCACGGGCACGTCGAGCTTGTCGGAGAACAGTTGCGCCAGCGGCACGATGCCGTTATGCGCCCACGGCAGGTTCGGCGCGTACTCGATGGTGCCGTTGTAATAGTTCGCGTTCGGCGCGCCGATGCCCATCGCCTTGATGGTGTCGATGCCGCCTACTTGGTTGATAATCAGCTTCAAAGCCTCGCACGACGCGTTGACATAATCGTCGACGGTGTGGTAACCCTGCGTCTTAATCGACGTGGTGGCCTTAATCTCGCCGCGGCTGTCGACGATGCCGAACACCGAGTTTGTGCCGCCTAAATCCAAGCCAATCACATATGGCTTCACTTCATTTTCGCTCATAGTTAAAGGTAATTTTATTTTTATAAATGATTGATAATCAATGATTTATGTTCAAATTAAAGTTGTCAGTTGCGCGACGTGGGGATGGAAAACTCGACACCGGCATCGGTGGGTTCGCCGTCGAGCGTAACGCTTATCTCAAAGTCGGCGCTACCGTCGCGAAGGGTGTTGTCGGCGGCGAGGCGCGCGGTGTAGCGGATGCCCTTGCCGGCTGCGAGACTCTCGATGAGGATGGCCGGCGACACGGCGATCTTCCCGCCTGTGGACACCTCCGACACTTGCGGCTCGATGTTGAGCGCGGTGGCGTCGCCGGCGTTGTAAATCTCAAACGTTATCTGGCATTGCTCGCCGCGACTGATGGTGTTCGTGCCGTCGGCGTCGATGAAACGGATGTTCTGCAGTTCTATCGCAGCCTTACCCGCACTGCCGTTGTCGATGGCCTCAACCGTGCTGCCTTCGCCGAAATCAATGTCAACAACATCGTTGCCGGAAGCATAATCATCAGCATAATCGCCGTAAGCGTAATCGTCAACGTAATTGTCATTAGCATAGTTGTCATTGGCATAATTGTCATTGGCATAGTTGTCATTGGCATAATCACCAGCCTGCCGCGCTTGCCTGTTCGCCGCCAGCCGAGCCTTCTCCTCCTGATAACGCTGCTGGTCCGTGGCGCGCGCCTTCGCAGCCTTCTCCTCCTGCGCCGTCTCGATGGCCGCACCTACCGCCGCACCGCCGAGCGTGCCGATGAGCATACCAACATCATGGCCGCGCGGACCGTTGCTGATGCCGCCGATGGCACTGCCGAGCGACCCGCCCAGATAAGCCCCTGTGAGCGCCGCGCCGCACGAAGCAAAGAGCACCGCCGCGGCAACTAACAATAATAAAACAGTCTTTTTCATAGGTCTTGGGGTTATTATTTTTGCCTTTTTCGCAGTTCCTAAAACTATCATTCCGCCCTTTAAACAGGCTTTAAAATTATTCTTCCGCCTCCGCAGCCTCTACTTTATTTTCCTCTGCCGACAGCACCTTTATCGCCCGGTGGAGCCGCGCCAAGGTCTCCTCCTTGCCGAGGAACGCGGTGATGTCGTACATGCCCGGACCCTTGCCCTCGCCGACAAGACACAGGCGGAAGGCGTTCATCACGTCGCCGAGCTTGTAATCGTTCTTCGCAATCCACGCGTTCACCGCCGCCTCCTGCGCCTCAATGGAGAAATCGTCGAGCGAGCTTATAAGTGCCTCTAACTCCGTCATTTGCCGCGCCGAGTACTCTTTCCAGCGCTTGTTCTTCGTCTTCTCGTCGTAGGCAACGGGCGGGATGAAGAAGAACGCGCACCATTGCCATAATTCCTTGACGAAGCTGACGCGGTCCTTCATCAGATGCACCACCTGCGTGATGCGCTCCATCGTCTCGTCAACGCCATTATTTGCTACTATCGGCGCGAAGAGTGCCGCTATTTCTTTGTCGCTTTTATGCAAAATATATTCGTGGTTGAACCAAACGCCTTTCTGGTAGTCGAACTTCGCGCCGGACTTCGAGCAGCGGGACAGGTCGAACGCCTCCACCAGTTCGTCGAGGGTGAACAGCTCCTGCTCCGTGCCGGGGTTCCAGCCGAGCAACGCAAGGAAATTCACCACCGCCTCGGGGAAATAGCCGCTCTCGCGATAGCCGGCGCTCACCTCGCCCGTCTTCGGGTCGTGCCATTCGAGCGGGAACACGGGGAAGCCGAGCCTGTCGCCGTCGCGCTTCGACAGTTTGCCCTTGCCTTCGGGCTTGAGTAATAAAGGCAGATGTGCGAACTGCGGCATCGTGTCCGTCCAGCCGAACGCCTCGTAGAGCAGCACATGCAGCGGTGCCGACGGCAGCCATTCCTCGCCGCGGATGACGTGCGTGATTTCCATCAGATGGTCGTCAACGATATTTGCTAAATGATACGTCGGCAGCTCGTCGGCGCTTTTATAAAGAACCTTATCGTCGAGGATGTCGCTCCTCACCGTTACCTCGCCGCGGATGATGTCGTGAATATGTATCTCGCGGCCGGGCTCCACCTTGAACCGCACCACATATTGCTTGTCCTCGTCGATGAGGCTCTCGACCTCCTCCGCCGTCATTGTCAGCGAGTTGCGCATCGTCAGCCGCGTGCGCGCATCGTACTGGAAATTATCAACCTCGTTCCTTTTGCGTTCAAGCTCTTGGGGCGTGTCGAAAGCAATGTAAGCCTTGCCTTCCGCCAGCAACCGCTCCACATATTTCTTGTAAATCGCGCGCCGCTCGCTCTGGCGGTAGGGCCCGTGTTCGCCGCCGAAGCCCACGCCCTCGTCGAACTTTATCCCCAACCAGCGGAACGCCTCAAGGATGTATTCCTCTGCGCCCGGCACGAATCGGTTCGAGTCCGTGTCCTCGATGCGGAACACAAGGTCGCCGCCGTGCTTGCGCGCGAAAAGGTAGTTGTAAAGCGCCGTGCGCACCCCGCCGATATGCAGCGGACCCGTCGGACTGGGCGCAAAACGCACGCGCACCCTCCGCTCGTTGACAATTGCCGCGCTGCCGTTGCTCTCGGAAACAAGCACGTTGCCGCTATCGTTTGCACGTACCTTTCGCTCATTGACAATTGCCGCGCTGCCGTCGTTCTCGGAAACAAGCGCGTTGCCGTTATCGTTTGCATTCATAATTGTTTTCGTTTTAAGGGGTGCCGCACGCCGCCGAATAAGCGCGAAAAAACACCCGTCGTTGGTGCAAAAGTAGTAAGTTTTTTTCTCTGTAACGCCCTTTCCCCGAATCTTTTCCCCCTTTTGCTTGCATATTCCTGTCCCGTGCATTAAATTTGCCCTTGCATTCGGTCTTTGTGCCTTGTGCAAGACATATTGGCAAAAGCGCATTTTAGCTTTATTCCTTCGATGTGAAATCAGACACTTCACCTATTTGTATTGGAATAACGAAAGATGATGCTTTCCTTGGTTTGTATTCGCAATCCAATGTGGAATACATCCGAGTGAGGCTATTCCTTTTTCCTTATAATACAACAAGGGAGTCTGACCCAACATCGAAAATAAGGCAGGAGTGTGGACCTCACTTTTCTTTTATGCCTTAACCGAAACAAACCGAGACCGCTCTTGATAGGGTCAGCAGGGGCAAGAAAAAACAAAAACAACTATGAAGAAATCTTTACTGCTCAAAGCGATGCTCTTCTCATTGCTTCTCTCGTCGTTGCCGTTAAGAACAATATATGCACAAGTAACAATTGAGATGGAAAAACAAGGCGACCTATATCTTATTCCCGGCAAAGTGAATGGAGTTGACTTGAAATTCATCTTTGACACTGGAGCGAGTAATGTTTGTATCTCGTTAGTTGAAGCCTTATTTATGGTGAAAAACGGTTATTTGTCTGAGGAAGATATAGTGGGTACCAGTTATTCTCAAATAGCAAATGGAGATATTGATGAGAACACGGAAATCGTATTGCGTGAAATAGACGTTGCCGGCATTAAACTGCAAAATGTCAGAGCATTAGTTAGCCATACATTACAAGCACCATTATTGTTCGGTCAATCTGCCATACAGAAACTCGGTCCGATACAGATAGAGGGGAACAAGCTTACTATTGCCAACGGGAGAAATTTCAAGTCGGATGAAGAAGCTCATTCGCTATACCTAAAAGCCGTTCAAGCTAATGAAGCTATGGCTTATAATCAAGCGATAGCCCTTTGTACAGAGGGGCTTAAATATGCGGTAGACAAAAATCTTCGTTCCTGGCTTTTCTATGAATTAGCGTATGCATATAATGGTCTTGACGAAAAAGAGGAAGCCATTGATGCTTCATATAAAGGCTTGGCAGAAAACACTTGGAATCTTTCACAGCAATATAATTTAGGTTGTTATCTCTACGATGCCGGTTATTACGACAAAGCGGAAAACGCATTCAAACGATTGCTGAATCTCGTTGATACCGCTCCCCAAAATCTACCCACTTGGGAGTTAGCCTCCGCATATGGTCATCTGGGACTGATACAAATGAGGCACGGACAATGTCTTACAGCAGAAAATTCTTTCAAGAAAGCAATAGAGCTATACCCCAACAAGGATGACGTAGATATTCAGGCATATTATAACGGGTTGGGAGACGCATGTTACGAACAAAAGAAATATGCAGAGGCAATAGAGCCATACGAAAAAGCAGCTTCCTTAGAGTACAAGGTAAACGGAAGATATTACAAATTGGCATATTGTTACCTGAATACCGACCAAACGGAGAAAGCAATGGATAATTTTAAGAAATTCCTTGACGTATTCGGAACCAATATAAACATACTGCAGGAAGTGGTGACTACGCAAGATTTTGACGATGACACTAAGGAATGGGCGAGGGATATGATTGGAATGTCCGTTGATGCGACCATTAGATTGGGAATGTTATATTATATCCAAAATGATTATGTCTCGGCTACGACCTATGCAAACATAATTATGTCTTCATTTAATGATGTGCTTGTAAACGATTTCCAGTTCCGGGATTTCTTGTGGTTTTATGATTTATATCTCAACAAGAACAAAGACACGGAGACGGCGCAGAGACTTTATAACGCGGGAATGGAGAAGTATCCTGATAATCCCGACATATTATTTTTCAAATGTTTGTCATTGGAAGACGCAGAAGAAGAAGTCAATTTATACAAAAAGATAATTGCGCAAGAAAACACATATAAACCAATTTGTCTCATTTGGGCTACCGCATACAACAATCTCGCATGGGCATACTATAATCTTGACAAGTCCGAGTTAGGATTACCATACGCGGAGAAATCCGTACAAATGGATGCAAGTCATGATTTCAGCTGGGGCACGTTGGGGCGAATCTATTTCAATTTGGGAAGATATAATGATTGCATTACCGCGATGACCAAATGCGCGGAAATACCAAACTGCCGCTATATAAAAGCCGCATACGAATTTATAGGGAACTCGTACATTGCATTAGGCAAGAAAAAGGAAGGGAAGCGGTGGCTTGAGAAAGCGGAATTACTATAATGTTTGCTATAAAAACCAAATAAGAATATGAAGTGTGCGCATCTCATATATTGGGGTGCGCACGCTCTTTCTTTTTTGCCGAACGCGTTAAAACGGCGGGATTATTTCTCTCATAAGCGGTTTTTTACTATTTTCGCTCCATAAAAACGAGCGTTGAGATGAGTAAGAACGGAAGAAGCAAGCAATCGGTGTGGCGCGACAGGCTGCTGCGCGCGGTGATTGTTGCGGCGTGCATCGTGCTGGTGATTTGCAGTTTGCCGCGCGACGAGAAGCAGACTTTCCGCTACGATGTCGGCAAACCGTGGGCGTACAACTCGTTCATCGCCAAGTTCGATTTCCCCATTTACAAAACCGACGAGGTGCTCTCTCAGGAGCGCGACTCCATCCTGCTGTCGTTCCAGCCTTACTACACGCTCAAGGCCGACGTTGAGCAGAGGATGATAGACAAGCTGCTTCACGACTACCCCGACGGCTTCCCGGGTTTGCCGCAGGAATATCTCCGCATCGTTGTCAACCGCCTCCACCGCATTTATCAGGCGCGGGTGATGGACACGGGCGAGTTTAACCAGCTTGCGAAAGACTCCGCGGCGATGGTGCGCATCATCGACGGCAAGGAAGTGGACAGCCAGAACATCGGTTACATCTATTCCACGCGCAACGCCTACGAGCAGCTTTTCATCGACGAGGAGCTCGGCGAGGGCGGTCAGGCTTTACGCCGCTGCAACCTTAACGAATACATTGAGCCGAACATTGTTTACGACCGCCAGCGTACCGAGACCGAGCGCAACGAACTTGTAAACAGCATTCCCGCCGCCGACGGTATGGTGATGACCGGGCAGAAGATTATCGACCGCGGCGACATTGTGGACGCTTCGACGGCGCGCATACTCAATTCGTTCGAGCGCGAGACCACCAACCGCGCGCTCGGCAAGACGGCCATACGCTACACGCTCTTCGGCCATATCCTGCAAGTGAGCTTCCTCGTGCTGCTCTTCACATTCTACCTCTACCTCTACCGCCGCGACTATTTCGACAAACCGCGCTCGATGCTGATGCTCTACGTGCTCATCGCCGTGTTCCCGATGATGACCTCGTTCGTCATCTCGCACAGCATCTTCTCTGTTTATATGCTGCCGTTCTGCATCGCGCCCGTCTTCGTGCGAATCTTTATGGACTCGCGCACGGCATTCTTCACCCACGTCATCACCGTCCTGCTGTGCGCCATGGCGGTAACCTACCAATATGAATTTATAATTATCCAAATCGTGGCGGGCATAGTGGCGATATTCTCCCTGCGCGAACTGTCGAAGCGCTCGCAAGTGTTCCGCACCGCAGCGCTGGTGGGCGTCGCGAGCATCATTATTTACTATGCGTTGCAGTTGGTACAAAGCGACGACGAGATGAAGCTCGACGCGGATATGTATTATCATTTCGTGGTGAATGCCGCGCTGATGCTCTTGGCGTATCCGCTGATGTACGTCGTCGAAAAACTGTTTAATTTCAATTCCGATGTGGTGCTCTTCGAACTGTCGAACACCAGTCAGGGCTTGCTCAGGAAGTTAAGCGAAGTCGCGCCCGGCACGTTCCAGCATTCCGTCTCCGTGGCCAACCTTGCGACGGAGGTGGCGAACAAGATCGGGGCGAACAGCCTGCTCGTGCACACCGGCGCGCTCTACCACGACATCGGCAAGATGGAGAACCCCGTGTTCTTCACTGAAAACCAGCGCGGTGCGAGCCCTCACGCCACCCTCACCAACAAGCAGTCCGCGCAAATCATCATCTCGCACGTAACGCAGGGGATAGCCCTCGCCGAGAAGCATTCGCTGCCGAAATATATCCAGAATTTCATCCTCACCCATCACGGCACCGGCAAGGCGAAATATTTCTACGTGATGGAGAAAAACGCGCACCCCGACGAGGAAATCGACGTTGCGGCGTTCACCTATCCCGGGCCCAACCCGTTCACGAAAGAGCAGGCGATACTGATGATGGCGGACAGCTCGGAGGCGGCGGCGCGGTCGTTGAAAGAGTACACCGAGGAGAGCATCACCGCGCTCATAGACAAGGTGATCGACGCGCAGGTGGCCGACGGCTTTTTCAAAAATTGCCCCATCACGTTCAGCGACATCGCCGTGGCGAAAAACGTCATCATCGACCGCCTGAAAAACGTCTACCACACGCGCATAGCCTACCCCGAAGAGGCCGGTCAGACCGAGCAAAACAAGCCCTCGCGAAAGAAGCATTTCAGAAGGTAATTTAATTAATATGCACATTCATTTCAAGCACCTCGCCATCGCCGCCCTCGCGCTCTTCCCGCTTATTATAAACGCGCAGACCCTCGCGATACAGACAGGCTCCGTCACCTACCTCGTGCCCGCCGCGGACATGGGTTTCGCGAAGGTCTCCGGCGACGAAATAACGATTTTAAACCGCACCTTCAACACCGCCGACATCGATTGCATGACCGTCGACGATACCGTTGTCAACCCCGCAACAATCACTGTCAGTTACGCCGGAAGCAGCGCGGCGGTAACCGTCTCGGCGGACATTATGGCGCTCGTCGACATCACCGTTTCTGGCGCCGATGTAACAATCACGCAGGATGAAGCTCTCGCCGACGAGATAACCTACACCCTTTCCGGTAGCTCGACCGACGGCAGCTTTTACATGGACGGCAAGCTCAAAGCCACGGTCGTGTTCGACAACCTCAGCCTCACCTCGCTCACCACCGCGCCGATTAACATCCGCAACGGCAAGCGCATCGCCTTCCAGCTCAACGGCACATCGACGCTCGCCGACACGGCCAATAGCGACGGCAAGGGCGCGCTGATGGTCAACGGCCATTCCGAGTTCACCGGCGACGGCACGCTTAACATCTGCGGTTACGCCAAGCACGCCTACTGGGCCGACGAATATATCCAACTCAAAAAGACTTTTACGGGCGAAATTAACATCCTCGCGGCGGCCGGCGACGGCATCAATGTCAACCAATATTTCCAGCAAAACGGCGGCACAATAAATATCTCCGGCACGGGCGACGACGGCATACAGGTCTCCGCGGACGACGACGAGACGGGCTATGCTTTGATCAAAGGCGGCACGCTCAACATCGACGTTACGGCGCAAGGGGCGAAAGGGCTTAAAACCGACGGCGACATCGACATCAACGACGATATGTCAACGCCGATTATCACTATAACATCCTCAGCCTCAGCCTATTACGACTCTTCCGACAAAGAGATAAAAGGCACGTCGTGCATCTCCTCCGACGCAGACATCACCATCGACGCCGGCACCATCTCCCTCACCGCCACAGGTACCGCCGGCAAAGGGCTCAAGGCTGACGGCACGCTCGAGATCAACGGCGGCGACATCACCGTCTCAACATCCGGCACGCGCTATGCTTACGGCAGCGACACGTCCTCGCCCAAAGGCATGCGCGCCGACGCGGGCCTCGTTATCAACGGCGGCACCATCAACGTCAGCGCCACCGGCAAGAGCGACGGCTCGGAAGGCATCGAGAGTAAAGCCCTGCTCACCATCAACGGCGGCGAGATTTACGTTACGGCCTACGACGATGCCATCAATTCCGCAGAAGAGATGGACATCAACGGCGGCACCATACAGGTGGTTTCGCAAAACAATGACGGCCTCGACTCCAACGCCGACCTCATCATCAACGGCGGTACGGTGCTCGCCTACGGAGCGGCGCAACCCGAATGCTCCATCGACGCGGCAGAGCGCTACGGCGTGTACATCAACGGCGGCACGGTGCTCGGCGTGGGCGGCTCGGCCATAACCATCGAGTCATCGTCCAAGGCGCATTACGCCACAACGACGGCCGCCATCACCGCCAACACCGCCATCACCCTCGCCGATTCGTCCGGACAAACGCTCTTCACCGCCACCGTGCCCGACGGATATAACTCCTCATCAGCAATGTCGCCCTTCGCAGCGTATGCCGGACCCGGAGGTAACACAGGCGGCACGGGCGGCACAGGCGGCACGGGCGGAAACACCCCCGGCGGAAACACTCCCGGCGGCAATAACCCCGGCGGCAGCATGGGCGGCACTTCCGGCTACCAGATCCTCATCTCCACGCCCGACATCACCTCCGGACAATCCTACACCATCACCTCCGGCACCGCCTCCTCCACCGTTACCGCGAAGTAAGAACAGACAGGCGTGAGGAGCATTCAAACCACCGACAAAGAGCAGGAAATCGTCATAAACGCCAACGACGGGGAATTCCTCACGCTCGCACCGCCCGGGTGCGGCAAAACGCACGTCCTTGCCCGCCGCATCATCCGCGCGCACGACGCCGGCATCCCCTTCTCCGAGATGCTGTGCCTGACGTTCACCAACCGTGCGGCCCGCTCCATGAAGCAACGCATCGCGCAGCAGTTAAACGCAATCGGGAGTAGTTACAACGACGAAAGGAATTTAATTGGGAGTAGTTACAACGACGAAAGGGATTTAATCGGGAGTAGTTACAACGACGAAGGGAATTTAATTAGTTGCAATAACCGCGAGGACAATAATTCGGTTAATTTCAATAGTTCAAACAACGGGGGCGATAATTTAATTTGCAACCATAATTTAACCGAAAGCAATAACGCCGAAAGCATTAACGACATTTTCGTAGGCAACATTCATCGTTTCTGCGCGCGCTTCTTGCTCGACAACGCGCTCATCCCGGCCGACACGGGCATCATCGACGACGACGATATCCTTTCCATACTCGCGCATTACCTCGACATCGACGAGACCGTTGTTGCCGGGTCGTTCAAGCTCCGCCGCCAGTGCTTCGACGCGGTGCACCTCGCCGCGATGATGCACCAGATTGAGCACCTCCACCCGAAGGAGCTGCGCATCCATCCCGACTGCCTCACGGCTGACGACCTTGCCGCGCTGAGATATATCTGCGAGGTGCAGGAACTGGCGCTCACGCCGTCGGTGATGACGCAGATTTACCTTACCGCCGCGGACTATCAGGACATCGTGAAATCCTACGCCTACCGCGCCGACCGGCAGCCCGCGCTCAAAGCCCTGCTCGACAAGATGGAGGCCGCGCTCTACTACCGCAATTACAAGCGCGACGCCCGCCTCATCGACTTCGAGGACATGCTCCTGCTCACCTACGACGCGCTGGCCAAAGAGGCCGGGTTGGCAAGCGGTACGGCCGGACCGTTCAAGCATTTCACATGGTGCCAAGTGGACGAGGTGCAAGACCTTAACCCGTTGCAAATCAGGATAATAGACCTTCTGATGAAACCTGCCGGTACGCCGCAGCGCACGATGATGTTCCTTGGCGACGAGCAACAGGCAATCTTCTCTTTCATGGGTGCGAAAACGGCAACGCTCGAGCAATTGAAAGCGCGCTGCGACGGCCGCATCTTCCACCTTGCCACCAACCACCGTTCGCCGCAATACCTGCTCGACGTGTTCAACCGCTACGCCGAGGATATCCTGCATATCGACCCGGCACTGCTGCCCGCGGCTTGTTACGACGCTGAGCGCACCGGCGACGAACTGACCGTTGTTTGCAGTGCGACGCTCGAAAGCGAATACTCCGACGCCGCGCTCGAAGCCGCACGCTTAGCCGGTGAATACCCCGAAGAGACCACCGCCGTCATTGTCCTGACCAACGCCGAAGCCGACATCATCAGCAGCCGCATGGACGAGGCCGGCGTGAGGCATTTCAAGGTGAGCGGCGCCGACCTGTTCGCCACGCCCGAAGTGAAATTCCTCATCGCCCACGCCGCCGTCTTCGCCAACGAGCACAACTTCATCGCGTGGTCGCGCCTGTTCACCGGCATGAGGATCTACGAGCGCGGCGCCGCAGCAAGGGCTTTCATCCGCAAGCTCGTCGACGTGTCGCTCACGCCGCTCGACCTGATGCTTCGTCCGGACAGCAGTTATATAATGGAGTTCGCGCGCGTCTATGAAGAAAAAGAAATCGTCGTGTTCGACACGGAAACCACAGGTCTCGACACCGCCAACGACGACATAATTCAGATTGCAGCCGTAAAAATGCGGCGGGGCAAGGTTGTTAAAGGCTCGGAGTTCTCGGTACATATCGCAACTTCGCGCCCCATCCCGGCGATGCTCGGCACCGTCGTCAACCCGATTATCGAGGAGCGCCGGCACGTTGAAATTCTGCCGCCGGAAGAGGCCCTCGCCCTTTTCGCAACCTACCTCGGCAGCTCGCCCGGCTGCGTTTTGCTCGGTCATAACGCCGCGTTCGATTACGCCATCCTCGACGCCAATCTGCAACGTTTTTTGCCCGAATACGATTTAAAACAGCGCAACCCCGATTGCTTCGACACGCTCAAACTCGCGCGGCTGCTGTTCCCGCAACTGAGGCAGTTCAAACTGAAATACCTGCTCGAAGCGTTCCGTCTCAAAGGCGAAAACAGCCACCTCGCCGACGCTGACACCGCCGCGACATGCAGCCTCGCCGTGCATTGTTACAAGCGTTGCAAGAAGATTATCCCGCTGCAAAAATCATTCCTCGTCGGCCGCACCGTCCGCGCCAAAGCCGACCTCCTGCGCACGCGCCTGTTGCCCCTCTACCGCGCCACAGCCTCGCGCCTGAACAAGCTGCAACCTGCCGGGGCCGAACCGCTGCTTGCCGCCGAGCTGCGCAACCTCTACGCCTATCTTTTAAAACAGGGTTTCCTGCGCGAAGTGAAAAACATCGAATACGTCTTCCGCTACATCGCGCGCGAGACCGTTACCGCGGCCGACAGCACCCTCGCGGCGCAAATAGCGAACCATATCCTCGACATCTCGACCTTGCGCGAGAGCGACCTCTGCGCCGCCAACATCCTCGACGAGCGCGTCATCATCTCGACTGTCCACAAGGCCAAAGGTCTCGAGTTCGACAACGTCATCGTGTTCGACGCGGCCGACGACCGTTACCCCTCGTTCCGCTCGACTGTCGACGGCGGCGCCGGTGTGGCTGAGGACAGCCGTAAACTGTATGTCGCCCTCTCGCGCGCACGCCGCCGCATAGTTTTATTCCGCTCGGCCGAAAAGATTACCCGCACGCGACATATATCGCGAGCCGTCTCGCCGTTCCTCGCGCCCGTGTTGCCCTTGTTCGAAGCGCGTTTTTGCGACGAAAATCAAAGTCTTAGTCGCTACTAATTGCCCTGCCGGCCGAAGTCGCGCGGGCAGACGGCGAAGTAAAATAAGGTTCGTTTCATTTGTCTTTTGGATTTTTTGCTACCTTTGTGCATTCCATTTTCATTCAAACGATTACATTGAATATGCGTTTAGACAAATCTGTTTTTCAATCCGCCGCCGAATGGGAGGCGAAAGGCTGGACCTTGCCGGCGTTTGACATCGACGCGATGAAGGCACGCACGAAGGTGTCGCCGTATTGGATTCACTTCGGCGCGGGCAACATCTTCCGCGCTTTTCACGCCAATCTTGTGCAAGACATGCTCGACAAAGGCGTTATCGACCGAGGAATAATCGTGGCTGAGGGTTACGATTACGAGATTATCGAGAAGATGTACCGCCCTCACGACAACATCGGAGCGTTGGTTACGCTGAAATCCGACGGCAGTGTCGACAAGCGTGTGGTGGGGTCCATCGCCGAAGCGCTTACTGCCGACACGGGCAATACCGCCGATTGGGAGCGGCTGAAAGAGATATTCCGCAGCGAGAGTCTGCAACTGGCGACGTTCACCATCACGGAGAAAGGCTACCTGCTGCGTAGCGCGGACGGGACGGCACTGCCGGGCGTGGAGGATGACCTGAAAAACGGTCCTGCTTGTCCGAAGAGCTATATCGGCAAGGTTGCCGCACTCGTGTATGAGCGTTTCGCCGCCGGTGCGCTGCCGATAGCCCTCGTGAGCACCGACAACTGCTCGCACAACGGCGACAAGCTATACTCCGCTGTCAATGCCTTTGCGGAGGCGTGGGAGAAAAACGGCGTGTGCGCGGCGGGATTTCTGGCGTATGTCAACGACGAAAACAAGGTTTCGTTCCCCTGGACTATGATAGACAAGATCACTCCGCGTCCCGACGGCAATGTGGAAAAGATACTCCTCGCCGACGGCATCGAGGGGTTGGAGCCGGTCATCACGTCGAAAAAGACCTATGTAGCGCCGTTCGTCAACGCCGAGGAGTGCCAATATTTAGTCATCGAGGACCGCTTCCCCAACGGCAGACCGGCATTAGAACGGGTCGGCATCTACTTCACCGACCGCCAGACGGTGGACAAAGTGGAGAAGATGAAGGTGTGCACGTGCCTCAATCCCTTGCATACCTGCCTCGCCGTATTCGGTTGTCTGCTGGGCTACAAACTGATTGCGGACGAGATGAAGGACAGTGATTTGCGCCGTCTTGTGGAGGTCTTGGGCTATACGGAGGGGCTGCCCGTGGTGGTCGACCCCAAGATCTTGTCGCCCAAGAGCTTTATCGACGAGGTGGTCAACATACGCATTCCCAACCCGTTTATGCCCGACACGCCGCAACGAATCGCGTGCGACACCTCGCAGAAACTGCCCATCCGCTTCGGCGAGACTATCAAGGCTTATTGCAAGAGCGGGGCTTTGGACGCGGGGGATTTGCGCGTCATCCCGCTCATCTTCGCCGGCTGGCTGCGCTATCTGATGGCTGTCGACGACGAGGGCAAAACCTTTGAGCTCAGTCCCGACCCGCTGCTGGGCGACGTATGCAAATATGTGGCGGCAATAAAACTCGGCGACAAGGATAAAAACGCTATTGAGTCAGCCGTCGCGCCCCTCTTGCACAGGGCGGAAATCTTCGGCGTCGACCTCTATGAAGTGGGGTTGGCAGGCAAGGTCATCGACTGTTTCGTACAACTTATTGCCGGCGAAGGGGCTGTGCGCCGCACGATTAAGACAATTTAGTTCCCCGTATGCAAGCTAAAAGGACTAATTTCCGGTGGGTCATCTGCGGGATGCTGTTCGTCGCGCTGGTGGTGAACTACCTCGACCGGCAGGTGCTGTCGCTGACGTGGAAGGACTTCATCGCGCCGGAATTTCATTGGAACGACAGCGACTACGGCACCATCACGGGCATCTTCTCCTTGGTTTATGCCGTGGGAATGCTCTTCGCCGGGCGCGCTATCGATTATCTCGGCACGAAGCGGGGCTATGTCGCAGCCATCGCGGTATGGAGCACGGGCGCGTGTTTACATGCCTTTTGCGGCATCCTCACCTGCGGCATTGTCAGCGGCGACTGGCTGTTCTCCTTCATCGGAGCACGCAACCAACTGCTCGCGCTGCAAGCCACGGCGGGCTCCACACTGATCATCACCACTGTCAGCGTGTGGATGTTCATCGTCGCGCGCGTCGTTCTCTCCATCGGCGAGGCGGGCAATTTCCCCTGCTCCATCAAAGCCGTCTCCGAATATTTCCCCAAGAAAGACCGCGGCTTCGCTACCGGCATCTTCAACTCCGGCGCACAGATCGGCGCACTCATCGCACCGTTCACCATCCCGTTAATTGCGCGCCGCTACGGTTGGGAGACCGCTTTCCTCGCCATCGGACTGCTCGGCTACCTCTGGATGATTGCGTGGCTCTTCGTATATAAACGCCCTGACGAGAACCCGCACGTCAACGCTGAGGAACTGAAATATATCGAGCAGGATGCGGTAAACGAAGCGGCAACTATAATAAAAGACAGCAGCAAGCCGGATGTAACTGCAAAACAAGAACACATCTCCCCCTTGCGCGCCTTCGCGTTCCGTCAGACGTGGGCTGTCATTTTCGGGCGCTTCCTGCCCGACAGCGTATGGTGGTTCCTGCTGTTCTGGGCGCCGGCGTTCATCAGCGAGGTGTACGGCTACTCCTCCGACACGCCGCAGGGTATGTTCGGCGTATTCGCCATCTACCTCATTTCCATGCTCTCGCTCGCCGGCAGCTACCTGCCCACATACTTCATCAACCGCAACAGGGTCAATCCTTACGCGGGGCGGATGCACGGGATGTTGATTTTCGCGCTGTTCCCGCTATTGGGCTGCCTCGTGATGCCTATGGGACGGCTGTCGATGTGGTACCCCGTCGTGATCATCGGCATTATGGCGGCGGCGCACCAGAGCTGGAGTGCAAACGTGTACAACGTCGTGAGCGACATGTTCCCCAAGGCGGTGGTGGCGACCGTAACCGGGGCGGCGGGCTTGGCAAGCGGGCTCGGCAGCTTTATGTCGAACAAAGGCGCGGGCGTGCTCTTCGTCTATGCGGAAGACGCCGACCTGCATTTCCTCTCGTTCGAAGGCAAGGAAGCGGGGTATATGATAGTGTTCCTCATCGCGTCGGTGGCGTATCTCGTCAGCTGGGGAATAATGAAATTATTGGTTCCGAAATACAAACTGGTGAAATTATAAAATGTTTATAACAGACGATTTCCTTTTAAGCAACGATACCGCGCGGCACTTGTACCACGCTCACGCCGAGCGGCTGCCTATTATCGACTACCACTGCCACCTCGCCCCGCAGCAGGTGGCGGAGGATTATCGCTTCCGTTCGATAACGGAATTATGGCTCGGCGGCGACCATTACAAGTGGCGGGCGATGCGCGCGAACGGCGTGCCGGAGAAGTACATCACGGGCGATGCCGACGACTGGAGCAAGTTTCAGAAGTGGGCGGAGACCGTGCCGTACACCCTGCGCAACCCGCTCTACCACTGGACGCACCTCGAACTGAAAACGGCATTCGGCATCACCGAGCTGCTCACCCCCGCCTCGGCACGACGCATTTTTGACCGTTGCAACGAACTGCTGCAAAGCGAAGGGTATTCAGCGCGGGGCCTGATGAGGCATTATAATGTGGAAGCGGTCTGCACCACCGACGACCCTTGCGACACGTTGGAGTACCATCGGCAAGTAAAGAATGACGGTTTTGAAATAAAAATGCTGCCGGCGTGGCGGCCCGACAAGGCGATGGCGGTGGAGGATGTTACCGCTTATAACGCTTACATCGACCGTCTGGCGGAGGTTGCGGGCAAGGAAATCAACACGCTCGACAGCCTGTTGGATGCCCTGAAAACGCGCCACGACTACTTCGCCGGCAACGGTTGCAGCGTGGCGGACCACGGTTTGAGCGAGGTGCCATACGCCGAGACAACTTATAAAGAAGCGGCAAAATTGTGGCTGAAAGTACGGCAGGGGCAGACCCTGAACAAGGCGGAGGCGGCGCAGGTGCAGACCGCGCTGCTCATCGAACTGTGCCGGATGAACGCCGAGAAGGGTTGGGTGCAGCAGTTGCACTTCGGTCCGCTGCGCAATGTCAACACCCGCGCGGCACGCACGCTCGGTCCCGACACCGGTTTCGACACCATCGGCGATTGGCGCAGTGCCGCTAATCTGGCACGCCTCCTCGACGCTCTTGACAGCGACGACCGCCTCGCAAAGACCATCCTCTACAACATCAACCCCGCCGACAACACCGTTACCGCGGCGATGACAGCCAATTTTCAAGACGGACGCACGGCGGGCAAGATGCAGTTCGGCGCAGCGTGGTGGTTCAACGACCAGCTCTCCGGGATGCGGCAACAGCTTGACACGCTCTCGTCGCAGGGCCTTCTCAGCCGCTTCGTGGGGATGTTGACCGACTCGCGCTCGTTCCTTTCCTACCCGCGCCACGAGTATTTCCGCCGCCTCCTGTGCGACATCTTGGGGGACGACATCGAGCGCGGACTAATCCCGAACGAGGCTATGGAGTGCGTGGAGCAAATGACGGAGGACATCTGCTACTATAACGCGAAACGCTATTTCAATTTTTGACAGAACATAAAACATTATAAATGACAGGCTTATGGCGAAGATAATCACACTCGGAGAGATAATGCTGCGGCTCTCTCCCCACGGCACCGACCGTTTCATTCAGACTGCCGCGTTCGACATCATCCCCGGCGGCGGAGAGGCAAACGTGGCTGTCAGCCTCGCCAACTACGGGCACACGGCGTGCTTCGTAACGAAACTCCCCGCGCACGAGATAGGGCAGATTGCCGTCAACGCGCTGCGCAGATACGGCGTGAACACTGATTATATCACGCGCGGCGGCGACCGCATAGGACTGTATTACGCGGAGACAGGCGCCTCGATGCGCCCGAGCAAGGTGATCTACGACCGCGCGCACTCCGCCATCGCCGACGCCGTGCCCGCCGATTTCGACTTCGACGCGATTATGGACGGTGCCGACTGGTTCCACTGGAGCGGCATCACGCCCGCCATCAGCGACGGTGCGGCAGAGCTGACGCTACTGGCTTGCAAGGCGGCGAAGCGGCACGGACTGACCGTCTCCGTCGACCTCAATTTCCGCAAGAAGCTGTGGACGTCGGCGAAAGCTATCTCCGTGATGCGCCCGCTGATGGAGTACGTCGACGTGTGCATAGGCAATGAGGAGGACGCAGAGCTGTGCCTGGGCTTCAAACCCGATGCTGACGTGGAGAAAGGCGTAACGGATGCCGAGGGCTACAAGGCGATTTTCGTGGCGATGGCAAAGGCGTTCGGCTTCAAATATGTCGCTTCAACCTTGCGCGAGAGCCTCTCCGCCACGCACAACGGTTGGAAGGCTTTGATTTACAACAGCGAAACGAACGAGTTTTACGCCTCGCGACATTATGATATTATGCCCGTCATCGACCGTGTGGGCGGCGGCGACTCGTTCTCCGCAGGGCTCATCCACGGCTTGCTCGCCAAACCGACACAGGGCGCGGCGCTGGAGTTCGCAGTGGCGGCATCGGCGTTGAAGCACACGATAACGGGCGATTTCAACCTCGTCAGCAGCGAGGAGGTGGAGGCGCTCGCCGGAGGCAACACGAGCGGAAGGGTGCAGAGATAACACATAAAATAAGGTAAGGATTATGGCAAGATTTGATAAGATGGCAGTAATGCGGAAGATCGGGCAGACGCGAATGGTGCCGGTCTTCTATCATAGCGATGTCGCGACGGCGCAGGCGGTGGTGAAAACGTGCTACGACGGCGGCGTGAGGGCGTTCGAGTTCACCAACCGCGGCGACTGCGCACACGAGGTGTTCGGCGCTTTAATTAAGTTCGCGGCGCGCGAATGTCCCGAGTTGGCGTTGGGCGCGGGGTCGGTTGTCGACGCTCCGACGGCGGCTTTGTACATCCAGCTCGGCGCGTGCTTCGTCGTCGGACCGATGTTCAACCCCGAAATAGCAAAGGTCTGCAACCGCCGGCAAGTGCCTTACACCCCGGGCTGCGGCACGGTGACGGAAGTGAATACCGCGCAGGAAGCCGGCTGCGAGCTGTGCAAAGTGTTCCCCGGCGACGTGCTCGGCCCGAAGTTCGTCAAAGGTCTGCTGGCGCCGATGCCGTGGAGCAGGCTGATGATTACGGGCGGCGTGGAACCGACGGAGGACAATCTCACGGCGTGGATTAAGGCCGGGGCGTGGTGCGTAGGGATGGGTTCGAAACTCTTCCCCAAAGACAAAGTGGCGGCAAAAGACTGGGCTTACATAACGAACAAGTGCCGCGAGGCGTTGGAAATCATTCAAAACATCAAATAACTGATATGGAAAAGACTTGGCGATGGTTCGGTAAGAACGATAAGATCACGCTGTCGATGCTGCGGCAGATCGGCGTGGAAGGGATAGTAACGGCGCTGCACGACGTGCCCAACGGCGAGGTGTGGACGGTGGAGAAGATAACGGAGCTGAGGGATTACATCGCCTCGTTCGGCCTCAGATGGTCGGTGGTGGAGAGCCTGCCCGTGAGCGAGAGCATCAAATACGGCGGTGCGGACCGCGACAAACTTATTGCCAACTACATCGAGAGCCTCGCAAACTTGGGCAAATGCGGCATTCACACGATTTGTTACAACTTTATGCCGGTGCTCGACTGGGCGCGTACCGACCTTGCGAACCCCAATCCCGACGGCACCAGTTCGCTGTATTTCAACCTTGCGGAGTTCGCTTATTTCGACTGCTGCATCCTTCAACGCGAGGGTGCGGAGGCGGATTATGCACCCGAGATCATCGCGCAGGTGAGGGAGAAAGCCAAGACGATGACCGCCGCCGACAACGACCGGATGGTGGAGAACATCATCATCAAGACGCAGGGCTTCGTCAACGGCAACATCAAAGAGGGCGACCTCAACCCCGTGAAGATTTTCCGCGACCTGCTCGCGCTGTACAAAGGCATCGACAGGGCGGCGCTACGGGCGAATATGAAGTATTTCCTCGAAGCGATAATGCCCGTCTGCAACGAATACGATATGCGGATGTGCGTCCACCCCGACGACCCGCCGATGCAGATTCTCGGGCTGCCGCGCATAGTCTGCAACGAGGACGACATCCGCTGGTTCCTCGATGCCGTGCCCGATAAGCACAACGGCTTGACGTTCTGCGCGGGGTCACTGAGCGCCGGGGCACACAACGACGTGCCGGACCTCGCAAGGAAATTCGCATCGCGCACCCATTTCGTACACCTCCGCAGCACCTGTGTCTTCCCCGACGGCAGTTTCAAGGAGGCGTCCCATTTCGGCGGCCGGGCGAACATCATCGAGCTGATTCGCATCTTCGAAAAGGAGAACCCGCAGTTGCCGATGCGCGTAGACCACGCCCCGCTCATGCTCGGCGACGAGACGAAAGGTTACAACGCGGGCTACTCGTTCCACGGGCGGATGATGGCGCTCGGACAGGTTGAGGGCATGATGGCGGTCATCGACCGCGAACTCGGCATTGAGCGCAGCTACCCGGTTACGGTCGGCTAAGTTCTTATTACTGACAACTAAGTTTCTTGTTTCTGACAATTAAGCTTCTTGTTACTGTCTTTTAAGCCGCTTATTATTGCCTTTTAAGTTCGTTATTAAGGCCTTTTAAGCGGCTTAATGCTGCCTGTTTGTTTGCCGAAAATGGACGAATAAGTTTGGCGTTTCGCGCGTTTGCACTACTTTTGTATTTGCTTTTGCGAGCGATGTATTCGCTTTTGCGTGTGATAAATTGAAGGCGAAAGATGGGCCAAACGAACGAATTTCCTTTATTGCAACAAATAAACTCCCCCGCGGACCTCAGGCGGTTGGCGGTGAGCGACTTACCGGCGGTGTGCGAGGAGTTGCGGGCGTTCATCGTGCGCGAGCTGTCGGTAAACCCGGGGCACCTCGCCTCGTCGTTGGGCGCGATAGAAGCTATTGTCGCGCTGCATTACACGTTGAACACCCCCGACGACAGGATAGTGTGGGACGTGGGTCATCAGGCGTACAGCCACAAGATCCTCACGGGTCGGCGCGACCGGTTTTGCACAAACCGCAAGCTGGGAGGTATCCGCCCGTTCCCCTCGCCCGAAGAAAGCGAGTACGACACGTTTGCCTGCGGCCACGCCTCGAACAGCATCTCCGCCGCTCTGGGCATGGCTGTGGCGGCGCAACTGTCGGGCAGCAAGCGGCGCATAACGGCGTTCATAGGCGACGGGGCGATGAGCGGCGGCTTGGCTTTTGAGGGTTTGAACAACGTCTCTTCCACGCCGAACAATATGCTTATCGTGTTGAACGACAACGATATGAGTATCGACAAGGCTGTCGGCGGGATGGAGAAATACCTGCTTCAACTGAGCACGAGCGCGACGTACAACCGTGTCCGCTACCGTCTGTCGCAGTGGTTGACGGGTCGCGGAATGCTCGACGAGCAGCGCAAAAACCGCATCCTGCGCTTCAACAACGCGATTAAGGCGGCGCTGTCGAGCAGGCAGAATATCTTCGAAGGTATGAATATCCGCTACTTCGGACCGGTCGACGGGCACGACGTAACGGAGCTCGTCAGGGTGCTCAACCAACTTAAAGACATGACGGGACCGAAGCTCCTGCACCTCCATACGATAAAGGGCAAGGGCTATTCCCCCGCCGAGAAAGAGGCGACAATCTGGCACGCACCGGGCAAATTCGACGTGGCGACGGGTGCGCGGCAGACGGCGGAGGGTGCGAGATGTGCGCCGTTGTATCAGGAGGTGTTCGGCGAGACGCTGCTGGAGCTTGCGCGGCAGAACCCGAAAATTGTCGGCGTAACGCCCGCGATGCCCACCGGTTGCTCGATGAACATAATGATGCGCGAGTTGCCGGAGCGGTGTTTCGACGTCGGCATCGCAGAAGGGCACGCCGTAACGTTCTCCGGGGGGATGGCGAAAGACGGGCTCTTGCCGTTCTGCAACATATACAGCACATTCTCGCAACGCGCTTACGACAACATCATCCACGACGTGGCGCTGCTCAACCTCCCCGTTGTCCTCTGCCTCGACCGTGCGGGACTGGTAGGCGAAGACGGCGCGACGCACCACGGGATGTTCGATATGGCTGCGCTCAGGGCGGTGCCGAATATCACCATTTGCTCCCCGATGGACGAGCACGAGCTGCGGAGAATGATGTTCACGGCGCAGCTGCCGGGCAAGGGCACATTCGTTATCCGCTACCCCCGCGGTAAGGGACGGCTGCCGGATTGGCGCTGCCCGCTCGAAGAAATCACGGTCGGCACGGCGCGAAAGCTGCGCGAGGGGCGCGGCACGGCGGTGCTTACCATCGGTCCGATAGGCAACGATGTGGAGGACATACTTAACGAGAACGACATCGATGCGGCACATTACGACATGCGGTTTCTTAAACCTCTCGATGAGAAAGCGTTGGAAGAGATCGGCGCGAACTACACCCGCGTCGTAACGATAGAGGACGGCGTGCGTGGCGGCGGCTTCGGTTCTGCCGTGGCGGAACGGCTCTGCGACTTGGGGCTCACTGCGAAGAACAACATCGAAATCATACGCCTCGGCTTGCCCGACGAGTTCGTTGAGCACGGCACAATTGACGAGTTGCGTACCCTCACCGGACTGGACAAGGCGGCAATACGCAAGGCAATAATCGGCAAATAAGACTTTTTGATATATGAAAATTATCATCACCGGCGCAAAAGCCATCGGTTCGCATCTGGCACAACTGCTCTCGCGCAGCAATGAAGATGTTACGCTCATCGACGAGGACGGCGATCGTCTGGCGCAGCTTGCGGCAAATTACGACATCCTCACCGTGCAGTCGCTCCCTTGCAGCCTCATTACGATGAAGGAGACAGGTGTGTCGCGCGCCGACTTATTTATTGCCGTAACGCCCGACGAGAACCAAAACGTTCAGGCTTGCATTATGGCGAAGGCGCTCGGAGCGAAACGGACGGTGGCAAAGGTGGACAATAAGGAATACACTGAGGAGCAGTTTGCCGGGTTCTACGAGAAGCTCGGGGTGGACAAAATCATCTATCCCGAACTGCTGGCGGGCAGAGACATCTCCAACGGACTTAAGATGTCGTGGGTCAGGCAACGGTGGGACGTGCACGGCGGAGCGCTCGTAATGCTCGGCATAAAGCTCCACGAGGAGTGCACCATCTTAAACCGCCCCCTGCGCGAGCTGTGCGGACCCGACGACCCTTATCACATCGTGGCAATCAAACGCCGCGACGAGACGATCATTCCCGGCGGCAACGACGAGCTGAAACTCTACGACATGGCTTACTTCATGACCACCAAGCAATACATAACGTATATCAGACAGATAGTGGGAAAGGAGAACTACGCCGACGTGAAGAACGTTATGATTATGGGCGGAGGCAAGATCACCGTGCGCACGGTTAAGGAGTTGCCGGAGTATATGAAAGCTAAGGTGATAGAAATAGACGAGCGGCGGTGCGAGTGGCTTAACGACCGGCTGGGCGACCGCTGCCTTGTCATCAACGGCGACGGGCGCGATATGTCGCTCTTATCCGAGGAGGGAATATTGAACACGCAGGCTTTCGTGGCGCTGACGGAGAACTCCGAGTCGAACATCCTTACCTGTCTGGCAGCCAAGAGGATGGGTGTGAGGAAGACGGTAGCCGTCGTGGAGGACCTCGATTACGTGAATATGGCGGAGAGCCTCGACATCGGCACCATCATCAACACCAAGAGCATAGCGGCAAGCAACATATATCAGATGATGCTCGACACCAACGTGAAGAACGTGAAATTCCTCACCACCATCAACGCCGACGTGGCGGAGTTCGTGGCAAAGGACGGCGCGATAGTAACGAAAAAGGCGGTGAAAGACCTCAATCTGCCCAAAGGGATGACCATCGGCGGCATAGTACGCGACGGCGCGGGTATGCTCGTCTCGGGCAATACACGGATACAGAAAGACGATTCGGTAGTGGTGTTCATGCACGGACTGACGCTTAAACGCGTGGAGAAACTATTCTAAGAACGGCAAGACAGGCGCGATGATAAACCTGAAACTTATATATAAGGTGCTCGGCTCGTTGCTTTTCATCGAAGCATTCCTGATGCTGGTGTGTCTCGGCGTGTCGTTCTACTACGACGAAGACGACCTCTTCGCCTTCTCGGTGTCAACTATCCTGACGCTCATCGGCGCCTTCACGCTGCGTTACTACGGCAGGGAGGCGGGTAACAACCTGTCCCGGCGCGACGCTTACCTTGTCGTTACGCTGGCGTGGACGGCGTTCAGCCTCTTCGGGGCGTTGCCTTTCTTCGTCGGGGCGTATATCACCGACTTCACCGACGCTTTCTTCGAGGCGATGTCGGGCTTCACTACGACGGGCGCAACGGTATTCGACGACGTGGAGAGCCTGCCGCGCGGACTGCTCTTCTGGCGCTCTCTGACGCAGTGGGTAGGCGGCTTGGGGATAGTCTTTTTTATGATTGCGGTGCTGCCCTCGATGACCGGCGGCTCGGTGAAGGTGTTTGCGGCGGAGGCGACAGGGCCCGTCAAGTCGAAGATGCACCCGCGTCTGTCGGCAAGCGCGAAATGGATTTGGTCTATCTACGCCCTGCTCACGATTATCTGCATCTGCGCTTACTGGCTGCTGGGAATGAGCCCTTTCGATGCCGTCAACTACGCTATGACCACCACTGCAACGGGCGGCTTTGCCACGCACAATGCCTCGGTGGCGTTTTTTAACTCCCCCGCGCTGGAATATGTCAGTACGTTTTTCTGCTTCCTCGCGGGCATCAACTTCATCCTGCTCTATTCCGTCGTAACGCGATTTAACATCAAACGCCTGTGGCACAGCAGTGAATTCCGCCTCTATTTCTTCCTTATAGTGATATTCTCCGCTTACGTCATGGCGGAGCTGATAATCCGCAACGGTTACGCGATAGAGCACGCCTTGCGCTCGGCGCTGTTCACTGTCGTGTCGTTCATCACCACCACGGGGCTGTTCAACGACGATGCCGCGCTGTGGCCCCGCCGCACTTGGATAGTGCTTGCGATATGTATGTTCATCGGCGGAATGTCGGGCAGCACCTCCGGCGGTATGAAATGCATACGCGGCGTGATGCTCTATAAGATGCTCAAAAACGAGTTCCGGCAGATGCTCCACCCCAATGCCGTGCTGCCGCTCAATGTCGACGGCTACAACATATCCCAGCAGAAGCGCTCCTCGCTTATGTCTTTGCTGATGATCTATCTGCTGTTGTTCGTCGTGGCAACGTTCTTCCTGATTTGCCTGGGCATACAATCCACCAACTCCGTTACAATCGTAATGAGCTGCTTGGGCAATGTCGGACCGACGCTCGGCGCGGAAATCGGACCGACAATGTCGTGGGCGGAGCTGCCCGACGCGGCGAAATGGGTCTGCTCGTTCTATATGCTCATGGGACGTCTCGAGATATTCACCGTGCTTGTCATCTTCGCTCCGAACTATTGGAACGAGAACTGACGGCACGTCATTCATAACCAATAAAAACAAAACTATGCTATTCAAATTCAAACCGTTATTAAAACAGACACTATGGGGAGGCAGTAAGATCATCCCCTTCAAGCAGCTCGACGAGACGCTGACCAACGTCGGCGAGAGCTGGGAAATATCCGGAGTGAAAGACAACGAGACGGTCGTGGCGGACGGGAAATATGCCGGCACGCCGCTGAACACGCTCGTGGAGCAGCTGGGAGCACGGCTCGTCGGCGCGGACAACTACCGTCTGTTCGGCAACGAGTTCCCTTTGCTCATCAAGTTTATCGACGCGCAGCAGGACCTCTCCATACAAGTGCACCCCACCGACGAGATTGCACGGCGGCAGGGACGGGAGCGCGGCAAGACCGAGATGTGGTATCTCATGGATTCGGACCCCGGCGCAAAGCTCTTCAGCGGACTGAAAATGAAGCTCACTCCGGAGGAATATACCGCTATGGTAGAGGCGGACACGATATGCGAAGCCTTAGCTCAATACGAGGTGAAAGCCGACGACGTGTTCTTCCTCCCCGCAGGTCGCATACACGCAATAGGTGCCGGGTGCTTCCTTGCAGAGATACAACAGACGAGCGATGTTACGTGGCGCATCTACGATTACCGCCGCAAAGACAAGGACGGACACTACCGCGAGCTGCACACAAAGCAAGCGGCGGAGGCGATAAACTATGCCGTAGAGAAAGACTATCGCACGCGCTACCGCCAGAAAAAGAACGAAGGGGTGAACATCGTAACCTGTCCTTACTTCTCCACAGCCGTCTACGACCTCGACGAGCCAATGACTCTCGACTACTCCGAGCTGGACAGCTTCGTCATCTTAATCGGCATCAAAGGCGGCGGCACGCTGACCGACAGCGAAGGAAACACCACGTCGTTGCGAGCCGGAGAGACGGTGCTTGTCTCAGCGACGGAGAAAAATATCGGCGTAAGCGGAACGGTAAAGTTCCTCGAGACCTTTGTTTAATTAAAAAAGCAGTTGCCCGTTGCCTGAGGAAAAACAAAGGATGGAGCTGATCGAAAGCATCATCGCGCGGCAAGGGTTCGCGGCGTTCGGGGCAAGCATCATCGAGCGCATCGCCGACATCCCCGACGCCGAAATCAGCACCTTGCTCGCGAGCCTTCCCGCTTGGCGCAGGCAAGAGGCAACGGCCATTTCAAACAAAGTCCGCCGCCGCGAGAACATCCTTTCCTTCGCCTTATTGACAAATGTTTTGCGCCGCGAATTCGGCATACGCGAAGAACTTGAATTCGATTACGGCGCGCACGAAAAGCCTTTTTTGAAGCGGCACCCGGAAATATTTTTCAACATCAGCCATTGCCGCGAAGCAGTAGCCGTCATTGCCGGAAGAACGCCTGTGGGCATTGACATCGAGCGGCGCGGCAGGTACAAAAAAGCGCTGGCCGTAGAGGTGCTGTCGAAAGAAGAATTAGCCGTGATTGAAGCCGCTGCCGACACCGACCTTGAATTCACCAAGCTCTGGACGCGCAAGGAGGCGATCCTGAAGCTCACGGGCGAGGGTGTGGGCATAAAAATGCGCAGCGCCGTCTCCGACCATCCGGAAATAGCACTGCGTACTTTCTGCCGCGGCAACTATGTGTGCAGCACGGCCGTTACCGCTTGAAACGCCGGTAGAGTTTCCAAACAAGCAAGGCGCCGTCGACCACGCTCACGCCCGTAGACACAACGCTGCCGATGCGCCCCATGCGCGACACCGAGCCTTTCCGGCCATGCTTGTGAAACAGGTTGCGCCACAGGTGCGAGATCTCTTTCTCCGTCGCCGCAATCTCCTTTTTCAGCTGCTTCCTGCGCCGCCGCATGTCGTCGATCGAATGGTAAGCCCTCTCTTCGTCCATAACCTTTTCTTTCTTCGGAAAAACCTTGTTTTAAAAGAGAAATCAATCCATTATCAGCGACGCGAAGAAGCGCACAAGCGGCCGCTCGAACCACTTCTTCCTGAACAGCAGACACAGCACGAACAGCAGCAGGTAAAGACCCGTGACGAACGCGAACGCGCCGATGCGGCCCATGAGCGGCTCCAAGACAAACGCTATCGTGAGCGACAGCAGGCCGAGGATGAAAAACGAGAGCAACACCAGCACGAACGTAACCACAACGGCCGTAACGACGCGCACAACCTTCTCGGTGAAGTCCAGCCGGTAGTACTCGCCCTTGAGCGCGAAAAACCGCCGGAGCTCCTCGACCAGTTGCGCAATCGTCTCAATGTTGTTGTCGCTGCTGAGCATCGCTTATTCCTCTTCCGCCGCAGCCTCTTGGATGTCCTCTACAAGGCTGTCAACATCCTTCTTCGTAACCTTGATGTTGTGCTTCTTGCAAAAATCGTTCACCGTGTCGGCCAACCTTTTCTGCGTCTCGGAACCCTTCTCCGGAGCCACCAGCACGCCGAGGGCAGCACCTGCAATGGCGCCGCTGAGGAATGCGCAAATTAAACCTAATGTTCTCATATCGTTTCGTTTTTTTAAGTTGAAAAATTATCCGTTCGTTGGCGATGTGCAAATATATGAAAAGTTTCGCGCACGAACCATCCCCGGCGGCCTATTTCTCCGCGATTTAATTACTTTTCACAAAAATAATACCGCCGTTTGCGCGATTGTTCGTATCTTCGCAGACGTATGTGGTGCAAGCCGCAAGTATTAATCCATTAACTGACAATATCCTATGAAGAAAAATCTTATCCTGCTTGCCGTCCTTTGCTGCGCGATGGTTTTTGCCGGGTGCAAGTCGAAAGAGAGCGCTTACAAGAAGGCCTACGAGAAAGCGAAGGCGCAAGAAGAAGTGACCGCCGAGGAAGAGGTGGTGGAGGTGCCCGTTGTTACGCCGATGGTTGAGGCGCCGGCGGAGGAGACCACCGTTGTTGTGTCGAGCGCGGACAATGAGTCGTTCCGCACCGAGGACCTCTCGGTGGTTGACGGCGACGCGCTGAAAAACTACAGCGTGGTGGTAGGCTCGTTCAGCCTTAAAGCCAATGCCGAAGGTCTCACCGACACGCTGCGTTCGGCGGGATATGCCGCGCGCATAGCTTACAACGCCGACCGCAACATGTACCGCGTCGTGGCAACAAGCTTCGACACCCGCGGTGAGGCCATCGCTTCGCGCGACGAGCTGCGCAGCCGTTACCCCGACGCGTGGTTGCTCTATCAGCAGTAACAACGGCGGCGACATAGCAAAAAGTTTCGTCTCTTGGCGCGGGTAATTTCCATCGACTACGGGCGGAAACGAACGGGCATAGCGGTTACCGACCCCCTTCAAATTATTGCAGGCGGATTGGCAACCGTTGCCTCTTTCAAGCTGTATGATTTCCTCGTCGATTATATTTCAAAAGAGGATGTCGAGCGCATTGTGATAGGCCGGCCGCTGCAGCCGAACGGCAGTCCGAGCGATAACTTGGCGGCTGTCGAGGCGTTTGTGCGGCGGTGGCGGAAGCGTCAGACGGTGCCGATAGAGTATTACGACGAGCGGTACACCTCCGTCATTGCTCACCGCACGATGATTGATGCGGGCTTGAAGAAGACGGCGCGGCGGAATAAGGAACTTGTTGACGAGATTAGCGCGACCATCATTTTGCAAGACTGGATGAAGCGCAACGGCAGGTGAAAACAGAATAAAAACAGACTTATATCCCTTTTTTCGAGACAGACAGATTATGGTTCTTCCTATTTATGTGTACGGTTCGCAGGTGTTGAGAAAGATTGCCCGCGACATCACTCCCGACTACCCCGACTTGGAGAAGTTCATCGCCGATATGTGGGACACGCTCTACGAGTCGGACGGCATAGGGCTTGCCGCGCCGCAGGTGGGCAGGGATGTGCGTGTCGTTGTCATCGATTTGAACGAGATAAGCGACCGTTTCCCCGAGTATAAGGACTTCCGTCGGGTGTTCATCAACGGACATATCGTCGAGAGCGGCGAGGAAACGGACACGTCGGAAGAGGGTTGTCTGTCGCTGCCCGGCGTGCACGAGAACGTTACGCGCCCGACGCGAATCCGCGTAAAGTATGTCGACGAGCAGTTCGCGGAACACGACGAATGGGTTGACGGCTATTTGGCGCGCGTCATACAGCATGAGTTCGACCACTTGGAAGGCGTCGTCTTCTCCGACCGCATCTCGCCCTTGCGCAAGCAATTGGTGCGCGGGAAGCTGAAAGGACTGGCGCAGGGGCGGTTCAAGTGCGGTTACAAATGTAAAATCCAGTAGTTTCTTCGCGGTGGCACGTCTTAAATTTCCCGTAAAGAGCTTCTTGTTGGCTGCTTGTCTGCTGTGTGTCTCGACGGCACGGGCGCAGTTCAACATCGACAGGATGCTCGTCAGCGGCGAGGTGGCGCTCCACTACGAAGACTATGTCCTCTCCATTCAGTATTTCAATCAGATAATCGCGCTGCGTCCGCATATGTATCAACCGTGGCACTTGCGCGGCGCGGCGAAGTTCTACCTCGAGGACTTTGCGGGCGCGGAGGAAGATGCCACGCAAGCGATAAGCCTCAATCCGTATGTAGATGCGATTTACGACCTGCGGGCAATAGCGCGCATACGGCAGGACAAATACGACGAAGCGATTGCCGACTACACCAAAGCCATATCGCTCAACCCCGCGCAAGAGAATTATTGGTACAACCGCGCCATCTGCGAGATGCACCTTAAAAACTACGACACGGCGCTGTTGCAGACCGACACCATCATACGCCGTTGGTCGAAATTTGCCAACGGGTATGCCCTCAAAGCCGAGCTCTATCTTAATAAAAACGACACCGTCGAGGCGATGAACTGGCTGAAAAAGTCGATAGATATTGACCCTTACGACGGCACGACGTGGATGACCCGCGCCACAATCAACCTCGCGCGGAGCGAGTGGGCTGAGGCGGACAGCTGCCTCACACGCGCCATCCATCTGCGCCCGAAGCACGTGCCGAGCTACATCAGCCGCGCTCTCGCACGCATAAACACCAACAACCTGCGCGGTGCAATGAGCGACTACGACACCGCACTCGACCTCGACCCCAACAATTTCCTCGCGCACTACAACCGCGGACTGCTCCGCATGCAGCTCGGTGCGGACAACGATGCCATCGAAGACTTCGACTACGTCATCGAAATGGAGCCGGAGAACGTGCTTGCAATATTCAACCGCGGCATCCTGCGCGAGAAGACGGGCGACCTGCACGGCGCGATACGCGACTATACAAAGGTGATCAATCAGTTCCCCAATTTCTGGACGGGACTGAGTTATCGTGCCGGCTGCTATCGTAAACTCGGCTACACGGCGCAGGCGGAGAAAGACGAGTTTGTCATCTACAAGGCGCAGATGGACAAGCACCTCGGCATACAGCCGCGATGGTCGGCGGCCAAGGTGAGAGAGATGCGCCAACGCGGAGAGATAGACCCCGACAAATACTCGTCGATAGTGGTGGACGACACGAGCGACGAGCACGAATACCAAAGCGAGTACCGCGGACACGTGCAGAACAGAAGTGTCAGTCTCGACAACCGTCCCCTGTTCCTCATCTCGCTCTATCCTTACAACAACGGGATGAAGACTTATCAGGCGTTCGACCGCGACGTGGAGAAGTTTAATGCCAAGACCGACGTGCGGCAGAAATTGTACGTGGCGTGCGGCAATCAGGGGCTCGGCACGGTGGCTATGACAACCGCCTTTGCGCTCGTCGACACCCTCACTGCCGCCCTCTATGCCGCAAAGACCGATGTCGAGACACGCGAGCTGTTGATGCAGCGGGCGGTGGCATATACGATGGTGCAGAACTACACCGATGCCATCGCCGACCTCGACCAAGTGGTGGCAAGCGACTCCACGATGAGCATCGCGTGGTGGCAGCGTGCCGTATGCCAGACGATGCTCAACAACTTCAACATTGCGCAGGGCATCGACGCACGTCTGAAATCATCAATGGCAATGGAGGACTTCAACCGCGTGCTGACCCTCGCGCCCAACAATGCCTATGTCTACTACGACCGCGCCTCGCTCCACGCCGAACAAGGCAATATCAGGGACGCGATAGAGGACTACACGACAGCCATCCGCCTCGAGCCGCACCTCGCCGAAGCCTACTACAACCGCGGGCTGCTCTACTATTCACAGGGCGACAACGCTTCCGCCACACGCGACCTCGGCAAGGCGGGCGAACTCGGGCTCTACGACGCCTACTCCGTCATGAAACGCATGAAATAACCTTTAAACAAACGACGTATGGAAATAATTTTCGTCATACTCGCATTAATCGCCGGCATCGCAATAGGCTATCTCGCGGCAAACGGCAAGCGGCAAGCCGTAGCAGCAAAAGCCGGGATGCTCGAACGCCAACTCGACGAAGCAAAGGCCGAAAACGAGCGCCAAATCGAAGCATTAAAGGAAGAGCAAAAAGCTCAAGCCGAACTGATGGAGAAGCAGTGGCAAGGGCAATTGGCATTGCTGCGCGAGCAGTTCACCACAGCCTCGGAGAAGGAGCTTAAAGCGCGCACCGTCGAACTGTCCGCGCTCAACACGGAGCAGTTGTCGAAGATACTCATGCCGCTCAACGAGCGAATAGCACAGATGAAAGAGGCGGTGGACAAGAACCGGCAGATACAGACGGAGGCAACGTCGCGTCTCGACACGGCGATAAGCCTCACGACAAAGCAGACGGAGAAGCTCGGCAAGACGACGGACAACCTTGTCAATGCGCTCTCACACGACAATAAATACCAGGGCGGCTTCGGCGAGATGCAGCTGCGGCAGCTGTTGGAGAATATGGGCTTCGTGCGCGGCACGCAGTTTGAGGAGCAGGTAACCATCAAGGACGACAGCGGCGAGACGGTGCACCACGACCTGACAGGCAGCCGTATGCAGCCCGATGTCATCCTCCACTTCCCCGACAAGCGCGACATAATAATCGATGCAAAGACCTCGATGACCGCGTTCCTGCGCTACGGCGACAACAGCCTGTCCGACGCCGAGCGCCAACAAGCGCTGAGAGACCACGTAGCGGCAATAAAGGCGCAGGTGAGAAGCCTGTCGAGAAAGGACTATTGGCAACAATACAACCGCAAAGGCATCCAACTCGATTTCGTCGTAATGTTCATCCCGTCGGAAGGGGCGTACAACCTCGCGATGTCGCAGGAGCCGGCGCTCTGGACAAATGCAATAAATCAAGGTGTGTTCATCACCGGACCGCAAAACCTCTATGCCCTGTTGCGACTGTTGGAGATGTCGTGGAAGCAAGTGGCGCAGGTGGAGAACCAGCAGAACATCATCAACTGCGCCGACGAGATAGTCCGGCGCGTGCAACTCTTCTACGAGCGCTTTCAGAAGGCGGCAAGCGAACTGACAAAGACACAGAAGTGTTTCGACGACCTCGCCAAGACCCTCTCGCCGACAGGACAAAGCATCATCAACTCGGCAAACAAACTCGTCAGCTACGGCGCACGCGAAGACATGCGACACAGAGCACTGCCGCGCGAAAGCACCCTGCTGCTCGACAGCCCCGAGGAAGAAGGGTAAGCCTTTTTAAAACAATCTTTTCGAAAAACAATCCTTCTTTAAAACGACAAAAAACAAATCGGCCCCGAACTGCAATAAAGCAATGCGAGGCCGGTTAAGTTGTTGTAAATCAGCTAATTAGTCGATTGCAAATTAGTTAATTGCCTGATAGTTTAAACGAACCGAACAATTGTTCAAACGGCTCATTCCGCTGAAGGGCGAAGAGTTATAGTTGTCAATTGCCCGGCGCGCTAACTGTCTGAAATCCAATGCCTTACTTCGCCGCAACGCACTCGATCTCAACCAGCGCACCCTTCGGCAAAGCCTTCACCGCAATGGCCGAGCGGGCAGGGTAGGGCGCAGCGAAAAATCCGGCGTACACCTCGTTCATCGCAGCGAAATCGCCCATGTCCGCAAGGTACACCGTGGTCTTCACCACATTCTTCAAATCAATGCCCGCAGCTTGCAGGATGGCCTGCGCGTTGAGCAGCGACTGCCGCGTCTGGGCCTTCACGCCGCCCTCGGGAAATGCGCCCGTCGCAGGGTCAATCGGCAGCTGGCCCGAGGCGTAAACGAAGCCGTTCGCTTCAATTGCCTGACTGTACGGGCCTATCGCGCCCGGTGCTTTTTCTGTTGCTATCTGCTTCATAATCAAACGATTCCTTGTGCCAACATCGCGTGAGCCACCTTCATGAAACCCGCGATATTCGCGCCTTTAACATAGTTCACATAGCCGTCGGCGCCGCGCCCGTGCTCCACGCAAGCGTCGTGGATGCCCTGCATAATCTCCTGCAACTTGGCGTCGACATCGGCAGCGCTCCAGTTGAGCCGCTCGGAGTTCTGCGTCATCTCGAGGCCTGACGTCGCCACGCCGCCCGCATTGACGGCCTTGCCCGGCGCAAAGAGTGCCTTCGCGGCGATGAATTTGTCGACAGCCTCCGCCGTGCAACCCATATTGCTCACCTCGGCGATGCACAGCGTCTTGTTGGCCAACAGCTTCCCGGCATCATCGCCGTCGAGCTCGTTCTGCGTGGCGCAGGTCAGGGCGATGTCCACCTTCTGCTCCCACGGCCGTTTGCCGGCGTAGAATGTCGCTTCGGGATAGACCTCGGCGTACGGCGCGCAGACATCGTTGCCGCTTTCGCGCAGCTCGAGCAAATAATCAATCTTCTCCCCGGAGACACCCTTCGGATCGTAGATATAGCCGTCGGGCCCGCTGATCGTTACCACCTTTCCGCCGAGCTCCGTCGCCTTCTTTATCGCGCCCCACGCCACGTTGCCGAAGCCGCTGACAGCGATGGTCTTGCCCTTGATGTCGATGCCGTGCGCCTGCAGCATGTGGTTGACAAAATAAAGCGCGCCGTAGCCTGTCGCCTCGGGCCGCACGCGCGAGCCGCCCCATTCGAGGCCTTTGCCGGTGATCATGCCGTTGAACTGGTGGGTCAGCTTTTTGTACATGCCGAAGAGGTAACCGATCTCGCGCGTGCCGACGCCTATATCGCCTGCCGGAACATCCTCGTCGGGCCCGACATAACGGTAGAGCTCGGTCATAAACGCTTGGCAGAAACGCATGATCTCGGCATCGCTCTTGCCGCGCGGCGAGAAGTCGGAACCGCCCTTGCCGCCGCCCATCGGCAGCGTTGTCAGCGCGTTTTTGAAGGTCTGTTCGAAGCCTAAGAATTTCAAGATGCTAAGGTTCACCGACGCGTGAAAACGCAGGCCGCCTTTGTAGGGACCGATGGCGGAGTTGAATTGCACGCGGTAACCAATGTTCACTTGCACTTCGCCGTTGTCGTCGACCCACGGCACGCGGAACGTGATGACACGCTCGGGCTCCACCATCCGCTCGATAATCTTCGCGCGCTCGAACTCCGGGTGGCGGTTGTAGACCTCCTCAATAGACACAAGCACTTCGCGCACGGCTTGGTGGAACTCCGGTTCGCCCGGGTGCTTCTCCTCCACTTGCCGCATGATTTCGTTCACTTTCATAATTCGTTCAGGTTTACAAAATGTTAGTTATTACGCGGCAAAAATAAGGCGTTTGCAGTTTACAAACAAAGAAAACAATGTAAATTTTTGCAGAAAACTTACACTTTGTAAAATTCGCCGCTTCTGCCTTTGTCCATTGCCCCTGCCGTTGCCCGCGCTATTTTGCGGCGATGTCTGCACGCTTTTTGCGCAATCGTTCGTACCTTTGCCGCCGGAAAGTTTATTGTTTTTTAAAAAAGAGAGAAAAATCAGCATGTTGAGAATAGCGATTCAGTCGAAAGGGCGGCTGCACGAGGACACGATGGCGCTGCTCGCCGAAACGGGCATCAAGGTGGCGCAGGGCAAACGGTCGCTGCTCGAGCAGGGGCGCGGCTTCCCGATAGAGGTGCTCTACCTGCGCGACGACGACATCCCGCAGTGCGTCGCGGCGGGCGTGGCGGACATTGGCGTGGTGGGCAAGAACGAATATGCCGAGCGCGGCGAAGACGTGAAGATCCTGCGCGGACTGGGTTTCAGCCGCTGCCGGTTGTCGCTCGCCGTACCGAAAGAGGCGCATTGCACCGGCCTCGACTGGTTTGAAGGCAAGAAAATCGCGACATCGTACCCCGAAATTCTAAAGCGTTTCTTAGCAGAAAAAAACATCCGCGCCGACGTGCACGTGATTGCCGGGTCGGTGGAGATCTGCCCGAGCATCGGCCTGAGCGACGCCATTTTCGACATCGTCTCGAGCGGCGGCACACTGGCAAGCAACAACCTTGTCGAGGCGGCCGTCGTGATGGAAAGCGAGGCGGTGCTCATCGCGGCGAACACCATTTCAAAAGAGAAGCAAACCGTGCTCGACGAACTGCTGTTCCGCATCGATGCGGCGCTCGCGGCCAACGGCAAAAAATATGTTTTGATGAACGTGCCCAACGATAGTCTCGACAGCGTCATCGCCGTGCTGCCCGGCACGAAAAGCCCGACGGTGATGCCCCTCGCCACGAAAGGCTGGAGCAGCGTGCACACGGTGGTCGGCGAGCAGCGGCTGTGGGAAATCATCGGCAAACTCAAAGAGCTCGGCGCGCAGGGCATCCTCGTTGTGCCAATCGAGAAGATGATTCTTTAACCGCGCTTTAAAAGGTTTTTCAAACCAACGAAACTGCCAATTATGATTAGCGTTTTCAAATATCCCGACAAGGCCGAATGGGAGGAAATTCTTTCCCGCCCGGCGAAAAATTCGGAGCAGCTCACTTCCGTCGTCGGCGGGATAATCAGCGATGTGCGCGCTCGCGGCGATGAGGCTCTGCGCTTGTATGAACAGCGTTTCGACAAGGCCGAAATCAAGGATTTTGCCGTAAGCCAAGCCGAGATTGACGCCGCGGAAAAGGCTGTCGGCGCGAGGTTGCGCAAGGCGATGGAGACGGCGCACGCGAACATCCGCGCGTTCCACTTGCAGCAGGCCTTTCGCGAGAATCATTGCCGCGTGACCGACGGCGTGGAATGCTGGCAAAAAAGCGTGGCCATCGAGAAGGTCGGCCTGTACATCCCCGGCGGCACGGCACCGCTGTTCAGCACCGTTCTCATGCTCGCCACACCTGCGAAAATCGCGGGTTGCAAGGAGATAATTCTGTGCACGCCGCCGCAGCCCGACGGGTCGGTACACCCCGCGATACTCGTTGCGGCGCGCATTGCCGGCGTGGACAAAATCTTCAAGGTCGGCGGCGTGCAGGCTATCGCGGCGATGGCTTACGGCACGGAGAACATCCCGAAGGTTTACAAGATCTTCGGCCCTGGAAATCAATATGTTACGCGCGCAAAGCAGATGGTAAGCCCCGCGGATGTGGCCATCGACATGCCCGCCGGTCCGAGCGAGGTGATGGTGCTTGCCGACGGCTCGTCGAATGCGGCGTTCGTGGCGGCCGACCTCCTTTCGCAAGCCGAGCATGGCATTGATTCTCAGGTGGTTATGCTTACCACGTGCGAAGAAATCGTTGAAAAAGTAATAAATGAAACAAAGTATCAACTTGCAACTTTGCCCCGAAAAGACATCGCTGCGGAGGCCTTGAAAAACAGCCGCATAATTGTTTTAACTAATGATGCCGAAATGATGGAGATGGCCAATTATTACGCGCCGGAGCACCTGATTATCGAAACGGCAAATTATTTGAAACTAGCAGAAAAGGTGGTCAATGCCGGCAGCGTCTTTCTCGGCAGCCTCACGCCCGAAAGCGCCGGCGACTATGCCAGCGGTACCAACCACACGCTGCCCACAAACGGTTACGCGAAGGCGTACAGCGGCGTCAATCTCGATGCGTTCTGCCGCAAGATCACGTTCCAGCACATCACGCCCGACGGCATCCGCACGATAGGGCCTGCGGTCGAAGAAATGGCCGCGGCGGAGCAGCTCGACGCTCATCGCAGGGCAATGGTTCTTCGGCGCGAGAGTATCAATAAATAAAGGGTGTTTGCAAGAAAGACAATGATGAAAAACCTCGACGAACTGGTTCGAAAAAACATCCTTCAACTCACGCCATACAGTTGCGCGCGCAACGAATTCAGCGGCGTGGCGAAGGTGTTCCTCGACGCGAATGAGAGCCCTTACAACGCGCCGCTCAACCGCTATCCTGACCCCTTGCAGCGTGAGGTGAAGCGTGCCGTCGCGGCAGTCAAAAACGTGAATGAGGATTGCATTTTCATCGGCAACGGCAGCGACGAAGCCATCGACCTTGTTTTCAGGATTTTCTGCGAACCCGCCGCGGACAATGTTGTTGCGTTCAAGCCCACCTACGGCATGTACGAGGTGTGCGCCGGCATCAATAATATCGAGTACCGCGCCGCAATGCTGAACGCCGACTTTTCCCTTTCCGCCGAGCGTTTGCTCGCCTTGGCGGACAGTCGCACGAAGGCCGTTTTCCTTTGCACGCCGAACAACCCGACGGGCAACAGTCTTGATTTCGGCGAAGTGAAAAAGGTGCTTGATTCGTTCGCCGGCATAACCGTTATCGACGAGGCTTACGGCGATTTCTCAGAACAAAAATCCTACCGCGAGCTGCTGCCGCGCTACCCGAATCTGATTGTGCTCAACACGATGAGCAAGGCGTGGGCGTCGGCGGGGATACGGCTCGGGATGGCGTTTGCCGCGAAGGAGATCATCGCGCTGATGAACAACGTGAAATACCCTTACAACATCAGTCTGCCCTCGCAGCGCGAAGCCCTCTCGCAGTTGCGGCGTAAGGAGCGGGTCGACCAATGGATAAAGATGATTTTAAGCGAGCGGCGGCGCGTGATAAGCGAATTTTCAAGGCTCGATATTTGCAGAAAAATCTTCCCCACTGACGCGAATTTCTTCCTTGTCCGCGTCAGCGATGCGCCTGAGATTTATCATTATTTACTTGGCTGCGGCATCGTGGTTCGCGACCGCTCGCGGGTGGAACTGTGCGACAATGCGCTGCGCATCACCATCGGCACGCGCGAGGAGAACGACGCCCTTTTGAACGCATTAAGACAATACGCAAAATGAAAAAAATCCTGTTCATCGACCGCGACGGCACGCTCCTGCGCGAACCCGCCGACGAGCAAATCGACGCGCTGGAGAAGTTCGCGTTCGTCGACGGTTGCATCACCGCGCTGGCCTTCATCCGCCGCCACACCGAGTATTTATTAGTGATGGTGAGCAATCAAGACGGGCTCGGCACACCCCTTTTCCCCGAAGAGGATTTCCTGCCTTTCCAACGCTTATTACTTGAAACGCTTCGCGGCGAAGGCATCGTTTTCGACGCCGTTCACATCGACCGCAGCCTGCCCGAAGACAATGCGCCGACGCGCAAGCCGCAGCTCGGGATGCTCCAAGAATATCTCGACGAAACGAAATACGATTTAAAGGGCAGTTATGTCATCGGCGACCGCGATAGCGACCGCGAACTGGCCAAAAAGCTCGGTTGCGGGTTTTTATTGCCCGATTGGGAGCATGTCAGGAGCGTCGTTTGCACCACCGGCATGCGCACGGCCGACATTCGCCGCACGACGGGCGAGACCGACATTGCCGTTGCGCTCAACCTCGACGGCTCCGGCACGGCGGACATCGCCACGGGCATCGGCTTTTTCGACCACATGCTTTGCCAAATCGCGCGGCACGGCAACATCGACCTGACGCTGCGCTGCAAGGGCGACCTCGACGTTGACGAGCACCACACCATCGAGGACACGGCGATCACGCTGGGCGAGGCGCTGGGGAAGGCTCTCGGCGACAAACGCGGCATCGAGCGCTACGGTTTCGTGCTGCCGATGGACGACTGCGCGGCGGAGGTGGCGATCGATTTCGGCGGGCGCGGCTGGCTCGTGTGGGATGTCGATTTCTCGCGCGAGACGGTGGGCGGCGTGCCGACGGAGATGTGGAAGCATTTCTTCAAAAGCCTGTCCGACAGCGCGAGGATGAACCTGCACATCAGTGCGCGCGGGGAGAACAACCATCACAAAATCGAAAGCATCTTCAAGGCCTTCGCGCGTGCCGTAAAAATGGCCGTGCGCCGCGATGCCGACCACTTCACATTGCCCTCGAGCAAAGGGTTGCTGTAAAAAAACGGGTACCTTCCGGAGCTTTATGATGCACGCAAGAAACAGGCGAAAAGTGCATTATAAAGCTTCCTTTACGTTGCAGGCTTATTTCCTGAAACTTTTCAATACAAAGCTTGGACAAACGCGGAGGTAGACCCCGAAGCTGAAGTTGAACTCGTTCAAGCCCTTGGAGTGGGCGCTGACGGCTTCAAACTCGGCGCCTATCTTGTAGGCATCGGTAAAGGCGTAGGTGTAGTCGGCACGCAGGTATGCGGTGTGGATGCCGTCGAGCTGTATTTCTTCGTCTTTGATGATGCCCAAGGTGCTGAAGAAGGGATTGCCGTAGAGGTTGGCGAACTGCTTGGGCGCCCCTACATAGCCAAGTCTTAGGTTTAAACTGTCCCAAAATGTCATGCCAAAAGCCGCGTGCATTGCAAAGCCGCCATCGAAAGGCCAAAGTGCACCTGACTGCTGGTAACTGCCCAGCAAGTTCACTTCGGCACGCACTTGGCTAAGTACACGGCGGCGTGCGGCATAGTCCATGCGCAGGCCTATGGCGGCATTGGCTACCGTCTGCACGCCTAATTGGGTGGTGTCCTGCTGACCGCCACGGTGCTGTATGAGCAACTGTATCGGTGTGGAGAACTTTACCCTTGGATGGTCGGGATTCCAAGCGATGGTGGCGTTGGCACCTACTGTAAAGGCCTCTTGGTGCGAGTCCAACTCATAGATGTAGCTTTGCCAATCCATCCATACATCGAAGTGGATGTGACGGCGGTCGAGCAACAGTTGGAAGCCCATCTCAGGGTCGGCGGAGATGTTCAGCTCGGGGTTGTACATAGGCTCGATGAGCCGGTGGTTCTGTGCGCCGTAAAGGTCGCCGAAGACAAGCGTGAGGCTGCCGAGCCTTGCCTCGGCACGGAAGAAAGGCAATGCATGCGCCCCGCGTTGGTATTGCGAGCCTTTCCATGTGGCGATGTCGTGGTAGGCGTAATTGGGGTATTTGTTGGCCCCGTCGTAGAAGATGGCGTAAGCGCCAAGCTCTAAATGGATTTGGTCGATGGGATTGTAGGTCAATACCGGACGGATGCGCACGCCGGGCAACGTGTAGCCTTGGGTGAGCTTGGAGGTGTCGTACTCGTTGTCGCGGAAGAAGGCCGTGGCATCTACTTTCAACCCGAGACGGCGGGTCATGGTGGTATCAATGCCCGAGGGCTCGATGCAGAGGTTGTCCCACATCTGCGCCCGTGCGGGCAGCACGAGCAGGAGAAGGGCAAGCAAGGTGAGCGGGGCTTTCATGATACTTCGATTCTATTTATCGGGGCGTCAACACCGGTTTTTTTAGGGAGCGTCGGCACCGTGAGATGTATATATATAATAGGTATAGGGAAATACTCCCGATGAGAGATGAGCGGCATGCGCGCGTGACCGTGGTCAATGCTTCTTCCAGCCGGGCTGGTGTCGTTCGGCTAATTCGGCGGCCAACTGTTCTATGCGCAGGCCCTTGCTCGTGAGCAACACGATGAGGTGGTAGAGCATGTCGCTGCCTTCATAGATGAGCCGTTCGTCGGTGCCGTTCACGGCTTCAATAACCAACTCCAATGCTTCCTCGCCCACTTTCTGCGCCATGCGGTTGAGCCCGTCGCGAAAGAGGGTAGTGGTATAGGAACCTTCGGGCATCTCGCGGTGTCGCCCTTCGATAAAGTCGCCGAGTTCGCTTAGGAAGAGCAACGGGTTGCGCTCGTTGGTCTCGCCCCAACAAGTATCGGTACCTTTGTGGCAGGTGGGGCCATCGGGATGTGCGTAGACAAGCAGGGTGTCGCCATCGCAGTCCACCTTGATGTCGACAAGGTGCAGGTAGTTGCCGCTGGTCTCGCCCTTGGTCCAGAGCTTCCCGCGTGAACGGCTCCAGAAGGTGACTTTGCGTGTGCTTAGGGTAAGGTGGTAGGCCTCTTCATTCATGTAGCCCAACATCAACACCTTGCGGGTAACGGCATCTTGCACGATGGCAGGTACCAATCCGCCTGATTTCTGAAAATCGATGTTCATAATCTCACGTTTATATGTTCTTGTCGTAGGTATGCTTTCAACCGGGGAATGCTTATCTCGCCGAAGTGGAACACGCTCGCGGCCAAGGCTGCATCGGCATGGCCAAGCGTGAAGGCGTCACGGAAGTGGCTCATGGCTCCCGCTCCACCCGAAGCGATGACGGGTATGCGCAGGTTGTCGGACAATTGTGCCAAGGCTTCGTTAGCGAAGCCGTTCTTCACGCCGTCGTGGTTCATGGAGGTGAAGAGTATCTCTCCGGCTCCCCGCTCCTGTGCCTCTTTAGCCCATTCGAAAAGGGAACGGCACACCGGTACGCGCCCGCCGTTGATGTAGCATTGCCACGTGCCGTCTGCCTCATGGCAGGCATCAATGGCCACCACGCAGACTTGCGAGCCGAAGCGTGAGGCTATCTCGTCGATGAGTGTGGGGGTGCGCAAGGCCGCGCTGTTCACGCTCACTTTATCGGCTCCGGCGGCAAGCAAACGCTCCACGTCGCCTATCTCGTTTACCCCGCCGCCCACGGTAAAGGGAATGTTGACCGCAGAGGCCACGCGCCGCACCACGTCGGTGAAGGTCTTGCGGCCTTCGTGGCTGGCAGTGATGTCGAGGAAGACGAGTTCATCGGCTCCCTGCCCGCTGTAGCGTCGGCCCAACTCCACAGGGTCGCCCGCACTGCGAAGGTCGACGAAACAGGTGCCTTTCACCGTCTCGCCATCGCGCACGTCAAGGCAGGGTATTATTCTTTTGGCAAGCATCGCGCTATGAGTTCTTTCAGGTTGATGGTTCCTTCATAGATGGCTTTCCCGAATACCACGGCAGGCACGCCGGCGCGTTCCAATGCCTCGATGTCGTCCAAGGAGCGCACACCGCCGCTGGCTATAAGGCGGCACTGGGGATGGGCCTTCATCACTTGGGCATATAGTTCGGTGGCGGGGCCTTGCAGGGTGCCGTCGCGGCTGATGTCGGTACAAAGCACGTGGCGCACGCCGTCTTGAAGGTACTTGTTCAAGAAGTCTTGCAGGGTTACGGCACTCTCTTCAAGCCAGCCATTGGTGCTGATAAGGCCACCCCGCACATCGGCTCCAAGAATGATGCGCTCCGCACCGTAGGTGTGCAGCCAACCCAAACAGGTATCGGGCCGGGTAACGGCGATACTGCCTACGGTAACCATGGCGGCACCGCTGTCGAACACTTGCTTGATGTCGTCGTCACTCTTCACGCCGCCGCCGAAATCGACTGTGAGCTTCGTGCGGGAAGTGATGGCTTGCAGTATAGCCAAGTTGACCACATGGCGGCTCTTGGCACCGTCCAAGTCGACGACGTGCAGCCGGCGGAAGCCCATACGCTCGAACTCCATGGCCAACGCGACGGGGTCGCCATACTCCTTTTTCGTGTCATAATCGCCCCGGGTAAGGCGCACGCAGCGGCCGGCGATGATGTCGATTGCGGGAATTATCTCAATCATTTTCGCCCTTTCTCAAAGCGCAAGGAAATTGCGCAAAATCCTTTCTCCAACCTCGCCGCTCTTCTCGGGGTGGAACTGCACGGCGTAAAAATTATCCTTCGCCAGCGCCGCGCTGAACGGCGTGATGTAATCCGTCGCGGCTGTGGTGAACGGGCAGAGCGGCACGTAGAAACTGTGCACGAAATAAACATATTCGCCCTCGCTGATGCCGTCGAAAAGCTTGCCCGCCGGCCTCGAAAGCGTGTCCCAACCCATGTGCGGCACCTTCTCCCTGCCCGCCGGCGCGAACTTCTTTACATCGACGTCGAAGATGCCCAAACAGTCGACATCGCCCTCGTCGGAATGGCGGCAGAGCAGTTGCTGGCCGATGCAAATGCCTAATACAGGCTTCGTGAGCGAGCGTATCAATGTGTCGAGCCCGCGCGCGCGAAGACAGGCCATCGTGTGCCGCGCCTCGCCCTGACCGGGGAAAACGACCTTCTCGGCAAGCATTATCTCGCGCGCATCGTCAGTGAGTATTGGTTCTGCGCCCAACCGCTGCAACGCCATCGCCACCGACCGCACGTTGCCCGCCCCCGTTTTCAAAATCGCCACGCTCATCGCATCGTTGTTTCTTGCCTGCAAAATTAACGAAAATGAAGAAAATTACCGCTTTTTACTTGCATATTGCTTTGTTTTTGTTACTTTTGCCTGCGAAAGAGAGATAAAATGGTTCAAAATGCGACATACTGGCGTTGGCAACTCGCAAAATCGACGGTTTCGTGAGGGTGCGGCCATGCGCAAAGTAACAGCAAATAAAAGGCTCTTCGTTGACTCACGAGGGGCCGTTTTTAATTCTTAATGCGATGAAATACGGAGTTGACAAGAACGGATATTACGGCAGTTTCGGCGGCGCGTATGTGCCCGAAATTTTGTACAAAACAGTGGAGACGCTGCGCGAGAATTACAGCCAAATACTTGATAGTGAGGACTTTAAGCGCGAATTCAGCCAACTGTTAAAAGATTATGTCGGTCGCCCCAGCCCGCTTTATTTCGCCAGTCGGATGAGCGAGAAGTACGGCTGCCACCTCTACCTGAAGCGCGAGGACCTTAACCACACGGGGGCGCACAAGATTAACAACGCCATCGGGCAAATCTTGCTCGCCAAGCGCATGGGCAAGAAGAGAATCATCGCCGAGACGGGCGCTGGGCAGCACGGAGTGGCAACCGCCACGGTGTGCGCCCTGATGGACATGCCCTGCCGCGTCTATATGGGTGCCCTCGACGTTGAGCGGCAGCACCCAAACGTTGAGCGTATGCGAATGCTCGGAGCTGAGGTCTTCCCCGTGGAGAGCGGCAACAAGACGCTGAAGGACGCCACGAACGAAGCCATAAGAGACTGGTGCTGCCATCCCGCCGACACCTTTTATATAATAGGAAGCACGGTGGGACCGCACCCATACCCCGACCTTGTGGCGAGGCTGCAAAGCGTGATCTCCGCCGAGATTAAGGTACAGCTTGAGCAAAAGACCGGGCGCAACTACCCCGACTGGCTTATAGCCTGCGTGGGAGGAGGCAGCAACGCAGCCGGCACTATCTACCATTATTTGGAAGACACCCGAGTGCGCATCGCCCTGGCCGAGGCGGGAGGAATGGGATTAGAGAGCGGACGGACGGCGGCGTCTCTGGAGATAGGCACGCTTGGCATACTGCACGGCAGCCGTATCAAGGTTATGCAGACCGAGGACGGACAGATAACGGAGCCGTACTCCATCTCGGCAGGGCTCGACTACCCCGGCACGGGCCCGCTGCACTGCAACCTATACGAGAGCGGCAGGGCGCAGGCTTTGGCTGTGACCGACGAGGAGGCTCTGCGCGCGGCTTTCGAACTTACGAGGATGGAAGGCATAATACCCGCCCTCGAGAGCGCGCACGCCCTTGCCTTGCTGCCCAAGCTGAAGTTCAAGGCGGACGACATTGTAGTGCTCACCGTCAGCGGCAGGGGAGACAAGGATATGGCTACTTACCTGAAATATTATGGCAAAATATAGATTCCACACGGCGTGCAAGCGGGTGCTCGGTGACTTGGTGACGCCCGTCAGCGCATACCTTAAGGTGCGTGACGTTTACCCGCAGAGCGCCTTGATGGAGAGTTCCGACTTCCACAGCCAAGAGAACTCGAAGTCGTTCATAGCGCTTCATCCCTTGGCCTCGGTGAGCATAGCGCACGGACGGGGGCGCATCAGCCTGCCCGACGGCACCGTCACTGAACACGAGATATCGGAAACGTACGGTGCTGCCGACTTGATTAACGACTTCATCGCCCGCTTCGACATCGAAGGCGAGGGCAGGGAGTTCGCCGGAATGTACGGCTTCACCTCCTTCAACGCTGTGCGCTACTTCGAGAACATAGCAGTGAAGGACGAGACGCAATCGGAAAACGACGCCCCCGACATGATATACATATTATATAAGGAAATCGTGGTGCTTGACCATTTCCGCAGCGAGATGACGCTTATTCAACTGCTTGAGGACGGAGAAAAGGACGACCTCGACCAACTGGAGCGAGACATTCTGGGGCACAAGGCGAGGCTCTACGACTTCCATGCCGAGGGCGAGCCTGAAAGCACCCTGACGGACGACGAGCACAGGGAGAACATACGCCACGGCATCGGGCACTGCCTGAGGGGAGACGTGTTTCAAATAGTCCTGTCCCGCAGGTTCATGCAGCGTTACAGCGGCGACGACTTCAAGCTTTACCGTGCCTTGAGGAGCATCAACCCCAGTCCCTATCTGTTTTACTTCGACTTCGGCGGCTTCCGCATCTTCGGCTCAAGCCCTGAGACGCATTGCAGGATTAGCGGCAGGCAGGCGTACATCGACCCGATAGCAGGCACGACACGTCGCACGGGCAATGCGGAGGAGGACAGACGGAATGCCCTCTACTTGCGCAACGACCCCAAGGAGAACGCCGAGCACGTTATGCTTGTGGACTTGGCCCGCAACGACCTGAGCCGCAACTGCCACGGGGTGAGGGTGGAGTTCTACAAGGAAATGCAGTACTACAGCCACGTCATCCACCTTGTGAGCCGTGTGACGGGCGAGCTTGACGAGGGGGCAGACCCCATAAAGGCGTTCATCGACACCTTCCCCGCAGGCACGCTCAGCGGTGCGCCCAAGGTGAGAGCGATGCAGCTTATAAGCGAGTACGAGCCGCACAACAGGGGGGCTTACGGCGGTTGCATAGGCTTCATAGGGCTGAACGGAGAACTGAACCAAGCCATCACGATACGCACCTTCGTGAGCCGCGGCGGGGTGCTGTGGTTTCAGGCAGGCGGCGGCATAGTGGCGAAAAGCGACGTGGAGTATGAGTTGCAGGAGGTGAACAACAAGCTTGGCGCACTGCGCAAGGCGATAGAAGTGGCAGAGAAGCTATGAACAAGCGGATAATAATAATAGATAACTACGACTCCTTCACCTACAACCTTGCGCACTTGGTGCGGGAGCTTGGGGCGGAAGTGAAGGTTGTGCGCAACGATAAGTTCCAACTGTCGGAGCTTGAGCCGTTCGACAAGGTAGTGCTTTCGCCTGGTCCAGGCATTCCCTGCGAGGCGGGACTAATGCCGCAGGTGATAGAGACGTATGCCGAGAGCAAGCCAATCTTGGGCATCTGCCTCGGGCATCAGGCGATAGGCGAGGCTTTCGGCGGCAGCCTCACCAACCTTAGCGACGTGTTCCACGGGGTGGCTACGCCCGTTAGCGTCTCTGAGGACGACTATATCTTCGAGGGCTTGCCCGCAGAGATTGAGGTGGGGCGTTACCACTCGTGGATTGTGGACAGGGACAGTCTTCCCTCCTGCCTCGAGGCGACAAGCCTTAGCCGTGAGGGCTACATCATGTCGCTGCGGCACAAGCGGCTCGACATACGGGGCATTCAGTTCCACCCCGAGAGCGTGCTTACCCCCGACGGGAAGAAGATAATGAGCAACTGGCTAACACATTAATTAGAAAGGATATGAAGAAATATTTGGCTAAGCTTATCGACGGAGAGACATTGTCTCGTGAGGAGACCCACGAGATAATGATCGGCATCACGCAAGAGCGGTATAACGTGCAGCAGATAGCCGCCCTGCTGATGGCTCTGCAGACAAGGGGCGTGAGCGTGGACGAGCTGCTGGGCTTTCGCGACGGACTGCTTGAGACGGGCAAGAAGGTAGACCTCTCTCAGTACGACACCATAGATATCGTGGGCACTGGAGGCGACGGCAAGAACACGTTCAACATAAGCACCTGCGCCGCTTTCGTTGTGGCAGGGGCGGGCAGGAAAGTGTCGAAGCACGGCAACTTCGGCAGCACGAGCGTGAGCGGGGCAAGCAACGTCTTGCAGGAGCTTGGCGTACGCTTCACCGACAACACTGACACTCTTCGCCGCTCGCTCGACGAGGCGGGGATATGTTACTTCCACGCCCCGCTCTTCGCCTACGGCATGAAGTTCGTGGGTCCCACACGTAAAGCCCTCGCCGTGCCTACCTGCTTCAACCTCCTCGGTCCGCTTGTCAACCCCTGTCAGCCCAAGAGTTCGCTGCACGGCACCGCCACGCAGGAGCAGCTTCGCCTCTACGACAGCGTTCACCAGCGCATAGGCGATAACTACGGACTGGTGACAAGCCACGACGGCTACGACGAGATTTCGCTGACGGGCAGCTTCAAGTGCGTCATTAACAAACAAGAGAAGGTGTACAACCCTGAGGAGATAGGCTTCAAGCGTGTGGCGGCAAGTGAGCTGTCGGGCGGCAGCACACTGGAGCAGGCTAAGCAGACGTTCCTCAGCGTGCTGGAGGGGACAAGCACGGAGGCGCAGAGGGATGTTGTCCTGGCTAACGCGGCTTGTGCCATCAGCGTTATAGACAGGCGCACGGACTTCCCTGCTTCCGTCGAGGCGGCTCGTGAGTCGCTGCTCAGCGGCAAGGCATTGAAGGCGTTCCGTAAGTTCGTGGAGATTAATCGATGATGGATATCCTTGAGGAGATAGTGGCGCACAAGCGCATTGAGGTGGAGCGGCAGAAGAGGGAGCTTACGCCCCGTGAGCTTCACGGGCGTGTGGAGAGGCTGCTTGCAGAGGGCAGGGTCGTGCCTCGCTCTATGCGCCAGTCCCTTGCTGACAGCAGCACGGGTATCATTGCCGAGTTCAAGCGCAAGAGCCCGTCGAAAGGCTGGATACACGCCGACGCTGACCCGCTTAAGGTGGTGCCGCAGTACGAGCAGGGCGGTGCTTCAGCGCTTAGCATACTGACCGACGCAGAATACTTCGGCGGCACGATGGACTACGTCCGAAGGCTTCGCCCCTTGGTCGGGCTGCCCATCCTCAGAAAGGACTTCATCGTGGACGAGTACCAGCTCTTCCAAGCCAAGGAGATAGGGGCGGACTGCGTGCTGCTCATCGCCGCCGACTTAACAAGGGAGGAGTGCCTCACACTCACACGCACCGCCCACGAGATTGGGCTGGAGGCGCTGCTCGAGATACACTCAGAGAGGGAACTCTCTTACGTCAGCGACGAGACGGACATGGTGGGCGTCAACAACCGCAACCTCGGCACCTTCCACACCGACGTGCGGAACTCCTTCCGCCTCGCAGAGCTTTTGCCCGAGGACAAGCTTAAGGTGAGCGAGAGCGGTATAAGCGACCCCTGGACGATACGCCTGCTCCGGGAGGCAGGCTTCCGCGGCTTCCTCGTCGGGGAGAGGTTCATGCGTGAGGCAAGCCCCGCGGAGGCTCTTGGCAAGTTCATCAGGGAGCTATGACGATTAAGGTGTGCGGACTGAGGGACGGGCAGAACATCCGCGAGGTTGAAGCCTTGCGCCCCGACATGATGGGCTTCATCTGCTGGCAGGGCAGCAAGCGCAACGTGAGCGAGCTGCCGAGCTACCTTCCCAAGGTCTGCCGTGTGGGCGTGCTCGTCAACCCTACCGTGGAGGAAGCTGTGAGCCTTGCCCGTTGGCTCGGTCTCGACCGCATACAGCTGCACGGCGACGAAAGCCCCCGCCTCTGCCAAGAGATAGGCGAGGCGACGGGGCTGCCCATAACGAAAGCCATACAGGTGGGCAGTGCGGAGGACTTAGGCAAGTGCCTGCCTTACGAGCGGACGGAGGCTGTCGACCTCTTGCTCTTCGACACGCAGAGCCAAGCGAAAGGGGGCAGCGGCAGGCGCTTCGACTGGAGTGTGCTATCCGAGTACGACGGGCAGAAGCCTTTCCTCCTTGCGGGCGGTATAGGCCCGGGCGACGAGCAGGCGGTGCTCTCACTGCGCCACCCACGCCTTGCGGGCATAGATCTCAACAGCCGCTTCGAGCTTGCGCCCGCCATTAAGAACACAGACACACTAAGGCAATTCATAAATACCATACGCAATGGACAACAGGATTAACAAGCTCTTCGCCAGCCACCCACGAGGCTTGCTCTCGCTCTACTTCTGCGCAGGCCACCCCACTCTTGAGGGTACTCGCCAAGTGATAGAGACCCTCGAGCGCAAGGGCATCGACATGATTGAGGTGGGCATACCCTTCAGCGACCCGATGGCGGACGGACCCGTGATACAAGACGCAGCCACCAAGGCGCTGCGCAACGGCATGACCCTCCGCAAGCTCTTCTCGCAGCTCGAGGGCATAAGAGAGACCGTCAGGATGCCCCTTATACTGATGGGCTATATGAACCCAATCTACCAGTTCGGCTACGAGCGCTTCTTCCAGGAGTGCAGGCGCATCGGCATAGACGGGGCCATCATCCCCGACCTCCCGTTCAAGGACTACCTCGAGGAGGTGAAGCCCATCGCCGACAGGCACGACATGCGCGTCATCATGCTCATCACCCCCGAGACGAGCGACGAGCGCATACGCTTCATCGACGAGCACACCGACGGCTTCATCTACATGGTAAGCAGCGCCGCAACGACGGGTGCGCAGCGGGAGTTCGACGAGCAGAAGCAGGCTTACTTCAACCACGTGGCTTCGATGAAGCTCCGCAACCCCCGCATGATTGGCTTCGGCATAAGCAACCGCCAGACGCTCGAGAGCGCACAGCGGAACGCCAGCGGGGCTATCATCGGCAGCAAGTTCGTGCAGCTCCTTGAGCAGTACACCGACCCCGCCCTCGCCGCCGACGCACTATTCGATGCTCTTCGCAAGTAGCCGCTTTCGGGAAAGATAAGGCAGAAACGCCTCTCCGCTTGTCAAAATTTGTTTACCTTTGCAGTTAGCATCCGCCGCAACAAGGGCAATTGAAATAACGAGATGAACGAGGTTACATCCAAGACAATATCATTCCTGCGCTTCCCGCTAATCGTTATGGTGGTGTTTATCCATTCGAATTTGCTCGAAGTTACAGTGAACGGGGTCTGCTTCGTAGAAGAGGGTTCCTATCCGATCTTTGAGTTTATCCTTCATCTCGTAAGCGGGAGTATTGCCAGAATATGTGTGCCGCTGTTCTTCTTCATCTCCGGGTTTCTGTTCTTTTCACGGGCAGACCTATCCGACATTAAACACATCCCCGCGCCGTCGTTCTTCTTGGGCAAGTTCCGCCGCAGAATAAGCACGCTCCTGATACCTTATCTGCTGTGGAATACGGCGTGTTTCGTGCTTATCGCGACATTACAAATGTTTGGCGGCAATTCGTTTTTGGGCGGCGACAAGCTCGTCAGAGACTATACCTTTGCCGATTGGGTTGCAATATTCTGGCAGTACAAGAACGGCATGCCTATTGACCCTCCGCTGTGGTTTATGCGTGATTTGATGATTCTGACACTGTTGACTCCTTTAATCTTCATAATTGTAAAACACCTCAAAGCAACCGTCCTTGCTCTTTTGTGGCTATGCTGGGAAACAGATTTATGGTTTGACGGGATTGCGGGACTAAGCATACAAGACTTGTTTTGGTTCTCTTTCGGAGCTTTTTTCAGCATCCACGGAAAGGACTTTATCAAAACGTTCGCGCCATACAGAAAGATTTCTCTTATTGTTTTTATCTGCCTTGTGGCTGTGGAGACAATATTGTGGGAAGTCGGTTCACCGGATGCCCGTTGGCACGACATTCTCTACAACACAGGCGTATTTGCCGGCGCAATAACAATCCTGACATGGAGTGCGAGAGGAATAGAAAAGGGGGTGCTCCGGGTCAGCCCCTTGCTTGTGTCGTCCGCTTTCTTCGTATACGCGTTTCACAGCAAGCCGCTTATGGCTATGCTTAAGGTAACTCTCCCCCGACTGTATCCGATGAACGACCTCACGCTTATCCTCGCTTATATCATTATCCCCGCCCTTGTCATAACGCTCGGCATCGGGCTCTACGTTATACTTAAACGATATATGCCGCGCTTCACAAACATAATCACCGGCGGCAGGTAACCGCCGAACAACATATACACAAAAACAATACGCCTCTCAAAGATAAAATCCTTGAGGGGCGTATAAAGAAAAGAGGCGGCTTCCTACTCTCCCACATAGTATTGCAGTACCATCGGCGTAAA